>NZ_JBNHFQ010000005.1:0-368599 GCF_059090425.1 Arthrobacter sp. B055-34
TTCACAAGTACTGGTGCTAAGGCATAACGAACCCCGTTTTACTGCACCAACACAGGGAAGCAAGCCGATTCGATACACACTTTTTTGCCTATAAGCCTTAACGATAGGAAGTCAGTGGCCAACGCTCGCTGCGATGACGGTAACGGCGCGCTCGACGGCATATTCGGGATCCCGGGCTGCGCCCTTCACTTGGGCATCGGTTTCGGCAAGCATTTGAATACAGGCAGCAAGCGCAGCCGAGTCCCAGTTCCTGGCGTCCTTACGTGCTTGGTCGAACTGCCACGGGGCCAGGCCGGCGTCTTTAGCGCTGACTGATGCTCCCTTTACCTTGGCGATCTGCCGGAGTTTCATAGCCAGGACAGCGACGATCGGCACCGGATCCACGCCCGTGGCCAATGCATGGCGAAGCGTGGACAGGGCGACCGCGCCCCTGCCGGAGACGGCGGCGTCAGCCACCTTGAACCCGGTGGCTTCCACCCGGCCGCCATAGTACTTCTCGACCGTCTCCTCCGTGACAGTTCCCTGAACGTCCGAGATCAGCTGGTTGCACGCCGCCGCAAGGTCCGGGAGGGATGCCCCGACGGCAGAGACCAGGGCTTGACCGGCCGCCGGATCGAGTCCACGCCGGGCGGCTTTGAACTCCCGCCGGACAAAGTCCAGTTTGTCGGAGTCCTTCTTCATCGCCTGGCAGTCGACCACTGGTGCCCCGCTGGCCTTGATAGCGTCAAGCAATTTCTTGCCCCGGACGCCGCCCGAATGGTGCAGCACCAGAGTGACGTCCTCCGCCGGCGCCCGCAGGTATGCCAAGGCGTCGGCCAGAAACTCGTCGTTCATCTGCGCAACTCCGTCCACTTCAACGAGCTTTGACTCGCCGAAGAGGCTGGGGCTGGCAATCATGGTCAGTTGGCCGGACGCATAGGATGCGGCTTCCAGCGTGGTGAGCTCGACGTCCGGATGCACTCCGCGGGTCAGCGAACGAATACGGTCTCTGGCCCGGTGTGCCAAATATTCTTCCGGCCCGCTGATGAGCACGACCGGAGCCGGTTCAACGTCGCGCCAGGAAACGATTCGGCCGGCAGTCTTGCTGCCTGCGGCCGGACGGGCCGGGGGTGGATTCACAGCTCAGGTCCTCCTAGTATCAGAGTCAACATTGTCACGGGCAGCCGATTTTCCCAAGCCGGAATCCCCTCATTCCGCCGGGCGCACGGCGAAGCTGCCCTCTGCGAGATCGACGACGATGGTACCGATTTGATCCGTCCGGAATACTGGTATCCGAAGCCGCTCCAGGGCCGAGAGGATCTCGGGCGCAGGATGGCCGTAGTCATTGTCACGACCCACGGAAATAACCGCCGTTCTCGGCTGCAGCTGGTCCAGGATCGCTGTCCCGCCGTTGCGGGCGCCATGATGGCTGATCTTGAGGACATCCACGCTGCCCGGTTCAAGAGCCAAGCCTCGGAGTAGATCTGCCGCGGCATCCTCTTCCAGATCGCCGGTCAGCAGTAGCCGCAGAACCCCGTCGGCGCCGGAGACTGTGACCAGCATGACGATACTCGAATCATTCTCCGAAGCACCGCTCCGTCCCGCCGTCGGCCAGAGTATTTGCCACGAAGCGCTGCCCGTCCGGCCGGACTGTCCCGCCTCGCCTAGCTCAGGATCCACCCCATGTTCAGCCAGTGTGCCCTCGACCAAATCGGGCAGCTCCTTCTTCGAACTTCCAACGAGCACCCGGGCCACCTTACGTCCGTCCAGGACGCCGTCCAGGCCACCGTAATGGTCCAGATGCATATGCGTGAGGACCAAAATCCCAACGCTCTCCACTCCGAGCGAATCCAGACATGAATCCATAGCGCCTGGTTCAGGCCCGGCATCAATGACCATGGCCTGACCTGCACCTGTGCGGATGACCAGCCCGTCTCCTTGGCCGACGTTGCAGACCACGGCATCCCAGCGATCCGGCAGCGGAACCGCACTCGTGCTGGAGACCAGCCAGCCCAGCAGCGCACCGACGACGGCGGCCGCGCAAAACGCAGCCCCCACCCGCTGCTTCCCGGTCCATCGCGCTACAGCAAACCGCGTGGGTCCGTTCCCGAAGCCGGTCCCCTGGTCCGCGTGCACGCGGGTCCCCTGGTTTGCGGACGCAGGCAGTTCAGGAATGTACCGCTGGCCGGAGCCACGGCCACGGCCGCTCGCCTGCCCGACCCTGAACCACAGAGAGGAAATGCCGCCGCGACCCTGTGCAGCCAGCCACAAAATGGCGAGAAGGACGACGGCGGCAGCGGCGGCCAGGACCGCGCCGGCCGCTCCACCAAGCCACGGAAGAGTGGCCAGTGGCAGTCCGGAGAAGGTCCGGGCGATCTGCGCGACCCAGAGGGTGAGAAAGCCGGTCGCCTGGACGAGCCAAACGCCGGGCAGTGGCGCCCATGGGAGCAGCCCCAAGGAAACCATGCCGCCGATGGTGACGAAGGGAACCACCGGCGCCGCCAGGATGTTGGCCGGTATCGAGAACATGGCCAATTCCGGTTGGAGCTGGACGAGGACGGGCGTGCAGAACAGCTGCGCAGCCAGCGGAATCGCCATGGCATCGGCGAGTAGCTTCGGCATAAAGTGTCGCAGCCATTGCGAGCACGTGCTGCCGAGCAGCACCAGCCCCAAGGTAGCCAGCACCGAGAGAATGAAACTGTATTCGCCGGCGAGCCATGGATTCGCCAGCAGGAGGACGATGACGGCCAGAGCGAGGAAAGATAGCGAGGCTCGACGCCGCCCGGATACCAATGCAGCCACGCCTATCGTGCCCATGACGGCGGCACGCAGGACGCTCGGCTCCGGCCGTACCAGCAGCACGAATCCGGCCAGCGCGACGATGCCCAGTACGGAACTCAGCCATCGAGGCGCTCGGCAGGCTGCCGCCAACAGGTAAATAAAGCCGAGCAAGTAACTGCAGTTTGCGCCGCTGACCGCCATGAGATGCGTCAGTCCTGTGCGGCGCATGGCCTCCTCCAAATCGTCGGTCTGCTGTTCCCTGTCGCCAAACACCATTCCTGGCAGCAATCCGCGCGCATCCGGCGGCAGTCCCCCGGTGTATTCGACGAACAGGCTCCGGAGTGTGTTGACTGCTTCAGCAGCCGCCGGCGTCGATGTCACATCAGGTGCCGTTGAGGCACTCAGCATGGCAGCTTCCGACGATCCCGGTTCCATCGGTGCCAGGGTTCCGGCGGCTTGCAATCGATCCCCGTAGCGGACTGTCTGCCATGTCTGGTTACCGATGACGAGCACCGGGGTTGCAGCCTCGAATTTCCGTCCCGCGTGCGATGCCTCCGTGATTTCGGCGGTGACGAGATACCGTGGACCGGAGCCAAACATCGACGGTGTCTTTGAGCGCGAGGCATCCGAGAGGGCCGTTAGTTCGGCGGTGACGTACGCTCCGGATTCGATGGCGGGACCGATCGGCCCGCTGAGCCGCTCCGTGTGTTTGACGCCAATGACCAGTGCCAGCAGGCCGGCAGTGCACACCAGCAGGAACACTGTGCCATTCACCGCGGGAATTGATTTCCACCGCCGGCGGAGCAGCCCTGCCAGCAGGAGAACTGTAACCGCGCCCATGCCGGTACCTGTGCAGGTCAAGGCCACGGCGGCCGGTAACCGTAGCAAAATGAGCGACACCAGCCAACAGGTTGTCGCCGCGGCGGCTAGCCTTAGATCCAGCCGGACGGTGTTGGGACCGTTCTCGCCAGCTCCCGGCCGCAACGCTTTTGCTGCGGCGGCACTACTTGGGCCCTTTTCCCGGAAGAACCATGCCTTCAAGCTTCGTTTTCCGGCGGGGCCTGCCTCGCTGGGGGCGTCCTTGACCGTTCCGCTGGCCACTTCGCGGGCGGCCCGCGCATAGTGCTGCCAGGGCGGTGCCGGGCTCATACCGTGACCAAGTCTACGAGGCTTGCGAGCATGACTTCACCGATGCCCGGCACTGCATCCAGGTCTTCGGGCCGGCCAAAGCTTCCATGCTGCTCGCGGAAGTCGATGATGCGCTGAGCAAGAATGGGCCCGACCCGGGGCAGCGTCTTAAGTTCTTCCAGCGAGGCGCTGTTGAGATTGATCTTGGCTGCGGGCTGGTCTTCTGCTCCGTCAGCACCGCCCTCGGGACCCGCTGCAGTCCCGCTGCTGCCGTGGACGGACTGGTGCTCGGGTGAGGAAACGAAAACCTGTTGGCCGTCCGTGAGCGACGCCGCCAGGTTCAGTGATGCCAGATCTGCGTTTTCGCTGGCACCTCCCGCGGCTTCCAGTGCTTCAAAAACCCGCGCCGATGCCGGTAGACGGACAATGCCCGGACGGCCGACGGCGCCGGCGACATGGACGATGATCTGCGCAGCATCGCTGGGACCGGCCTCCGGCCCTGGGGAAACACCCTCCTCGTCCGCCTGGGCCGAGGGCACCGGCTCGGCAGCATGCTCCGCGCCCTGTCCTTCCCCGGAGGGTCCGGCCTCTGCCGCGGAGCTCGTGACGGGCAGGGAGAGCAGGACGTCGCTCTCTTCCCTGTGGGTATCTGCTGTCAGGAGCAGCACCAAAGCGTAGCCGACGGCCAGTCCTGCAGCGATCAGCGCTGCTCCCAGTGCCACCCGCAGACGCGGGCGGCGGGCAGATATTTTCAGGCCGTGGCTGGCTTCTGTGGCGGCTGTTCCCCAGCGGTGGCGGCCCATGGGACTACGCTATGGAGGAAATCAACGGCCGGGCAGGACGCTCCTGCGCGTTGTGGACAGGAGCATCCCGGCCCACATTGTGGAGATCAGGACACCGGGTCGGGCATGGCGGGTCCTATGACGACGGCGAGGACCCCCAGTCCGGCATGCGCGGCCAGCACCGACGGTACTGCGGTAACCAGGATTTCATCACCGACATGAGGACTGAGCTCTTCGGCGAGCGACCTAGCCTCTGCTTCGTTGCCAAAATAATGGACAGCCAGCTGCGGCGAATACTCGAGTTCTTCGATCCGCCGGACCACCAGCTGCTGCATCCGGACCAGCGCCTTGGAAGCTGTGCGGATTTTTTCCACCTCTGCGATGGCACCGTCACGGATCGTGAGAATAGGTTTGATAGCCAGCAGCGACCCGATGAACCCGGCCGCCGGATTGATCCGCCCGCCCCGGCGCAGCTGGTCCAGGCTTGGAACATAGAAGAGCACATCGGCCGCTGCCGCCGCTTCCCGGGCCCGTTCCGCCACCGCGGATACCTCCGCGCCGTCCTGCGCCGCCAGCACCGCGGCGACAACAGCAAATCCCTCTGCCATCGCCACCGACCGGGTATCGACGATCTCCACCCGGATATCGACCTCTGCCGCAGCCAGCGCCGCGGCTTCCACGGTGCCGGACAGGGATCCAGAGAGGTGGATGGAGACGATCGCCTCGTAGCCCTGCCGCTGCAGTTCCTCGTAGGTCCGTATGAAGAGGCCTGGCGACGGCCTGGAGGTCTTGATTTCCTTGCCTTCGGCCAGGCCGATGGTCAGCACGGCGGGGACGTCGTCCACTCCCTCGCCGTAGATCTGGCCGGAAATCATCACCGGCATCGGGACAATCCGCAGCCAGTCCGCGGTTTCCGGTTCGGCTGCCCACTCCGCCGGCAGCGAGGCTGCCGAATCCGTTACGACGGCGACCCGTGGGCCTCCAGACGCCTCGTCCGGCTTGCGGCCAGCCTGGTGCAGCAGTTGCCGTGACCGCTGCACCAGCTCCTCAAGCCATGACACTGTCAGCCGTCCTTATGCCGGGACGATATTGACCAGTTTGGGTGCCCGGACGATGACCGTGCGGACGCTGCGCCCATCGAGAGTCTTAACCACCTGCTCCGATGCCAACGCCTTGGCCTTGAGTTCCTCTTCGCTGATGTCCGGGGCGACTTCGAGCCGGTCCCGGACCTTGCCCTGCACTTGGACGACGGCGGTAACCGTGGCCTGGACCAGCAGCTGCTCGTCGACCGCCGGCCAGCTGGCTGCCGCAACCGAGGGCTCATGCCCGAGCGCTGCCCAGAGGTCCTCAGCGGTGTACGGAGCGAAGAGGCTCAGCACAATGGCGACTGCTTCGGCAGCTTCCCGGACGGCGGGATCGGCGCCGCCGACACCGCCGTCGATCGCCTTGCGGGTGGCATTGACCAGCTCCATGAGGCGGGCGATGACCACGTTGAACTTATGGTTGTCCAGCAGTTCGGCGGCGTCGGCGATGGTCCGGTGGGTCACCGAGCGCAGCGCGCGGTCGCCGTCGGCGGGATCGGCACCGACGGCGGAAGTCACGTCCTGGCCCAGTCGCCAAGCACGGGCCAAGAATTTAGCCGAACCCGACGGCGAAACGTCGGCCCAGTCGACGTCGTCCTCCGGCGGTGAGGCGAAAATCATGGTCAGCCGGACGGCGTCGACACCGAACTTGTCGAGTTGCTCGCCGAGGTCCACACCGTTGCCCAGAGACTTGCTCATGGCCTTGCCCCCGTTGAGAACCTGGCCCTGGTTCAGCAGGGCGCTGAACGGCTCGTCGAAGTCCACCAGCCCGAGATCCTTGAGCACCTTGGTGAAGAACCGGCTGTACAGCAGGTGCAGGATGGCGTGCTCGACGCCGCCCACGTATTGTCCGACCGGCAGCCATTTGTTGACAGCTTCGACGTCGAACGGCCCTTCGGTGTAGTCCGGCGAGGCAAACCGAAGGTAGTACCAGGAAGAATCCACGAAGGTATCCATGGTGTCCGTATCCCGGGTGGCCGCGCGTCCACAGTTTGGGCAGTCCACATTCACCCAGTCCGCGGCGGCGGCCAATGGCGATGTGCCCTTCGGTGAGAGCGCTTCGCCGCGCAGGTCTTCGGGCAGCCGCACCGGAAGGTGCTCATCGGGAACGGGAACTTCACCGCATTCGGCGCAGTGGATGATGGGGATCGGCGCACCCCAGAAGCGCTGGCGGCTGAGCAGCCAATCGCGGAGCCGGTAGTTCACCGTCTTCTCGCCGGTGCCGGCTGCCTCGACGATGTCGATGGCCTTGGCAATGCCCTCTGCTTTGGACATACCGTTAAGGTCACCCGAGTTGATCAGGCTGCCTTCGCCCGTGGTGGCGGTGCCGCTGACCGCGGGATCTTCCTCACCGGTGTCCAGCACCGCCCGCACGGGCAGATCGAATGTCTTGGCGAAGTCCAGGTCGCGCTGGTCGTGCGCGGGAACAGCCATGATCGCGCCGGTGCCGTAGTCTGCCAGCACGTAATCGGCCGCCCAAACCGGCAGTTTCTCGCCATTCAACGGGTTGATGGCGTAACGGCCGAGGAAGACACCGGTCTTCTCCCGGTCGGTGGACTGGCGTTCAATATCGGAGAGGGCCTTGACCTTTTCGCGGTAGTCCATCAGCGCATCGTGCTGTTCGGGCGTGACCAGGTCCAGGGCAAGGTGGGCGTCAGCGGCAACGACGAAGAACGTCGCGCCGTGCAGAGTGTCCGGGCGGGTCGTGAAGACGGTGACGTCCTTGGCTTCCCGGCCGTCTGCGGGCTCGATGTTGAAGTTGACGTGGGCACCCTCGGACCGGCCGATCCAGTTGCGCTGCATGGCCAGCACACGCTCAGGCCAACGGCCCTTCAGCTCGTCCATGTCATCCAGCAGCCGGTCGGCGTACTCCGTGATCTTGAAGTACCACTGGTTCAGGCTCTTCTTGGTCACCGGGGTCCCGCATCGTTCGCAGGCACCGTTGACAACCTGTTCGTTGGCCAGCACGGTCAGGTCCTTGGGACACCAGTTGACCGGCGAGTTCTTCCGGTAGGCCAGCCCACGCTCGTAGAACCGCAGGAACAGCCACTGTGTCCAGCGGTAGTAGTCCGCGTCGGAGGTGTGCAGCCGCCGTGACCAGTCGGCGCTGATGGCGTAGCGCTTGAAGGATGCAGCCTGGGTCTCAATGTTGGCGTAGGTCCATTCGGACGGGTGCGCATTGCGCTTGATGGCCGCATTTTCCGCAGGCAGACCAAAGGAGTCCCAGCCGATGGGGTGCAGGACGTCGTAGCCCTTCAGCCGCAGGTAACGTGCGACGACGTCGCCCATGGCGAACGCCTCGGCATGGCCCATGTGCAGGTCACCCGAGGGATAGGGGAACATATCCAGCACGTAACGGCGTTCCTTCGAGCCGTCGTCAACAGCCTTGAAGACGCCAAGCTCTTCCCAAACGGCAGGCCATTTGGCCTCCATGGCGGAAAAACTGTACTCGTTCGGTTCGGTACCAGACTGCGTACTCACGTTGACTTGTCCTCGTCCTCTTGGTTGCTACGGCGCACTCCCGGTGGTTGCCGCTTAGACACACAAAAGCCCCTCGACACGGGAGGGGCGGCCGCACGTTACGGAAGTGTTCCGTAGGTGCGGCTAGCTAAGCAGAAGTGCGGACATGGAATTACTTTACCGCAGATCAGCCGGAGGCTTCCCTTGGCATCGTCCAGTCGCATCAGGTTCAGCGCACGTCCTCGTCCACCCAGTCAAAAGTGCGGGTCACCGCCTTCTTCCATAACCGCAGCTGCCGGTCCCGCTCGGAGGAGTCCAGCTGTGGTTCCCAGCGACGGTCCTGGGCCCAGTTCGACCGCAGTTCCGAAAGGTCCTGCCAGAATCCAACGGCCAGCCCCGCTGCGTAGGCCGCGCCTAGTGCCGTGGTTTCGGCGACCTTGGGCCGGATGACCGGGACACCGAGAATGTCTGCTTGGAACTGCATCAACGCATCGTTGGCAACCATCCCGCCGTCGACCTTCAATTCCGCAAGCGGAACGGCCGAATCCGCATTGACCGCTTCCAGCACTTCACGGGTCTGGAACGCCGTGGCTTCCAGGGCAGCCCTGGCGATGTGTGCCTTCGTGACGAACCGCGTCAGCCCCACAAGGGCTCCGCGCGCATCGGCGCGCCAATAGGGAGCAAAGAGGCCGGAAAATGCGGGCACGAAGTACGCGCCGCCACTGTCGGGTACGGAGGAGGCCAGCTCCTCGACTTCCGCGGCCGAACCGATGATGCCCAGGTTGTCCCGCAGCCACTGAACCAGTGATCCAGCAACAGCTATCGAGCCTTCAAGGGCATAGCACGGCGCGTCGTCGCCAATCTTGTAGGCCACGGTGGTCAGCAGGCCGTTGGCGGATTCGACGATCTCGCTGCCGGTATTGACGATGACAAAACAGCCGGTGCCGTAAGTGTTCTTGGCATCCCCGGCGTCGAAAGCTGCCTGCCCGAAAGTCGCTGCCTGCTGGTCGCCAAGAATCCCGGCAACGGGAACCTGCCGCAGCAGCTGGGATCCATGGACGGTCCCGTACACCTCGGCAGAAGACTTGATTTCCGGGAGAAGAGAAGCCGGCACGTCGAAGGCCTCAAGGATGGACGGGTCCCAGGCAAGAGTCTTCAAGTCCATGAACAGCGTCCGGGAAGCGTTCGTGACGTCCGTGACATGGACTCCGCCGTCGGTACCTCCCGTCAGGTTCCACAGCACCCAACTGTCCGTGGTGCCGAAAAGGAGCTCGCCGGCGTCGGCCTTGGCCCGGGCTTCCTCCACAGTGTCCAGAATCCACTTCAGCTTCGTTCCGGCGAAGTACGGGGAAAGCGGCAGCCCGGTAGTTGCTTTGAACCGGTCGGTGCCGCCGTCAGCGGCCAGGGCGTCGCAAATAGGCTGGGTGCGCACATCCTGCCACACGATGGCGTTGTAAACCGGTTTTCCGGTGTTCCGGTCCCACACCACGGTGGTTTCGCGCTGGTTGGTGATGCCCACGGCGGCAATGTTGTGGCGGGTCAGATTGGCGCGGGCCAGCGCGTTGCCGATGACCTCGCGGGTGTTGTCCCAGATTTCCACCGCATCATGTTCCACCCAGCCTGGCTGCGGGAAAATCTGCCGGTGTTCCTTCTGGCCGGTCGAAACGATCTGCCCTGCATGGTCAAAAATGATGGCCCGCGAGGACGTGGTCCCCTGGTCGATCGCCAGAATGTAGTCGGACAAAGCGGACCTCTTCCCTAGGACAGGACGCCGGCGCCGGAGGGCAGCACCGATTGGGCTCGAACCTAGTCCCGCTGCGGGTGGAGGTCAATTCCTGCCAGGCGGCTAGCGGCTCTTTTACGGCGGTGGTTGGCCGCCGATGCCGGCATTGCTCGGTAGAGTCTTGTATATGGGAACGGCAGATAAAACCGCGCTGAACAACGGCGTCCTGATGGATCAGCTGGGCTTCGGCCTGTATAAAGTTCCGCCACAGGACGCCGGCGGCCTTTGCTACCAGGCTTTGGAATCCGGCTACCGGCATTTCGACACTGCCGCTCTGTACGCCAATGAAGCGGGCGTGGGTGAGGCGGTCCGCCGGTTCCTCGCCGAGGAACCGGAATTCAGCCGCGACGACATTTTCGTCACCAGCAAGGTATGGAATGACAGCCACGGCTACGACGCGGCGCTGCGTGCCTTTGACGCATCGCTGGCCATGCTTGGGCTCGACTACCTCGACCTGTATCTGATCCATTGGCCGCAGCCGGAACGGGCACTGTACGTGGACACTTACCGCGCCTTGGAACGCCTCTACCATGAGGGACGCGTCCGGGCCATTGGCGTTTCCAACTTCCAGCCGGCCCATCTTGAAGAACTATTGAAAAACTGCGACGTGGTGCCGGCGGTCAACCAGATCGAGCTGCACCCGTGGCTCCAGCAAGAGCAGCTGCGGGAGCTGCACGCTGCTCACGGAATCCGGACGGTCGCCTGGAGCCCGCTGGGGCGGGGGAAAGTTCTGTTCGACCCGGTGGTCGCGGAACTGGCTCAGGAGCTGGGCAGGACGCCGGCCCAGATAGTGCTGCGCTGGCACCTGCAGTTGGGCAACGTGGCCATCCCGAAGGCTAGCTCGCAGCAGCGGATCCAGGAGAACTTCAAGGTGTGGGACTTCGCCCTCGATGCTGCAGCCATGCAGCGGCTCGGCGGGCTTGAGCGGAACGGCCGCATCGGTTCCCACCCGGACGAGGTGAACTAGAGCGTGCCTGCCACCAAAGACCGTGCGGTCCGCCGTGCCCTCAGTCTCGGCTCGGGGGAAGTGGCCTACTGGGAGTATCCGGCCCAGACCCCGAACGGTAAATCCGACATTCTGGTCGTTCACGGCTTCCGTGGCGACCACCATGGCCTGGAACTGGTCGCCCGGTCGCTCCCCGGGCACCGGATCATCTCCCCCGATCTGCCCGGCTTCGGCGCCTCCGCGCCGTTCTCGGGGCGCCGGCACAGCGTGGAAAGTTACGCGGACTTCGTGGCGGACTTCGCAGCTGCTCTGGAACTGGGGCCGGACACCGTCATCATTGGCCATTCGTTCGGCTCGATCATCGTCAGCCATCATCTGGCCGCGCACACGGGTTCGTTCCGGGCAGCCGTGCTGATCAATCCGATCAGCGAACCCGCCCTCAAGGGTCCGAAGGCGGTGGCTTCACGGCTGGCCGAGTTCTACTATTACCTCGCGGCAAAGCTGCCCGAAAAGCCAGGGATGTGCCTGCTGCAGCACCCGCTGATTGTCAGGGTCATGAGCATCATGATGGCCAAGACCAGGGACCGGCAGCTGCGCCGGTACATTCATGGACAGCACGACGCTTACTTCAGCGCCTTCGCCAACCGGGACGTGGTCCTTGAGGCGTTCCGCGCCTCCATTTCCCACGACGTCCTCGAGGTCGCGCCGCGGCTGAAGCTGCCGGTTCTCCTGATCGCCGGCCGGAAGGACGATCTGGGCTCCGTGGACAGCCAGCGGCAGCTGGCGGCGCAGCTGCCTGACAGCCACTTGGAAATGATCGACGGCGTGGGCCACCTCATCCACTACGAGGCGCCGGATATTGCGGCCGCCATGATCAGCGAGTTCCTCGAAGGGCTGGAGCGGTGAAGCTTGTCATCGATGCCCGTTATACGCGCACCGACCAGCTGGACGGCATCAGCCGCTATGGCTCCAATCTGATCTCGGCTGCCTCGAAACTGACCGAGGTGCTGATGCTCATCAACGACGAACGGCAGCTGCAGTTCCTGCCCGCCGATGTCCCGTGGGTCAAGATCAACAGTCCCCTCTCCCCTGCCGAACTCCTCGTGGCACGCCGGATTAATAAACTGGGCGCCGACGTCGTTTTTTGTCCCATGCAGACCATGGGCAGCTTCGGCAGGCGCTACGGCCTGATTCTGACCATCCACGATCTGATCTATTACCGCCACCCCAAGCCGCCCGGATTTTTGCCGCTGCCGGTCAGGCTGCTGTGGCGGGTCTACCACAAGGCGTACTGGCCGCAGCGCCTGCTGCTCAACCGGGCGGACACCGTTGCGACCATCAGCCGGACCACGCGGTCGCTGCTGCAGCAGACCCGGCTCACTCGGCGCGAGGTCAGGATCGTTTCCAATGCCGCCCAGCCGCTGGGACCACCGCGGGATCCGTCGGCGGCCGTGCGCAAGGAACTGCTCTACATGGGGTCCTACATGCCCTACAAGAATGTCGAGACGCTCATCGATGCAATGGCGCTGCTGCCCGGCTACCGGCTGCATCTGCTCAGCCCCATCCAAGGGCCGAGGCGTGCAGAGCTGGCGGACCGCGCGGCGGATGCCGCACAGCTGGTGTTCCACAACGGGATTTCCGACGGCGATTACCTGCGCCTCCTGCACGAAGCCTCGGCGCTGGTCACGCTGTCCAGGGACGAAGGCTACGGGCTGCCGCTCATCGAAGCAATGGCCGCCGGAACACCCGTCATCGCCAGCGACATTCCCATCTTCCGGGAGGTCGCCGAAAACGTGGCGCTGCATGTGGATCCGGATGATCCTGAAGCCTTCGCCGCCGCCGTCCGCGAGCTGGAGGATCCGGAACGACGGCGTCGTGCATCGGCCGAGGGGGTGCTCCGCGCCGCGGAGTATGACTGGGACAGCTCGGCAGCACAGCTGATTGGGGCGGCCGAAGAGGTGCTAGCCAGGCGCCGGGCCTGCTAGAGCAGATCCAGGCCGTCGCAGCGGACCTGGACTGGTTCCGCCAACCGTTTGGCGGAGACGGCCGCCTTTCTGGCCCGGAGGGCTCCGGTCACGGTATTCCCCTGCTGGTAGCTGAAGAACAACAGCAGGCGGTGGTGTCCGGCCGGGGCCCCGTAATTCTCCAGCTCAGTGGGGCCCACCGTGCGGACGTCGCCGGGGATTTCGAGTCCGGACATAAACGTCTCAATTCCGGCGGTCGAACCGGTAATGGCTGCGATCCTGAGCGCGGGAGGCAGCTGCAGTTCACGCCGCAACGCGAGCTCCCGGGAAGCGGCCCCGGCTGGATCCCAACGCACCAGCTGCCCGACCACCGCGTCATGGTCGGCCGTGATCACTACTGTCCCGCCCTCGGCTGCCGGACGGACCAGCGATGCGGCGGTGAACCAGCGGCGCAGGGCATCTTCGGGAGCGCGCAAAGACTCACGGCTCAGCAGCGAGTTGCCATCCAGCAGCAGGGCCGCGGCATATCCGCCGGCGACCGCCGGCTCCGCCCCGGGCGTCGCCACCACCACGGCTTTGCCGGCCTTGACCGTGGCCTTCACATGATCACCCGCTGAAGAGATGACTGTGGCCCCGGGAAAGGCCCGGCCAAGCTCCTCTGCTGTTCGCGAGGCCCCGATGACCAACGCCCGCAGTCTGCCCGAACCGCAAACGCCGCAGCGCCAGTGGGCGGCGAGCCGGCCGCACCACCGGCAGGTCAGCGCTGTTCCGTGACCGGCTTGTCCGAGCGGTCCTTGGCACTCGGTGCAGCGGGCCGGTGTGCGGCAGTCCTGGCAGGCCATGGCCGGTGAGAACCCTGTCCGCGCGACCTGTACCAGGACGGGCCCGTGTTCGAGTCCCTCCCTGGCTGCCCGCCACGCCGCCTGTGGAAGCCTGGCATGGCGGAGCAGAGGATCGCGTTCCTGCTGGAACGTATCGGCGGTGTTGACTACCCGGGGCGTGAGCGCGCGCAATGCCGGCCGGTCAGCCTGCAGGGGCTGGGCCCAGCCGGTTTCCACAAGCCGCTGGCTCTCCGTGCTGCGGGCAATCCCGGCCAGCAAGGCCGCGCAGCCGGTTTGCTCCGCGCGCAGCAGCAGGACCTCGCGCGTGTGCTGGTAGGGCGCGCGCTGTTCAACGTACAGATCATCGCCGTCGTCCCAGATCGCAACCAGGCCCAGCTCACGGACCGGTGCGTAAGCCGCGGACCGGGTGCCGATCGCGACCTTGGCGGTACCGTGCAGCAGTTTCAGGTAGTTCCGGTAGCGCGGCGTCGGACCGTCATCGGCGCTCAGCCGCACGAACGCCTCGGCACCGATCGTCGCCTCGAGCGCCTCGCCCAGCAGGTCAAGATCCTTGGCATCAGGGACCACCACGAGGGCACCGCGTCCGCTGGTCAGCGTCGCCGCTACGGCCGCCGCCAACTGGCGTGTCCAGGATGCCGGCCCGTAGGACTTGTGGCTTGAAAGTACCGCCCGTGGCGACTCTCCGGCGGCCAGATGGGCCAGAAACGCCGCACCGCTTCGGTAGCCGGCAAAGCAAACCGCCGGGTCCGCAGCATCCGCTGGCGCGTTGTCTGCGCTGGCTTCCGGGTCCGGCTCGTCCGACTGCCCCGGGTCTCCCCCTGTCGGTGCGCCCGGCATGAGCCGGCCCGCTGCCGCGAATTCCTTGTCCACCTTGGCCACCCGTGGAGGGATAGCAGCGCGGATGACGTCGCTGAGCGTCCCGGCGTACCGCCTGGCCAACGCGCCCGCCAGCTCCAGCAGCTCCGGGGTCAGGACCGGCTGGGCGGAAATTACCTTCGCCAGCGGGCTGAGCCGGACCCCCTCTGCAGCTTCTGATTTGCGTCTGATGATGTAGCCGCTGATCTCCTGGCCGCCGAAACGGGCTTTGATGCGTGCCCCGGGAACCGCCTCCGCGGCGGCCTCCTGCGGAACAAGATAGTCGAAGACGCGGTCCAGATGCGGCACCGCGGACTCGATCAGGACCTCGGCCACCGGGTTCTCGCCGGCCGGCACAGTGGCGCCGCGGGGTTTGGCGGGCGAGGCGAATCCGTGCAGCAGCGACAGCTGGACGGCTTCCTCCCCCGGGGCTGATCCGTCTGTCACGCTGGAATCAGGCGTTGAAGTAGCTGCGCAGAGCCTCGGCCCGGTCCGTGCGTTCCCAGGTGAAGTCTTCCTGTTCGCGGCCGAAATGTCCGTGCGCCGCGGTCTGCAGGTAGATGGGACGCTTGAGCTGCAGGTCGTTGATGATGCCCAACGGCCGCAGGTCGAAGATTTCCTGGACGGCGTCTGCGATGCGCAGCGGGTCCACTGTCTCGGTGCCGAACGTCTCCACATAAATCCCGACCGGCCGTGCCATTCCGATGGCGTAGGCGATCTGGATTTCGGCCCGGCGGGCCAAGCCGGCAGCTACGACGTTCTTGGCCACCCAACGCATGGCGTAGGCTGCCGAGCGGTCGACCTTGGACGGATCCTTACCGCTGAACGCGCCGCCGCCGTGGCGGGCCATTCCGCCGTAGGTATCCACGATGATCTTGCGTCCGGTCAGTCCGGCGTCCCCCACCGGGCCGCCGATGACGAACTCTCCGCCCGGGTTCAGGATATGGCGGACGTCGGAAACGTCCAGGTTCGAATTGGCCAGCACCGGTTCAATAACGTACTTGGACAGGTCCGCCCGCAGGTGGTCGAGATCCACGCCGGCTTCGTGCTGGCTTGAAATAACCACGGTGTCAACGGAAACCGGCTTATCGCCGTCGTACCCGACGGTGACCTGGGTCTTACCGTCAGGCCGCAGGTACGGCAGCGTGGCGTCCTTGCGGACTTCCGTCAGCTTCTCGGAAAGCCGGTGCGCCAACCAGATCGGTGCCGGCATGAAGACCTCGGTCTCGTCGCTGGCGTAGCCGAACATGATGCCCTGGTCGCCGGCGCCCTGTGCATCGTAGTCGTCCTGCTGCGTGCCCTCGCGGCCCTCCAGCGAATTGAACACGCCGGACGCGATGTCCGTCGACTGCTGCCCGATAGACACGGAGACGCCGCAACGGGCGCCGTCGAAGCCCTTGTCGGAAGAGTTGTAGCCGATGTTCAGGATGGTCTCGCGGACAATCTGCGGGATCTCAACGTAGCCCTGGGTCGTCACTTCGCCGGCCACATGGACCAACCCCGTTGTGGCGAGTGTCTCCACAGCGACACGCGAGTCCGGGTCTTCGCGGAGCAGCGCATCAAGAATGGCGTCCGAGATCTGGTCGCAGATCTTGTCCGGGTGCCCTTCAGTGACGGACTCGGAGGTAAAAAGCCGCAGGGGGGAAGCAGAAGAAGTCACAGACATACCTTACTTGGTCTTAAGCCGCAGCTGCCGCGCCTGTCAACAGGCGGCGAGGGGCGGAATGGTCAGGAGACGAGCTCCGCCGCCACCCGTTCGATGATGGCGCGGGCCACGGTGTCCTTGCTCCCGGCCGCTGTCTGCGGATCAGCGCCGGAATTATCGAGAATGCTGATTGCAGTCCGGTCCTGGCCGAACACCAGATCCCGGCCCACCTGGTTCAGCACCAGCAGATCGCAGCCCTTGCGGGCCAGCTTTTGGCGTGCGTAGCCCAACACGTCGCTGCTGCTGTCCCCGGTTTCAGCGGCAAAGCCGACGATCAACGCCGGACCCGTTCCGCTGTCGCGCCGGGCCTGGACAATTTCCTGCAGGATGTCCGGGTTGCGCACCAGGGTGATGACCGGATCCGCGGCGTCGTCGCGTTTCTTGATCTTGGTTTCGGCTGCCTCCGCGGGACGGAAGTCAGCTACGGCAGCAGCCATAATAACGACGTCGGCACGCGCCGACGCTTCAAGCGTCGCCGTCCGCAGCTGCAGGGCAGTTTCCACCCGCGTAGTCTTGACGCCCTCCGGCGGAGCAACATCCATGTGGGCGGCGACAAGCTCGACCTCGGCGCCGGCGGCCGCCGCGGCCCGTGCCAACGCGACACCTTGCTTTCCCGACGAGCGGTTGCCCAAAAAGCGGACCGGATCCAGCGGTTCGCGGGTTCCGCCGGCCGTGATGACCACACGCTTGCCCAGCAGCATGGTGGTGCCTGCGGCCGGCCGGCTTTCGCCGAGCTGCTCAAGGGCGAATTCGAAGATTTCCTCCGGCTCCGGCAACCGGCCGGGCCCGGTGTCTTTGCCGGTCAACCTGCCGACGGCTGGATCCATGACGAGGGCTCCGCGTCCGCGCAGCGTGGCAATATTTATTTGCGTTGCCGGGTGCTGCCACATTTCGGTGTGCATAGCCGGCACGAAAACCACCGGCCCCCGGGCCATCAGCAGCGTATTGGTGAGCAGGTCATCGGCAAGGCCAGCCGCGGCACGTGCAAGAACGTCCGCGGTGGCAGGAGCCACCACCACCAGGTCAGCGTCCTGGCCCAGCCGCACATGGTTCACGGTGTCCACCGCGTCAAAGACGGTGGTTGACACCGGCTGGCCGGAGAGTGCTTCCCAGGTGGCGCGTCCGACGAACTTCTCGGCGGCCTCGGTCGGAACCACGGTGACCTGGTGTCCGGCTTCCTTAAACAACCGGAGCAGGGATGCGGACTTGTAGGCGGCGATACCGCCGCCCACACCTAGAATGATCCGCATTCCTGCTCCGTTACCGTGTTGAGTTGTTGCCTGGTACTACTCTGCAGCCGGTTCGGCCGGCTTGGAAACCAGCAGGCCTTCGTTGATCTCGCGCAGGGCGATGGAAAGCGGCTTCTCGTTCAGCTTGGTGTCCACCAGCGGGCCAACGTACTCGAACAGGCCCTCATGCAGCTGCGAGTAGTAAGCGTTGATCTGGCGGGCGCGCTTGGCACCGTAGATCACCAGGGCATACTTCGAGTCCGTCGTCTCCAGCAGGGAGTCGATCGGCGGATTAATGATGCCTTCGAGGTTAGTCGACACTTATTCTCCAAAAAATTCTGTAGGTATCTGCTTCACTGACGGTCGCGGTCTAACGCGGGTTCGGTACGAGCCCCATCAGCGAAACAAGCTCTTCTGCCGCCCGCCGGACATCGTCATTTACGACGGTGTGATTGAATTCGGATTCGGCAGCAAGTTCCAGTTTAGCGGTTTCCAGCCGTTGCTGCTGTTCCTCCGGCGTTTCTGTGCCACGGCCCACCAGGCGGCGGACCATTTCGTCCCAGCTGGGCGGCGCCAAAAAGACGAAATTCGCCTCCGGCATGCTTTCCTTCACCTGGCGGGCGCCCTGCAAATCAATCTCCAGGAGCACCGATTTCCCTTCCGCCATCGCCTGCTCCACGGTGTTCCGGATGGTTCCGTAGCGGTTGCGACCGTGGACTACGGCCCATTCGAGCATGGCGCCTTCGGCCACCAGCCGGTCAAACTCCTCGGCGGCGACGAAATAGTAGTGGACCCCGTCCACCTCGCCTGGGCGCGGTGCCCGCGTGGTAGCGGATACCGACAGCCAGACCTGCGGGTAATGGTCGCGGATGAACGTGGAGACGGTTCCCTTGCCGACGGCGGTGGGACCGGCCAGAACGGTGAGGCGGGGTTTATCAGACATGCTTTCCATCTGTTGCAGGATCTATTGTGATTCCAGAAGTTCGATCAGGGCCTTGCGCTGGTGCACGCCCAGACCCCGGACCCGCCGGGTTGGGGCGATTCCGATGCTTTCCATTATGGCCGCGGCCCGGACCTTGCCGATGCCCGGCAGCGCCTCGAGCAATTCGACGACCCGAAGCCTGCCGATCGATTCAACATTCTTCGCCGTATCGATGACCTCGGCCACGCTGACCCGGCCGTCTTTAAGCCTGGCTTTGATCTCGGCCCGCTCGGCTCTGGCCGCGGTGGCCTTGTTTCGGGCTGCAGTGCGTTCAGTATCCGACAGCGGTTTCAGGCTCACAGGCTTCTCCACATCGTATCGCTGGCCGCAGCCGCGGCTAGGAAGTAATCAGCTTGCACTGAACCTATCCGCTAGCGCCCGGGAAAATCAATCCTCCCCGGAGCGCGATCGCTGTAGACCTCAGTCCGCAAGCATTTCCAGCGTGCTGTCGACTGCCGAACGCAGGCCCTGCGGGTCCGGTCCTGCCCTGAGGATTTCCCGGCTCGAAGTCGCCAGCACATTGCCGTAGGCCCGGCCGAAGGTGCGTCGCAGGTCCGCGCCCGTTGCACCCTGCGCGCCGAGACCGGGCGCCAGGACCGGGCCGTTGAGCGCGGCCAGATCCAGGCCCAGCTGCGCAGGCGCGTCCGCAACCGTGGCACCCACCACGAGGCCCACGGACCCCAGCGTGCCGTCGCGGTCCGCGGCAGCATTGTCAGCCGACGCGGCCTCCACAATCCGGCGCGCAACGGAGTCTGCGCCGCCGGCATGCTGGACGCTGGCGCCTTCGGGATTCGATGTCAGGGCCAGCACGAACACGCCCCGCCCCGTTCCGGCAGCCAGATCAAGGGCTGGCCGCAACGACTCGTAGCCAAGGTACGGGCTCAGCGTCACGGCATCCGCGGCCAGCGGCGAGCCGTCTGCAAGCCAAGCCTGGGCGTACGCGGCCATGGTGGAACCGATATCACCGCGTTTGGCATCGGCAATAGTCAGCACCTCGGCCGCTGCCGCGGCGGCGAGAAACTTCTCAAGGGCCGCAAAGCCGCGTGAGCCGTGGCGCTCGAAGAGCGCCACCTGCGGCTTGAGCGCGGCAACGCCCTCCCCCACCGCCTCCAGCACGGTGAGGGAAAAGCGTTCCAGCCCATCGGCGTCGTCGTTCAAACCCCAGGACTCCAGCAAGGCCGGATGCGGATCGATGCCCACACACAGCTGTCCGTGTTTCTGCATGGCGGCCCGCAGCCGCGCCCCGAAGGACGCGGCGGGTCCGGAAGCGGCGGCGTCAGGCATCGACGGCGGCCTTCAGCTTCAGGGCGTGCTCCTGCAGGCTGGTGACGTCCCACTCGTACTGGCGCATGGCTTCGATGGCCTGGATCGCCGCGCCGAATTCGGACACGGTGGTGATGACCGGGGTGCCTACGGAGGTTGCGGCCGCGCGGATCTCGTAGCCATCCCCGCGTGCCTGTCCGCCGGAGGGGGTGTTCAGGATCAGTCCGATGGCACCTTCAGTGATCAGATCCACTATGGTGCCTTCGCCGTCGGAGCCGCGGCCTTCGGCAACCTTGCGCACGGTGGTGGACTGGATGCCGTTGCGCCGCAGCACTTCGGCGGTGCCGCCCGTGGAGAGGATTTCGAAGCCCAGATCAACCAGCAGCTTCACGGGCATGATGATGGAACGCTTGTCCCGGTTCGCCACGGAAACGAACACCTTGCCGGACGTGGGCAGGGCGCTGTTGGCGGCGGCCTGGGACTTGGCGAAGGCCGTGTCGAAGTACTTGTCGATACCCATCACTTCGCCGGTGGAACGCATTTCCGGGCCGAGCAGCGAGTCCACAACCGTGCCCTCGGGAGTGCGGAAGCGGTTGAAGGGCAGCACGGCTTCCTTCACGGCCACCGGTGCATCCAGCGGCAGGGTGGAACCGTCCCCCGTCTCCGGCAGCATCTTGTAAGCGGTGCGCAACTGGTGGATGGTCACCCCGGTGCCGATCAGCGCAGCAGCCTTGGCCAGCTGTACGCCGGTGGCCTTGGACACGAACGGCACGGTGCGGGAGGCACGCGGATTGGCCTCGATGACATACAGCACGTCCGAGGCGAGGGCGAACTGGATGTTGATCAGGCCGCGCACGCCGACACCCTGGGCGATCGCGAAGGTAGCCTCGCGGACCCGTTCGATGACGGAAGATCCGAGGGTGATCGGCGGCAGGACACAGGCCGAGTCGCCGGAGTGGATGCCGGCTTCCTCGATGTGCTCCATGATTCCGCCCAGGTACATGTCCTTGCCGTCGTACAGCGCGTCGACGTCGATCTCAATGGCGTCTTCGAGGAAACGGTCCACCAGGACCGGGTGGTCCGGGGTGATTTCCGTGGCGTTGGCGATGTAGCGCGAGAGGTTGGGCTCGTCGTAGACAATCTCCATGCCGCGGCCGCCCAGTACGTAGGACGGGCGGACCAGCACCGGGTAGCCGATTTCGTCGGCGATCTTTTTTGCTTCCTCGAAGGAGACTGCGGTCCCGTTCTTCGGGGCTATCAGGCCGGCCGCGTCGAGCACCCGTTGGAAGGCACCGCGGTGCTCGGCCAGGTCGATCGCTTCGGGCGACGTGCCCAGGATGGGGATGCCCGCGTCGGCCAGTGCCTGGGCCAGCTTGAGCGGGGTCTGGCCGCCGAGCTGGACGAAGACGCCCATCACGCCGCCGGTGCGCTCTTCGGCTGCGATGACCTCCAGCACGTCTTCGAGCGTCAGCGGCTCAAAGTAGAGACGGTTGGAGATGTCGTAGTCCGTGGAGACGGTTTCCGGGTTGCAGTTGATCATGACCGTCTCGTAGCCGGCAGCGCGCAGCGCCATGGTCGCGTGCACGCAGCTGTAATCGAACTCGATGCCCTGGCCGATCCGGTTCGGGCCCGAGCCGAGGATGATTACGGACGGCTTGGCGTGCAGCTCGACCTCGTCCTCCTCGTCATAGGAGGAGTAGTGGTACGGCGTGTAGGCCGCGAATTCCGCTGCGCAGGTATCCACGGTCTTGAACACCGGGCGGATGCCCAGTGCGTGCCGCACGCCGCGCACTACGGCCTCGGGGGTGTTGGTCAGCTTGCCGATCTGCTCGTCGGAGAAGCCGTGCCGTTTGGCGAGGCGCAGGATCTCCTCGGTGAGGGCAGGCGCATTGCGGATCTCGGCGGCGATCTCGTTGATCAGCTGCAGCTGGTCCAGGAACCACGGGTCGATGCCGGTGGCTTCGTACAGCTGTTCCACGGTGGCGCCGCCCAGCAGGGCGCGCTGGACCTGTGACAGCCGCTCGGTCGTGCCGGTTTTGGCCTTTTCCAGCAGTTCCGGAACCTCGAAGTCATTGACCGGATCGAAGGTCAGCTGCGCGTCCTTCTGCTCCAGTGAGCGCAGGGCCTTCTGCAGCGCTTCGGTGAAGTTCCGGCCCAGCGCCATGGCCTCGCCGACGGACTTCATGGTAGTGGTCAGCGTCGGATCGGCCGCCGGGAACTTCTCGAAGGCAAAGCGCGGGACCTTGACGACAACGTAGTCCAGCGTCGGCTCGAACGAAGCCGGCGTCTTCTGGGTGATGTCGTTGGGAATTTCGTCCAGCGTGTAGCCCAGGGAGAGTTTGGTGGCGATCTTGGCGATGGCGAAGCCGGTTGCCTTCGAGGCCAGGGCCGAGGAGCGGGAAACGCGCGGGTTCATCTCAATAACGACGACGCGGCCGGTATCCGGCTCGATCGCGAACTGGATGTTGCAGCCGCCGGTATCGACGCCGACCTCGCGGATCACCGCGATGGAGATGTCGCGCAGCCGCTGGTATTCGCGGTCCGTCAGGGTCAAGGCGGGGGCCACGGTGATGGAGTCCCCGGTGTGCACGCCGACCGGATCGAAGTTCTCGATGGAGCAGACGACAACGACGTTGTCGTTCTTGTCCCGCATCATCTCGAGCTCGTATTCCTTCCAGCCCAGGATGCTCTCTTCGAGCAGGACCTCGCTGGTGGGGCTGTACTGGATGCCGGCGCCGGCAATGCGGCGCAGGTCCTCCGCGTTGTACGCCATTCCGGAACCGAGACCACCCATGGTGAAGGACGGCCGGACCACCATCGGGTAGCCCAGCTCATCGGCTGCCTTGAAGGCCTCATCCATGGAGTGCACGATGATGGACTTGGCGGACTCGGCGCCACAGCGTTCCACGACGCCCTTGAACTTCTCGCGGTCCTCGCCGAGTTCAATGGCTTCGATGTTGGCGCCGATGAGTTCGACGTTGTACTTGTCCAGGACGCCGTTCTTGTCCAGCGCGATGGCGGTGTTGAGCGCGGTCTGGCCGCCCAGGGTCGGCAGCACGGCATCCGGGCGTTCCTTGGCGATGATCTTCTCGACGATCTCGGGAGTGATCGGCTCGACGTAGGTGGCGTCGGCGAACTCAGGGTCCGTCATGATCGTGGCCGGGTTGGAGTTCACCAGGATGACCCGGAGGCCTTCCTCCTTGAGCACCCGCAGGGCCTGCGTGCCGGAGTAGTCGAATTCGGCGGCCTGTCCGATGACGATGGGGCCGGAGCCGATAACCAGGACGCTTTTGAGGTCTGTTCTCTTGGGCATTAGTTTTCTTCCTTGGCGTCGCTGGCGACGGCGACAGTTGTATCGGTGTCTGCAATAAATGCTTTGGAGACGTCGGCAGCATCCGTAGTGCCGGGATTCTTCTTTTCGGCCGCCATCAAATCAATGAAGCGGTCGAAGAGGTAGGCCGAGTCATGCGGGCCAGCTGCGGCTTCGGGGTGGTACTGGACCGAGAAGGCAGGGATGTCCAGGCAGGCCAGGCCCTCGACGACGTCGTCGTTGAGGCTGACGTGGCTGACCTCGACCCGGCCGAAGCGCTCTTCCGGTGCGCGGGTGACGCCGTCGGTGGGAGCGTCGACGGCGAAACCGTGGTTCTGGGAGGTGATCTCCACTTTTCCAGTGCGGCGGTCCATCACCGGCTGGTTGATGCCGCGGTGGCCATAGCGCAGTTTGTAGGTGCCGAAGCCCAGTGCCCGGCCCAGAATCTGGTTGCCGAAACAGATGCCGAAGAACGGCATCCGGGCGTCCAGGACGTCCCGCAGCATGCCTACTTGAGTGTCAGCGGTGGCAGGGTCACCGGGGCCGTTGGACATGAAAACGCCGTCGGGATTCACTGCCTGGATGTCTGCCAAAGTAGCGGTGGCGGGCAGCACATGCACGCGCACGCCACGTTCAGCGAAACGCTGCGGCGTCATGGATTTGATGCCGAGGTCCAATGCGGCGATGCTGAAGCGCGGCTCGCCTTCCCAGCCGTGATCTGCCGGCTCGACCACATAGGCGGCATCGATGCTGACCTCCTCGGCCAGCCGGGCGCCCTCCATCGGAGCCTGTCCGTTGACCTCGGCCAGCAGCTCCGGCATGGGCCGGGCGGCTTCCTCGCCGGAGAAGATTCCGGCCTTCATGGCGCCGCGTTCGCGCAGGTGCCGCGTGATGGCCCGGGTGTCGACGCCCTGGATGCCGATGATGCCCTGTTCGATCAGTTCCTCGTCCAGGCTGCGCTCGGAGCGCCAGTTGGACGGCCTGCGGGCGGCGTCGCGGACAATGTAGCCGGCAACCCAGATCCTGCGGGACTCCGCGTCCTCGCGGTTGACGCCGGTGTTGCCGATGTGCGGAGCGGTCTGCACCACCAGCTGGCGGGCGTAGGACGGGTCCGTGATGGTTTCCTGGTAACCGGTCATGCCGGTGGCGAAAACCGCCTCGCCCAACGCCGTGCCCTGGGCACCGTAGCTGCGTCCGCGGAATGCGCGGCCGTCTTCGAGAATCAGCAGCGCTGCATTCGAGGAAGTTGTTTGATGATCTGTCACTGTAGTTCCTAGTCTTCGTCAGGTGCAGCAGTAGGTAGGTAAGAGTTCAGGTGCGCCAGGAGCGGCTTTTTCTCCTCGGCGTGGCGGTTGCGGAACGCAGTGTCCACGTCCTGCCCGCCCAAATTCCAGGTGATCACGGCCAGTCCGTCTTTCTCCACGAACTTCCCGATCATCCCGCTTTCGGACCGTACGGCCCTGATGCTTCCGGCCGGGATGTAGACATCCGTGGCACCGCGTCGTTCGAACAGCAGTCCGTGGTCGTAGAGGCGCAGCAGGGCGCCCGAGCGGATCCCCAGGCCATGGACCGCGAGGCGGTCCAGCCAGTCCCCCGCCGTCGTCGTCACAACGTATTGCCCGTCATACGCCGCGGATGGATTATCGACGTCGTCCGGAATCTCCGGCAGCGGGGCGATGTCCTGCTGCCGCTTGAGCCTGCTGCGCCAGCCGACAAAAACCAGCGCCAGCAGGACGATGATCAGGCTCAGTGTGAGGAGCCCGGGGCCAAGATATTCCACTGAAGCTACTCCCCCTCTGCGGTCCGCGGGGCGTTGAGGCTCCCGTCCAGAACGGTGGGGTGGCCTTGGTAGAAGGTCGCCACCACACGGCCCGGAAGCTCCCGGCCGGCGAACGGCGAGTTGCGTCCCATGGTCGCCATCTTGTTCGGCTCAACCGTCCAGCGCGCCGCCGGGTCGATCAGCGTGATGTTGGCGGCGGAGCCGATCTCCAGCGGCTGGCCCTGGTCCTGCAGCCGGCCGATCTGCGCCGGCATCAAGGAGGTAATCCGGGCGAAATCGTCCCAGCCGATCAGACCCGACTCGATCATGGTGTGCTGGACCACGGAGAGCGCGGTCTCCAGTCCGGTCATGCCCATCGCGGCCTGCGCCCACTCGCATTCTTTGGCCTCGCTGGGATGCGGGGCGTGGTCGGTGCCGATGATGTCGATGGTGCCGTCGGCCAGTCCCGCCCGCAAAGCCTGCACGTCTTCATCGGTGCGCAGCGGCGGGTTCACCTTGTAGACCGGGTCGTAGCTGCGGACCAGTTCGTCCGTGAGCCACAGGTGGTGCGGGGTGACCTCGGCCGTGACCCTGATACCGCGCTGCTTCGCCCAGCGGATGATCTCCACGGAACCGGCGGTGGAGACGTGGCAGACGTGCAGCCGGGAGTCCACGTGCTGGGCCAGGAGCACGTCGCGGGCAATGATGCTTTCCTCGGCGACGGCGGGCCAGCCGGTCATGCCGAGCACGGCAGAGACATCGCCCTCGTTCATCTGGGCCCCGTCCGTCAGCCGGGGTTCCTGGGCGTGCTGGGCGATGACGCCGTCGAACGCCTTGACGTATTCCAGCGCCCGGCGCATCAGTACCGGATCGTGGACGCAGATGCCGTCGTCGGAGAAGACCCGGACGCGGGCGCGCGAATCGGCCATCGCCCCGAGTTCGGCCAAGCGTTCGCCGGCCAGTCCGATGGTCACGGCTCCGACCGGACGGACATCGGTCCAGCCGGCCTTGCGGCCCAGGGTGTAAACCTGCTCGACGACGCCGGCTGTGTCCGCCACGGGCGAGCTGTTCGCCATCGCGTGGACGGCGGTGAAACCACCGAGGGCAGCGGCCCGGCTGCCTGTCTCCACGGTCTCGGCGTCTTCACGTCCGGGTTCGCGCAGGTGGGTGTGCAGGTCCACCATGCCCGGCACGGCCACGAGGCCCTCGGCGCCGATCACGGTGGCACCGGCGGCGCTGAGCCCGGTGCCGGTTTCGGTGATGACCCCGTTGCGGATCAGCAGGTCGGTCGCGGCGCCGCTGCCGATTGCGGCTCCCTTGACCAGATAGGCCGTAGCTTCGTTGGGTGCTGTAGCGGTCATCGCTGGGCCTCCTGGATAGTTGCGGGTGCGGTGTGGGTCTCACCGGAGAGGAGCAGATAGAGGGCGGCCATGCGTACTGAGACGCCGTTGCGCACCTGCTGCAGGACAGTGGAGCGGGGCGAGTCCGCTGCGGCTGCGGATATTTCCAGTCCGCGGTTCATCGGACCCGGGTGCATGATGATCGTGTCCGTCAGGCCGTGCGAATCCAGCGCCTGGAGGCGGCGGTCATCGAAGCCCCAGCGCCGCGAGTATTCCCGGGTGGACGGGAAGAACGCGGCGTTCATACGTTCGCCCTGAAGGCGCAGCATCATGACGGCGTCCGGGCCGGTTGCCAGGGTCTCGTCCAGGTCGTAGCTGACGGTGCAGGGCCACTTCGCGACGCCTACCGGAAGCAATGTGGGCGGAGCGACCATCGTGACGTCGGCGCCCAAAGTGCGCAGCAGCCAGAGGTTGGACCGCGCCACCCGGGAGTGGAGCACATCGCCGACAATGGCCACTTTCATGCCGGACAAATCCGTGCCGAGGGAAGCCGTACCGTTGATGCGCGCCCAGTTGCGGCGCATGGTGAACGCGTCCAGCAGCGCCTGCGTGGGATGTTCGTGCGTGCCGTCGCCGGCGTTGACCACGGCAGCGTCGATCCAACCCGAGGCCGCGAGCCTTGCCGGCGCGCCGGAGGCCCAATGTCGGATAACGACGGCGTCGGCCCCCATCGCTTCGAGCGTCTGCGCGGTGTCCTTGAGCGACTCGCCCTTGGACACGGAGGATCCCTTGGCGGCGAAGTTGATCACATCCGCCGACAGGCGTTTGGCGGCCGCCTCGAAGGAGATCCGCGTACGCGTCGAGTCTTCGAAGAAAAGGTTGACCACGGTACGGCCGCGCAGGACGGGAAGTTTCTTGACCTCGCGGTCGGACACGGCCGCCATTTCTTCGGCGGTATCCAGAATCCGTACGGCGTCGTCCTTGCCGAGGTCTTCCGTGGAGAGCAAATGCCTCATGCGGTGCGGTCCTCGATCACTACTTCGTTGACGGGCCGGCCGTCCACGGTATCCGTCTCGGCCAGGTGTACCCGCACCTTTTCGGCCGAGGACGTCGGCAGGTTTTTGCCCACGTGGTCCGCGCGGATGGGCAGTTCGCGGTGGCCGCGGTCCACGAGGACGGCGAGGCGGACACTGCGCGGGCGGCCCAGGTCAACGAGGGCGTCGAGGGCGGCGCGGATGGTCCGGCCCGAATAGAGCACGTCGTCGACAAGCACCACGACTTTGTCGTCGATGCCGGTAGCGGGAAGCTGGGTGGGCAGCGGAGCCCTGGTCGGCTGGCGCTTGAGATCGTCACGGAACATGGTGACGTCCAGCTGGCCGGTAATGTCATCGGCCTGCACATCGGGATCGGTGGCCGCGATTTTGGCGGCGAGGCGGCGGGCCAGTGGATAGCCGCGGCGCGGAATGCCCAGCAGAACAAGATCCTTGGATCCCTTGTTCGCCTCGAGAATCTCATGGGCTATACGAGTGAGGGCGCGGTCGATGTCCGCTTCGGCAAGAACTACACGGGCTGGTTGCGGCGATGGCGCCGCGGCTGACGTGCTCATATTGTTGCCTCCTCCTTCCCCGCCTCACAGGACGGATTTAAAGGCTGGTTGCGTAGTCAAAACTACCACAGGGCCAGGGGCGGACAGCCCAAAAACGCCCGAAGGTGGCCCCCATCACGGGGACCACCTTCGAAGCTCGATCAGGCCTGCCTGCAGCCGCCGCCAATCACGCCAGCAGGGTGGGCTTCAGTTGCTGCAGCCGGCCGAGCAGACCGTTGACGAACGACGGCGATTCATCCGTTGAGAGCGTCTTGGCCAGTTCGACTGCTTCGCTGACCGCTACCCCATCCGGAATGTCTTCGTTGTACAGCAGCTCCCAGGAGCCCACCCGCAGGATGATGCGGTCCACGCTGGGCATCCGTTCCAGCGGCCAGCCTTGGGAGTAGGTAGTCAGGAACTCGTCGATCTGGGCCTGCATGGCTACGACGCCCTCAACGATGTCCACCGTGTAGGGGTTGATAACCTGATCCGTTTTTTCGCGGCGGTCCCGAAGCGCGTCGAACGCCGAAACGGAACGCTGCTCCGCTTCAAACAGAACATCGACGGCGCGGCGCCGGGCTTTGCCGCGTGCGGAAGTGGGTGCACTCACTAGTCGTTAACACGTCCCAGGTAATCGCCGCTGCGGGTATCAACCTTGACCTTGGTACCGGTTTCCAGGAACAGCGGAACCTGGATCTGGTAACCGGTTTCTACTGTCGCCGGCTTGGTTCCGCCGGTGGAGCGGTCGCCCTGAAGGCCCGGCTCGGTGTAGGTGATTTCCATGGTCACGGAGGCCGGCAATTCGATGTACAGCGGCGTACCGTCGTGCATCGCGATGTTGACCTTGATGTTTTCCAGCAGGAAGCTCTCGTCATCGCCGACAACGGGGCCCGGCACGGTGACCTGGTCATAATCCTGCACGTCCATGAAGACGAAGTCGTCGCCGTCCTTGTACAGGTAGGTGTAGTCGCGGCGGTCAACCGTAGCGGTCTCGATCTTCAGGCCTGCGTTGAAGGTCTTGTCCTGGATCTTGCCGCTGACAACATTCTTGATCTTGGTGCGAACGAAGGCGCCGCCCTTGCCCGGCTTGACGTGCTGGAACTCGATGACGTTCCACAGCTGGCCGTCCAGCTTCAGCACGGTGCCGTTCTTAATGTCGTTGGTTGTCGCCACAGTTTCTCTTTCGTCGATTCAACTTGTGTGTGGAAAGTTCATCGGTAATTCTACCTGCTGAGCGCAGAGCAACTATTCGGCGATCTCCTGGTACGCGGCGAAGAGCAGCGAAGTGTCGGGAACATCGAGGATTGCCGGCTTTTCCAGAGCGTCCAGGACAACGAATCGCAGCAGGTCTCCGCGGGCCTTCTTGTCACGCTTCATTCCGTCCAGCAGCGCCGCCCAGCGGTCACGGCGGTAGGTGACCGGCAGCTCCAGGGACTGAAGGATCCGCTTGTGCCGGTCCGCTGTTTCATCGTCCAGGCGGCCGACCATCCGCGAGAGCTCGGCCGCGAATGTCAGGCCTACCGATACCGCCGCTCCGTGACGCCAACTGTAGCGCTCTGCGAGTTCGATGGCATGGCCCAGGGTGTGGCCGTAATTGAGGAACTCCCGGCGGCCGGCTTCCTTCAGATCGCTGGACACAATCTCCGCCTTGACGGCGATAGACCGTTCCACCAGCTCCCGCACCACAGCAGATTCGGGGTCTGCGACGGCCTCCGGTGCTGCCTCGATGAGGTCAAGAATGGCGGCGTCCGCGATGAAACCGCATTTGACCACTTCCGCCATGCCGGTGAGCAGCTCATTCTTGGGCAGGGTAGCCAAGGCGTCCAGATCAGCGAGCACTGCCGCCGGCGGATGGAAGGCCCCGACCAAGTTCTTGCCTTCGGACGTGTTGATCCCGGTCTTCCCGCCGACCGCTGCGTCGACCATGCCAAGCAGGCTCGTGGGGATGTGGACCACCCTCACGCCCCGCAACCAGGTAGCGGCAACAAATCCGCCCACGTCGGTGACCGCCCCTCCGCCCACCGTGACGATGGCGTCGGACCGGGTGAAATCGTTCTGCCCCAGCACCTGCCAGCAGAAGGAAGCGACCTGGATGTGCTTGCCCTCTTCGGCGTCGGGAATTTCCGCGGTCAACGCGGTGAAGCCGGCCGCATCCAGATCCTGGCGCACCGCATCGCCGGTGGCACGAAGCGCGCGCGGATGGATGACCAGCACCCTGCGCACCCGCTCGCCCAGAATGCCGGGCAGCCGACCCAGCAGGCCATTGCCCACTACGACGTCGTAGTTTTCGTTCGGGGAGCTGCCGGTGACCTTAATGACCTTTGGCTCGCTGATCGGGTTCGTCAACTGTTTTGCCTTTCGTTGAGCAGTGCGGAAAGTTCTTCGACCAGCTCTGCTTGTGATTTGTTCCGCGTGGTCAGGACCAGGTCCGCCAGCTTCAGATACGTTGGACGGCGGCGTTCGGCCATCTCGACCCATCGGGCCGCGGCGTCCCCCGCCAGCAGCGGCCGGCCGGTGTCCCGGCGGATCCGCGGAAGCACTGTTTCCAAGTCGGCATCCAGAAACACCACGCGGCAGTTGGCCAGCAGCTGCTGGGTGCCGGTGTCGAGTATCGCTCCCCCGCCCAGCGAGATCACGCAGGGATCGCCCGCAGCGGTGAGCAGTGCGGCAACTTCACGCGCCTCGATTTCACGGAATCCGCGTTCGCCTTGGGCACTGAAGATCGAGGGAATGCTGCCGTGTTTGGCCACGATTTTCTTGTCGCTGTCGACAAACTGAAGACCATGGCGGGCTGCGAACAACTGGCCCACCGTGGATTTGCCTGATGCCATCGGGCCGATCAGCACCAGATGGCGGTCTAACGCCATAGCCATGGAGTCGGGCACTAGCTGCCGATCGAATCCAGAGATTCCGGAATAGCCTCAATGAAGCTGCGCATGTTGCGTGCCGTCTCTGCTACCGAATCGCCGCCGAACTTCTCCGTAACCGCCTGTGCGAGCACCAATGCGACCATGGCCTCGGCGACTACGCCGGCTGCCGGGACGGCGCACACGTCGGAACGCTGGTGATGGGCCTTGGCGTCTTCGCCGGTGCTGACATCGATGGTCTTCAGAGCGCGGGGAACGGTGGCGATGGGTTTCATGGCGGCGCGCACACGCAGCGTATCGCCGATGCTCATGCCGCCCTCGATTCCGCCGGCGCGGTTGGTGGAACGCACGATGGTGCCGCTGGAGTCGCGGACAATCTCGTCATGGGCAGCCGAACCCCGGCGGCCGGCGGTCTGGAAGCCGTCACCGACTTCAACGCCTTTGATCGCCTGGATGCCCATCAGCGCCGCGGCGAGCCGTGCGTCGAGGCGGCGGTCCCAATGCACATAGCTGCCCAGCCCCGGCGGCAGGCCGTAGGCCAGGACCTCGACAACCCCACCCAGGGTCTCGCCCTCCTTGTGGGCAGCGTCAACCTCCTGGACCATGGCCAGCGAGGTCTCGGCGTCGAAGCAGCGCAGTGGATCTTCGTCCAGCGCAATCACATCGGAGGGAAGCGGTACCGGACTTTCCTCGGGAACGGCAACCCGTGCAATCGAAACCGTGTGGCTGACCAGCTCGATGCCCAGGGCCTTCAGGAAATTGGCGGCCACGGTGCCAAGGGCCACCCGGGCAGCGGTCTCGCGGGCGCTGGCGCGTTCCAGGACGGGACGGGCTTCATCGAACCCGTATTTCTGCATTCCGGTGAAATCCGCGTGGCCGGGCCGCGGACGCGTCAGCGGCGCGTTGCGGGCCAGTTCGGCCAGCTCCACGGGATCAACCGGATCCGCTGACATGATCTTTTCCCACTTGGGCCACTCGGTGTTGCCCACCTGGATGGCCACCGGGCCGCCCTGGGTACGTCCGTGCCGGACGCCACCGGTGATGGTGACGGCGTCTTGCTCAAACTTCATGCGTGCGCCGCGGCCGTAGCCGAGCCGGCGTCGGGCCAGGGCCGCCTGGATGTCGGAGCTGTTGAGCTCCACTCCGGCAGGGACGCCTTCAATAATTCCAACCAGGGCCGGACCATGGGATTCACCGGCAGTTAACCAACGCAGCATGGAAACAATACTGCCATGACCACGGCACCGCTTTAACGCCGGGGCGCGCCCACAGCGTCACACATCACATTTATGACTTGATCCGGTTCGGCCAGCTCCATGCCCGTGAACAGTCGTACTTGCTCGACGGCCTGGTAGATCAGCATTTCCAACCCGGGAACGATTGCGCCCCCGCGTTGATTCCAGACAGAGGCGATCCGGCTGGGCCACGGATCGTACGTGACGTCCAGCAGCACCTGGGAGTCCAGCCGTGCTCCCGAGGCATCCAGCCCATCCGCGATGGGGTCGGCTGCGTGCGGGGGCAAGGTGGAAACCACCACTTGTGCCGATGCCAGTTCGGCCACCACGTCATCCCAGCTGGCCACCCGGCACTCCAGCCCTGCGTTGCGTGCGACGGCCAGGACAGGGCTGGCCTTCTCCGGGTCGCGCAGGCAGACGCTCAGGCTGTTCACTTGCAGTCCGGCAAGGGCGGCGGCCGCAGCCGCGGCGGTGCCGCCACCGCCGAGGATGACTGCGTGGCCGCCCGGGGTAGCGCCGGCATGGCGCAGCGCCTCAATGATGCCGGCTACGTCGGTGTTCTGCCCGGCCAATCGAACCGTACCGTCCGGCTGCCGGCGCACCACCACGGTGTTGAGAACACCCAGGGAGCGGACGAGGTCACTCGTCTCGTCCATCAGCGGCACCATGGCTGCCTTGAGCGGCATCGTGACGGACAGCCCGGCCCAGCAACTGCTCTCCCGCATACCTGCCACGAACGCCGGCAACTGTTCCGGGGTCAGGTCAATGGCCTCATACGCACAGTCGAAGCCGAGCAGTTCGTAAGCGGCCCCGTGCAGCAGCGGGGACCGCGAATGACTGATCGGATGGCCCAGGACCGCGGCCCTCCGGGCAGGCGCCGGCTCAGCCACGGCGGATGACCGTGAAGTCGGAATTTCTTAGTTGCAACGGCCTTCCTCCTGCTCGCTGCACCAGTTCAGATATTCCTTGGTGTAGGCGTTGTGCTCGGCAAGCGTCTCGGAGAACTTGGTCTCCCCGGTATCCAGATTCACCGTTACCCAGTAGTAGTACGGCACCTCATCCGGATTGGCCGCGGCATCGATGGCCGGGCCGCCCGGGGAATTAATCGGTCCCGCGGGCAGACCGGTGTGGGCGTAGGTGTTGTACGGGTTGGACTTATCCGCCTTCTCTTCGGGCGTGATGTCGTAGCCCTTACGGCCCAGCCCATAGGTGACCGTGGCGTCGGACTGGATCAGACCGTTCGTCTCCGTGTTGTCGGGTTGCAGCCGGTTCTCGATGGCACCGGCAACCGCGCCATAATCGGCCTCGCCTGCCTCCGCCTCGATGATGCTGGCGATGGTCAGCACGCGGAACTGCTGGTCGGCGTCGGTAATCCCGTCCGCTTCCAGACGCTCGATCGTGTTGCCGATCATTTCGCGCAGGATTTCCTCTGCGGTGATATCCAGCGGGAACCGGTATTCGGCCGGGAAGAGATAGCCCTCCAGGTTCCGTGCCTCCTCGGGCAGGCCCAGTGCCTGCGGGTCCTCGGCCAGTTTGGCGAATTCGGCAACGGGGATCCGGGTCCCCTCGGACAGGGCCTTGAACACTTCTTCCTGTCGCCAGGTCCGGTTGATGGCCGCGTAATGCACGCCTTCGTTGCTTTCCTCCAGCAGGATCGACGCCGCTGCAGCGGCCGACATGCGGTACTTCAGCGGGTACTGCCCCGGCTGGATCTCCCGGCCTTCGGCCTGGTTCGAAACCTCATCGACGAAAGTATCGGTGGAGGCAACAATGTCCTGTTCCACCAGCGAAGCGGCGATGGCGAGAGGACCGGCACCCTGTTCAACCGTGAACGTTACCTGGCCTTCACCGGGACCTTCATAGTCTTTGAGCTCGTTCATGCCCAGCAGATTTTGCAGCAACAAGACGACGCCGATCAGGCCTGCCGCGAAGACGCCAAAGACCACCAGCATGATGATGTTGCGCCGGCGCCGACGCTGCCGCTTGATCTTGTTTCGACGGCTGCGCTTGATCACCGGCGTCTCGTCGTAGAAGACGCCAGGATCATCGTCATGCCCATGGGCCAGGTGATCGGCCTCATCGACCAACTCGTCAACGGGCTGTTGTTCCGGATACGGAGGATGCTCCGGATAAGTATTGCTCACCGTCTGCTCTCACCATCGCTGTCATGTACGTGTGGAATCTTCGTCTCCTCTTCCAATGCCTGGGCTCCCCTGCGGACTGAATCCGGAACGGCCACAGGACTCCCCACGTCCCGTCCAAGCGCGCGTTGCATGTCCAGCGCCTGCTGGAGTATTTCGACTGCTGCAACCTGATCAACAACTTTACGATGTTCACGGCTGCTCATGCCAGCGCTGTGAAGAGTGCGATGAGCCGAGACTGTGGTCAAACGCTCATCGATCAGATTCACTGAAACCGCCAGGCCTGCATCGGCAAGTGCCTGTGCCAGCAGATCCGCGTACTCCCGCGCCATCTGGGTGGAAGCAGACTCTCCGCCCTTCATGGTGCGCGGGAGGCCGACGAAGACCTGCACCGCGGAACGCTCGGCAGCCTCCCTCACCAGCACGCGGATGTCGCTGTTCTTCTTCACATCGCGCTTCAAAGTGCGGATCGGCGTCGCCAGGATGCCGCCCGGATCGGAGCCGGCCAGACCGACCCGAGCCAGTCCGACATCGACCCCGAGTTTTGTTCCGGCTGGCGCCTCTGAACTGGACACTTAAGGTCCTTAGCCCCGGTTAGCCACGGCATTGACGACGGCGGTGATCGCCTCATCAATTTTCGTTACGTCCGTGCCGCCGCCCTGTGCGACGTCGTCCTTGCCGCCGCCGCCGCCGCCGAGTACGCCGGCAGCAGTCTTGACCAACGCACCGGCCTTGACGCCTGCGGCACGGGCTGCTTCGTTGGTCGCCACGAGAATCAGCGGGCGTCCATTCGCCACGCCCGTCATGGCGACGGCAGCCGGGTCTGAACCGAGCCGTGCGCGCAGGTCCAGAGCGAGGGACCGCAGGTCATCCGCTCCGCCAAGCTCCCCGGCATTGTGCGCCAACAGCCGTACGCCGGCGACATCCTTGGCTTTTTCCACCAGGGAGGCGGCCGAGGCAGCCAACTGTTCCTTGCGCAGCCGGGCCAGTTCCTTCTCGGCAGCCTTGAGCTTGGCCAACGTGGCAGCAATACGGTCCGGCAGCTGCGGACCCGGCACCTTGAGCATTTCCGAAAGTTCGGTGACCAGGGCGCGTTCGGCTGCCAGGTGGCGGAAAGCCTCCATGCCCACGAACGCCTCCACACGGCGGTTGCCGGAGCCCACCGACTGCTCGCCGAGCAGCGTCAGGCTGCCGATCTCCGCGGTGGCATCCACATGGGTACCGCCGCACAGCTCACGCGACCACGCGCCGTCGATCTCCACTACGCGGACCTTGTCCCCGTAGGCCTCGCCGAACAATGCGGTGGCGCCGAGCGCCTTGGCATCGGCCAGGCTCATGACCTTCGTCTCAACCTGGTAATTGTTACGGATGGCCAGGTTGGAGACTTCCTCGATTTCCGACTTGGCCGCGGCACTGATGCCTTCGCCCCAGGAGAAGTCGAAGCGCAGGTAGCCTGCCTTGTTGAAGGAGCCTCGCTGCAGCGCCTCCGGACCGAGAATCTGGTGCAGGGCGGCGTGGATGATGTGCGTGCCGGAGTGGGCCTGCTCGCCCGCCTGCCTGCGCTGCTGGTCCACCGCGGCCAGCACCTTCGCATCCGCGGGGATCTCGCCCTCGCGGACAATGGCCTTGTGGACGCTGAGTCCCTTGACCGGTCGCTGGACGTCGAGGACCTCAACCACAAAGCCGTCGCCGGTGATAAGTCCGACGTCGGCGGCCTGGCCGCCCGCTTCGGCATAGAACGGCGTCTCGTTCAGGACCAGTTCGATTTCCTCGCCCTGGCTGGCGAAGCCGACCGTGGCTCCGCCGCTGACGATGCCGCGCACGGCGGACTCGGTGGCCAGCTCTTCGTAGCCGGTGAACACGGTCTCACCGCCGGCGAGCAGCTCGTTGAAGACCCGGACATCTGCATGGCCGAGCTTCTTGCCCCGGGCATCGGCTTGGGCACGCTCGCGCTGCTCGGTCATCAGGCTGCGGAAGCCGGCCTCGTCGACCTTCAGCCCGGCTTCCTCGGCCATTTCCAGCGTCAGGTCGATCGGGAAGCCGTAGGTATCGTGCAGGCTGAAAGCGTCTTCACCCGAGAGCGGCTTGCCGGCGGCCTTTGACTCCTTGACGGCTTCCTCCAGGCGTGCGGTGCCGGAGGCGATGGTGCGCAGGAAGGCCTTCTCCTCGGCGTATGCGATGCGGCTGATCCGCTCGAAGTCGGTGTCGACAACGGGGTAGGTTCCCTTCATCGCATCCCGGGACACGGGCAGCAGCTCCGGCAGGCAGGCCTGTTCGACGCCCAGCAGACGCATGGCGCGGACGGCACGGCGGATCAGGCGGCGCAGCACGTAGCCGCGGCCCTCGTTGGAGGGGGTCACACCGTCGGAAATCAGCATCAAGGCCGAACGGATATGGTCGGCCACCACGCGGAGGCGCACGTCGTCGGTGTGGTGCGGGTCCTCATCGGTCTCGGCGCTGGTGTACTCCTTGCCCGCGAGCTCGGCGGCCTTGTCCAGGACCGGGCGGACCTGGTCCGTCTCGTACATGTTCTCCACGCCCTGGAGGATCATGGCGAGGCGTTCCATGCCCAGGCCGGTGTCGATGTTCTTCTTGGGCAGCTCGCCAAGGATCTCGAAGTCCTCCTTGCCGATGCCCTCGCCGCGCTGGTACTGCATGAAGACCAGGTTCCAGATCTCGATGTAGCGCGTCTCATCGGCAATGGGACCGCCCTCGATCCCGTATTCGGGGCCGCGGTCGTAGAAGATCTCGGAGCAGGGGCCGGCGGGGCCGGGCTGGCCGGTGGACCAGTAGTTGTCTTTCTTGCCGGACTTCTGGATCCGCGCGACGGGCACGCCGATCTTGTCGCGCCAGATCTGCAGCGCCTCGTCATCCTCCTGGTAGACGGTGATCCAGAGCCGGTCGGCGGGCAGGCCGTAACCGCCGTCCTCCACGGGGGAGGTCAGCAGCTCCCACGCCATCGCAATGGCGCCTTCCTTGAAGTAGTCGCCGAAGGAGAAGTTGCCGCACATCTGGAAGAAGGTGCCGTGCCGGACCGTCTTGCCGACCTCTTCGATATCGGCGGTGCGGATGCACTTCTGCACGCTCGTGGCGCGGTTGAACGGCGGTGTTTCCCGGGCGGTGAGGTACGGAATGAACGGCACCATGCCCGCGACGGTGAACAGCAGCGAGGGGTCCGGCGACACCAGCGACGCCGAGGGCACCACGGTATGTCCCTTTTTCTCGAAGAAGTCGAGCCAGCGGCGAACGATCTCATGGGACTTCATGGTGCCTAAATACCCTTCCGGTGAAACAAAAATGCGGCGCCGCTTCCCGAAAACGGGAATGCGCCTAGGAAAATCTAGCGGTTGTTGACGTGATCTGCGGAATCGATTCCCAGGGCGGCGCGCAGATCCGCTTCACGTTCGGTCATGCCGGTGCGGAATGTGTGGGTGAAATCCGCAACGCTGTCCGCCAGGGACGCGACCGCACGGTTCAGCCCCTCGGGCCCGAAGGTCTGCTTGGTCGCGGAAATCTTGCGGACCGCCAGAACGCCGATGGCGATTCCGGCGCCCATCCAAATAAGCCGTTTCATCTGTTTCCTCCCTCAGCCTTAGCGGCTGCGACGGCCTTTGCCCTCGGTAGTTCTGCCGGACTGGCCGCGCGAGTTGAATGCGGTGCGCACGCCGTAGGAGAAGGCTGCCACCTTGATCAGCGGCGAGCCGATCGTCGCGGCGACCAATGAGGACAGCGCGGAGACATTGGCAGAGGCGTCCGAGACGTTGGACGAGATGCCGTCCACCTTCCGCAACTGCTCGTTGGTGGTGGTCACCGTGGTAGTCACTTCATCGATCAGCGGCGTGGTGCCGTCGCTGATCGAGCGGATGGCTACCCGAAGTTCGTCAAAGACTTTCCCCAGCTTCCATACCGGTATGGCCAGCAGGGCCACCAGCACCGCGAAAACGCCCGCAGCGATGAGACCGGCGATATCTCCACCTGACATGGGAGGGAGCTCCTTTGTTTGGCATATTTTTTAAACCCACCCGCGGGCGGATCCAGCTAACGACGACGGCGCCTGGCACTCGTTGCTTTCGGCGCACCTGTAAGTACATTACCTACTGAACAGCCCGCGGCGCGTGCCACGGGCTGTTCAGTGAGGTTTTCCGCCCAAGGGCGGTATGCAGTTTTACGCTGCCCAGCTTCCAGGGAGGATTAGCTCCCGGAAAGGTTTAGCGTGCGTAGTATTCAACCACCAGCTGCTCTTCGCAGGTTACGGGAACCTCGGAACGCTTGGGGCGGCGGACCAGGCGGGCCTGGAGCTTGTCCAGCGTAACGTCAAGGTAGGCCGGAACGTTCGGCAGAACGTCGCGGTGTGCGCCGGCTGCTGCAACCTGGAACGGCGGCATGACCTCGCTTCGGCTGTGCACGTGGATCAGCTGGCCCTCGGACACGCGGAAGGACGGGCGGTCCACGCGTGCGCCGTCAACCATGATGTGGCGGTGCACAACCAACTGGCGGGCCTGGGCGATGGTGCGGGCGAAGCCGGCACGCAGCACCAGGGCGTCAAGACGCATTTCCAGCAGCTCGACCAGGTTCTCACCAGTCAGGCCGGCGGTGCGCTTGGCTTCCTCGAAGGCACGGGTCATCTGTGCTTCGCGGATGCCGTACTGGGCACGCAGACGCTGCTTTTCACGCAGACGTACGGCGTAGTCGCTGTCCTGCTTGCGACGGGCACGGCCGTGCTGGCCGGGACCGTACGGACGGCGCTCCATGTACTTTTCGGCTTTAGGGGTCAGGGCAATGCCAAGGGCACGCGAAATGCGGACCTTGCGGCGGGCTCGTGTGTTGTTAGCCACGATGTCCTTCCAATTCATGCGGTGAGGTGATGTTGCTGGCCTCCAAGTGTGGAGAGCGTTGGTCAACCGCTGCCTTCAGCTACAGTCCGGCTTGCTCCCATGCACACGTGCACCCCCGCGAACACACGGGTTTCCGCTAAGAAACTGTGCGCGTACAGGAGTGGATTGCGGCACCGAAGAGTCGGCTTGCCAGTCAGCGCACAATTCTAGCACCTATCCGGGTTCGGATTAGAGTTATCGGATGCGAGCCATTCTTCAACGGGTCAGCCGGGCCAGCGTCAGCGTTGACGGACAGATAGTCGGAGCCATCGACGGTCCCGGCCTGCTGGTCCTCGCCGGCGCCACCCACACCGACACTGCCGCCGACGCCGGGGTGCTGGCCGAGAAGATGTGGCGGCTTCGGATTCTCGACGGCGAAAAGTCCTGTGCTGACGTCAACGCGCCGCTGTTGGTGGTCAGCCAGTTCACGTTGTACGCCGATACCCGCCGGGGCCGCCGGCCATCCTGGTCCGCAGCGGCCCCCGGGGATGTCAGCGAGCCGCTGCTTGAGAGCCTGGTCGAGCAGCTGCGGGGACTCGGCGCCACCGTGGAAACGGGAGTCTTTGGCGCAATGATGGAAGTGTCGCTGGTCAACGACGGACCCTTCACCATCAGCTTGGACACCGCGGACTTTGCCAAACCGCGCCACGGCTGACGCACCTGCGGAACCGGCCGCCGTCGTTATTCGCCGCGGATGATTTTGCGCAACCGTTCCAGCCGTGCCGAAATCTCGCGTTCGACGCCGTTCCCGGTGGGCTCGTAGTAATTCCTGCCGACCAGATCGTCCGGCGCATACTGCTGCTTGGCAATGCCGTGCGGGGCATCGTGGGAATAGATGTAGCCCTTGCCATGGCCCAGCTGCTGCGCGCCGCGGTAGTGCGCGTCCCGCAGGTGGGCCGGAACGCCCTGCCCGCGGCCGGCCCGGACATCGGCGACGGCGGCGTTGATCGCATCGTGCGTGGCATTGGATTTCGGCGCGGTGGCGATGTGGACCACGGCCTGCGCCAGCACCAGCCGGGCTTCGGGCATGCCGATCAGCTGCACCGCCTGCGCGGCCGCCACCGCGGTCTGCAGCGCCGATGGGTCCGCCATCCCCACGTCCTCGGAGGCCGAGATCACGATCCGGCGGGCGACAAACCGCGGGTCCTCCCCCGCCTCGAGCATGCGCGCCATGTAGTGCAGCGCGGCGTCCACATCGGAGCCGCGCATGGACTTGATGAAGGCGCTGGCAATGTCATAGTGCTGGTCGCCGGCGCGGTCATAGCGCAGCGCCGCGCGGTCCATGGCCCGCTCCGCATGCGACAGTTCCACGCGCACGGGGCCTTCCTCTCCCGGGTTTTCCGCCTCGCCCCAGGCCACGCCGGCAGCCGCCTCCAGTGCTGTCAGGCCGCGGCGTGCATCGCCGGCCGCCAGCCTGACCAGGTGTTCCAGCGCCTCATCGCTCACCTCTACCCGGCCCGCCAGGCCGCGCTCGTCCGTCACGGCCCGCTGGAGCAGCCCCTCGATGTCCTCGGTGGTGAGCGGCTTGAGCGTCAGCAGCAGCGACCGGGACAGCAGCGGCGAGACAACGGAGAAGGACGGGTTTTCGGTCGTGGCCGCAACCAGCACCACCCAGCGGTTCTCGACACCGGGCAGCAGCGCGTCCTGCTGGGCCTTGTTGAAACGGTGGATCTCGTCCAGGAACAGCACGGTGGTGGTCCGGTGCAGGTCGCGGGCGGTCAGCGCCTCGTCCATCACCCGGCGGACATCCTTGACGCCGGCGGTGATGGCGGAGAGTTCCACGAATTTCCGGCCCGGCCCCCGGGCAATGACGTGCGCCAGCGTTGTCTTGCCGGTGCCCGGCGGCCCCCAGAGCATCAGCGACGAGGGCCCCGCAGGACCGGTTGCCTGTCCGCCGGCGGCCAGCAGCCGCAATGGCGAGCCCGGCTGGAGCAGATGCTGCTGGCCCACCACCTCATCCACGGTCCGGGGACGCATCCGCACCGCGAGCGGACTGCGGGGCCGCTCAATGCTGCCGGCGCCACGTCCGGAACTGCCCCCGGGACCGGCTTCTTCGTCCCGATCATCTTCCGTGTCGCTGCCGGCACTGAACAAATCACTCACACTGCCTAGGCTATCGCTTATGGCACGGACCAAGACCATCTACCTGCCGCCAGGCCGCCTCCGGGCCTGGGTGGACAAATTCGCCGCGGACCACGGCGATCCCCTGCGTGAGGTCAACAGTCCCGGGCCGGGTGCCGGCGTCGTTCTTTCATGTCCTGACGGCTTTGCCGTTCGGCTCGGCCTGCCGTGGGAGCAGCTGACCCCGGAGCTGAGTGCGGAAGGGTGGCCGGAGCAGCTCGCTGCCGCTGCGGCGGACAGCGGAACCTGCGGGCTGATCCTGCTGCGCCGCGGCGGCTACAGCGTCGGCACGTCCCTGCAGGGGCAGCTGACCTGGTCCAAGTCCGGCACCCGGTATGTACAGTCCCGCACTGCCGCCGGAGGCTGGTCGCAGCAACGTTACGCCCGCAGACGCGCCAACCAGGCCGATGCGCTGGTGCTGACCGCGACCGAGTACGTGGCCGGCCACTTCCCCGCAGCCAAACCGACATGCCTGGCCACGGGCGGCGACAGGGACATGCTGCGCCAGCTGCTGGCCGATGCCCGGCTGGCCGGTCTCGCGGCGCTGCCGGCGGCACACCTCGAGCTGAACGCCGATCCGCGGCAACGGCAGCTCGTCGAGGTTGCACGGGAGTTGGCGGGCATCAAGGCGGTGATCTCCTGGCCGGCCGCCGGTCTCGACAACTTCGCTTGAGGCGGCCCGGCGCCAGGCCGGTAAACGAGGCGGCCGGTTAACGGACTGCGCCGCCCGGACTGACCCCTGGGGGCCGGCCGGACGGCGCAGTCGTAACGCAGGTCAGCTTTGGACGCTGTCCTTTACAGGGTGCTGGGCAGCATCCTTCTGCCCGTCATTGGAGGCGTCCTTCGGCTTGGGCTTGAAGTCGATGCCGGCTTCCTTGCGCTGCTGCGGGGTGATCGGCGCGGGCGCATCGGTCAGCGGGTCGTGGCCGCCGCCGGTCTTCGGGAACGCGATGACGTCGCGGATGGAGTCCGAGCCGGTCAGCAGCTGGACAACGCGGTCCCAGCCGAAGGCGATGCCGCCGTGCGGGGGTGCGCCGTACTTGAAGCCCTCGAGCAGGAAGCCGAACTTGCTCTGGGCCTGCTCCTGATCGATCCCCATGACGGCCAGGACACGTTCCTGCACGTCCCGCTGGTGGATACGGATGGAGCCGCCGCCGAGTTCGTTGCCGTTGCAGACAATGTCATAGGCGTAGGACAGGGCGTTCGCCGGGTCCTCATCGAACGTGTCCATGAACTCGGGCTTCGGCGAGGTGAAGGCGTGGTGGACGGCGGTCCAAGCACCTGCGCCGACGGCGACGTCGCCCGATTCGACCGCTGCGGCGGCCGGTTCGAACAGCGGGGCATCGACGATCCATACGAAGGCCCAGTCGCCGTCGTTAATCAAACCGGTGCGGTGGCCGATCTCCACGCGGGCGGCACCCAGCAGCGCACGCGCCGAGGACTTGTCGCCGGCGGCGAAGAAGACGCAGTCGCCGGGCTTGGCGCCCACGGCATCCGCGAGGCCGGCGCGCTCGGTGTCGGTGAGGTTTTTGGCCACCGGACCGCTCAGCGTTCCGTCTTCCTGGATCAGGACGTAGGCCAAGCCCTTGGCGCCGCGCTGCTTGGCCCATTCCTGCCACGCGTCCAGCGTGCGGCGGGCCTGGGAGGCACCGCCGGGCATGACTACGGCGCCGACGTACGGGGCCTGGAAGACGCGGAAGGTGGTGTCCTTGAAGAACTCCGTCAGCTCGGTCAGCTCCAGGCCGAACCGCAGGTCAGGCTTGTCGGACCCGTACTTCGCCATCGCATCGGCGTAGGTCATGCGGCGGATCGGGGTGGGGATCTCGACGTCGATCAGCTGCCACAGCGCCTTCACGATGCTCTCGCCCAGCGCGATGATGTCATCCTGCTCGACGAAGCTGGCCTCGATGTCCAGCTGGGTGAATTCCGGCTGGCGGTCGGCGCGGAAGTCTTCGTCCCGGTAGCAGCGGGCAATCTGGTAGTACTTTTCGAAACCGCCCACCTGCAGCAGCTGCTTGAACAGCTGCGGGGACTGCGGCAGGGCGTACCAGGAGCCCGGATCCAAGCGCGCCGGCACCAGGAAGTCGCGGGCGCCTTCCGGGGTGGAACGGGTCAGCGTCGGGGTTTCGATTTCCACGAAACCGTCCTGGTGCAGCAGCTCGCGCGCCACCCGGTTGGCCTCCGAGCGCAGCCGCATGGCGGCCGCGGGGCCGGGACGGCGCAGGTCCAGGTAACGGTGCTTCAGGCGTGCTTCCTCGCCGACCTCGACGTGCTCGTCGATCTGGAACGGCAGCGGATCCGAAGTACTGAGTACGACGACGGAATCGGCTATGACTTCGATCTCACCTGTGGCCAGGGCCGGGTTTTCGTTGCCTTCGGGCCGCTTCTCGACCGTGCCCTTGATCTGCAGCACATATTCGTTGCGCAGGGCGTGAAAGACGTCCTCTTCGCGCACCACAACCTGGGCAATGCCGGAGGCATCACGCAGATCCAGGAATGCCACGCCGCCGTGATCACGCCGGCGGGCCACCCAGCCGGCGAGGGTTACGGTCTGTCCAATGTGCTCAGCCCTCAGCGAGCCGAGGTCATGTGTGCGCAGCACAGCATTCCTTTCAGTAAAACTTCACCGGCGCTATCGCGGAGGCTTCCGCCCCGGGCCGGCTGTGATGTGACTAGAGTGTTCTTAAATGGGTCTTGAACGAGTTTACCGTTGATCGGGCTTGGGTCCCGACACCGGACCGGCAGCCGCAGGATCGACCCGGAGCGCCGATGCCTGGCGGAACCAGGAACAGACGGAGGCAAACTTTGAGCAGTGAATCAGCCCTGGAACGCAGGCTGGGCGGTGTTGACGCCACCACGGTGGGCATCGGTTCCATGGTGGGCGCCGGCGTCTTCGTGGTCTTCTCCCCCGCCGCCGCGATAGCCGGCAACTGGCTGCCGCTGGCGCTGGCAATCGCCGGTGTTGTTGCTTACTGCAACGCGATGGCCTCGGCCCAGCTGGCCGCGGTCCATCCCACCAGCGGAGGCACCTACATCTACGGCCGCCGGCAGCTCGGCGAATGGCCGGGCTTCCTGGCCGGCTGGGGCTACATCACCGGAAAGGTGGCTTCCTGTGCCGCCATGGCGCTGGCCTTCGGCCTCTACGCCGCCCCGGAATTTGCGACGGCGGCCGCGGTAGCCGCCGTCGTACTGCTCACCGGCGTGAACTTGATGGGGATCACCCGCACGGCTTGGGCCACGCGCTGGATCGTGTCCATTGTGGTGGCCATTCTGGTCTTCGTGATCGTGGTCGCCTTCGACGCCGAACCCATCGGCCAGAATATTCCGGTTGACGGTGCCTCGCCGTACGGGATCCTGCAGGCCGCCGGACTGTTTTTCTTTGCCTTCGCCGGCTATGCCAGGATCGCCACCATGGGCGAGGAAATCCGCGACCCGAAGAAGCTGATTCCGCGCGCCATCCTGGCGGCCCTGGTCGTCACCCTGGCCCTCTACGCCGTGCTCGGCCTGGCGCTGCTGGACTTCATGGGTGCAGGCCTGCTGGCCGCCACACCCGCCCCGTTGCTGGCGGTCGGCGAAGCTGTGGGCGGCGGCGTTGGCACCACCGCCGTAACGATTGCCGCAACGCTGGCCTGTCTGGGCGCACTGCTCGCGCTGATTGCCGGCGTCAGCCGCACCATGTTCGCCATGGCCCGAGAGGGGGATCTGCCGCGTGCCTTTGCCTCGGTCTGGGAACGCTTCAAGGTTCCCTACCTGGCCGATCTGGCCGTCGCCGCCGTCGTTATTTTCCTGCTGCTCACCCAGGATGTCCTGGCCGTGGTGGGCTTCTCCAGCTTCGGCGTGCTGATCTATTACGCGGTCACGAACGCGGCCGCGCTGACCCTTACGGAGCGGCCGTGGCAGGCGCCCAAGGCCCTGAACTGGTTGGGCCTGGCCGGCTGCTTGATCCTGGCGTTCACCCTGCCGCTGTCCTCGGTGCTGACCATGACGGCGGTGCTGGCTGTGGGGCTGCTGGGCCGCGCCGTGCTCAAACCCGGACGGCGGCGCAGGCCCCACGCCTAGCCGCCCGGGCCGCGGCCGCTACTGGGCGGAAGTGATCTGCGGGATCAGGTCCGCTGCCGGCGGCGTCCAGGTCTTGGGATCGGCCGCAACCTGTTCGCCGGATCGAATGTCCTTGACCTCGTGGTTGAGGTTGCCGTCTTCGTCGGTGCTGAACCAGACAAAGGGGATTCCCCGGCGGTCCGCGTACTTGATCTGCTTGCCGAATTTCTCGGCCTTGGCCGCAACTTCCACGCTAATGCCGCGTCCGCGCAACTGCGCCGCAATATCCTGCGCCTGCGACCAGCTGCCGTCGTCGGCCAGCGTGACCAGCACGGCGGTGGGCACGTGCCGGGAGGCCGAGGCGAACTCCTGGCTGAGGATCCGCATCACCAGCCGGGTCACGCCGATGGACAGGCCCACGCCGGGGAACTTGCGGTTTCCCTTGGCGGCGAGGGCGTCGTACCGGCCGCCGGAGCAGATCGAGCCGAGCTGTTCGTGTCCGACCAGGACCGTCTCATACACGGTTCCGGTGTAGTAATCGAGCCCGCGGGCGATGCTCAGGTCCGCCAGGACGCGTCCCGGTGCGCGGTGCGAAGCTTCACCGATGACCTGTTCGAGCTCGGCCAGGCCCTCGTCCAGCAGGTCATTGCTCACGCCGAGGGCACGCACCTCCTGTGCAAAGGAGGTGTCCTCGCTGCGGATGGAGGCCAGCTTCAACGCGGCCTCGGCCTGCTCCGCGGTGGCACCGAGCTCTTGCTGCAGCAGCTCGGCAACCTTCTGGGGCCCGACCTTCTCAAGCTTGTCGATGCTACGCAGGACCCCGGCGGTATCGTCCAGCCCGATTCCACGGTAGAAGCCCTCCGCCAGCTTGCGGTTGTTCACGCGAAGCTTGAATTCCGGAATGGGCAGAGAGCCCAAGGCTTCCACGATGACCAGAGCCAGCTCCACGTCGTAACGGAACGGCAGCTCACCGTCACCCACGACGTCGATATCGGCCTGCGTAAATTCGCGCGCGCGGCCCTCCTGCGGGCGTTCCCCGCGCCAGACTTTCTGGATCTGGTAGCGGCGGAACGGGAAGGCGAGGTGTCCGGCATTCTCGACGACGTACCGGGCAAACGGCACGGTCAGGTCGAAGTGGAGCGCCAGTTTGTCCTCCGCCTTGGCGCCCTCTTCGTCCGCCTGGAGCCGGTGCAGGCCGTAGACCTCTTTGTCGATCTCGCCCTTGCGCAGCAGCTGCTCCACCGTCTCCACGGCACGGGTTTCAATGGAGGAAAACCCGTGCAGCTCAAAGGTCCGCCGCAGGCTGTCCAGCACATGCTGCTCCACGAGTCTCTCCTGCGGAAGCCATTCCGGGAAACCTGACAGTGAGGCCTTACGTGCCATGCGGGGATATCTCCTAAATTGTGGGTCGAAAGACTCATGGGGGCTGACTACTCAGGATAACGGGCCCTTTGGCCCGCGAATGCCTAAACTGGCTGCCGGACCATTTTAAGGGCAGGCAGCAGTCCCGGCCCAATGAATTGACCATCCCACCCGCCGAGGTGGGGCCAGAGGGGAAAGGAAGGGCCCGGTGGCCGCCAAGAGCCAGGACCGCGAAACAAAGCGTCGCATTGCGCAGATGGAGGCCAAACGCTCCCTGCGTGCAGAACAAACCAAGCGGCGCAAGCGCGACAACATTATCGGCGGCGTGACGATCGCCGTACTGGTCATCGTGGGTGTCCTGCTCCAGCTGACGGTATTCGGCACCAACCCCACGGCGCGCGAGGTTGACCAGGTACGCGAGGGTATCGAAGAGCCGATACCTGGCGACTCTGCCTCCCCGGATCCCGCCGGGGCACAAACGAATGCGGCCCATATCCCTTCCGCGGATCTGGCGCGTGGCCAGGTACTCACCGGCACGCTGTCCACCAGTGCCGGCGACATCGGTGTTGAGCTCGACGGCGAGGCTGCGCCGCAGGCCGTTTCGGTGTTCAAGTCCTTGGCCGACGAGGGCTTTTTCGCGGGCAAGACGTGCCACCGCCTCACTACCGCCGCTTCCATGGGCGTGCTCCAGTGCGGCTCCGTGGACGGCCAAGGCGGCGGCGACCCGGAGTTCCAGTGGGGTCCGGTCGAAAATTCGCCGGAATCCGGTCTGTATCCTGCCGGCACAATTGCGGTCGCCCGCGGCCAGAGCACTTTCAGCAACGGCAGCCAGTTCTTCATTGCCTACAAAGACAGCACGATTCCGCAAGATACCGGTGGCTACACGATTATGGGTAAGGTAACCACAGGCCTCGACGTGATCCAGGAGATTGCCGACGGCGGCGTCAAAGAAACCGGCAGCCAGGACGGACAACCTAAAATACCAGTAACGATTGATGCGTTTACTCTAGATTGATCTAGTGAAGTATCTGGTGCGCGCACCTGCGGTGGGTGCACCGAACAACGAGTGAAAGAGTTTTAGCGGTGACAGACAGTCAGAAATCCGACGAAACAGTTGACGGCACGGGCTCCGAAACGCCAAAGCCGCCGACGCCGGCCAGCATGAAACCGTCCGCACGGCCTCGCCCGACGCCGGCAGCAATGGCACCGAAGCATGCTGCGGCCTCTGCGGTTCAGACCGTTGTCGCTGCTCCGCCGGTACACAGTACGCCGCTTTCCGAAGCCGCCAAATGGGGCCGGGTTGCCGAGGACGGGCACGTTTTCCTGATTCTCGACGGCGAAGAACACCCCGTCGGGCAATATCCGGATGCCCCAGCCGACGAAGCGCTGGCCTACTTTGTGCGCAAGTATGACGACGCCGCCGCACAGGCAGCGCTCCTGGAGCAGCGGGTGGAGGCGAAGGCGCCGTCCACCGACATGCACAAAACCCTTGAGCATCTGAGGGCACAGGTTGCGGAGCGCCACATGGTCGGGGACATCCCGGCCCTGGAGGCACGCCTTGATAGCCTCGACACCGCGATCGCAGAGCTGCAGCGCAGTGAAAAGGATGCGCAGGAAGCACAGCGCTCCGCCGAACTGGCTGCGCGTGAAGCCATCGTCGCCGAAGCGGAATCCATCGCCGGCAAGGACCCTGCCACGGTGCAGTGGAAGACCAGCAGCGCACGGATGAACGAGCTGTTCGAAACTTGGAAGAGCGCGCAGAAGAACGGCATCCGGCTGGGCCGCGGCACCGAAGATGCGTTGTGGAAACGCTTCAGGTCCGCACGCACCGTCTTTGACCGCCACCGCCGCGCCTACTTCAGCCAACTGGACAGCGACAATGCTGCCGCCAAGGCGGCTAAAGAAGCGTTGATCGCGCGTGCCGAGGAGCTCTCGAACTCCACCGACTGGGGACCGACCGCCGGCGAGTACCGCCACCTGATGGACGAGTGGAAGGCTTCCAAGCGTGCCAGCCGGAAGGACGACGACGCGCTCTGGGCCCGTTTCCGTGCCGCCCAGGACAAATTCTTTGCCGCACGCCAGGCCGCTAACCACGTCATCGATCAGGAGTATGCCGCCAATCTGGTGGTCAAGGAAGCGCTCGTAGCCGAGGCGCAGGCGCTGCTCCCGATCACCGATCTCGGCGCCGCCAAGAAGGCCCTCCAATCCATCAGGGACCGTTGGGAAGAAGCCGGCAAGGTGCCGCGCGGAGACATGCAGCGGATCGACGGGGGCCTGCGCAAGGTCGAAGACGCTGTCAAGGCAGCCGAAGACGACCAGTGGCGGCGAAGCAACCCGGAAACCAAGGCCCGTACCAACAGTGCTTTGAGCCAGTTGGAGACGGCCATTGCGGGTCTCGAAGAGGATCTGTCCAAGGCTGAACGGCAGGGCGATGAGCGGAAGATTGCCGACGCCCGCGAGGCTCTCGAGGCTCGTCGGCAGTGGCTGGATACCTTGCAGAAGTCGGCACAGGACTTCTCCTGAACGACCCAGCGAATAACTGACCGGGCGGCCTGATCCACCCGATCTACACACCGTCTGAGGGCGGAGCCGCTTTTCCACAAAGAGGTTCCGCCCTCTCTCGTTGGTCAGCGGGCTTTGACAAGCTGGCATCATGACCATGGGAGAGCACCGGCAGCAGCCTTCGACGACCGTTCCCGGCACCAGCTCCCAGGGAGGCGGCCTGCTCTATGCCGGGCGACCGTTCAGCCTTGCCGAACTGCAGGCCATGGCAATCGATGGCCTGGTGGTCAATATTTACGGTCCTGCCTACGTCGCCGCCGGCGAACCCGTCACCTCCGTACACCGTGCGTTGGCTGCACATGCGGCCTTGCCGCAGCCCATCCGGCACAAGGTGGTGCTCGGGAGGCTCACGGCAGCTTGGGTCTACGGCTGCTCGCCGCCGGGCAACAAGATCACCGTCCTGCTCGACCACCGCTACCGGGCCACCTCACAGGGGAGGCACCGAAGTATCCATCTGCACGAAGTCGCGCTGGGACCGCTGGACACGTTGAATATCTCGGGCGTCCTGATCACTTCTCCCCTGAGGACGGCGCTGGACATCGCCGTCTACGCCCGTGACGAAGACGCGGTCCGGATCCTGCTCGCCTTATCCTCCGACCCCGGGCTGAAGTGCCCCTTGGGCTACATCCGGCAGGCCCTGCAGATCCGGGAGCGGATGCCGGGCAAGAACGTGGCCCTCCGGCGCTTGGCAGCCGCACTCGACCTGCGGAAACAGCAAGCCGGAGGAACCACTTAGATCCGGCGGCGGGCGTCCGTAGTGCGGTACACGTCGAACACTCCGTCGATGCGGCGGACCGCGCTGAGCACATGGCTCAGATACTTCGGATCCCCCATCTCGAAGGAGAACCGCGAGATCGCCAGACGGTCGCTCGAGGTGTGCACGGTGGCGGAGAGGATGTTTACGTGGTTCTCGGCCAGCACGCGCGTCACATCGGAGAGCAGGCTCTTGCGGTCCAGCGCCTCGACCTGGATCTCGACGAGGAAAACGCTGGACTTGGTCGGTGCCCACTCAACATCCACGATCCGCCCGGGTTGGTCCCTCAAGTCGGACACATTCCGGCAGTCGGAGCGGTGGACGGACACACCGGATCCCCGCGTCACAAACCCGATAATCGGATCCGGCGGCACCGGAGTACAGCAACGCGCCAGCTTCACCCAGACATCGCCCACACCGACCACGGTCACGCCGGAGTCCGAGGTCTTCGGGCGTTTGGGGGCGGTGGAGATCGGAGCTTCCATCTCCTCGGCCGCCTCCGTTCCGCCGAGCAACGCCACCAGGTGTTCGATGACGTTCTGTGCCGAGGAATGACCGTCCCCGACCGCAGCATAGAGCGCGGCGATGTCCTGATGGTGCAATTCCTGCGCCACAGCCATCAAGGCGTCATGTGTCATCATCTTCTGCAGCGGCAGGTTCTGCTTCCGCATGGCCTTGGTGAGCTGGTCCTTGCCCTTTTCGATCGCCTCTTCGCGGCGTTCCTTGGTGAACCACTGCCTGATCTTGTTGCGTGCCCGAGGACTCTTGACGAAGCCCTGCCAGTCCTGGCTCGGCCCCGCCCCCTCGGCCTTCGAGGTGAAGATTTCAACCCAGTCGCCATGGTTAAGCTCGCTGTTGAGCGGGACAAGTTTCCCGTTGACGCGTGCACCGATGGTGCGGTGGCCCACCTCGGTATGGACGGCGTACGCAAAGTCCACCGGTGTTGATCCCGCAGGCAACGCCATGACCTCGCCCTTGGGTGTGAAGACAAACACCTCGCGGGCGTTGATTTCGAAGCGCAGCGAATCGAGGAACTCTGCCGGGTCGGAGGTTTCCTGTTGCCAGTCGACCAGGCTGCGAAGCCAGCCCATGTCGCCGCCGTCCGCCGCCGTGCCGGAGTTTTTCGCCGCGTCCTTGTACTTCCAGTGCGCGGCGACGCCGTATTCGGCCCGGCGGTGCATCTCGTACGTCCGGATCTGGATCTCCACCGGCTTGCCGCCCGGACCGATCACTGTAGTGTGCAGCGACTGGTACATATTGAACTTCGGCATGGCGATGTAGTCTTTGAACCGCCCGGGCAGGGGGTTCCACCGCGCATGCAGCGCACCGAGCGTGGCGTAACAATCGCGCACGCTGTCCACCAGGACACGGATCCCCATCAGGTCATGGATATCGTCGAAGTCCTTACCTCTAACGATCATCTTCTGGTAGATGGAGTAGTAGTGCTTGGGGCGCCCGGTGATCGTCGCCTTGATCTTCACCGCGCGCAGATCGTCGCCGATCTTGGTACGGAGCATGGTCAGGTACTTCTCGCGCTCCGGCGTGCGCTCCCCCACCATGCGCACGATCTCTTCGTACACCTTGGGGTGCAGCGCTGCGAAGGACAGGTCCTCGAGCTCCCATTTGATGGTGTTCATGCCCAGCCGGTGCGCCAGCGGGGCGAAAATCTCAAGCGTCTCGCGGGCCTTCTTGGCGGAGGATTCCGGCGAGACGAAACGCCAGGTCCGGGCGTTGTGCAGACGATCCGCAAGCTTGATGACCAGGACCCGGATGTCCTTGGCCATCGCCACAACCATTTTCCGCACGGTCTCCGACTGCGCGGCGTCGCCGAACTGGACTTTGTCCAGCTTGGTCACGCCGTCGACCAGCATGGCGACCTCGGATCCGAACTCGGCACGCAGCTGGTCAAGGGTGTATTCGGTATCCTCGACCGTGTCATGCAGCAGTGCGGCGGCCAAGGTCGTCCCGGTCATGCCCAGCTCGGCCAGAATGGTGGCCACGGCTACCGGGTGGGTGATGTAGGGGTCGCCGCTCTTGCGCTTTTGGCCCCGATGGCTGCGCTCGGCAACTACGAACGCGCGGTGGATCAGGTCGAAGTCCTCGCGCGGGTTGTTCGCCCGCACTGTGCGCAGCAGTGGTTCAAGGATCGGCGAGTAGCCGGCGGAGCCGCGTCCGGTCAGCCGTGCCAGGCGGGACATGGTGCGTTCGCGCCGTCCCGGGAACGAATTGCGGACCGGTGCCTGGTCCGGAACGGCCTGTTGTGGTGAGGGCACAACAACAGGACCGGGCCCCGGCTTTACCGCCGAATTGGGACCCTGGTCCGTAGGCCTGCCGTTCTCAGCCAAATCCTGCCCCGCTTTCCTTGCCGGCAACGAGGCAGGAATACTCCAGCCCGCGTTGTACCTGACAACAGATACATCATCCGATCGTTCTAGTCTATGCCCCATGAGACATGGCATTCACATCCATGGAGAGCAGAAAGGCCGGTTGCCACCGATGAGTGGCAACCGGCCAATCAAGGGCCTGCTATACGGTAACCTCGTCGCTTTCCGACGACTCAAGACGGCGGCGGGCGTCAACCCGCTTGGCTTGCTTCACCAAGGCAGGTTCCTTCGCGCGCAGCCACGCATACATCGGGGCCGCAATGAAGACCGTTGTCACGGTGCCGATGATGATACCGATAAAGAGGGACAGAGACAGGTCCCGGAGGGTGCCAGCACCGAGCAGCATCGCCCCGATAAAGAGGATCGACGCGACCGGCAGGACGCCCACTACCGACGTATTGATCGACCTGACCAACGTCTGGTTGACGGCAAGGTTGACCTCCTCCGAGAACGTCCGTTTGGTGGATTTGTCGATGTTCTCGGTATTCTCCCGGACCTTGTCAAAGACCACCACCGTGTCATACAGCGAGTAACTCAGGACCGTCAGGAAGCCGATGATGGCCGACGGCGTCACTTCGAAGTCGCTCAAGGAATAGAGGCCCGCGGTCACGATCAGGACCACTGTCATACCGGACAGGGCGGCCACGGACATCTTCCAAGTGCGGAAGTAGATGGCCATCATCACCGCTGCCAGGGCAACAAATACCACCAGTCCCCAGATGGCTTGACGGGTCACGTCCTGTCCCCAGGTGGGTCCCACGAAGGTCGACGTCACCTGGTCCGCTTCCACCTCGTACGCCTCGATCAAGGCGTCACGGACGGCCAGTGTCTGGTCATCGGAGAGCTGCTCTGTCTGGATCCGCATGGTGTTGGGCGCAATATTGGTCACCTGCGGGACCAGACCCGGCTCCACCGAGGTGACTGCCTCTTCACCCCGGGAGATGTCGGTGTTCTCCGTTTGCGAAACCGTGAATTCGGAACCGCCGCGGAAGTCGATGCCCAGGTTGAACCCGCCCTTGACGACCGGCACGATGATTGAAATCAGGATGGCTACCGCCGCGATCAGGAACCACAGCTTGTACTTCTGCACAAAGGGGTAGGAGCGCTTGCCGGAATAGAGGTCATTACCGAATTTTGCCAAGCTGGGCATTAATTGCTCTCCTTATCCGAGCCACGTCCCGGAACAGAGGCCGAGCGTTCCTTCTCCGCTGCGGCCCTCCGTTCGGCAATGGTCTGGCGTCTGCTGGCTTCAGCTGCGGCCTTGGCGTTCTTGGTTGGGACCTTGGGCTGGGCCTCGCCCGGTTGGCGGATCCTGCCGGCACCGCGGTACAGCGGGACGGCTCCCAGCAGCTTCGGATCCAGCCCGGAGAACCTGTGGCCTTCGCCGAAGAACTTGGTACGCGCCAGCAGCTGCATGACCGGGTGCGTGAAGAGGAAGACGACGGCGAGGTCGGCTACCGCTGTCAGGCCCAACGTGAATGCGAAACCGCGCACGTTTCCGACAGCGACGAAGTAGAGCACGACGGCGGCCAGCAGGTTGACTGCCTTCGATGCCAGCACGGTCCGTTTTGCCCGCTTCCAGCCATTGTCGACGGCGGAAACCAGACCGCGGCCATCGCGAAGCTCGTCACGGATACGTTCGAAGTAGACGATGAACGAGTCTGCAGTCTGGCCGATGGCGACAATCAGACCGGCAACGCCGGCGAGGGAGAGCCGGTAGTTCTCGGTCCATCCCAGCAGCGCAATCGCCAGGTAAGTCAAGAACCCTGCCACCACCAGTGAGGCGATGGTGACAAACCCGAGCATGCGGTACTGGAACAGCGAATAGACGGCCACGAGGACCAAACCAATCAGGCCCGCGATGATGCCCATGCGGAGCTGTTCGTCACCCAGGGTTGCGGAAATCTGCATTTCGCTCTGGATCTCGAAACTGATCGGCAGGGCACCGTACTTGAGTTGCTCGGACAGCGCGCGGGCGGACTCTTCCGTGAAGTTGCCCGTAATCTGCGGCTTGCCATCGGGGATCACAGCGTTCGTTGTCGGAGCTGAAATCACGGTGCCGTCGAGGACAATGGCGAACTGGTTCTGCACACCGGACATTCCAAAGAGGCGTTCGGTGACCTCCTTGAAGGTCTGGGTGCCCTCTTCGTTGAATTCGATGTTGACGGCCCACTGGTTCAGCGACTGGCCCTGAGTACCGCGGACCTGCCCGAAGCTGGCAGTAGCAATATTGGTACCGGGAACCTCCACCGGGCCCAGAATGTATTTCATCCCGGTGTCAGGCTCGCATGCCACCATGGGCTGGTCCGCCGGTGCACGCTCTTCGGTAGCAGCGGCAACGGCCGCCGGATCCGTGCAGTCCAGGGCTTCGAACTTCTGATAGAGCTCCGGCGTAATCCAGTTCAGGTCGCTGGCGTTCGTCGGTTCAGCCGTTGGCTCCGGCAGTTCTTCTTCCGGTGTGCGGCTTTCTTCCGGAACTGCTGCTCCCTGGCTTCCGGCCAGGACGGGCCGGAACTCCATCGCGGCGGAGGCCTGAATGAGCTCGCGGGTCTTTGCATCGGGAACGCCGGGCAGGCTGACTACAACGTTGCGGCCGGACTGGGTGCTGATTTCAGCCTCGGCGACGCCGGAGCCGTCGACACGCTGACGGATGATTTCCACGGCTTGCGTCAGCTGTTCGGCGGAAATTTGATCACCGCCGCCTTGGACCTGCGGAGCCAGAATCATCTGCGTTCCTCCCTCAAGGTCCAGCGCCAGCTTCGGCGCCCAGGTGGCCTGGCTGGACATGACTCCGCCGGCGAGAGCGGCGGTGAGGACGGCAAATAGGACACCCAGCCAGACCAAGGTCCGTTTAGCTGCGGTGGTGTGACCGGATCGTGCCATTGATGATCTTTCTCTCATCAGCTTTGGCCGGCGGTGCCAGTGCACCTGCGTGACAACCAGGCGGGGCCCTGCCCCACCCAGTGCCGCGTCGACAAAGCCGTTATCGGCCTACTTGTTGTCTTTGTTGTTTTCTTCGTTGAGGCGGTTCAACGGGTCCTCTGCCGGCTCCGACGGAGCAGTGCTCCCGCTGCTCTCGCCCGTCAACGCCGAGGCATCGTCCGGTACAGCAGGGCTTTCGGTGTCGACTACTTCGTTGACAGCCTGCGTATGGACGGTGGCCGTATTGCCGGGCGACAGCTCGATGACAACCTTGTTCTCGTCACGGTCCACAGAGACAACAGTGCCGTACAGCCCGAACGCGGTCATGACCTGGGCGCCCGGATGCATTTTTTCCTGCAGAGCTTCAGCCTTTTCCCTCATCTGGGCCTGGGCCTTCTTCTGCTTGCGGAACATCATGAAGATGAGCAGCCCGAAAATCACGAACAACGCGATGGTCATGAAGTCGATGCCACCGCCCTGCGGCTGCGCGTTGCTGGCGGTCAAGACGTTTTCGAACACAGAGTTGTTCCGTTCCTTGTTCTGGGTTGAGCCCGGCGTGGCCGGGCCCAGCGGTCTGCGCCGGCATCGCTGCGGCCTGAACAGCCCCAGGATGTGCCCGGCATCTCCACTATTCTACGCGTCGTGGCAAACCGGCGCGCATCATCAGTTGTCGGAGAAATCCGGTTCGTCTTCGGCAAGTACCGTAAACAGGTCTGCACCCGTCCGGACCGCCGATTCCGGCATCTCGATCCCCAGATGAGCCCAGGCAGCAGCCGTGGCTACGCGTCCTCTCGGGGTCCGGCCCAGCAGTCCTTCACGGACCAGATACGGTTCCGCCACCGTTTCAACGGTCTCGGTCTCCTCCCCCACGGCGATCGCCAGCGTGGACAGCCCAACAGGGCCGCCCCCGAACTTGGTGATCAACGCGCTGAGCACCGAGCGGTCCAGACGATCCAGTCCGCGGGCGTCCACTTCATACATGTCCAGCGCGGCGGCCGCCGTCCGGGCATCGATTTCCTCCACCCCGTGGACCAGTGCCCAGTCCCGGACGCGGCGCAACAACCGGTTGGCAATACGCGGCGTCCCGCGGGAGCGACCGGCAATTTCCGCGAAACCGACCGAATTGATCTTCAGATCCAGCAGCATTGCAGAGCGGCGAAGCACCAGTTCGAGCTCCTGGGTCGAATAGAACTCCAGATGCCCGGTAAATCCGAAGCGATCGCGCAGCGGCCCGGGCAGCAGGCCCGCCCTCGTGGTAGCGCCGACCAAGGTGAACGGCGGCAGGTCCAGCGGAATCGCCGTCGCCCCCGCCCCCTTGCCGACGATTATGTCCACCCGGAAGTCCTCCATCGCCATGTAGAGCATTTCTTCGGCGGGACGGGACATGCGGTGGATTTCGTCGAGAAACAAAATCTCACCCTCTGTCAGCGAGGACAGAATGGCAGCGAGGTCGCCGGCATGCTGGATTGCTGGTCCCGAGCTGATCCGCAGCGGCGCATTCATTTCGGCAGCAATAATCATGGCCAACGTGGTTTTTCCCAGGCCGGGCGGGCCGGAGAGCAGAACGTGGTCCGCCGTCCGTTCCCGGATCCGGGAGGCTTCGAGCACCAGGGAGAGCTGTTGGCGGACCCGGGCCTGGCCCACAAAATCGGAGAGGTTCTTCGGGCGCAGCGCGGATTCGATGGCCCGCTCCTCCGCTTCCCCCGCCGCCGACACCAGGGAATCGCGGTCCGCGTCGGAAGCCATTACCTGGCCCCCGCGGCAGTCCGCCGCGCGCTGCCGCTACGCACACCGTCCTGGCCCAAGCTGCGCAGCGTCAGCCGGAGCATGTTGGCCACGTCGCCCGCTGCCGCCGCTTCCGGATGCTCTGCGGCGGTGTTGTCCAGTGCCGCGCCGGCGTCCTTCTCCGTCCAGCCGAGGCCTTTGAGCGCTTCAAGGACCTGGTCCTCCCAGGCATTCGCGACAGGAGCGGAAGCCTCGCCAAGGGGCACGAGTTTGCCGGCAAGTTCAAGCACCATCCGGCTGGCAAGCTTCGGGCCGATGCCGGGAACCTTGCTGAACGTCTTGGTGTCCCCTTCGGCTGCGGCGATACGTAGGATCTCAGGAGTATGGACCGACAGAGCGGCCAGTCCCAGCCGGGGACCTACACCGCTGACGGATATGAGCGTCTCGAAAACTTCCCGCTGGGAGGGATCCTCGAAGCCGTACAGCGTCATGGAATCTTCGCGCACGATCATGGTGGTGGAAAGCTCCGCCTCGCGGCCGAGGTGCAGGGTTGCCAAGGTCTGCGGCGTGGCCTGGACCAGCATCCCGAAACCATTGACATCAACGACGGCGGAATTCAGGCCAACGTGGTTGACGATTCCGCGCAACGAACTAATCATGTACCCGCTCCAAAACAGCTTCCGGCGGAAATCGGAGCCACTGGCGGCATCCGTTCTTCCGAACATACGTACGAACAGCCTACGACGCCGAGCCGCTGAACGCAGCACCGCCACGCCTGGTAGTGATCAACGGATCTTGCGCCGCGCCTTCGCCTCAGCTTCTGCCCACAATCGCTGCGCGGCAGTCTGCCCGCCGCCGGACTGGCCCCTCGACCCCGCCACCGGCGCCGCACTTCCACGCCACGCATGGGTAATGGCCAGGGCCAGGGCATCGGCCGCATCGGCCGGCGTCGGCGGCCTGTCCAGGCGCAAAATCCTCGTGACCATTTTCGTCACGGCGCTCTTGTCCGCCTGGCCGTTTCCGGTTACCGCGGCCTTCACCTCCGTGGGAGTGTGCAGGGCAACGGTTATGCCGCGACGGGCTGCTGCGGCAATAACGACGCCGGAGGCCTGGGCCGTACCCATCACGGTACTGACATTGAGCTGGCTGAAGACCCGCTCGACGGCCAGCACGTCGGGCGTGTACCTGTCGAGCCACTCATCGATCGAGTTGGAAATGGCGAGGAGCCTCTGCTCCAGAGCTACATCGGCCCGGGTGCCTACCACCGTGACGCCGACCAGGGTCGCCCGTCGGTTGGGCTCAATGTCCACCACGCCGAAACCGCACCTGGTCAAACCCGGGTCCACTCCCAGCACCCGCAACGTCACTGCAGCACTACGCGTCTTCGGATTCCAGCGTTGCCATGACCTCTTCGGAGATGTCAGCGTTTGAATAGACGTTCTGCACATCGTCGAGGTCTTCGAGAGCATCCACAAGTTTCATGAATTTGCGCGCCGCGTCCGCTTCCAGCTCGACCTCCATTGAAGGCACAAACTCGACCTCGTCGGTCTCGTATTCGATGCCGGCTTCCTCCAGACCGGCGACCACGGCACGCAGGTCGGTCGGATCGGAGTGGATTTCGAAGTTGTCGCCGGCTTCCTTGACCTCTTCGGCGCCTGCGTCCAGCACCGCCATCAGAACGTCGTCCTCGGTCAGATCGTTCTTGGGCAGAGCGACAACGCCCTTGCGCGCGAACATGTACGCCACCGATCCCGGATCGGCGATAGTTCCGCCGTTGCGCGTGATAGCCAGGCGCACCTCCGAGGCGGCGCGGTTCTTGTTGTCGGTCAGGCACTCAATGAGCACTGCCGATCCCTGCGGACCCCGCGCTTCATAGATGATTTCGGTGTAGTCGACTACTTCGCCGGTCAGGCCGGCACCGCGCTTAATGGCACGGTCGATGTTGTCGTTCGGCACGGACGTCTTCTTGGCCTTCTGCACGGCCAGTTCCAAGCCAGGGTTGCCCGCCATATCGGCTCCGCCAGCGCGGGCGGCAACCTCAATGTTCTTGATCAGCTTCGCGAAGGACTTCGCACGGCGGGCGTCGATGACCGCTTTCTTATGCTTAGTGGTCGCCCATTTAGAGTGTCCCGACATGCTTACGCTTCTCCTCTAACGATTCGGATAAAAAGTTCGTGGATGCGGCGCTCCCCCGTAACCTCCGGGTGGAAGGATGTCGCCAGCAAATGCCGCGAACGCACTGCGACAATTCTAGCCGTCCCGTGCAATGTATCCGTATGGGAGGCTTCCTGCGGCTCAACCTGGGCCAGGATCTCCACGCCCTCCCCCACGCGTTCCACCCACGGCGCGCGGATGAACACGGCATGGACCGGCGCGGGCTCGGTGCCAGGCCCGGTGGCGCTGAATTCGAGTCCACTAAAGCGCAAATCCGTTTCGAAGGACTCGCGTTGGCGGCCAAAGGCGTTCCGGCGCACGGTTATATCGAGCCCGCCCAGGGTTTGCTGGGGGTTGCCCTTCAGATCGGTGGAGGGATCGGCAATCTCATCGGCAAGCATGATCATTCCGGCGCACGACCCGTATACCGGCATGCCGTCGGCAATCCGCTTCTGCAACGGGACGGCGAGTTCGAAGATGCGGGTGAGTTTGTCAATGGTCGTGGATTCACCGCCGGGGATCACCAGACCATCCACAGCATCGAGTTCGGCGGGGCGGCGGACCGGGACCGCGGAGGCGCCGCTGTGTTCCAGAGCCGCGATGTGTTCGCGGACATCTCCCTGCAGGGCAAGTACACCAATGTTGACCAACGGCTGATTCCTCGGGTTTCTCGATCAGGGGCCGGAACTTGAGCGGCCGCTGCAAAAACAGTAACGCCAACTCTTGGTCCAGCGTTAAATGGGCCGGCGCGCAACCGTCCCCGAACGGTCATAGGCCTCTTGTATAGTTTCTACTCATGCGACACCTCCTTGCGACCCTTGCCGGAAAGGCCGTTAAGACGGTGGCGAAACTGCGCGGGGGTGGTTCCGCCCTCCCCGGCCTGGTTGCGGAGAAGATCGATCCGAACTTCCTGCCGCGCACTCTGGGCAATCTGCCCCAGGGCGTCGTCGTCATCAGCGGTACCAACGGCAAGACCACCACCACCAAGATGGTGGTGGAACTGCTGCAGGGCCAGGGCTTGAACGTCTTCACTAACCGGACCGGCAGCAATTTCACCCGCGGCGTGGTGGCGGCCGTGCTGGGCGAAACCACCATCGGCGGCAAGCTCGACGCCGACGTTGCCGTGCTGGAGCTCGATGAAGCCCACGCGGTGCACTTCGTCAAACTCGTCGCCCCGCGCTACTGCCTGCTGCTCAATGTCATGCGCGACCAGCTGGACAGGTTCGGCGAGATCGAGACCACCGCAGGGTTCCTGCGGCAGATCGCTGCGGCCACCACCGAGGCCGTGGTGCTCAACCGGGAAGATCCGCGCATTGCCGCCCTGGCCGAATCCGTTACCGCGGAGCGGGTCCATTACTTTGGCTTGGCCCCGCAGCTGCGTGTCATGTTCCCCAATGACGATGACATGCGTTCGGGCGGCACAAGCGACGCCTCCGGCCTGCCCGCGGCCGACGTCGTTCTGTCCACCTGTGAGGGTGCCTCAGCGACTTTTACCGTTGGCAGCCGCGATATCGACGCGGAGTTGAAACTTACCGGTGTCTACAACATCTACAACGCTGCCGCCGCCTTGGCGCTGGCCCGGACCGTGGTCGGCGCGGACGTGGATGAAGAAGCCCTGCTGGACTCGCTGGAGGCAGTCACCCCTGCCTTCGGCCGCGGCGAGAGTTTGACCGTCAACGGCAAGCCGCTGGACCTGGTGCTGGTGAAGAATCCGGCAGGGTTCCGTCTGGCGCTGCGCTCGTTCCCACCTGCAGGCTTCAGCACCATGATCGCGATCAATGACAATTACGCCGACGGCCGGGACATGTCCTGGCTGTGGGACGTGGATTTCGACTCGCTCGCCGCAGCCGGCGTGGCGGAAGTCAGCGGAGTGCGTGCCAACGACATGGCACTGCGGCTCTTCTACGAGGACGTGCCGGTACGGCACGTGGACACGGACCTTTCGGCGTCGCTGCACCGGTTCATCACACTGGAACCGGAAGCGCCCAAACGTATTTACTGCACTTACACCGCCATGCTCGCGCTGCGCCGGGAGCTGGGGAAGCTGACCGAAGTGGAGGTGGTTTCCTAAATGGATGCCCCCGTGATTGACCTGCTCCAGCTGTATCCGCGCGACATGAACATCTACGGAGACTGGGGCAATGTCCTGGTCCTGCGCAAGCGCCTGCAACTGCGCGGCTACGACGTCCGGCTGCACGAATACAACCCGGGTGACACGTTTCCGGACCAAGTGGACCTGATTGTCGGCGGCGGCGGCCAGGATTCCGGCCAGAACAAGATCCAGGCCGATCTGCACCAGCTCGGCGGGCGATTGCGCGAACTCGCGGACGACGGCGTGCCCATGCTCGCCATTTGCGGGCTGTACCAACTGTTCGGAAACTTCTTCAAGACCCACACCGGCGAGGTCATCAAGGGCATCGGGCTGCTGGATGTGGACACCGTCGGCGGGCCCAAGCGGCTGATCGGCAACACCGTCCTGGAGAGCGAAGAGTTCGGCACCGTCATCGGTTATGAAAACCACAGCGGCCAGACGTTTCTCAAGGGCGGGACCCAGCCGCTGGGCACGGTCACCAAGGGGGACGGCAACAACGGCCAGGACTCCACCGAGGGCGCCCGCTACCGCAACGTGGTTGCCAGCTACCTGCACGGTTCGCTGCTGCCCAAGAACCCTGCGGTGGCGGATTTCCTGGTCCGCCACGCCGCACTGCGCCGCCATGGCAGCTTCGATGATGCGCCGCTGCAGATCCCGTTCGAGGAACAGGCCCGCGAAGACGCCGCCGCGCGCCCGCGCTGAGCGTGCCGCACCGCTACCCGCTAGGGCAGCTGCCCGGCACTACTTGCCGCTAAGCAGCCACTCCTGCGCGCCGTCCTCCCCTGCTCCCATCGACTCCACGGTGTCCTTGGTCCGTTCCCGGCTTGCGGCATCGGCTGCCGGTGAAACGCACGCCGGGCCCTCTTCCAGTGCATCCGCTGCGACCGGACACCAGCGGTGCTCCGGGCCGTCAAAGGTAACCGGCAGCCAGGCGAGCCGGGAAACGTCCCAGGGGCCGCCGTCGTCGTTCTGGCTGAACTGGGCGCGCACCATGAGCCCCTCGGTGTTGAGGATGTTCGGCGTGGCATGGGCCGCGATGGCATTGCCCAGCCCGTAGACAATCCACGTGTCCTTGTACTTCTCGATGGGCTGCACCGAATGGCTGTGGTGCCCGTAGATCAGCGAGAATTCGCCGCTGTCGGCCAGCTCGTGCGCCACGTCCTGCTGCTGCGCGTTCGCGTAGTCGGTGTACTCATCCCCCGCGTGGACAACGCCAAGTACGATGTCCGCGCCTTCCTCCCGGGCCTGCCTGGCCTTGGCGATCATGGCGTCCGCGTCCAGCATGTCCACCTGCCACGGCTCGTCCGGCACCAGCCCGTTAAGCGCGTACGTTGCCTCGATGACTGCGACCCGGGCGGCAGGCGTATCCATGATCAGCACTTCCTCGGCATCGGCGCGGGTGCGGTAGGACCCGGTATGTTCAAGCCCTGCCTCGTCCAGCGCGTCCAGCGTCCGTTCCAGCCCCGCGGTGCCGCGGTCGATGGTGTGGTTGCTGGCCGTGGTGCAGGCGTCGTAGCCGAGCTCCGCGATGGCATCCAGGATTTGCGGGGGCGCGTTGAAGGACGGATACGCCGCGTACGGGCCGCCAGCTTCGGCCACCGGGGTTTCCATATGGCAGAGGGCAAGATCGCTGGTGTCCACGTAAGGTTCCTGCGCTGACAGGATCGGGCCAAAGTCCAATGGTCCCCGGCCCGTTTCTTCCGCATCCTTTGCCGCCTGGTCCCAGAGGGCTTCGTGCAGCAGCAAATCCCCGGTCATGACCACCGAGGTGCAGCGGACACCGGGGCATTCCGGTCCGGCTCCGGCCGTTGTGGACGGCGATACGGACGACGACGGCGTCACCTTGCTGCCGCCGTCGCTCCCCTCTTGGGCCGGGCCGGCCGAGGCAGACGGAGCAGCTGCGGCAGAAGATGCCGTGCCAGCTGCCGTTCCATTGCCTGACCCTGTGCCCGTTGCACTGCAGCCCGCGAGCAGGACTGCCGCGGCCAGGGGCAGCACCAATCGAGGCCGCACCTTGCCGGCCCCGCCCATAGCCACCCATTGCCGCGGACGCGGGTGAATCCTTGCGCTGCTTTCTGGCATGCCGTCAGTGTAAGCCGCAGCGAGGCGTGGCCTTCAACGACGCGTCTGCGCCGCCCCTAAATGACCTCAGGAGTACCGGCTGCGCATGGCAAAGTAGTGCCATGGCAAACCCGTTTCTCGCCCCCAGTACGCTCCCCTACGAGCTGCCGGCCTTCGCCGACATCCGCGCCGAGGAATACCTGCCCGCGTTCGAGGCCGGATTCACACAGCAGCTGGCCGAAATCGAGGACATCGCCGCGAACCCGGAACCGGCGTCCTTTGGCAACACCATGGTTGCCTTTGAGCGATCCGGCCGGACGCTCCAGCGTGTGGCCGCGGTCCTGCGCAACATCGCCTCCGCAGACGCGACCGAGGAGATCCGGCAGTTGGAACAGGCCGTGTCCCCGCGGCTGGCCGCGCACCAGGACAACGTTTACCTGCATCCAGGACTGTACCGGCGCATCATGGCGGTCGATGAGAGCGCCGAGGACCTCGCCGGCGAGGATCTGCGCCTGGTGTCCGAGCTGCGCAAGCATTTCCGCCGGGCCGGAGCCGGCCTCGAGCCCGCCGGGCAGAAACGGCTGCGCGAGTTGAACGTGCGCTTGTCGGAACTGGCCACGGAGTATTCGCAGGAGCTCCTGGCCGCGGGGAACGCTGCCGCCCTGCACGTGGTTGACCGCGCTCTTCTGGACGGGCTGGCCGAAGAGGACATGACCGCCGCGGCTCAGGCCGCCCGGGAAGCCGGATATGACACCGGCTGGCTGCTGACGCTGGTCCTGCCGACCGCCCAGCCTGCCCTCGAAGTGCTCACGAACCGGGAGACCCGGCGGCGCCTCTTCCAGGCCTCTGTGGGCCGCGGCGACGATGGAAACCGGACGGTGCTCCTCGCAGCGCGATTGGCCGAACTGCGCACCGAGCGCGCCGCGCTGCTCGGCTACCCGAACCACGCCGAATACGCCCTAGATTCCCAAACGGCGCCGTCGCTTGAAGCAGTGCGTCAGCTGCTCGCGCAGCTGGTGCCGGCGGCGGTGACCAATGCGCGGACCGAGGCCGGCGTCCTGGCCGCGGCGGCGGGACACGACATCGAACCCTGGGACTTGGCCTTCTACTCCGAGCAGGTTCGGCGCCGTGACTATGACGTCGATCTGGCGCAGCTGCGTCCTTACTTCGAACTCGAAAGTGTGCTCCATGGCGGCGTCTTCCACGCGGCGGAACAACTGTACGGACTGAGCTTCGAAGCACGTCCGGACCTGCCGGGCTATCACCCGGATATCCGGGTTTGGGAAGTCAAGAACGACGACGGCACCGGACTTGGCCTGTTCCTGGGCGACTACTATGCGCGGCCGACCAAAAACGGGGGTGCGTGGATGGATTCGTTTGTCGAACAGTCCGGCTTGCTCGGCCAGCAGGCAGTAGTTGTTAACAATCTGAACATCACCAAACCCGCGGCGGGCGAGCCAACCTTGCTCACCTTTGACCAGGTGGTGACGCTCTTCCACGAATTCGGCCATGCGCTGCATGGTTTGTTCTCCCGGGTCAGGTATCCGCGGTTCTCCGGAACCAACGTGCCTCGGGACTTCGTTGAGTATCCTTCCCAGGTCAACGGAATGTGGGCGTTGTGGCCGCAGGTCGTGGACGGCTATGCCCGCCACCACGTCACGGGTGCCGCCCTTCCGCCGCGGACCGTCGACAAGATCGATGCGGCGCGGCTCTGGGGCGAGGGCTTCGCCACCACCGAGTATTTGGCGGCCGCCCTGCTGGATCTGGCCTGGCACAGCCTGCCTGCAGGAACGCGCATCGATGATCCGCTCTCCTTCGAGAAGGAGGCGCTTAAGGACGCCGGACTCGATCTGGACATCATTCCCCCGCGCTACCGCAGCGGCTATTTCAAGCACATCTTCGCGGGTGGCTATGCGGCCGGCTACTACTCATATCTCTGGAGCGAAGTGCTGGACGCGGACACCGTGATGTGGTTCCGCGAAAACGGCGGACTGAACCGGGAGAACGGAGACCGCTTCCGGACCCGATTGCTCTCCCGGGGCAACAGCATGGATCCGTTGCAGGCCTTCCGCGATTTCCGTGGCCGCGACGCCGAAATCGGGCCGCTGCTCACTCGACGGGGACTCGACGGCAACGAGCGGACCAGCATCAGCTAGCGGAACCTTCGACGAACAATGCAATGCTGATTCCACCACCAACCAGGAGATACGACCAATGCCTGAACCGGCCACCGCGAAGAATTCCATCACCCTTCGGTTCCTCGCCGCTCCCACGGATGTCGGTTACAGCGGGACGGTTGACGCCGGAACTGTCCTTGAGTGGATCGACAAGGCTGCCTATGCCTGTGCCGTGGGCTGGAGCAAGTCCTATTGCGTGACGGCCTATGTGGGCAACATCCACTTTGCCGATCCTGTTCGCGTCGGAGACATGGTCGAGGTTGAATCCACGATCATCTACACCGGGCGCAGCAGCATGCACATCCAGACCACTGTTAGCTCCGGAGATCCCAAGGGCGGCGGCGCCACGATGCGCAGTCGGTGCCTGGTGATCTTCGTGGCGGTGGGCAAGGACGGCAAATCCATTCCGGTAGAGCCCTGGATTCCCCGGACCGCGGAGGAAAAGGAACAGGAGCAGCTGGCCATCAAGCGCCTGGACATCCGCGCCGACATCGAGAAGGCGATGTCCCGGCAGGTGTACACCGAAGCAGGAACAGCTCCCCGCACCGTGCTGCGTTTCCTGGCAGCCCCCGCCGATGTGAACTGGGGCGGGAAGGTTCATGGAGGGACTGTGATGAAGTGGATCGACGAGGCCGCCTACGTTTGCGCGTCGCGGTACTGCGGCAAGGACGTTGTCGCCGTCTTCTCCGGCGGCGTGCGGTTCTACCGTCCCTTGCTGATCGGCAATGTGGTCGAAGTCGAGGCACGGCTGGTTTACACCGGCAACAAGGGAATGCACGTCTCGGTACATGTGCGCTCGGGCGACCCGAAAACCGGCGAACTTGAGTTGACTACCCATTGTCTGACGGTCATGGTGGCGCGCGACGAGACGGGCACCGCCGTACCGATCCCCCCGTGGCATCCGGTTTCCGATGAGGACCGCGAACTGGAACAGCACGTCCGGGAGATCATCCGCATCCGGAGCCGGATCCCCGGCAACCGGCTGCCGAGCCACCTCCGAGGCAACGCGAACGCCGACTGACTTTGAACAGAACCGGCGTCTGCTGGACCAAGCGCTGCTTTTGCCGCAATCCGGTCCCCCAAGAGTGTTAACGCAAGAAGTCCGGAACCGTTGCTTTCAGCGGTTCCGGACTTCCGGCGTCGTTAGTTGTTCCTGGTTTCCTACCAGCCGCGCTCGGCGAGGCGGTGCGGCTCAGGAATTTCGTCTACGTTGATGCCGACCATGGCTTCGCCCAGTCCGCGGGAGACCTTGGCGATCATGTCCGGGTCGTCGTAGAAGGTGGTGGCCTTGACGATGGCGGCGGCACGCTCGGCCGGGTTGCCGGACTTGAAGATGCCGGAACCGACGAACACGCCGTCCGCCCCGAGCTGCATCATCATGGCCGCATCCGACGGAGTGGCGATACCACCTGCGGTGAAGAGCACCACGGGAAGCTTGCCGGTCGAAGCGATTTCCTTGACCAGTTCGTACGGGGCCTGCAGTTCCTTGGCCGCGACGTACAGCTCGTCTTCCGGCAGGGCGGCGAGCTTGGCGATCTGCGCGCGGATCTGGCGCATGTGCCCGGTGGCGTTGGAGACATCGCCGGTACCCGCTTCACCCTTGGAGCGGATCATGGCTGCACCTTCATTGATGCGGCGCAGGGCCTCACCGAGGTTGGTGGCGCCGCAGACGAACGGAACGGTGAAGTTCCACTTGTCGATGTGGTTGGTGTAGTCGGCCGGGGTCAGGACCTCGGACTCGTCAATGTAGTCCACGCCGAGGGACTGCAGGACCTGGGCCTCGACGAAGTGGCCGATGCGTGCCTTGGCCATCACCGGGATGGAAACGGCCTCGATGATGCCGTCGATCATGTCCGGATCGCTCATGCGGGACACGCCGCCCTGGGCACGGATGTCGGCGGGAACCCGCTCGAGAGCCATCACGGCGACCGCGCCGGCGTCTTCGGCGATGCGGGCCTGCTCGGGGGTTACGACGTCCATGATGACGCCGCCCTTCAACATTTCAGCCATACCGCGCTTAACCCGGCTGCTGCCCGTTACCGGTGCGTGAGTTGAAGTTTCGTTACTGCTGGACACTAAAAGCCCCTAGGAGTTGGTGGGAAGGAGTACATTTCATGATACGCCGTGCCGTCGTGTTTCAGCTCACCTATGACGGCATGCGGCAGGACCTAGGTCAGGGACGCTTCACGCTTCGACTTGCGTCTGGCGGTAGACAGCCAGGATGCGCTGGATGACGGTCACCAGGCTGGCAGCCGCCAGCAGGACCAACACCACGAGCAGCACCACCGGCGGCAGCCCGAGCCCGGTGAAGCCGGTGAAGACCAGCACCGCGACGAGCCGCTCGGAACGCTCTGCTATCCCGACGTCGGCCCGGCAGCCGAGGGACTCGGCTTTCGCCCGCGCGTAGGAAACCAGCATCCCCAGAACCAGACAGATCAGTGCCGCGACGGCGATGGGAATGCTGGCTCCGCCCGTGAAGAACCATATGGTGACCCCGGCGAACACCGCGGCGTCAGCCAGACGGTCCAAGGTCGAATCCAGGAAGCTCCCCCAGTTGCTGCTGCGGTTGAGCATCCGAGCCATCAACCCGTCCACCATGTCCGAGAAGACGAACGCGGTGATGAAGAGCGTGCCCCAGAACAGTTCGCCCATGGGGTAGAAGACCAAGGCGCCGATGGACACGCCGAGAGTGCCGATGATGGTCACCGCATCAGGTGAAACACCGAGTTTGATCAGCAGCCGTGCCAAAGGGGAAAACAGCTTCCCGAAGAAACCACGCGCGTACTTATTGAGCATCCGTGCCGCTACCCGGCCGGCCAGGCTTGCGCCACCTGTTGACGGACCTCGTCCAGGGTCTGCGTGATGGCCTTCGTCTGGGCGATGATCGGCAGGAAGTTTCCGTCCCCGCCCCAGCGCGGCACGACGTGCTGATGCAGGTGTGCCGCCACACCTGCTCCCCCGGTAACACCCTGGTTCATGCCCAGATTGAAACCGGTTGGATTGGCCACCTTGCGCAGCACGCGCATGGCGGTCTGGGTCAGCTCGGCGAACTCGGCTGTTTCTTCCACCGTAATGTCGGTGTAGTCCGGAACGTGGCGGTACGGGCAAATCAGCAAGTGGCCGGGGTTGTACGGGAATAGGTTCAGGACAACGTAGTTGAACTTGCCCCGGTACACGATCAAGGACTCTTCATCGCTACGCCCGGGCGCTACGCAGAAGGGGCACTCGTCCTTGCCCTTGAACTGGTCCTGTCCGCCTTTGACGTAGGCCATGCGGTGCGGAGTCCAGAGGCGCTGGAAGGCGTCCGGGACTCCGGTCAGCTCGAACTCGTCGGTCATCTGCCCTTCGGGCTGCTGGTGAGGTACACCCGCCGAATCCGTCATAGCTGGTGGTCCCGGTTACGGACGGCTTCAACGATCCGGCCCACGGCGTCGTCGACGGGTACGCCATTGTCCTGGCTGCCGTCGCGGAAGCGGAACGACACCGCGCCGGCTTCGGCGTCTTCTCCACCGGCAATGAGGACAAACGGGATCTTGTCCTTGCTGGCGGTCCGGATCTTCTTCGGGAACCGGTCCGAACCAAAATCGGCTTCGGCCCGAATGCCGGCGGCCTTGAGCTTGGCGATGACCTCGCCCATGTAGTCGTTGAATGCCTCCGCCACGGGGATACCGACAACCTGCACCGGTGCGAGCCAGGCCGGGAAGGCACCGGCATAATGCTCGATGAGCACGCCCATGAAGCGTTCGACGGAGCCGAACAGGGCACGGTGGATCATGACGGGCCGCTGGCGGGAACCGTCCGCGGCCTGGTACTCAAGTTCGAAGCGCTCGGGCAGGTTGAAGTCCAGCTGGATGGTGGACATCTGCCAGGTACGGCCAATGGCGTCGCGGGCCTGCACAGAGATCTTCGGGCCGTAGAACGCAGCTCCACCCGGATCCGGAACCAGTTCCAGTCCGGAGGCTTCGGCGACCTCGGCCAGTGTACGGGTAGCTTCGTCCCAGACTTCGTCCGCCCCGACATACTTCTCGGGGTCCTTGGTGGAGAGTTCCAGGTAGAAATCGTCCAGCCCGTAGTCCTTGAGCAGCGCCAGCACAAAGTTCAGGGTATTGGTCAGTTCGTCCTTCATCTGCTCGCGGGTGCAGTAGATGTGGGCGTCATCCTGGGTCATGCCGCGGACCCGGGTCAGCCCGTGCACCACGCCCGATTTCTCATAGCGGTAGACGGAACCGAATTCGAACATCCGCAGCGGCAGCTCGCGGTAGGAACGTCCGCGGGAGCGGAAGATCAGGTTGTGCATCGGGCAGTTCATCGGCTTCAGGTAATAGTCCTGGCCGGGCTTGACCACTTCATTGGTTTCGGGATCGCGGGTCTCGTCCACGTGGATGGGCGGGAACATACCGTCGCGGTACCAGTCCAGGTGGCCGGACACTTCGTACAGGTGCCCCTTGGTGATGTGCGGGGTGTAGACGAAGTCGTAGCCTGCTTCGGTGTGCCGCTGGCGCGAATAGTCCTCCATCGCCTTCCGGACAATGCCGCCCTTGGGATGGAACACCGGCAGCCCTGAACCGAGTTCATCGGGGAAGGAGAACAGGTCGAGCTCCGAGCCGAGCTTGCGGTGGTCCCGGCGCTCGGCCTCGGCGAGGCGCTCCTGGTAGGCCTTCAGCGCTTCCTTAGTGGGCCAAGCGGTGCCGTAGATTCGCTGCAACTGCTTGTTCTTCTCGTTGCCCAACCAGTAGGCGGCTGCCGAGCGGGTCAGCGCGAAGGCGTTTGAGATGAGCTTGGTGTTGGGAAGGTGCGGGCCGCGGCAGAGATCGCACCAGATGGTGTCTCCGCTCTTGCGGTCCACATTGTCGTAGATGGTGATCTCGCCGGCACCGACCTCGACGTTTACGCCCTCGCCGGCTTCATCGGCTTCGGCGGACTTGTCCAGCAGAATCAGCTTGTAGGGCTCATCAGCCATCGCAGCCCGGGCTTCGTCCTCGGTGACCACCCGGCGGGCAAACTTCTGGTTCTGGTTGACGATCTTGAGCATCATCTTCTCAAGGGTCTTCAGATCGTCAGGAGTGAAAGGTTCCTCAACATCGAAATCAAAGTAAAAGCCGTCGGTGATGTACGGGCCGATGCCGAGCTTGGCGTCCGGGCGGAGCTGCTGCACTGCCTGTGCCATCACATGGGCGGTGGAGTGGCGCAGGACGTTCAGCCCGTCGGGCGAATCGATGGTGACGGATTCGATCTTGGCGTCTTCGGGCAGCGGCTGGTCCAGGTCCTTGAGCACCCCGTCGACGCGCATAACGACGACGTCGCGGCGCTCGAAGAATAGCTCCGCCCCGGTAGTGCCCGTGTTCACTTGTTTCTCTTCGCCGTCGACGATGAGAGTCATGTTTTGGGGCGCTGACACGAAGGTCTCCTTATGTTTCGATTTAGGCCTGAACCGCGCCACCATACTTTGGGTGCCGCGAGCCTCTTTGATGTTATCCGCTGATATTGAGCCCGACCAACATGGCCCGGGTTGGGAGTTGCAGGTGTGGCTGCTCAGGTGCCGGCACCGGTGTTTCCGCCGGACGGACCAGGGGCAGCGTCTCCGGACGGGAAAGATCCCAGGCGTTGGTGGCTTGCAGACTCATCCCCCGCGGTCCGGTCCTCCTCGTCAGTCCCTGGATTAACAGCAGCCTGGTGCCGAACAGCAAGGGCCCGGCCTTGTCCTGAGCTTCATGGAAGAAAGTGCAGTCCACACAACCCGTGCCGTCATCCACACTGATGAACACCACACGGCGGCCTCCGCGCATGGGTGGAGTTTGGGTGGCGACCCGGATTCCTGCCACCAGAACCTCAGTTCCGTTGCGCAGGGAAAGCAGGTCCTTGGCTGCGGTTACATTTAGTTCTTTCAGCAGCGGCGCGTAGCTGTCCATCAGATGGGCGCTGACGTCCACGGCCAGCAGATCCAGTTCGGTGCGGACCTTTTCCAGCATCGTCGGTTCCGGCAGGCAGGTTTTGAGGTTGCTTAATTCCAGATCGCCCAGAGGGAAGGAGAGCTGGCCGTCGATGGGTTCATAGCGGCGCGGAACCGGGCGGACGGGAGGCTTATCCAGATGATGGACGAGATCCGCGCGGGTGGAGGTCCCCATGCGGCCGGCAAGGTGGTTGAGTTCGTCGAAGGCTCCCAGTTTGGCCAGCCGTTTCAATGTAGGTCTGCTGACTTTGGCCCGGGCACGCAAATCAGCCAGGGAATCATAGGGCTGTCCGGCCACAATACGCTTCAGCTCTACAGCTGATAATCCATAGATACCAGCAAAGCTCAAGCGAATTCCGAGTTTTTCCGGTTCACCGTTGGCAGCAGGTACGCGCTCAACCCGGTACGTGTCCGCGCTGCGGTTGATATCCAGCGGCAGGATGGGAATTCCCATCCTGCGTGCCTCTGCCACCAGCAATCTTCGTGGGTACATTCCCGGGTCATGCTCCCAGAGGCCGGCCAGGAAGGCTTCGGGATGGTGCGCCTTCAGCCAGGCCGACTGGTAGGTGGGCACGGCAAAGGCAGCCCCGTGTGCCTTGCAGAACCCAAAGCTGCCGAAGGCTTTCAGCGTGTCCCAGATCTTGTCAATGGTGTCCACCGAGTATCCGCGGTCCATAGCTTGACGGCGGAAATATTCCTCCACTGTTGGCTCTGCTGCCTCGTCCCCCAGTAAACGCCGGAACTCGTCTGCCCTTGCCAGACCGCAGCCGGTAAAAACATCGAAGGTCCTCAAAACCTGCTCGTGAAAAACCGTGACACCGTGCGTTTCCTTAAGCACGGTTTCCAGATCCGCATGCGGGTAGCTTTCGGGCGCCCATCCATGGCGTTGTTCCAGGAAAGGGCGGACCATGTCCGATTTCATTGGGCCCGGCCGGAAGAGGGAGATATCTATGATCAGGTCGTTGAAATTACGGGGGGCCATTTTGCCCACCAGTTCCCGTTGGCCCGGGGACTCGATCTGGAAACACCCCAAGGTGTGGGTGCTGCGGATCAGTTCAAATGTTTCTTCATCATCAAGCGGAACTGCTTCCAAATCGATCCGGCCGTCCTCGGCGATATAACCGGGACCATTTCCGCCGGCGTCAACCGGATGGTTTCCGGCCGCGGTAACTGCGGCCTTTCCCGAATGGATACGGACAACCTCGTTCACGGCATAGGCCATGGAACTTTGCATCCGGACCCCGAGCACATCGAGTTTGAGCATGCCCATCGGGTCCATGTCGTGCTTGTCGAACTGGCTCATCGGCAGACCGAGGCCACTGGGCTGGACCGGCGTCCGGTCCAGCAGGGATTCGTCCCCCAGAATCACGCCACAGGGATGCATGGAAATATGCCGTGGCAGCCTATCCAACCGCTCCGTCACATCCACCAGCAAATCCAGCTGTTTGTTCTGCTCCACCTGTGCGGAAAAATCACGAAGCTCGGGCTTCTCTTCCATCGCTTCCCGGAATTTCCGGGCGGAGAAACGCCAAAGCTGTTTGGCAATGCCGGAGATGTCTTCCTCTTCCATCCCCAGAGCCAGCCCGGCATCACGGACGGCACCGCGAGCGCGGTAGCCGTTCTGCATGCTCATCAAAGTCACCCGACGGTCCCCAAACCGTTCGAAGATCCGCCGGTAGACGTTATGGCGTTCGGCGCTTTCCACGTCAATGTCGATATCCGGCAGGGTTGAACGGTCGCGGGAGAGGAACCGTTCAAAGATCAGCCCATGGGCCAGCGGGTTGACATGGCTGATGTAAAGCAAATAGTTCACCAGGCTCGAAGCGCCAGATCCCCGGGCCGATGCCCTGACCCCCATATCGGTGATGATCTTTGATACCTCGGCCACGGTCAGGAAATACGAGGCGAACCCTAATCTGGTGATAATCCCCAATTCATGGGTAAGGCGATCCCGCAGCTCATGCTCGGCTTTGCCGCTGATGCCGGGGAACCTGTCGGTAATCCCTGCCTCACATCGTTGGATAAGTTCTGTCACCGGATCCTGGCCGATCCCGATTACCGATGCCTCCGGTACCACCGGGTTCTTGTAACCCATGTCCTGGTACGGATCCATCCGACAGCGATCTGCAACTGTTTCAGTCATCGCAAGCAGTTTCCCGGCGCCGGCACGGCCGATACCTGCCTCCTGTGCGGTTTCATAGGCCAGGACCTGCATCTGAGCCGAACTTTTGAGCCAGCCTTGGCCGTTGGGCTGCAGATCCGGCAGCTTTGCGAGCGCGGTTAAAGCACGGACGGAGTCCAGTACGTCTGCTGTAGCGGCGTCATCCACTTGACGGTATCTCGCCGCGTTTGTAAGCACTGCCGGCAAGTCCAAGTCAGCGGCCAGCTTTAACATTCTTACGGCATGGGCCGTACTGAGATTGTCTCCAGGCGGACTGAGGTGGTTGACCACTTCCAGCACCAGGGAACCGGCTGGCATGATGCTGCGCCAACGACCCGCCAGCCGGCGGGCCTCCGCATAACGGCGGTGCCGCAAAGCCTGTCCAACATCAGAATACGGACCAAGCAGCACCGTGAGCATAGCTGGGGAACCTGCATCAGATGACTCCGGGGAACCTGCGGCGCGGTGTGCTATCTGTGCTATGCCCACACCCGGTTCCCTGCCCTTGGCGCCGCGGCCGGAGGCTGTACCTTCATGCGCATCCGAGATCAACCGGCACAAGGCGTGATAGCCCCTGCCGTTGTTATGGCCGTGGGCCAGGACAACCACCCGGCCAATGCTTTGCCCCTGGGAACCACGGAGGGCGAGGTCTACCCCCACAATCGGATCGATCCCGGCGGCCAGGCAGGCTTTGACATGTTTGACCGTTCCGTACAGTCCGTCCCTATCAGTACAGGCCAAGGCATCCCCTCCATCCGCGGCCGCCGCTGCCACCAGTTCATACGGCCAGGACACACCGTAGTGGGCACTGAAGGCCGATGAAACATGCAAGTGGGTAAAGCTCATGATCATCCAATGAACAGGTAAAAGAGACGGGACAAGAAGCTTCCGCGGACAGCGAGGCAGGTACGTATTAAGCGCTCAGGCGCTGCAGGGCATCATGGACCCTGATCAGCCGCCAGCGTCCTGTATCTGCCTGATGGGAAAGATCAAGCGTGCGCAGTTCCGAGCGGTTGTTCAGCCGTGCCTGGACCCGCCAGATTTCATGGTCCACCAGTCCCGCTCCCCTGCCGCGTTCGGCCCGGAGCTCTTCGGCCCACCATTTTCGCCGCTCATACCACCGCACCGGTTCCGCGGCGATGTGCCAGGTCCGGTTCTGCCACTGCAATCTGATCGGCTGGCCGGCAGGAGAACAAACAACTTCTACTGATTCGCTGAAAACACCCATGTTCCAGTCACCTTTCTTCTGGAAATACGGGCCAAACACTTCGTGGCATGCTCCTGCCGACACGCCCGTCGAAATGGTTGACCTCTTCATTCTATTCGAATACGTATTCGATTCAAAGATGAGCTTACAAACCACCACCGACAAGATGTCTGGGTACCCCAAGATTTATCCAATAACCGAAGTCCACAGTTATCTCAGCGCATCCCGCGCTATCAGTAACACCTAGAGGTAAAGGTGTCCGAGGGGGACACCTCACAAGGAGCCCAGCATGTCACTCGCACCCAGGGCAGAATTACAACCTAGCCCGACCCGGAAACGCATTGTCACTTCCCTGACGGCTGCCGCCATGCTTGCGGCTGCCTTCACTCCACTTGCTGCGATACCGGCGCACGCCGAACTCGCGGGAAGGGGCGAGGTGGACCCGCAGCACGGGTACCCCACCTGGTACTCCGACGGAACCGTCAAACTCAAGTACTGCTACACGGCGGAAGACGGTTGCGTCTCCCCCCAGCCGAACGCAGGCCCCGCTTCCTACCCGGACAACTTCCCCGACGAAGCCTTCTGGTTCCATGCGGAAGCCAGCAACGGAAACCTTGGCCTGTACGAAGCCGCCCTCGAGGGCGCGCACGCCAATGAGGCCGTGGTTGACGGGGACCAAATGGGCTTTGCCCGGCTCCGCTTCCGCCTCACAAACCTCGTTATAGGCCAGAGCTACACCATCACTCACCCCTACGGCGAACACACTTTTGTAGCGGTTGATGACGACAGAGGCGTAGGCGAAATCAACGAAACGATCGATAGTGGCTGCACCGGCGCTCCATGCAACTGGGACGCCGTCGGTGACGCCTTCCTCGGCCAGTACCAGCTAGGTACCACCGCCACCTTCCTCCGTCAGGTTAATGCACCTGCAGGACGGCTCGGCGATCCTACTGTTCCCGCCCCCGTTACAGGGGCACCTTCCGGCAACAACTTCGTGCGGGTGACAGGGCTCAATGCAGGAGGCCCGGGCGTCAACACCCTCACGGTCGATACCTTCAACATCCAAGGCGTCATTTCAGAGGAAGTCGACGGGGCACCAAGCACTCCAAATCTGGCCGATTCCAGTGACAGTGGCAAGTCGGCCACGGATAACATCACCAATGTCGCCACGCCTACCTTTACTGTGGACGCTCCGGCAGGTACCGAAGTCAGCCTGCTGGTCGGCAATTCAACCACTCCTGCCGTGACGGGAACGAGTACTGGCAACGGCTACAGCCTCACCTTGCCGGCGGCGCTCACAGATGGATCCCACCAGATCAGGGCCAGGATCAACAATCCTGCCTTCGCCACCGATCCGGCAGCACCGGAGTTCCTGACGTCGACCCCGGTCACCATCACGGTAGACACCGTTGCTCCAACGGCTAGCATTGCTGCCCCGGTGCCGTCCAATCCCTCCGCAGATACGACGCCTTCGTTCAACTTCGGCAGCAACGAGACCAACAGCTCCTACGATTGCCAGCTGATGCCGTCCAACTCGGCCTGGGAGACAAACTGCGCTTCAGGCAAGACTTACGACGCCCAAATGAACGGGGTGGTGTACACCTTCAAGGTCCGCGCCGTTGACACGGCGGGCAACGTCGGGACGCCAGCCGCTCACGGCTGGGGAATCGGCACTACTGCGGGCCCCATGGGAACGGGCATCCAGAAGGACATGAACGGCGACACGAACCCGGATTACATCGGACGCACCAGCGATGGCAAACTCTGGTTCTACGGCGGCACAAATGCCGGCACGCTGTCTCCACGGCTCAACATCGGCAACAGTGGCTGGAATGTCATGACCTCGCTGCTGATGCCCGGTGACTTCAATGGCGATACCAGGGCGGACCTGATCGCCAGCGACACCTCCGGCAGGCTTTGGCTCTACGCCGGCGCAGGCGACGGCCGGCTTTCGGGTCGCACGCTGATCGGTGCAAGTGGCTGGAACTCGATGTCGGAGCTCGTCGTTCCGGGCGACTTCAATGGCGACACCACTCCTGATCTGCTCGCCCGTGACAGTGCCGGCAAGCTGTGGCTCTACCCCAACAACGGCAACGGCGGCTTCAATACCAAGTCTCTGGCCGGTGCCAGCGGCTGGAACGCCATGACCGAACTCGCCGGCGTCGGAACCTTCGATGCAGGCTCTACGAACGACATGATCGCACGGGACAGCAACGGCCGGCTCTATCTGTACAAGGGCAACGGAACCGGTGGCTTCAGTGCACGGACCATGATCGGCTCCAGCGGCTGGAACTCCATGACTTCGCTGGTTGGACCGGGCGCATTCGATACGGGCGCCAACAACGATGTCATCGCCCGTCACAATGACGGCAGGCTCTGGCTCTACCCGGGCAACGGCAGCGGCCTGAGCCCCCGTATCCAGATTGGGCATGGCTTCAACATCTTCACCATGATCGCCCAGTAGCCCAGAGACAGGAGTAACCCAAGGACAGGAGCCCGGCCGGGTTCCGAGCACCGCAGCAGCGGTTGCCGGATCCGGCCGGGCTTCTTGCCGTCCGCCTCCCGACCGGCGACGATTGAGGCATGAGACCACAAGTCACCGCTCTGACCCTTGGAGTGCGGGACGTTGCCGCTGCCCGCCGCTTCTACATTGACGGCCTGGGCTGGGAACCGCTGTTCGAGCAAGAAGGCGAAATCTTCTTCGTCCAGATTGCCCACGGCCAGATGCTGGGGCTCTGGAACGTGGAGAGCATGCGCAGCGAATACGGGGACGTGGGCCATAACGACGGCGGACCGTCCATCCCGGTCTCACTGGGCCAGAACGCCGCCAGTCCTGGCGACGTGGATGATCTCATCGCGCAGGCGCTCGCCGCCGGCGCCACCCTTGTTTCGGCGGCACGTAACCAGGCGTGGGGCGGTTACAGCGGTTGCTTCGCCGATCCTGACGGTTACCGCTGGGACATTGTCTTCAACCCGGGATTCAAGATCGACGACGACGGCGCCGTCCACTTGGGTGCCGCAGGCTAACCATCCAGCAGCGAGGGTTGCGGAACGATCAGTTCCGGCGAATTGTTGCGGACGTTGCCCACAGCGGGACCTACCGGTTCCAGCGTCCAGTCAGTGGCGGCGTCGTACGCCCTGTTCCGGAGCATCTCCAGCAGGTGCGTCCCATCCCTGACGGTGGGATCCAGCCACCCAGCCATGGTGTCCGTGTCCATCGGCACCGGGTACCTGTCATGCAGCCCGGCCAGTTCCCGCAGGACCGGCGAGCCGCTGTCTGCCGGCGGCGACGGCGCGGTCAGCACGGTCGCGGAGAGCAGCCATGCGTCTTCGGCGTCCGGGGCCTTGGACGGGTCTTTCCACCAGCCATACAGCCCGGCGAAGAAAATCGGCGCATGGTCCCCGCGGCGCACGAAATAGGGCTGCTTGGTCTTGACGCCGAGCTTCTTCCACTCGTAGTAACCGTCCACCGGGACCGCGCAGCGGCGGGTATGGACCGAGTCCTGGAAGGTCGGTTTTTCTGCGGCGGATTCAATCCGGGCATTGAAGGAACGCGAGCCGACGGAGATCTCCTTGGCCCAGCGCGGCACCAGGCCCCAGCGGGCGATATGCAGCTGGCGGCGGACGGCGCCGTCGATCAGCCGCTCCAGGACGATCGGCACGTCGTCCGTGGGCGCCACGTTGTAGGACTCCTTGAGGCCGAAGTCCCCCGGAACTTCAGCGCCGCATTCCATCATCAGGTCACCGACGGCCCTTGCCATGACGTATCGTCCGCACATCTCCCCAGTCTGCCATTGTGCGCACAGGCGGCGGGAATGTTTGAGGCCCCGCCGCCGTTTGCACCTTTAAATGCAGTTCTGCGAAGGAGTCACCTTGGAATACACCCCGGAAGCCGGCACCATCACGAGGCCCCGCCGCCGTTTGCACCTTTAAATGCAGTTCTGCGAAGGAGTCACCTTGGAATACACCCCGGAAGCCGGCACCATCACCATGTTCTCCACGTCCTGGTGCGGCTACTGCCGCCGCCTGAAGACACAGCTGGATGCGAAGGGCATCGGCTACACGGAGATCAACATCGAGAACGTGCCGGGCACCGCGGAGCTGGTGGAACAGATCAACGAGGGCAACCAGACGGTGCCAACCGTGCTCTTCCCCGATGGCAGCAGCGCAACCAACCCCTCGCTCGCCGAAGTGCAGGAACGCCTCGCGGCCTGATCCCGCGACATTTTCCGCAGACCGCGCTGGAGCGCAGATGACGCTCCGGCGCGGTTTGTTACTTAACGGCTGCCCCGCAACGAAGACCGCATTCCAACCGCCACGGGCGTGGAAGGTAGACAGCAGCCGCAGTTTCCATAACAATCGTTTTGGTAATTGTGATCGGCCCTACATGGCTGCCTAAGATGATGGTGATACGGCCAACCGGCCGACCTGATGACTCCGCGGAAAGGAACGACCCAGGCATGGTTCATAAAGTTCGGGCAGTAATTGCCAAAGAGAAGAATGCCCCGGTATCCATCGAAACCATTCTGGTACCGGATCCGGGTCCGGGGGAAGCGCTGGTGGACATCCTCACCTGCGGCGTCTGCCATACGGACCTGCACTACAAGCAGGGCGGCATCAACGATGACTTCCCGTTCCTGCTGGGACACGAGGCCACCGGCGTGGTCAGCGCCATCGGCCCCGATGTGACCGATCTTGTCCCGGGTGACCGTGTCATCCTCAACTGGCGCGCCGTGTGCGGCGAGTGCCGGGCGTGCAAGCGCGGCGAAGCGCAGTACTGCTTCAACACCCACAACGCCACCCAGAAGATGACCCTGGAGGACGGCACCGAGCTGTCCCCCGCCCTGGGCATCGGCGCCTTCGCCGAGAAGACGCTGGTCGCCGCGGGCCAGTGCACCAAGGTGGACGACGACGTCGACCCCGCCGCCGTGGGCCTGCTCGGCTGCGGCGTCATGGCAGGCATCGGCGCGGCGATCAACACCGGTGAGGTCAAGCGCGGCGAGTCCGTGGCCGTCATCGGTTGCGGCGGCGTGGGCATCGCAGCCATCGCCGGCGCCAAGCTGGCCGGCGCGACGACCATCATCGCCGTCGACATCGACGACAATAAGGTGGAGCTGGCCAAGTCCCTGGGCGCTACGCATGGCGTCAACTCGAAGGAGCAGGATCCGGTCGAGGCGATCCAGGCCCTCACGGGAGGCAACGGCGCCGACGTCGTTATTGAAGCTGTTGGCCGCCCGGAGACCTACAAGCAGGCGTTCTACGCCCGCGATCTGGCCGGCCGCGTGGTCCTGGTCGGCGTTCCCACGCCGGACATGAAGATCGAGCTGCCGCTGCTCGACGTCTTCGGCCGCGGCGGTTCATTGAAGTCCTCTTGGTACGGCGATTGCCTTCCCAGCCGCGACTTCCCGATGCTGGTCAGCCACTACAAGCAGGGCAACCTGGATCTCGATGCCTTCGTCACCGAGCGCATCGGGCTGGACCAGGTGGAGGAGGCCTTCGAGAAGATGCACGAGGGCAAGGTGCTGCGTTCGGTGGTAGAGGTCGCATGAGCGTGAAGATCGAAAACCTCGTCACCTCCGGGACCTTTTCGCTGGATGGCGGCACTTGGGACGTCGACAACAATGTGTGGATTGTCGGCAACGCCGAAGAAGCCATCATCATTGATCCGGCGCACAACCCGGAAGCTGTGGCCCAGGCCGTGGAGGGCCGGACGGTCAAGGCCATCCTGCTGACCCACGGGCATGACGACCACATCCGTGCCGTCGGCGAAGTGCGGGACCTGGTGAAGGCACCGGTCTACCTGCATGCAGCCGACCGCATGCTGTGGGACGCCATCTTCCCGGACTCCGCACCTGACCATGAGATCAATGACGGCGATACCTTCCAGGTAGCCGGGGCGGAACTGCGAGCGCTGCACACTCCGGGCCACTCCCCTGGATCCGTCTGCTTCCATCTGGAGTCGGAGAACGTCCTGTTCAGCGGCGACACCATGTTCAACGGCGGCCCCGGCGCAACCGGACGGAGCTACTCCAGCTTCGAGACCATCATCGATTCCATCAAGTCGCGTCTGCTGACGCTGCCCGCGGAAACGAAGGTGAACACCGGACACGGCGATTCAACCAGCATCGGCGCCGAAGCACCGCAGCTGGACGAGTGGATCGCGCGCGGTCACTGACAACTGCGGGGAAAGCGGCTCGGGGTGCTTGCGAGGGAAAACTCGCGGGTGCTCCGGGTTTGCTGTTCCCTGCCGGTTATAGCCCGGGAGGTGTACCGTACAGCGGCTGGGTGAGCGTGTCCGGAACCTCCTGCTCCCAAGGCAAGCAGCCGTCGTCGTCCGCCCAAACGGCTTGTAGCGCAGTTGCCCGGGGGCCGTACAGCGAGACGGCGGTCAGGACAACACCTTCCGGCCGCTCCACCGGCGCCAGGTAGACATTGCGGGCCTGAAGCGGCAGGACCATGCCCGCCATCAGGGTGTGCCCATGGCCGCGGACCATGTCCACGAGTTCGTTGATCAGCGCTACCGTGTCATCCTGGCAGCGGCCGGTGACCAGAATCTCGGGGTGCGGCAGCTCGGTCAGGCCGACCGTGTAGCCAAATGCAGGCTCCGTCGCTGTACCTGAGACCATGACAAGCTGCCAGCCGTACCGGGCAACCGTGCGGACAGTCTTTTCCAGTGCCTCGTCCTGCGTCATCCCGTTGCATATGTCGCACATTTTGCCTCCTGTTGAAAGTGTCATGTGCGACCAGTCTGGCGCCTGCGGCCCTGCGGCAATACCCGCTATTTGCCGTTTGTGGATTACGGGGCGGACCCGGGGACCTCGGCCATGGATGCAAGGTCTGTGAACGGTATTTCCCGCGTCTGCGCGTAGGTACCGAACGCGCCGAGCAGGGCCTGCTCGACCTTGTCCACATCCGTTCCGGGCACCAGGTCCTCCGCCGCACCGGCAGTGCGCGGATCCCAGTCCAAGCCGAGCGCATCGTAGCTCTGGGTGAGAACTTCGCGCAGCGGGGCGGAATTTTCAACAACGACGACGGAGGAAAACAGCCAGGCTCCGGATACAACTCGCTGCGCAGTTCCCACAAGTTTGATCTGGACCGTGGCGTCCTCCGGATGTTCGCCGTGGATGCTGAACTCCCCGGGGCAGTACTCCCCCGGGATCTCTCCGACCCGCGCAAGCAGGCCCGCATCCCGCAGTCCTTTGGCCAGGAGTTTACCGAACTGGGAGAACCTGCTTTTCGCCCCGACGATCGCATCGCGTTCGGGCTCCACATGGTCCAGTACCAGGCACCCCTGATGGTAGGCGGCAGCGCGTCCGCCGGCTTTACGGACCAGCGGCTCAAATCCCAAGGCACGGCAGCGCGCGGCGGCTTCTTCGAACCCGGGCAGGTGCGCATCCCGCTGGCCGAAGGCAACGGTCGGCACAGGACGGTACAGCCGCAGGGCAGGCCCCAGCCGGCCCTTCTTGGCGGCATCCAGCATGCTCAGCCCGTACAGCAGGTCCTCCCCCGCACCGAAGGAAGATTCCTGCCGCGTCCAGTCCAGCCGCCGGGCGGCATCAGGCACAGACGCAAACGCCGCTTCCAATTGAGGTTCTCCGGCCAGCTCAGTCGCCAACAGTGACTCCGTTCCAGAAGGCCACGTGGCCACGGATGTTTCCGCCGCGGGAAAGTAATGGTTGCCCTCTACCATGACCGTCTCGCCGGATTCGGCGATGACGGCTCCGTTCCAGGTCGCCTTGACCATGTCCACTCCTGCTTTCCTTCGGGCTGCGCGGCGCTCTCCGGCGCCGACGCCCCAGACACACTATCCAACAGTAGCGGTGCCCCGGATCATTCCGCCGCTCCAAGAACACCCCTGACACCGCAGATTTACAGGTATCGGACCTGTACGGCTCACGCACGCAATAATGGGCCTGTGCCTTCTCCCCACATCCCGCTCGTCCTGCTCGGCGGCGCCTCCGGTTCCGGCAAGTCCTACCTCGCCGCGCGCTTCGGCCGCCCGCATGTGGAGCTGGACAGCTTCTACCGGGAGATCAGCGAACACACCCCGCAGTCGCCGCTGCCCCAGACGGCGTACGAGGAGATCGACTGGGACCATCCGGACACCTGGAATAGTGGTGCAGCCGCCCGCGCCATGCTGGAACTGCTGCAGACCGGCCGCACGCAGGTGCCCAAGTACTCCATTGCCACCTCCAGCTACACCGGCCACCGCTCCATCCGGCTGGCCGAGGGCCCCGTGATCGCCGAAGGGATCTTCGCCGACGCCGTTCTGGCCCCGTTGCTGGGCCTCGGCGTCTCGGTGGAGCCCATCTTCATCCAGGTTTCCCCGATTACGACGGCGGTGCGCCGCCTCGTGCGCGACCTGCGGGAGCACCGCAAACCCGTTCCTTTCCTGCTCAAGCGCGGCTGGGCGCTCTTTTGGAACGAACGGCGCGTCCGGCAACGCTATCTTGACGCCGGCTTCCGGCCCGTACCCAAGCGGCAGGTGAAACGGCTGCTGGCCGGGCTTTAAGTCCGGGCTATGTAGTAGGTGTTGAACGGATCCGAATCGATGTCCTTGGGTTCAACGGTGCCAAAGCCCGCCTCATCGAGCATGGACAGCGCAAGCTGCTGTCCCCAGGCGGTACCCAGCCCGTCGCCGTCGAGCCCCAGAGATACGCTCATGCAGTGGAACGTCGAGATGGCATATACGTAGCTGGCCCATGGCATCTCGATGTTGTCCTCCACGTTGCTGGATGCCTTGATATCCACCATCAGGAAGACTCCGTCCGGGCGAAGGGCACGGCGGATGTTGCGCAGCACGGTGCCTGGGTGAGCCTGGTCGTGGATGGCATCGAATGCTGTCATGACGTCGAAGCCTGCCTCGACGTCGAGCTTGGCGACGTCGAGCACCTCAAAGGACGCATTCGCCAGCCCCCATCGTTTTGCCTCGCTTCGGGCGCTTTGGATAGCTTCCTTCGAGAAGTCATAGCCGGTGAAGCGGCTGGCGGGGAAAGCCTGTGCCATGAGGTTGACCGCATGTCCGGAGCCGCAGCCGACATCGGCAAGGTCAAGACCGGCCCGCAACCTTTCCGGCAGTCCAGGTACCAGCGGCAGGATCACGTCCAACAAAGCCGCATCGTTCACCGCGGCGCTGGTTTCTGCCATGTTTTGATGAAACCGCGGGTAGTCCGCGTACGACAGGCCTCCACCGGTCCGGAACCGCTCGATAATCTTCTGTTCCACCTCGCCCATCATCGAGATGTCCTGCATCAGGATGGCCATGTTGTCCGGACCCGCCGCGCTGGTCAACACGGCCGCATGTTCACGTGGCAGCCGGTACGTCTTGGCGGCAGGGTCGTAGGTGACAACGCGCGCCGTGGTCATGCCTCCCAACCATTCGCGTACGTAGCGTTCGTTGAGGCCTGCCGCATCAGCAATCTGCTCGCTGGTGGCGGCCGGCATTCCTGCCATGGTCTCGAACAGTCCGGTCTGATGGCCGACACTGGTCAGCACCGCGATCGCAGCATCGTTGAGGATGCCCACGAAACGTCCGGCAAACGCCTGAACGGCTTCGGTATCAAGTTCCTGATCAGCGGAATCCTGCAGTGATGTTCCTTGCTCAATAGTCATTTTCCTTCTCCGACTCCTAGGGGCTGTTGCTGCCCATTTGAGGTGACTGTTGGAATTCTGATGAGGGCCCGGCCCCGGGCGAATCCTGCATCGTGCCCGCCGTTGCGAAGGCCACACCATGCGAGCGCTTCCTGCCGAGCGCTTCGTGCCGTAGGTACATCGCCAGCATGAATCCGGTCGTGACCAGGTAAAAGGCGTGCAACGCCCAGATCGGGCCGGCCGGCAGGCTGTAGATGTAAACGGAATGGACCAGGTTGCCCATGTTGCTCAGCAAGAGGTTGCCCAAACTGTACGAGGCCAGGTCCCTGGTCTGCACGGCTTTCACAATCATGGGCATGACGCTGCCGGCAAAGATGACGGTGGAAACGCCGCCGGCCAGAACCATCAGGTCGATTTCCATGACCGATTCTCCTTTGACGCCCGTTCGAATAGTTCACTATCAACGCTACGAAGCGGACGAGAGCTGCGCGTCGGGCGAATTACCCATCTTGTTCCCTAGTGCACTGGTGCAGGTCATGCAGACAGTGTCGTTGGTTCGCGCCGTTGCCTACCGGCGCGAAGGCAACCCATGTTCGTGTGCCCATGCCGCCGCAGCCGTCCGCGTTGACACGCCGATCTTGGCGAAGATATTGGCCAGATGGCGGCCTACCGTCTTCTGGCTGATGAACAAAGCATCCGCGGCATCCTTGTTGCTGCCCCCGGCGGCGATAAAAGAAAGCACATCGGCCTCCCGTTCCGTTAACCCGCCGGGCAAGCGCCGGCCATCAAGCCGCTGGACATCCGGCAGCGCGCCAAGTTCCCGGTAAATGGCCAGTGCAGTAGCGGTGTCCGCGGCAGCAGTGCCGGTTTCTCCCAGCCCGCGGTGGGCCCGCCCCAGAAGCTCGTAGACTCTGGCCGTTTCGTACCGCGCGTGCAGTCCGCGGTACTCACGAGCAGCATTCTGCAGCACCGGCAGAGCCTCTTCGTGCCGGGACTGCGCGATCAGCACTGCAGCCCTGGCCTGTCCTGCCCACGCGCGGAAACCGGCTGTAGCGAACACGGCAGCGGTTTCTTCCAGTTGTCTGCACAACCGCTCCGCTTCTTCCTGGAGGCCGAGTGCAAGGGCGATTTCGACGGCGGATTCCAGCAGCCTGGCGCAGGCCAGCCGGTCACGACCCGCCAACGCAGCACAAAGGCCGGCCCACGCGGCGTCCTGTTTCCCGACAGCCTGCTGGAGAAGGGACTCCCCGGGCTGCGGCTCACAGCCCAACTCTTGTGCCCGCGCGTAGGCTCCACGGGCGCCACTTAGGTCACCGCGCAGACGACGGATCTCGCCCAACTGGTAGTAGGCCTCCCCCGCGACCCAGTTGTTCCGGCCCACAAGCTCCGACCCGGTCCGTTCGATGGCCTCTTCAGCAGTGTCCCATCCGCCTTCCGCGCTCTGCAGCTGAAGCCGGTGGATGCGGCAGATGCCGGAGTAAATCGCCTCGCCGTGGAATTGCTCGCACCACTGCTCCGTCGCCTGGGTCCAGGCCCGCATTCGGGACAAGTCAGCCAGCGCATGACAGGCGTGGATCACGGTGCAGTAAATATCTCCAGCCCATTCCGGCGGCAGCTGGCCTGCCAGCACCGGCAACATTGCTTCGTCCAGCTGGGCAAAGCCCTCGGCCGTACTGCCAGTGCGCACGTCCGCCAGCCCTGCGAGTACCAGGCCGAACGATGTCAGGGCCGGAGCCCGAAGCCGGCGCCCCATCTCCTGCAGCGTCGCCGCGGCATCCCGCGCCGGCTGGAGGTTCCCGAAGTCCAACGCCACGGTCGCATCCAAGTAGACAAGGTAGCCGTGCTCCACGCCTTCAGGCAGTTGCAACAGGATTCTTCTGGCCCGGTTGACCCACCCAGAGGCTATGACCAGGTCGCCCCGGATGAACCACAGCAGCGCGAGGTTCAAGGCCTTCTTGGCGGCACCCAGGACATCGCCGTCGTCATTGAACCGGTGGTAGACCTCTTCGGAAATCTCCAACGATTCCCTTACCTGTCCTACCCACCAGGCAGAACTGCCTAGCAGGCTTAGGTCCTCCGTCGGCAGCTCCGAGAATGTCCGGGCCTGCGTGAAATTCCGGTGAGCGGCGTACCAGTCCCCGCGGGCGTACGCCGTCCGCGCCGTGGACAGTAACTCCTCGAACTCGTCCATCCGGGCCTCCACCTCAACGGTAGTCCCGTCAACGTCCGCCGGTCGAGCCTTAAGCGCTGGATCCGCCACTGGAGCTAATCGCTCCGTCTTGGTAGCTTTCAACGCATGGCCATCAAATTTGAGAATGTGGGTATCGCTGTTCGCGACATCGAAGCAGCAATCGCGTTTTTCACCGATCTCGGTCTTGCACTCATCGGCCGTGACACGGTTAGCGGCGAGTGGACCGATACTGCCGTTGGACTTGATGGAAACCACGCCAAGATCGCCATGCTACAGACCCCGGACGGTCATGGTCGACTCGAGCTCTTCGAATACATCCATCCTGAAGCAATCGAATCGAAACCAACTCGTCCCAACGACATCGGCATGCACCGCGTGGCCTTCTCCGTAGACGACATCGATAAGGCCCTCGAAATAGCGGCAAAGCACGGATGCCATCCGCTACGCGGTGTGGCGACCTATAAGGACGTCTACAAACTCACGTACCTCCGCGGCCCCAGTGGGATCCTCGTGATGCTCGCCGAGGAACTGAAGCACGGCTGACACACGAATCGGCCCAATTGCATATGCTCGGGGCTTGTATCATCGCTCAAGATGCGACAGGCGTCCCACATGACGCCGGCGAACAGGGAGACCACCATGACAGCGAGTTCGATCTTCGAGTACATCGACGGGTACGACGGTGATGTTCGACATCGGCTGCTGACCGTGTATGAACTGATCCGGTCGGCCGTGCCCGATGAAGCGGTGGAATCGATCAGTTGGCGTATGCCGACCTTCAAACTCGGCACCGAGCCGTTGTTCTTCTTCACCGGAACAAAGCGCCACATCGGGTTCTATCCGACTCCAGACGCGATCGTGCATTTCTCGACAGAGCTGGCCGCATATGGAACCACCGAGCACGCTATCCAGCTGCGCCATGATGCCCCGCTCCCGACCGAGCTCATCCGCGAGATAATCGCGTGGCGGCTACAGCAGCTGCCTTCAGACAGGGTTTGAGTCAGTCGCCTCGGCGCACCGCACCGCGCGCTGAGCAGCGTTCACCGTTTAGCGGCCAGCACCGCCGCGAGACCCTCTTGCAGATCCTTGACGAAATACTCGGGAACCTCCAGCGACGGGAAGTGTCCTCCGATTTCGGGCGTCTTCCATCGGACGATCTGTCGGTACCGCTCCTGTGCCCAGGCGCGCGGACACTTCTCGATGTCGCGAGGATACATGCTGATTGCTGAGGGAACGTCCACCCGAAGCTCGGGGTCCAGCGCGTTGATACCGCCGTGACTCTCGTAATAGATGCGGGCCGCCGACGCGCCGGTCCGCGTCAGCCAATACAGGGTGACGTCGTCAAGAATCCTGTCAATGGAAATCGACTCGAACGGGCTGTCTTCGGTATCCGTCCATTCAGCGAACTTGTCAAGAATCCAGGCAAGGAGCCCGACCGGCGAATCAACGAGCGAGTAGCCGATGGTCTGCGGTCGGGTCGCCTGCTGCTTCGCGTACGCCGCGCGGTGGGCCCAGAAATCGCGGGTTTCCTCGGTCCACCTGCGCTCGGCCGCCGTCAGCCCGTCCGTGGCCATCCCGGGCGGTGCCTGAGCCAACGTTGTATGAATGCCGAGGACATGCTCTTGGAACCTGCCGCCGAGAACCGTGGTGATCACACCTCCCCAGTCGCCACCGTGGGCGGCGAACTTACCGTAGCCGAGCCGTCCCATCAGTTCCACCCAAGCGGCGGCGATCTTTCCGGTCCCCCACCCGGTGCTGGCCGGTTTGTCGCTGTATCCAAAGCCCGGCAACGACGGAACGACGACGTGGAACGCCGGCGCACCTGGATCTTTCGGATCTGCCAGCTCGTCGACGACATCGATAAACTCAGCAATGCTGCCTGGCCAGCCGTGGGTCAGGATCAAAGGAGTGGCATCTGCGCGCGCGGATCGGCGGTGCAGGAAGTGGATTCCCAGATCATCAATGGTCGTGCGGAACTGGCCGATGCGGTTAAGGCGCTCTTCGAACGACCGCCAGTTGTAATCTGTGTGCCAGTAATTCACAACATCAACCAGATCGGCGAGAGGAACGCCCTGCTCCCATCGGCGAGGGTCGGGCGCGGCGCGATAGACCGTCTCGGCCTCCGGCAGCCGCGCCGCAGCCAATCGTCTGCGCAGATCATCAAGATCAGCGTCAGTTGCGTGGGCTTCAAATGCTTGCACGTCGCTGGTGACACGAGACATGAGTCCTCCTGGCGGTCGCGGAACCTCCTAAGACGTGATGCGAACAAGCCTAAGTGTAATTGCGGGATCTGGTGATCTACGAGTCCCGGCTGGAGTTGGCGCGCTCAGCGCCTCGTCTCGTACCTGGTCAGGACCACCCCGCCGGGAAACGTCCGCGTCTCCACCAAGTTCAGGTTCACCCAGCTATCCAGCGCGGTGAAGAACGGCGTGCCGCCGCCCACCAGGACCGGATGGGTCACGATCGTGTACTCGTCGATCAGCCCGGCTCGCATGGCCGCCCCGGCGAGCGTTGCGCCACCAACCCTCATCGGCTCGCCGTCGTCGGCCTTGAGCCGGGTGATCTCCGCGACCGCGTCACCGGTGACCAGGCGGGTGTTCCAGTCGACCTTCTCCATCGTCGAGGAGAACACTACCTTCGGCGTGTCCCGCCAGTTCCGCGCGAACTCGATCTGCGCCGGGGTGGCATTGGGCTGCTGGTCGCCGGTCGGCCAGTAGGAGCTCATTGTCTCCCACAGCTTGCGTCCATACAGCAACAGGCCGATCGCCCGCTCCTGGTCGAGCCACCACTGGAACAGTTCATCACTTGGCCCGCTCCAGCCGATGTCGTCGCCAGCCGCAGCGATGTAGCCGTCCAGAGTCAGGTTCATGCCGTAAATCAGTTTCCGCACGGTGCCAGCCTTCCGTCAGTCGGTCTCCAGTGTATAAACCGGGCGTGCCACGGGAAACTCATCGGTGCGCTATCTGGGCACGCAGGTAGTCCTCGTGCTCGGGGTTCAGCGTGGCGAACATTAGAATCCTTCGTTTTCCGAGTAAATACCACCGGCAGGCGGCAGGTGCGGCGACATGGACGATCTGCAATGCGGGTGGCGGAGCAGTTCATTCGGCCGTGTTCCCCGTCTCCGGAGGTCCCTCAAGGCGCCGATAGCGCATCAGCAGCACACCCGCCCGAAATGATTTCGGCGGCTCGACCAACTCGAAGCGGGTGGCTGCCGTGCCTTCCGGGAACAGCTTCTTTCCCTTCCCGAGCACGACCGGACACATCCAAAGGTTCACCCGGTCGACCAGGCCTTCGCGGAACAGTGTCTGCAGCAAATTACCGCTGCCCCAGGTGTGGATTTGCCGGTGCCGATCGCGCAGTCCGAGCACTTGGGTGGCCACGTCGGTTATCTGGGTGCTGGTGTCCCAAGACAGCTCCGGCGTGCCGCGGGAAGCGACGTACTTGGGCACCCGGTCGAAGGCCTGCCCGATCGCGTCTAATTTTCCCGGCCAGTAGCTGCGGAAGATTTCGTATGTGGTGCGACCCAGCAGAAGCGCGTCGGCTTCCTGAACATCCGCATCCACTTGTTCCCCGGACTCAGAGTCCCAGAACGGGCGCTCCCATCCGGCGTACTCAAAGTCCCCGTCCTGGACGGTGGGACCACCGTTAGCCTGGATCACGCCGTCCATCGTGACGTTCATATTGACGTGCAGCTCACCCATGTCGCTATATCCTCACTATTCTCATAGCGTCCCTTTCGGTTCACCTCCGCGACCAGGATCCGAAAGACATCCGGCGCCCGCGACAGCGGTCCGTCCGGACGCGGCCAGCCCGGCTCCCACCAGCAGTGTGGCGTCGTAACGTGCCTGGGGTCCTCCGGCTAGAGGACTCGCGCCCACGGCCCGGGCCCGCTGTTCCGGCCGTGACAATTCGCTCATGCTTATTCACGGTACGTCGGCTCTGCACCGCTGTATAGAGACCTCAAATCGTTAGAGAGCTGCCTCGAAGGAACCCTTCCCCGTTACCCGCTGGCCCACTGTTGCATCCCCTCGAGTCGTAGCCTGCCACGGACCAAATCGGCGATGCCCAGGGCGAAGTAGTAGTGGACCGTGAAGCCGAGCTAGCGGGTGTGGAAGAAGACGGCCTCTGCCACGTCGTCGACGAGATAGCGGATGCTGACCAGGCCGGTCGGGTTCTCAGGCATGGCTGTTCCTTGGGGTTTTCGAAGGCGACGAGCCGGGACGTGACCAGGGTGTCGAGCGGAGGCGTAGGAGCGCAACCACAGAAATGGCGCTGCATGCCGTCGCCAGCAGCAGGGCCGCGTTCATGCCGTCCAGCCGGTACGATGACAGCCCCCAGGCAACCATGGCCAGTGCCGGACCGAAGGCGAATCCGACCTGGCGGGCGAGACTGGTGGTTGCACCCGCCGTCGCTAACTTGCCCGGGGGCGTCTGGGACATCGCGATCGCCATGTTGGGTGCGTTGAACAGCCCGTTGCCGCAGCCGGCCAGGAAGAGCCGCCACACCACATCACCGAGTGCCCAGGACAGATCCATCGGCGCTATGAGGAGCAGAGAAACAGTGAATAGGCTGGCGCCGAGCAAAGCCGTACGCCGCCAGCCCCACAGGTCCCCGAGGAACCCTCCGACGGGGCCAGCCATCGCCATGCCGGCCGGAAACGCCAGGAGGATCGCTCCGGCGGCGGCCGCCGACTCCCCGAGCGCTCGTTGCAGGAAGAACGGTGCGATGAAAAAGACCACGCCGATGGCGGCGGCTGCACCAGCCAGTGCCAGATGCGGCGCGCCGACCCCTGGGGTGCACAGCAATCGGCGGACAGGGCGGCTGACGGGCAAACGGAGCCAGCCACCGAGGAGAGGCAGCGCCAACGCCGCGAGCAGGAGCCACGCCGGCCCTTGCCCGGCCGTCAGGGTCAGCGCCAGCAGCAGCGCCGCGCCGGCGACGCTCAGCAGGGCAGCCTCCGCGAACCAGGTGCGGTCGGGCCTGCGAAGCGGCAGGTCTGCCGCCAGCAGCCGGAGCCCCAGCAACAGCACCACAAGACTCACGGGAAGGTTGACGAAGAAGACCCAGGGCCATCCAGGGGCATCGACGAGCAGGCCGCCGAGCACCGGCCCACTGATCAGGCCCAGCGGACCGAGCGTCGTGATCAGGCCCATCGCCCGTCCCCGCGCCTCTGGTCGCACCGCCGTCGTCGCCAGTGCCGGCATCAGCGCGAACAGCAACGCGCCGAACGCCCCCTGTGCGAGCCGTGCACCGATCAACCAGACGAGGTCGGGCGCCACGCCCGCAGCCAGGCTCGCGGTTGCGAACCCGGTGACCGAGAACGCCAGAGCTGGCCGACGGCCGACCGTGTCCAGCCAGCGGGCGCCGGGCAGCGCCAAGCTGGCCAGTGGGAGGAGATAGGCCAGCACGATCCACTCGGCAGTAGTCGTGGAGAGGCCAAGGTCGCGTTCAATCACCGGCAGCGCGGCGGTCACGATACTCATGTCCACCGACGCCATGAAAACCGCCAGTCCGGCAGCGATTACCAGCCACCACTGGTTCTGCTGCGATTCAACTGTTTGCATCATGCCCCCACTCGCCCTTCGCCTGTCACAGGTACCCGACTGCCGGGATCATAGATATGAGCCCGGCCGAGAGGATGATGTGACAGATGCAGGACGATGAAAGGCTCGCGCAGCAGTTCGAGGAACATCGTCCGCTGCTGCGCGCAGTCGCCTACCGAATGCTCGGATCCCCTACCGATGCCGAAGACGCGATCCAGAACGCGTGGCTCCGCTTCAACCAAACAGACACCGACACCATCGACAACCTCAGCGGCTGGCTAACCACGGTCATCGGTCGCGAGTGTTTGCACCTGCTGCGCGCAAACAGGCGGCGCCGGGAGGACCTCCTCGACCCGGTGACGCAACTGCCTGATCCGATCGTCACGGCCGCCGAGGACGACGACCCCGAGCAGCAGGCTGTGTTGGCCGACTCGGTCAGCCTCGCCCTGCTGGTGGTGCTGGACTCTCTCAACCCCGCCGAGCGGTTGGCGTTTGTGCTGCACGATATCTTCGACGTGCCCTTCGACGAGATTGCCCCGCTCGTGGAACGTACGCCGGCGGCCACACGGCAACTAGCCAGCCGTGCCCGGCGCCGTGTCCGAGACCATGAGCCTCGCGTACCCAACAGCGATCCGGGCCGACAGCGAGAGGTGGTCGAGGCGTTTTACGCGGCCGTCAACGCGGGAAACTTCGCTGCACTGCTTGACGTGCTCGCCCCGGACGCCGTGTTCCACGCCGATTACGGCCCGGACCGCCCGTCCAAGGTCTACCGCGGTGCAGAAACCATTGCGCGGCAGTCGCATGCAGCGCGAGGCGCCGACCTCCAACCGGTGATGGTCAACGGTCTGCCCGGTGTTGTTGCATTCCGGGACGAGCGGCCGATATCGCTCATGGCCTTCACTGTAGTTGACGGCCGGATCGTGGCGCTCTACGGTATCCGCGATACCGAACGGGTGCTGCGCCTCACCGCCGGTATTATCCGGTCCGGACGCTGAACCCACGCGACGTTGACGGCCACTCGCGGAAAGGGCTGTCCTTTCAAAGTTGCCCGGATTAGCTGTCGTTGAACTCCTCGGCCGAAAAACTGAACTTGTGGCATTCCGCCAGCCAGCGCGCGTTTCCGATTCCCCCGGACCCGCACGCTGACGTGAGCGACCCGAAAGCGGATCGTCCTAGGGCACGCGCGGGCACCGAATTGCTGGCGCCCAGTAGAGCATTGAATCATGGTCGGAGAAGAATCTAACGCGTACCTTTAAGTCATCCCTCACTGCGACGATTCCTGGACCGCTGGTCAATCTCCTGTCGAGGTCGGCAAGAATAGTCGTGTGCCTCCGATACCTGACACTCACCATGCAGCTTTTGACAGCCTGGTCACCCGTGCACGGCAACTTTTCGGCAATGCGGTCGAGGAAAAACTGCTCGCTCCCGATAGCTATCGGCTTCCCACGTTTAGGGTCGGCCAACTTTCCATGATTGGTGAGCAATGGCTCGTGGTAGAGATCGCCCCTGGCCCGTACTCCCGTCACCACCACCAGCGGTGGGAACTTGATTGGAACTCAGACCTCGAGAAAGCAACGGTGCTGCTGGAGAAGTATCACGCGCGGCAGCTGCTCGCTCCGAGTTCAGGTGATGTCCTCGTTGCGCGGCTCATTGCCCTGGTGGGAGACCATGGCGAAGTCGCCGTCTCAACGGAGCAAGCTGAGTTCGACCGGATTGCCGCTGTCACGCCGCATCATCGCGGCGCCATCCCGTTCGAGGTCCTCGTGACCAGCGGCTACGTTGTGGTCATCAACGGGCCCGACTTCGGATGGTGGACCTTTGGGGGCGATTACGAAGATGACGGCGTTGAGGAGGCCCAGAGAGTGCTGGAGCACTTGATCATCCGAGGCGGGACCATCCGTATTATCCGACGCACCGGCGAACTCCTCGACACCGACGGCAGCATTGTCAGCGGCCCCCACCGGGATGCAGTCCGCACACGCCGTACCAAAAACCTGCGCTTCCTGCCGTATCGTCAGTAGGTCTGATTCTCAGCCCGAATACGGCGACCACAACCTGCAACTTCATCACACTCGTTGCCCGGTGTTCGCCGTCGCATAACCGCTGCCGTTATGCCGTAGGGCTTCCTCGGCGCAGCGCGCATCACGGTCTCCGCTTACCCGCCGCAAGCTTCCCATGGACGGTGAATGCTAAAACCAGCTTTTTCCAAGAGGACGCATGAAGGATGTGCCATGTAGCCGTCATCATGCCGGCACATCCACGGCCGGTGACCGGCGAACCGAGGGAGACGGTAAGAATGGCACGCAATACCGGGATTTATGCGGTGTTCCTGTCCGCAATGCTGATGCTCACAGCCTGCGGAGGTGGAGCAGCGCCGGAAGAGACCGCTGAGCCTGCAGCACCGACTGCCGCAGAATCGACGCAGGCAACCGCTGAGCCCAAAACATATTCGAACGATGACCTGAAAACGGTGATCTCGGGCCTGAAAGACGCGCAGGGCCAGCAACTGTCGGTCATTCCGGCAGCCCAGCTCGACCAGGGATTAGCGGCCGCGAAGGAACTCCTGGCGAACGCAACCATCACCCCTGAAGCATGTTCCATCTTCGCCACGGAACAAACCCAGATACCCGAAGGCAGCACCTACGCCGCCGGAGCCAGCCAATCCGCCGAGGAAAAGTCCCAGACCATCATCACCCTCACTGCTGTCAAAGACCCGCAGGTCATCGCCGACCAGGTCGAAAAAGCACAGGAATCCATGCAGGAATGCGCCGAATTCGAGATCGAAGCCCAGGGACAGAAAATCAGCAGCAAGATCACCCCGCTCGAGGTAACGACCGACGGTGAGCAGTCGCTCGGCTCAATCACCACCCAGGAACTGCCGAACGGGCAGAGCCAGAAAGTCATGTCCATAGCCGGAACGCAAGGAACCCTCGCGGCCACCGCCGTGAAAATCGGACCCGACGTCGAGGAAAAAGCACAGGACGAACTCATCAAACTCGTCAACGACGCCCTGGCCCAAAGCCAGTAACCAACCATGCTGGCAACGGACAACACCGCCGCTGCAGAGGCACCAGCAACGTAGCTGGGAGCGTGATTGAGCCCTTCCACGATCCAAAGCACGCAATGTTGCCCCGTTCCCGGGTTTTGCAGCTCTTGCAAGGCGGAACGGGGCAAACACAATTACCAACCGAATGAACAAGACACCCCGCGGCGAAAGGCATCTTCATGACTCACCCGCCTCCAGAACCGAATCGAGACTCAGGTCCTACCGATCGAGTAACGTACTCCATGCCTCAGCAGCAAACAATTGATCCCGGTCGCTCCTTGGGGATAGCCGGGTTCATCTTGTCATTGCTGGTACCAATCAGCGCCGTCGGTTTGATCCTGAGCATCATCGCCCTGGTGCAATCCCGCAAAGCCGGAATGAAGAACAAGCTGGCTCTCGCCGGAGTCATCATCGGTGCGGTCATCACTCTCCTTGGTCTCGCCTTCTTCGTTTTCTTATTCACCTCCCTGTTCCAGGTCTGCTCCGAACTTGGGAACGGGGTGCACCAGCAAAACGGCATAACCTACACCTGCAATTTCTAAAATGCAGCCGCATTCATGTCGATCCCCTACTGTCAGGAGCCAAAATGGACACTCTTGCTGTTGCTGTCCTGATGCTGGCCTGTGCTCTTTCAACTGCATCCGCGATGCTTCAAGTAATCACACATCCGACGCAGCGACTCCCCTACTTCGACACCAGCGGCGCGAGTTTTACCCGCGGCAGCGCATGGCTGTTCTGTGGTGCTCTTGTCCTGATCATTGTTGGTTCGTTCCTGCATTCGCAAGCCACCGGGGCGGACCCCCTTGTTGAGGTCGTCGTATTCCTGTTCATTGGCGACTGTCCGGTGATTCTGATCCGGATGCTCCATAATCGACGGGTCGCTCATCCGGAATCTCCCACCTCGGTTTAGGCAGCGAAGACGAGATCTGGTTCTGCAGACTCGACATCAGCAAAGGATCCGCCGACGGACACGTAGGCCTTTTCCTCCTACTACTCTCTTAAGCATGGCTGATGAACTTGTCCGAGCCGCATACAGTACACGTGCTGCCGAATACACGAGCCTTCTCGGTTCCGTTGAGGACATGCACGAGCTGGACCGGGAACGCATCGAACGTTGGGCCCAAGGCATTGATGGGCAAGTAATCGACATCGGTTGCGGTCCCGGCCATTGGACGAATTTTCTACACCAGCGCGGCGTGAAAGTGCACGGTATCGATCTGGTTCCCGAGTTCATCGACAGTGCGCGGGAACGCTTCCCTGGCGTGCCATTTCAGGTCGCCTCGTTCAGAGATCTCGACGTGCCAGCTGGATCGCTGCACGGAGTGCTCGCGTGGTATTCCTTGATCCACGTTCGCCCAAACGAGATGCCTGCAGTTCTCTCCAAGATCGCTGGCGCACTCGCGCCCGGAGGGCGCCTTCTTATCGGATTCTTTCAGGGTGGTTCCGCCGAGCCTTTTGAGCATGCAATCACAACGGCGCACTATTGGCCGGTAGAGCAGATGCGACAGATGCTCAGCGAAACAGGATTTAACGTGTTGAACGTAGAAGCACGTCAGGACTCGGGTAAACGGCCGCACGCGGCCATCGTCGCCACCATGCAATAAGGGGATCCTTTACTGACGTCGATGCTGGGCAGAAATTCATAGCCCTTGACAGCTCTGGAGACGATTCCTGAAGGAAGGGGTAAGGTAGCGCCAAGACTTAGAAAGGTCAGGCAGCGTGCCGGAGTCGGACTTGGAGCCTACGCCTCAAAGCTGGTTGGAGAGAGCCTACGACTGGAACCTCGCGATGCTGCCGGGACTATTCTTCTTCCTCGCGGCATTCGAGCCGCTGAGGGAAGAGCTAGGCTACTGGCTCGCGCTGGTGATTACCCTTGCCGCCGCCCTTGCTCTGACCTTGATCGTTTCCCTGCCGTCCATCCCCTTGAAAAAACGAAGAGTCGCGCGGGACGCTGAGCAGGGGATCTTCGAATGCGCCCATAGAGAGCCAGGATCCTCGCTGAAAGACAAATGGGCCTTGGGGTATGCCAAGGCCCAACCTGGCCGGCTTCTTTTCCAAGAAAAAACTGGCACAATCGGCCCTTTAGTCGGCCGCGTCGAGACATATTCGGGACTAAGAGTTCTCGGCCCTCCAGCCAAATCCCCATGGTCAGTATTTCCGCGGGGAAGAGTTATAACCTTATCTACTGACAAAGGAACCGTGGAGTTGGCTGCAACTCCCTCCGGCCTGAGGTTGCTAACCAAACTCTCCTTGGACCATGGTTCCTAGAACGCGCGTTCTCAACTAATTGCCAGAAGCTGATAATGCAGGGCGGCTGTGTAAGACCATCCTGCCGGAAGGGTGTCCGTCGAGGGATCGACTTACGAGGCGTTCAGGCTAGGCCGAGCTTCCTGAGGCCGACCTTTACTAAGACGAACCGACAAGCGAGATGCTGCCTCCCGGGTATTCGTATGAGTAAGGGGATACATTTCACCAGTAGGAACGAAAAATCTGAAGGAGCCGAGAGCTTGGACCCGGATACACAGCACCTCACCAGCACCACTGGCATTCTCGTACGCATGGTGCAGGACGTGGAGGACTTCGAAGAGCATCCGGACAAGTACCTGGTAGACCTATACGCCGACGAACAAGAGGCCAAGAAAGCTTGGCTGCGGACCGGGAAACGCCACCACTTCACGTACAACGACGGCGTTGTGACCCTCACCTGGCAGGGGATTCCCCTACTCGGCGTCCCCGTGTGGGACGACATCTGCGGCCTCTGGCGCAACTTAGTGACCGTGGTCGATGGCTACCTAACAGACGGCCGGGGAGAAATGTCCTTCCCCGACAGCCCCGCACCGATCATCCTGGAACACGTCCACGGCGGAGCCCTCGTCACCATCGTAGATACCAAGGCCCGCGTCGAACCTCTCACCTTCTGCCGTGAATTGCTCGACGAGGCTGAACGATTCTGGCGTTGGACAGACAAGCAAGACATCCCTGTGGACTCCGGATGGGCGCTTACGGAAATCGAGCGGGTTCGTTCAAAGATCCCCTGGCGTTGATCCTTCGAATTGCGATCAGAGAAGTCTTCACGGGCAGTCACGGTTAGGCCTGGGGTAAAGTCCCGCTCAGACCGCCCGTAGAAGGATCCCTTCAACAGTCACTCCATCAGGCACGGGACTTGAGATCAGGCGTATCCGTGAAATGTCACGGCGCTCCTAAGAAGCCTAAAGTCCAGTCAACCCCCAGGCGGCAAAAGCTAAACCGGCAAGACAGACGATTCCACTTCCTGTTGCAAGGGTCCTGATCTGCAATTGGTAATGGCGTTCTCTGTTTTGGGTCGGAACGACGTTGACAGCAACTTTCGCCAGCCGCTTCCTGCTGAGAAAAATTAGCAGGGCAACGAGACACAAACATCCTCCGAATAGCACGGCCCCAAGCGACTCACTCATCTCATCATCCTGACATGTGGGGGCTAAGCAATTTGGTTCACGAGTAGAAATACCCCAATCCCAAGGCACGACAACCCGAACAGAACGGCTACGACTGTGAGGGTCTTCTCTAGAACCTGATTAGCTCTGGGCGCGACCTTCAGTTCCTCGAGAGTGACGATTTGGAACCTTGTCAGGTGACGCCTGAACACAATCACCGCGATTCCGACGATGATGATGAGAACTGCGTTCAGCAGGGCCATTTGAAAACTACCTCACCTTTCGGTCCGCTTGTTCCTTCTTCGGTCACCCACCAGTGATCTGCCCGCTCTCTTACGTTCCAGGCAGACGGCCTCCCGCCATGGAGAAAATGACCAGGGCCAAGCCAGCGGCAAGCAGAGTCAGTCCGAAGACAGCGCCCTGAATGAGTTGGAATCTTTCAAATCGCTTCGCGTTACGGCGAGGGAAAACCCTTGAGACTATCCTTGCGTTGGTTGATGCCGAAAACTTTCGCACAACCAAGGCAATGGCTCCAAGGAGAACGAGCCATAGACCGAAAATCATTGTTGGTTCCACGCCACCTCTTTCCGTCTACGTATATCTATCCATTCCATGCTTGGAAAGACTCTAGGGGCTCCCGAAATCGCTCGATCAATGCCGTTCCTAGAAGTCAGGTTTGCTTGAAGGAGACATTTAGCGCTGCTGATTAGTGGCTTGGTGCAGCGGCGGTTAGGGGCTGGCTGCTGCGTCAAAGTGTCCCGCTAAGGCGGTTTCGTATAGGCGCCGCAAAACGTCCCGTTAGAGGGTACCCGATCAGACAAACCCACCGCTGGCTAGCAGTGTCGAGGTAGCTGGCTGGAGGCCGTGCCATATAGATAGACCGGTGAACTGGCCGGTGACGGGGAGTTATGTGACACACTCATTGGCATGGCTGAATTACTTGTTGGTTACGCCAGATGCTCAACCGACGAGCAGGACCTCACCGCACAGCGCGATGCGTTGACTCTCCTCGGCGTCGACACGGAACGGATCTATGTCGATCACGGACTCACCGGAACCAATAGAAATCGGCCAGGGCTCCGCGAGGCCATGGCGGCCTGCCGTGCCGGCGACACTTTGATCGTGACCAAGCTGGACCGTTTGGCCCGGTCCGTTCGAGATGCCCATGACATCGCAGACGATCTGGCAAGTCGGGAAATCAAACTGAACATCGGGGGGTCGATCCACGATCCGACCGACCCTATGGGCAAACTTCTGTTCAACGTCCTGGCAATGATCGCGGAGTTCGAAACCGACCTCATCCGTTCTCGAACCCGCGAGGGCATGAAAATTGCCAAGGCCAAAGGCCGCCTGCGCGGTAAGCAACCGAAACTGTCGCCCAAGCAGGAAGCTCATCTTTACAAGTTGCACAACGCCGGCGAACACACCATGTATGAACTGGCCGAGCTGTTCTCCGTTGGCCGATCCACTGTCTACCGCGCCATCGAAAGAGCAAGACGAAAGCTCCCTCCTGAGGACGGTGCTTGACGCCGTGCAGGCGACATCTGACGATGAAGGCACCGCAGCTCTGCTGCGGTGCCTTCATCGTGAAAGGATGCTGAGGTAAAACAGGCCCCTGTGAGACGCGGGCCTATCTGAGCAATTGCTCATAAACGCAAACATTGAATTTCCGGTCTCCTAGTCCCACATCGACGGGCCTCGCGGACCAACCTATCTGAGCATTTCCGGAAAAGAGTCAGGCTAGCATTCGGAAGCCCACTGCAAGTCACTGGGGGCGGCGGCACGGCACTCGGCACTGCCGCCCCGTGTCAACATTGTTCAAGTCTGGGAGAGGTCCAGCACCCACCTATCCGAGCAATAAAGGGGTAGGTCGTTGCTCTTGCTCCACCTACACGGAAGGGTGGCACAGCCGGCAGCAAGAGCAGGGCAGCATACCGTGATAGTCCCACTCAGCTGCTTTGTCGGACTGCCCGTTCTGGATACAGTCCTGCTTGCTGAATGACTGCTCCGCTGCGCGCCTCGAAATGTCTCTTGATGTACTGCCCCGGCAGGTACCCGCCCAGATAGGCAGACCAGAACGCTTCCTCAACTACGGGCTCCACCTGGAAATGATGGCGCCTAACCCTACCTTCCAGGGACCGTCCGTTCCACTCGTCGGCGCGGCCGGAGGAGAAACCGAACTCAACCTGGGCTGCCCCATGGTCCAAGCTCCCATCGCGAAGCCTGAGGTACTCATCGCGCAGCCACCGGTAACCCGTCTCCTTCCCTATCCCCGCTGCGCGGGCTGAAGGTTTGAGACCACTGGGGCTCGCCTTGGCCTTGCCTCCGTGCTCGTAACTGCCGCTGCCATCACACTGCTGCAGGCCGTCGACGGTGTAGCACTGAAGTGGGCGGTGGACGCATGGGCCGGCGCTCCCCCTGATCGGGAGACAGCCTTGTTGGCTGCCGCTGAAGCCTTGAGATGGACTGAGTATTCGCTGCAGTCGTTTTCCAACATCCTGCTGGGGATCACTCTTATCCTCTACGGGCTGGCTGTGGCTGCCGGCACTGCTTACCCCCGCTGGCTTGGATGGCTGGCTGCCGGCTCCGGGACCGCCTGGATCATGCACGGACTGATGGTTCCCTACCTTGGCCTTTTCGAGTCGATCCCGCGCGGGATTGCCTCAATTCTCCTGTATCTGTGGGCATTCATCATGGCGTTCCTGATGTGGCGGAAGAGTAGCCGCGCCCCATCTTCCCCTTCCACCGAGTCAGGTACAGCGGCTGGCTAAGGCCAGAACAGAGAGTATGAAGGTCTGCGTCTGGCGTTGCGCAGGTCCTATTGGCTGCTTCTTGTGCCTGTCCTGGCCGCAGCCGCGTCGATTGGTGGGATGTGACTCGGCGGAGCAGTCCGTGGCTGGAGGGCCTAACCCCAGACCGCCTGTGCCACCGGCGAAACCCGGAGCTTTACATAGAGCCAGCAAGCACAGCCGCGGCCGCATCCCCAAGGCGTATCCGAGGCATACGAAAGGCGCCGATAACGGCGCATATGACGGCGAAGTCTTCGGCTTTGTTGCTTGAGCATTTTGCGGTGGTCCGTGATGCCATGCGCTCCGTCCTGTCCGGGAAGGGCCGAGGTCAGGTCCGGGTCAGGGTCATGGTTGTCAGCAGCCCGGTGCAGGCTTGCTCGCACCGGGCACAGGCTTCTGGCCCTGATGGGGAAACGGCGGGGTCTCCTATGCTGGGCGTATGGAAGCCTCACAGCCAAAGAGCGCGAAGCCGATTCTTACTCTCACGGTGAACCCGGCTCTGGACGTCAGCACCTCAACTGAGCGGGTCGTCAGCGTTCATAAACTGCGGTGCAGCACGAGCCGCCTAGATCCGGGCGGCGGAGGGGTAAACGTGTCCAGGGTAATCCAGCGGCTCGGTGGGCATACTTTGGCGGTCTATACAGCAGGTGGTCCCACCGGTGAGGCCTACCGCCGGCTCATCGAAGCCGAGCGCATCCCCAGCTTGGTGGTACCTGTCCACGGGAGTACCCGCCAGAACTTCACTATTGATGAGACTACGACCGGGAAGCAGTTCCGTTTCGTGCTCGAAGGTCCGGAGCTCAGCAACGCGGAGTGGCGCGCCTTCCTGTCCGTTGTTGCCGATTCGGTCCCGGTAGACGGGTACGTGGTCGCCAGCGGTAGCCTGCCTCCGGGGGTTCCGGAAAATTTCTATGCGGGCGTCGCCCGCCTGGCGTGCGAGGGCGGTGCGCGCTGCGTAGTGGATGCGTCGGGAGCGGCCCTCGCCCAGGCGCTGGCCGAGGGGGTTTTCCTGGTCAAACCCAGCCGACGCGAGATGGAGGTTCATTTCAACGTGGCGCTAGACAGCGTGCCGAGCCAGATCGAAGCGGCCTCTGCACTGGTCGCGGACGGGTCCGCGGAATACGTTGCCCTGACCCTCGGTGAAGCGGGCGCCGTGCTCGCCTCGAAGTCCGGCGTTATCCGCTTGCCGGTGCCATCGGTGCAGGTGCTCAGCGCTGTCGGGGCCGGTGACAGTTTTCTCGGCGCATTTGTGCTCCGGCTCGCGCAGGGCCGCCCAGTTGAGGAGGCGTTCCGGGCTGCCGTCGCCGCCGGAAGCGCTACCGTGATGACGCCGGCGACAGAACTGTGCCACCGCGGCGATGTCGAACGTCTGGAGGCCGAACTTTCGGCCTCGGGGCCTTTGAATGGCATGGCGAGTCAGACACCGTGATGAACTCCGCTGCCTGCATAACGGCCTCAACCCTTCCCGTGACGGATGAAAATCCCGTGCAATCGAGCGCCGGGAGAAGATGCTTGAGAACTCCGGAATCACGCCGTCCTCCGTGGCCGCGGGCGCCGGTAAATCAGGGCCGCCAGCAGCTCACTGGCTTAACTCGATGATTACCCCGGATACATGCCCCGGCTCCATGCCCGGATGGAGAAACTGATGGTCCCTTCCTCGACAGCGGGGGCCTGCTCGAGCCATCCCGGGAGCGCCGGTCCTGATCATCCTCGGGCACATGCTCACAACCGCAGAACGCGATGCCGGCCCGTACCCGGCTGCTGCACCCCGGCAGGCGCTGCGACAGGAGGCATAACCGCGTGCCCTGCCGGCCGTAACATCCATCTTCCCGTCAGGCCCCTTGGACAACCCGAGCAGGACAGTGCCCCAAACCGGGAACTCCCTGTAGTCTCGGCTCATGGCTTAATCCAGTGTGTGTGAGGTCCCGGCCAAGGCGTACTTCCGTCTCTCTCCGGCGGAGCTGCGGCCGGAGAATTGCTGGTTTTGGTACCGGAAGACCACGTGGCGAAGAGAAAAACAGATGCTGGGTTTTGCCGCCGGCTTGCTGATCGGATTTTACGTCTCGCAGGCTCGGCTTACTTCCTGTACCGAAAAAGGCGTGCGGGATCCAGTGAAACAGGCGGAGGCAGAGCATGCGGGTAGCCGTTTACAGCACGAAGCCGTATGACGAGCAGTTCCTGACGGCGGCAAACATCGCCCACCGGCATGACCTCTCGTTCCTGGAGTCACGTTTGTCCCGCGACACCGTTCCGCTGGCCGCAGGCGCTGAAGCGGTGTGCGCCTTTGTCAACGACGATCTAAGCGCCCGGGTGCTTGATGACCTCGCACGGCTCGGTGTCCGCAGCGTGGTTTTACGTTCCGCGGGCTTCAATCATGTTGATCTGAAGGCGGCGGCACGGCTTGGGATCTTGGTGTTTCGCGTTCCGGGCTACTCGCCGCACGCGGTAGCCGAGCACTGCGTGGCTTTGGTGCTGGCCTTGAACCGCCGGATCCACCGGGCCTACAACCGGGTAAGGGAAGGCAACTTCGCGTTGAGCGGCCTGCTGGGATTCGATCTGTACGGCAAGACGGTGGGCGTCGTGGGCACCGGCCGGATCGGGACCTGCTTCGCGCGCATCATGATCGGCTTCGGTTGCCGGGTGGTGGCCAGCGATCCGTATCCCAACGATGAATGCCGGACGATGGGAGTGGAGTATCTGCCCCTTGACGCTTTGCTGGCGCAAAGCGACATCATCTCGCTGCATCTGCCTCTGACACCGCAGACCCAACATTTCATTCAAGCCGAACAGCTCGGCAGCATGCGCGACGGCGTCATGCTCATCAACACGAGCCGGGGCATGTTGATCGACACGCGCGCGGTAATCAATGCCCTCAAGCAGGGGAAGATAGGTTACCTGGGCCTGGACGTGTATGAGGAAGAGGCAGACCTGTTCTTCGAGGATCTCTCAGACCAGGTTCTGCACGACGACATATTTTCGCGGCTGCTCACCTTCCCCAACGTGCTGATCACCGGCCATCAGGCGTTTTTCACACGCGAGGCCCTGACCAACATCGCGGCGACGACGATGGATAACCTCACGGCTGCAGAGCGCGGCGAGGACCTGAACCAGGTCACCGCTGACGACATCGCAGGGTAATCCAGCCCGGAATGCTGGCATTCCTGGCAGCTGTACCGGTGCTGCTGGTACTGGTACTCATGACCGTCGCCGGATGGTCAGCCGCACGGGCAGGGCTGGTAACAGCCACGGTCACCCTGGTGCTCGCCGTGGCAGCGTTCGGCTTTGGTGGTCCGGCAGATCGGTTCAGTGCGGTCTCCGGGACGGCCGGTGTGCTGGCGGAAGCTTCTTTCATCGCCGCGACCGTGGCGGGCATCATCGGACCCGCGCTAGGCATCCACTACCTGCAGCAACGCACCGGCGCTGCGGAACGGTTGCACGCCGGCCTGGCTCGTCTCCACCCCGACCCCCGGCTGGCGCGCTGCTGGTGGCTTGGTTCTTCGCATTATTCCTTGAGGGCGCCGCCGGGTTCGGCACGCCTGTGGCGTTGGCCGCGCCCTTCCTGGTAGCCGCGGGCCTGCCCCCGGTGCGTGCGGTGGCAGCGGCCCTGCTGGGGCACGCCGCCGGCGTGTCCTTCGGCGCCATCGGCACACCCGTGCTGACCCAAAGTGCGCTGGTGGATTTTTCCGCAACGGAGCTGGCCAAGGCCACGGTCCCCTACCACGTATTCCTCGGAGGAATCCTGACGGGTGCGGTCGTGCTGGTCATCGGCCGCGGCCTGCCCGACACCCGCAGGCTGTGGACCTGGGGGGTCCTGGCCGCGGTATCCTTCCTCGTGCCCTACGGCCTGATCGCCACCTTTGTCGGTCCTGAGCTGCCCACACTCGGAGGGGCCCTGGCCGGGGTGGCCGTCTTCGCCGGAGTCCTTGTCCGCCGGGCCCGGCTGGAGGCAGCCCCCTCCCGCGGCGAATCCACCGGGCCCGGCGAACGGTCGGAGCTGCTGCGCGCAGCAGCCCCGTATCTGGTCCTGGTTTTTCTTGTCCTCGCAACCCGTTTGATCCCACCGGTCCGCGACGTGCTGGAAGGCGTCACGATCGGGTGGGAGACCGGTACAGGATTTTCCGGCAGTGTCCGGCCGCTGTTCCACCCGGCAATGTTGCTGACCGTGGCCTTTGCCGCCGGCGCCGTTTTGCAGCGGGCCTCCGGTGGCCAGGTCCGCGAGGCTTTCCTGACCGCGACCAGACAGCTGGGCCCGGTGATGGTGGCGCTGGTCGCGATGGTCACCATCGCCCGCACGATGTCCCATGCCGGGATGACGGACGAGCTGGCCTATGCGGCAGCCGGTATCGGAATGGCGTGGCCGCTGGTCTCCCCTGCCCTTGGGACGTTCGGGACCTTCGTCACCGGCTCGGCCACCGCCTCCAACGTGCTTTTCACCGAGCTCCAGAGCACTACCGCCCACGCTGCCGGCCTTCCGGCGCTGCCCCTGCTCGGGGCACAGGGGTTCGGAGCCGCGGTAGGAAACATCATCTGCCCGCACAACATTGTGGCTGCCGTAGCCACCGTGGGCCTCACCGGGCAGGAGGGAAAGGTACTGCGCTCCACTTTTCCCACCGCCATGCTTTACGTCACGCTCGGGGGGCGTGCTGGCCTTTGCCTTCACACGCTGACCTGAGACAGGGAGCACCGCTGCTTTCACCGGACCCTGATTGGAAATGAAGGCGGCGAGCCGATGACGCGGCGCAGCACCACGCACCGCAAATCCAGTTCCTGCGGGCAGGCGGAATGCGGGTGCGCAGGGACAGCTCCGCCCGGGGGTACGGGGTACCCGGTCATGCCGCCGATGCGTCATTGCGGTGGGACCAGCGCCGAACGGCCTTTTCCGCCTCGACAATGATCAGCACGGTGGAGCCGACGGCGGTGCAGAGAAGCCATTCCCAGCCGTTCAGAGGCGACAGTTCCAGCAGCCCCGCGGTGACGGGCCAGGTCATGACGGCCCAGTGCAGCGCGAGGGCGGCAAGGGAGGTGCAGAGGAGTGGCTTGTTGGCCAGCAGCCGGAGTTGGAAGAGGGATTTGTTCTCTGCCCGGGAGCTGAAGACCTGAAAGAAACTGAGCATCACGAACATGGTCAGCGCAAGGGTTCGTGCATGGGTCTCGGGGATGCCGTTGTGCAGTGACACGATGAAGCTCAGGATCACTGCCAGCGCCATCCAGGCGCCGGTGATTCCGGCCCGGAACCACAGTGTGCGCGAAAGGATGCCTTCGGACGGGGGACGCGGCGGTCGGCTGAGTTCATCGCCTTCCGCGGGTTCGAAGGCCAGAGCGATGTCCTGAACACCGTTGGTCACCACGTTCATCCACAGCATTTGAACCGGCAGGAACAACAGGGGTGTGCCGGCAAAGACGCTCAGCGTCACTGCCACCAGCGCGGCGGCACCGGTGGAAAGCAGGAAGTACGTGGTTTTGCGGATGGCGGCGAAGGTGACTCTTCCTTCCTCCACGGCGTGCACGATGGTGACGAAGTTGTCGTCGGTCAGCACGATGTCCGCTGCTTCGCGGGCCACGTCCGTGCCGGACTTGCCCATGGCCACGCCGATCGCGGCCGCTTTGAGGGCCGGGGCGTCGTTGACGCCGTCGCCGGTGACGGCGACGATCTTCCCGGCCCTTTGCAGGGCGTGCACGATCCTGAGCTTGTCCACTGGGGAGACACGGGCGGCAACGCTGGTCTGCTCGAGGCGTGCGGCGAGCATGTGGTCATCCAGGTCCGCCATTTCGATGCCGGTCAGCGCGGGTTTATCCGTCGCCAGGCCGAGCCGGCCGGCAATGGCCGTCGCGGTAACCGGGTGGTCCCCGGTGATCATCATGACTTTGATCCCGGCCCGCCGGCACTTGGCGATGGCGCCGGCTACGCCCGCCCGCGGTGGGTCGGTCATGCCTTCCAGGCCCAGGAAAGTGAGCCCTGACGGCGGCGGCAGCGGCGAGGGCAGTTCCTCGTCGTTGTCCAGCACCCGGGAGCCGACGGCGATGACCCGCATTCCGTCCCGGCCCATCGCCTCGTTGGCGGCATGAATCAGCGCCTTGTCCAGCGGGACCCCGCCATCTTCGCCGGCCATGGTGCCGGCGGCGTCCATCAACACTTCCGGGGACCCTTTCACATACAGGGTGAGCCGTCCTGGAGCGGTGGCGTGGACCGTCTGCGAGTAGCGCAGGTGCGGTTCATACGGCTGGTGGGCCAGAGGTGCCGTCGTGCGGACGTGTTCGCTGATGGCGCCCCGGGCGACGGCGGTCTTGGCCATGGCCACATCTACGGCGTCCCCGGAGTACTCCAATGCCTCGTCCTCGGAGGAGAGCGTCGCTTCGTTGGTCAAGGCACCGGCCCGCAGAACAGCCCGGACCAGCGGAGGGTCAGCCTGCCCGCCGCCGTCGTTTCCGTCCGTGATGTCCAGCAGCCCGGCAGTGGTCCATATTCTTTCCACGGTCAGCCGGTTCTCGGTCAGCGTCCCGGTTTTGTCGGATCCGATGACGTTGGTGGAGCCCAGTGTCTCGACCGCGGGCAGGGTGCGGATGATCGCGTTCCGCCTGGCCATCCGTGAGACACCCAGACTCAGCGCGACGGTCAGGACGATGGGCAGGGATTCGGGGATGGTCGCCACCGCAAGCCCGACGGCGGTGCGGAACATGGTAGAGACATCGTTTCCCAGCACCAGCCCGGCAATGACAATGAAGACCAGGGCTGCGAGGACGATCAGTCCGATCCGCCGCTCCAGGCCGTGGGTGAGCAGTTGCAGCGGCGATTTGCCCTGCGGCCCCTGGATGAGGGCATTAATTTCACCCAGCGCAGTGGCGGCACCGGTGGCAACCACCACCCCCTTGCCGCGGCCGCCTCCCACAAACGTGCCGCTAAACGCCACATTGGCCCTGTCCGCGGCGCCGGTCTCTACCGGAAGCTGTTCCGTGTTCTTGGTAGCGGCATATGGCTCCCCGGTAAGCATGGACTCATCGAGCTGGAGACCGTTGGTTTCGAAGAGCCGAAGATCGGCCGGGACACGTTCACCGCTCTCCAGCAGCACGACATCGCCCGGAACCACACCGGGCCCGGGCACCAACCGTTCGGCTCCGTCCCGAAGCACGCGGCAGGACGGTGTCGAGAGCGACTGCAGTGCCCGCACATCAGCCTCCGCCTTGCGCTCCTGAACAAATCCCAAGACGGCGTTGATGGACAGAACCAGGAAGATCGCGCCGGAGTCCACCCAATGGCGTTGGACGAGAGTCACGACGGCCGCGATCAGCAGGATCCCGATCAGCGGGCTGATGAACTGGCGCAACAGGACCCTCCACCAGGAAGTGACCCCGGCAAAAACCAACTGATTCGGGCCGGCATCAGCAAGCCGACGGGCCGCCTCGGCACTGCTCAGTCCCTCCGGACCCGACGAAAGCGCCGAAAAGACGGCATCAGTACTCAGCGCATGCCAGGCAACGGGCCCGCCAGCGGTCGGTGCCTGAGTATCGGGCCGGTTAGTCATGAACACCAGTCTTCACTTGCACCGACTCCCTGGACAAGGATTGTCCAGGAGGCCTGCGGGCTGCGCCTTGCCGCCCGAACACTGAAAGACCGCGTGGCCAACGATGACAAAGCGCAGCACCAAACCTGTTGATCCTGCCTTCACCTACCGGCTGCGGCTGCTGCGTGACGGCGATCACGGCCGGCTCCGCAATGGAGGCAGCACCGCCGATGACAAAACCAAACGGCAGAAGCAGCCTCAACGCCCCGCGACGGACAAACTCACTGGCCAGGTTCTTCGCCACCGGAAAGATACTCAGGTCCAAACCAACCAGGAACAAGGCAATGCCCACCCCCGCAAGCAACAGTCCCCCACCAGGCCCAGGGGCTCCTCAGGCATAAGACGGAACAGCAGCAACTGACACAGGGCACCGACGGCCGCGCAGGGCAGGAAGTTCCGAAACGCCACAGGGAAGTCGCGGGCGCATCGGCTGAGGTGCTCCATTGGTCCTCTCCTGGGATATTCCGTGAATACCTAGTCTCTTAGTCTGCCGGTCCGTCGAAAGGGTGTCCACCACGGAAGGGCTGGCCCAGAGACCTGACCTGAGTCAACTTTCTGCCCGGACGGATGAGGCCGCCCAGTCCGACTCCTTGCCGCCGGCCGCGGCAATATCGCCTTGTCCCACATGGCCGGGGTTTCCGCAACGGTCTGATCCCGCCCGAGGCGGCAGGGCATTTACCCCGGAGAACACGGAACTCCTCCTGCACCGCCGGGACGACCACGGCAGGGGTGACCAAATCTCGACGGATCTAACGCCGTCGGGCATGATGGTTATCACCGGGGCCGGTGGTCCCGCTTTTTGCAAGCGAACGCTGTGGAGGAAACCGTGACGACCGGTCAGGACCGCGCCCGAAGGCTGATTGTCGTCGGTGTGGACGGTTCGCCCCAATCGGTGGAGGCATTGCGCCAGGCCCGCCGGCTTGCGGAGCTGACCGGCTGCCGGTTGAAGGCCGTGACTGCCTGGCAGTTCCCGGTACTGCGGTCCGATTATCCGGCCATTGACTGGAATCGACTGGAGGGCCCGGAACAGGTCATAACCGAGACCGTCAATGCGGCCTTCGGTGACGATGCGCCGGCGGACATGGAGAGAGCTGCCGTGCGGGGTCAGGCAGCCCATGTGCTGGCGGAGGAAAGCCGAGGAGCCGAAATCCTGGTGGTCGGCAAACGCGGGCGAGGCGGGTTCAAAGGCCTCCGCTTGGGCTCGGTGAGTGCTGCCGTCGCAGCCCACGCGCATTGCCCCGTACTGATCACGCCCCTGGAAACGGATGCTCCAGATTGAGGAACGAAGGCTTGAAGCCGGTTCTTATGCGTTTATGCGCTGAACTACCTTGAGCTTTAGCGCTGTCTGCAGTTCACGATGGCGGGAAGTGCAAGGCTGCTACCCAGCGTCTTCGCCGTGCCTGTGCTCCTGATCATGATGAGTGACGAGGACGGAACAGTGTGCGTGCGCGGCAACGGCGGAGCTGACAGAGCCCAGGAGCAGTCCGGAGAACCCGCCTTCGCCGCGGCAGCCAACCACCAGCAGCTCGGCCCCGCGGCTGGCTTCCACAAGGATATGGGCCGGCTGGCCCTGGGTCACGGTTTTCTCCACGTCTGCGGGAACGCCCGGCTCGAACGCGGAGCTCAAGGCGTTGTCAAGGGTCTCGGCCGCGTCCACACCCGGATTCCATGCCACGACGGGAGAGGCACTGAGCATCAGCGGATATTGCCATGCCGTCACGGCCTGGATCCGGGCACCTAGCATTGCCGCGTACCGCTGCGCTTCCTGCAGTGCGTGCACGGAATGCTTCGACCCGTCCACACCCACAACAATCCTGGGACCCTGATCTGTGTGATTCATGGTGTTTCCTTCCGTTGCTCTTTGGCCGAAATGACGGGGGGATCGTCAGGGACGCAGTCGTGGTCCGGCGAAAAGGACTCTGTTCCTTCACCGGCCAGGAACGCGGCGCAACCGGCATGGCTGCTCGGGCCCTGCCGCAGATGCAGGCTTTGATGCCGCCTGCAGGGCATGATGACCAACGTCATGACGGGCTAGAACCGCTCGGGTTGTTCGCCCAGGTTGAAATGCCGGCCGCTGATGTGCCGCGGGGTCACCTCGACGTAGAAGTCCTTCAGCGTCGGGACCCAGGATTTCAGTCCCAGGCTCTCGGCCTCGGCGATCTCCTGGCCCGACTGCAGGACCCGGGCGGTTCCCTTCACGACGACGCTCCACGCCTCGTCGCTGCCGATCCCGTCCGTTTCGAACACGACTTGGTCATTGATGGTGATCTCGGCCAGCTTCGTACCCGGTGCGGTGCGCATGAGCAGCACCCGGTTGTGCACCAGGTAGTTGATCGGGAAGATATCTGTCTCGCCGGCCGCTGTGAGGACGATCCGGCCGTGCCGGGTCTTCTCCAGCAGCTTCCAGGACTGATCATCGGTAAGGTCAAGGATCGGGTCTGTGTGTTCGAACATCATAGGCCCATTCTTCAAAGGTTCAGGGCAAAAGGAAAGGGTATGCCGGCGGTCGGGCTCGCCGGTGCGGCAGACCGGTGCGAAGGCGCCCTGCCTCGTTTAGGCCGATGTGCCCGTCGTCGTCCGGCACGACAAGCTTACGGTGCTGACCGGGAGTAGTCCTGCGGCACGGCAGCGCCGGCCGTGAGCTGGCGGTCTCTTCTGGACGGCCGCAGAGCCCGCAGGGCATTGAGGATTGTGGCGAGGTCTACCAGTTCCTGGGCCAGCGCGCCGGCTACGGCCGGGATGTGGCCTAAGGCGGCCGTGACCATGAGTCCGATGCTCAGCAGGATGCCGATCCAGATGCTTTGCAGGCCCACTTTCACGCTGCGCTGGCCGATTTCCACCGCCCGGGCCACCCGGGAGAGGTCATCGAGCATGATGACCACGTCGGCCGACTCGCTGGCCGCGGTCGATCCCTTGGCGCCCATCGCCACTCCCACCTCCGCGGCGGCCAGCACCGGGGCGTCGTTGACTCCGTCGCCGACCATCATGACCGGCCGCCGTGGCAGGGACCTGACCGTTGCCACTTTGTCCTCCGGCAGGCATTCGGCCTGCACCCGGGTGATTCCCACTTCGGCCGCAATATGCTCCGCCGTCTCCTGCGCGTCACCGGTGAGCATGAGCACTTCACGGACGCCGAGCCGGCGCAGCTGCGCCAGGGTGTCCCGCGCGTTCGGCCGCCCCTGTCACTCATGATCAGTGCGCCGGCGTAGGACCCTTCCACGCCGATGTAGACCGCCATCTGGCCGCTGTCCAAATCCGTCCTGGCGACCCCGGCAGCCCTCTCCTCGACGAATCTGCGCTTACCCACCACGACCAGGCGCCCGCCGAAGTCGGCCGCGACCCCGTGGGTCGCGTATTCCATGGCATCGCCGGCAGCCAGCAGGCCCAGACCCCGCGAAGCGGCAGCCTCCATCACGGACTCCGCCAGCACATGCGAGGAATACTGCTCCGCGGAGGCCGCCAGCTGCAACAGTTCACCGGCTCCCACGGGCCCGGCCCAGCAGCCGTTTCCGCGGACCTCCACCAGCACCGGGCGCCCGCTGGTCAGCGTCCCCGTCTTATCGAACGCCGCGACCCGGACGCGGCTGAGCATTTCCAGCACGCCGCCGTTCTTGATAATGATGCCGGCCTTGGCGGCCCTGCCCATGCCGCCCACGAAGGCTACCGGGGCGGCAATCAGCAACGGACACGGTGTGGCGACCACGAGCACTTCGGCAAAACGTGCTGCCTCCCCGCTGACAAACCACGCGGTCCCGGCCAGGACAAACGCGAAAACGGTGAAGGGGAGTGCGTACCGGTCCGCCAGCCTGACGACAGGGGCCCGGCTGGCGGTGGCCTCCTGCACCAAAGCAATGATCCTGCTGTACTGGGAATCCTCCACCGCCGAAACCGCCTCCATCCTGACAGCGGATTCGCCGTTGACCGAGCCGCTCATCACCAGGTCGCCTGCCGCTTTTTCCACCGGCAGGCTCTCCCCCGTCAAAGCCGACTCATCGAAGGAACCGAAGTCCGAGACCAGCCTCCCGTCCACGGGAACCACCTCCGCGGGCCGGATCAGGAGCAGGTCCCCCGCACGCACTTCCCCGACGCTGACATCCCGGATGCGGCCGCCGGTTTCCAGGTGAGCGATCTGCGGCACCCGTTCCAGCAGCGCCCCGAGCTCACGCCGGGCACGGCCCTGCGCAAAGTCCTCCAAGGCACGGCCCCCGAAAGCATCAGGACAATAATCAGGGAAGCAACGTACTCCCCCACCGCCACCGTGCTCACCACCGCAGTGACCGCCAACAGGTCAATCCCCAGGCCGCCGCGCAGGAGCGTCCCGACCAGGTCCACGGCCAGCCGCGCGGCAACGGCCAACGCAAAGATGCTCGCGTTCCACTGCGCTACCGTGCCTTCACCAACCAGCAGGAAGCCAGCCGTTACCAGACCGCAGAGAACGGTGGCCACTACCAGTGGATACGAGCTGACCAAAGTTCTCAAAACGGCCTGTCTTTCGCTCCCGCAACCGGGCCCCGGCTCTCTTCCCGTCCCGGCCCCCCGGGTTTTCCCAGTATCCGCCGCAAGAAGGCCTAACGCGATGTCTCCGGCCGGCGACCATGCCCGATCCGCATACAGCCACCAGCGCTACGCCCTCGGCAGACAGTACGTACCGCTGCAGGACAGGGGGTTCAAGAGCGGTAGCCATACCCTGCTTACGGCATGTGAACGGCCAGGCAGCGGGGGCCGGGTCGCATACAGAAGGAGCGTGGCCGGCACCCCTCCGGCTCCGTGGGCCACGGGCGCAGCCGCCGGATGGACAGGTTTCTCGCTTCACTGGGACCTTTAACGCGTTCTCCTTCGTTCCGGGGGCGTCAGCGGGTGAGAACTACTTTCAGTGCCTTGGTTTCCGCGGCCCGGGAAAAGGTATCGTAGGCGTCCATGATCTCTTCGAGGGGGAAGTGATGGGTGGCGAACTTTTCGGCCGGAACCCGGTGCTGGGCTACCAGCTTCAGCAGCATGGGGGTGGTGTTTGCGTTGACCAGTCCCATGCTGATGTTGATGTTCCGGATCCACAGTTCCTCCAGATGCAGTTCCACCGGTTTGCCGTGGACACCGACGTTGGCCACGTTTCCGCCGGGGCGTACGAGGTCGACGGCCATGTCAAAGGTTGCGGGGATACCGACGGCTTCGATGGCGACGTCCACGCCTGCTCCGTCCGTTAGGGCAAGAACCTTCTCTTTCCAGTCAGGTGCCGAGGAGGTGACGGTGTCGGTGGCACCGAATTCCCGGGCCTGGGCGAGGCGGTTTTCGTCCAGGTCGATCGCGATCACGGTTGCCGCCCCGTGGAGGCCGGCGGTGGCGATGGCGGCCAGGCCCACGGGCCCTGCCCCTACGACCGCGACGGTGTCCCCTGGTTTGACCCGCCCGTACTGCACGCCGATCTCGAAGCCGGTGGGCAGGATGTCCGAGAGCATCACCGCCTGCTCGTCGGTGACGCCCTCGGGGAGTTTGTGCAGCGAGTTCTCCGCATACGGCACGCGCACGTATTCAGCCTGCGTCCCGTCGATGAGATGGCCGAAAACCCAGCCGATCCCGGATTGTCCCTCGTCGCCCAGACAATGGGAATACAGACCGGTCCGGCAGTTCGCGCAGTGTCCGCAGGACTTGATGCAGGAGATAATGACGCGGTCCCCGGCGCGAAGACCGGTGACGGAAGAACCGGTTTCCGTGACCGTACCGACTCCTTCATGACCCAGGATCCTGCCCTCCCTGACCGCTGGAACGTCGCCCTTGAGGATATGCAGATCAGTGCCGCAGATGGTGGTCGTATCAACGCGGACGATGACATCGGTCGGGTTTTGTATGGCCGGGTCCGGAACATCTGTCCAGGATTTCTGTCCCGGTCCGCCGTAAACAAGTGCTTTCACGTTGACTCCTTCGCTGGTGCCGCCGTCGCCGGCAGCCGGTACATATGTCGTTTGTGCCTGTCCCGGGGACCTCAGGCCCGGCGTTCGGGCGCTCGTACGTGTATGCCCACGGTTCGGATCCGCGTCCCGTCCTGACCCAGCCGTCATGTTCAATATCGTGGATCAGCTGCTCAAGACTGCGGGTCATCCCCGGCGCCCATTCCTCCCCGGGAGGTGTGGTCGGGGAGCTGCGGGCGGAGGGAAAGGTGTCGCTCTTATAGAGACTTTTCCGTCCGTCCGGCCGACGAACCGCAGATACGCGTTGCCCGTTTGCGAGGCGAGTGTGGTGAGCATTCCGGCCCACCAGGATGTTCCCCCGGCATCCTCCAGTTCGATCTGCAGTTCCTGGGACATTTGCCCGTCCTTTCAATGGGTGCCCGGTCTTTCGTTCGTGGACCGCTGCCGCAGCGGTTTCGCCCGGTCCGCGGAGTAGTGGCCGGAGGGAAGGGGTTATCCCTGCCTTCCGGAGGAGGCCTGCGGGGAGGTATCGGGGACGACAGGCGGCGAGGTTTCGGGGGCGGGATCCGCGGGCCCCTGGTCGAGGCGGAACGGCGGGTACTCATCGCGCATCAGCAGCACGTAGGCACCGACCCGGTAGACCCAGCGGTTGAGTCCGATGACCAAGGCAAACAGGTCGGTGCGGTACCGGCCGGTGAAGAGCAGGATGACGGCGGCGATGAGCACCAGTATCCCGAGCAGGGACGGCCCCCAGCCGGCGTCCGTGCTGCCGGTGCCCGTGGCGTCGTTGCCGTTCCACAGCGTTCCTGCACCTCCGGTCAGGATTCCGATGACGATCAGGTGGGGTATCGCCAGCAGCCACCATTTGACCAGTACCAGTCCCCGGGAGACCCGCTGGGGGTAGGCGATGTCCAGGTCCGCCGGGTAACCGGCCGCCGGTGCCAGAGAGAAGGGCGGGTACCGGTCCGTCCCGAGCGCCGAGTAGGAGTAGAAACCGACCCGCCAGTTCCAGCGCAGCACTCCGACACAGAAGGCGAACCAGGAACGGGGGTAACGGCCGGTGAACAGGATTATGATGCCAGCCGCGACCGTAGTGACCAGGAGGGCGAACCACAGCAACGCCAGGATAATGAAATGCGGGATGGCCAGCAGCCATTTCACCAGCCACAGGCCCCGGGACAGTCGTGGATCCAGGAATCCGCTGAACCGGACCGGGTAGCCGGAATACCCGCGCACGGTCGGCTCGGCTGCCGGTCCAGTGGCGGGTTCAGGGGCTGCACCGCGTCGGCGGGCGGTGGGGTCGATGTCCCGGCCCAGCCGGGCCGCGCCGAACAGCAGCAGCGGCACTCCGAGAACGATGCCGATGATCCCGGCGGTCAATATTGTCTGGCCGGCCGGGCCGAGCAGCTGGGATCGGGCGCCGGCCTGGATGTCTGCCCATACCGGGCGGCTGGCATCGGCGTTCATTACCACCAGGGACCAGCGGCCCGGCTGCAGGTTCCAAGTGATTTCCTCCGCTCCGGTGCCCGATGCGGAGGCGGCCCAGAAATCCTGGGCTTCCGGAGCTGCCGGTGCCCGGTCCCCTGCCGGGGGCTCCGTTTCGCCTGGTGTCCATGAAAAAGTGCGGGGCCGTTCCCCGTCTGTGGACCAGGAAAAGCCGCCCAGCGAAGTGTGGGGCACCCCGTCAAGGTATGTCGAGACCGCGGAGGCCTCTCCGATGCCAACGAAGATGTCCTGGCCGGGGACCGCTGAGGAGACCTGCACCCGGATGCTGGCGAGCTCGCTGAGTGGCGGTGCCCCGGGCAGCCCCGCCTGTCCGGGGTCGATCACCAGCGATGGGGCGGTCAACGCGTAGCCGGTGCTCTGGTAGCGTTCCGCCGGTCCGCTCAGGTACCGCCCGTCCCGCTGTGCCGCGTCCGCGCCTGACAGGGCGGCCCCGCCGATGGTCAGCCCGATCCCCAGCATGGCCAGCAGCACGCCGATGACCAGCAGGATCCAGTTGACGGGTTTGGTCCGCGGCTGTGGCGCTCCGGGGGCCGGTTGCGGGTTTGCCGGAAAAACCTGGCTCATGGCGGTTCCCTTCGATGTGCCGGACCCCCTTTGCTCGGCGGGCACCGGGGCTGCGGTTTAGTGTCCGGGCGTGTTCACTGGTCCGGTGCTGTGTTTGATGTCCTGTGCGATGTCACGGGCCCAGGATTCGATGGCCGGCCAGTCCCGGTAATCGCCGAAGCGGCCTCCCGCGACACGGAACAGGATGCTGCCCGCGCGGGGCAGCTGACCGGACCGGCAAACCCCGGAGAAGAGGCGGTGGCCCCGGGGCTGGACATCGGCGCGCAGGGACTGCGCGATGCGTTTTTCCTGACCGGAACGGGCCATCGCGCGGATCGGCTTGGGCAGGCCATCCGACATGCCCACGCTGAACAGCCACACCGGTCTGCCGGCGAGCACCTGGGCGTGGGCGTGCAGGAACCCGGCGGCTTCCGGCAGCCACGCCTGGTTGTGGAGGGCACTGCCCAACACGGCAGCATCGTAGTCCCCGGGACGGTCGATCTCCCGCACCGGGCGTACGTCCACGGTGTTTCCCGAGCCCCGCAGGATTTCCGCTATCCGCTCCGCGATCTGCGCGGTGGATCCCTGGCTGCTGGCATAACCGACAACGACACGCATCCGGTACCTCCTTGAGGTTTCCAGACTAAGAGGTTCACGGCGCCGGGGAAAGGACCGTTGTTACCCCATTTTGCATACCCGTGTTCAGGCCGGCCCGCCTGCCCGGCACCGGTGCTCGTCTCGCACACGGGTGCCGGATGGGTGGACCTTACGCCACGAGGGCGGAGGCGGTAGCGAGGTAGATCGTCACAGTCAACAGGTCCTGTATCACCGTGGCGAGAGGCCCGGAGCCGAAGGCCGGGTCCCTGCCCAGCTTGCTGATCACCCAGGGCAGGACCAGGGCAATGACGGTAGCGATCGATGCGGCGGCCAGCAGTGAGAGAGCGACGGCCAACGCGACATTCCAGTCCCGCCAGATCGTTCCCACAATAAGCAGTGAGACTCCTCCGAGGAGCAGTCCCAGAAGCACGCCGGTCGCGATCTCGCGGCCGACGATCCGCCGCACGCCGACACCGAGCGAAAGGCCTCGGATGACGAGCGCTTCCGTCTGGGTTCCGATCGCGTCGGCGAGATAGACCACGCCCGGGACGAAGAAAGCGATGAGGACATTCGCCGCCAGGTCGGCCTCGAAGTTTCCCACGATCCCGGCAGCCAACAGCGCACCAATGAGTCCGACACCGAGCCAGGGAAGGCGGTGCCAAAGACGCCGGTGCACCGGCTCAACGGTTGTCGTCTGTGCAGGGGATGCAGAGCGCAGGAACCCGCCCAGACGCACCATGTCCTCGTCATGCTCGGCCAGCAACACCTCGAGCAGGGCGGTGGCGGGCACCAGACCCGTAAACCGTCCGTCATCAACGACGGCAAGGGTGGGCTCGTTGTGATGGACGGCTTTCCAGGCCGCCTGCTCCTGAACGGTTGAGGACGCGACAACCGGGGGCCGGGCATCCATCAGCTCGCCAACCGGTGCGGCGGGCGGGGCCGCGAGCAACCGTTCAATGGTGGCCAGGCCGAGCAGCCGGTCACCGTCGAGGACCGCGACCGCTGCCGCGCTGTCGTAGTCCCGGCCGCGCATCGAGTCCAGGATGTGGCCTGCCTGCTCGTCGGGGTGCGCGGTGGGAACGCGGCGCGAAGCATGCTGCGCCGCCGTGCGCAGCTGGCCGGTCATGGCAGGGTCGAGAACCGTCATCGGGACTTCCTTCAACTGGGATCCGGCTGTCTCTCTGCACGCTGGCGGTGCCTCCACCATCTGGCTGCGGAGGGGTAGGCGGCGATGCCTGCAACGTCGAGCCCCCAGAGCTGGCCCTCGGTTAGGTTGTAGGCCTTGACCATTTTTTGCCAGGAATCCCCGTTATAGCGGCCGAGCCCGAATTCGAAGACGACCGTTGCCGCTGCCCACATGAGCCCGATCTTCACGGCCCCGCGCGCCGTGGACACCGGATGGCGGCTTTCCGTCCACCGCACCCACGGGGCCAGAAGAACCAGCAGCACGAAGCAGGAGAGCTGTTGGGCGCGCTTTTCCCCGATCAGCGGCCCGTAGGCCCGGCGGAGGCCGGCGTTGAGGAACGCGATGGCAAGGGCTCCCGTCCACGCCCGTGCCCACGCACCGTGCGGTTCTTGGGCGCGGGTTCCGGTTTCCCTCCGGTGCCGGCTCACCGGTGGGCCCCCGGTTTCGTGCCGGTGCTCTTCGGGGAGCCGACAAGCGGGGCCGCTATGCCCAGCAGGGCATAGACGAGAACCAGTTCCAGGATGCCGAGGCTGAAGTAGAGGGACTGCAGCCAGGAGTACTCGGCCATCAGCACCAGTTCGACGAAGATCCAGATGACCATCCCGAAACCGGCGACGGCCGCCAGTAGCAGTGCGCTTGCCTTTTTCGCGATCAACAACACTGCTGCCGCCAGCTGGGTTCCGCCGACCACGAGGATGAGGATGAGCCCCGGGATCAGAAGCGACGGGAACGGTGTCCTGGCCAGGTATTCGGCGCCGACCCCGAAACCGGCAATGCCGATACCGCCGGCCAGGGCCGAGACCGCGCCGAAGAGCAGCAGCGTGACCAGTGCCCGCACCGGAACTGTTCCGGATGCCGTTCCGTTCATGTGTCCTCCCGGATGCGCGTATGAGGTCCCGGCCCGTGGTGCGCCCATTGTTTCAGGCGGCCGCGGCCACGCGCTAGGGCACATGGTTTCCAGGGGGCACGGAACCAGGGACGTTATCTGCCGGGAAAGCCGGCGCCCTGTTCAGGGCCTCGGGCCCTGTTCCTGAACGGGGAAAGGCCGCACAATGTAACCCATACGACGGGGAGGACCAGGATGAAGGCAGCGGTAATCTACGAATCGATGTACGGCAATACGCATGCCATCGCCCGGGCCATTGCGCAGGGGATGGAACCGGCCGCTGTGCCCGAGGTGCTCTCGGTCGAAGAAGCCGGTCAGAAAGACCTCCGGAACATCGACCTGCTGGTCGTTGGCGGCCCGACCCATATCCATGGCCTGAGCCGGAAAGCGATGCGTGAAGCGGCAGTTCAGGACGCTGCCGAGCACCCCGGGAAGGGTCTGGTCCCTGATCCTTCGGCCCCCGGTCCGGGACTGCGCGAGTGGTTCGATGCCCTGGAAAAAGGCTCGGGAAAAGCTGCGGCCTTCGATACCCGGGCGGAAGGCCCGGAACTGCTGACCGGCCGCGCGTCCAAGACCATCGCCCGGAAGCTCAGCCAGCACGGCTTCGAACTGCTTGCCGAGCCGGCGAGCTTCCTGGTCAGCAAGGACAACCGCCTGCTGCCCGGCGAACAGGAACGCGCCGTCGAGTGGGGCCGGGAACTGGCCGCGGCACTCTCACCACGACCGCACTAACCATGTCCGCCCGGACGGCAGTGACACCCAGCGGCCGGTGCCGGCTTTCAGCGCTTCCAGCGGATCAAACACGGCCGTGCGCCGGCAGGCCGGCGCACCCGGGATCAGGAGCCGAATCGAATGGAACAACTTATCCCGTGGCTGGTCTTCTGCCTTGCCGTCCTGGCCTTCTGCCTTCTTCGGCCCAACGCTGCGCGGATCTTTATCGGTATCTTCTTCATCATCATGGCCGTAGCCGTCAACGCGCTGCTGAGCGTTCTCGCCCCGGAACAGTTTGTCAGGCTCGGCGCGGACGCCCCGTTGATCCCCTTCTACGCCTGGTTCTTCGAACACGTTGTTGCCCTGGCACCTCAGGTCGTCGGGATCCTCGCCGCGGCCGGGGAAACCGCCGTCGGACTGTTGATTCTCGCCGGCGGCCGATACGTGAAACTGGGTCTGGGCGCCGCCATCATCTTCCTGATCGTCATCACCCCGTTAGGGGTCTGGACCCTGCCGAATCCAATCTTCGCCGCCGGCCTGGCCTGGCTGCTGAGGAAGGACTACCCGCGCAGCCTGTGGCAGCTGCTCCGTGCGCGGCGGCACCCGGCGGGCCCCGGCATGGCCTAGGAGGCGCAAGCCCGCCATGCCCCGTTCCCGTGGCCGCGGCGCCTGGATGCTTGCCAGCCATCGGGACACATCCCATCATGGGCAGGAAGAGAGAGCGGCTGCTCCCGGCCTTCCCTGTTGCGAGGTCAAGCCATGGTCAGGATTGACGGAAACGAGCAAACCTGTGGCACCGGCCGCCGGACCCCCGGCTTGCTCCGCCGGGTCTGGGCGGAGAAGCGGATCGCGGTGGCTCTTGTCGTCGCCGCTGCAACCGCATGCGGACTCGCGGCCGCCTGGTGGACGCCCCGGGGCCCGCTCACGACCACCCAATCACTGGCGACGATGGCCGTTGGCCTCATCGCGGGCACGGTTGCGGGCCTGCTGCTTCGTTCGCGGTGGGCGATGCTGGCCGCTCCCGCAATATCCGTCGTTGTGTTTGAAACCGCCCGGCTCGGAACGGACGGCCCGACCGTGGACGGCATCCACACCAGCACCTACGGGATCCTCGCTTTCCTTGTCGGCCGCGGCTTCCACGCGCTCATCGGCCTGGCCCCGATGGTCCTGGGTGCCGCCATCGGCGCCGGCACGGCACGGCGGCTCTCACCACCGTCCTTCCGTCCCCGCCGTGCCACAGCGGGGACCTACATCCGCCGCGGGGTGGCTGCGGTGACCGCCATGGCGCTCATCGCGCTGGCCGCGCTCATCGCCCGCCCGGCGGCCACCGCCCCGATCCCCGGCGCCGACGGCAGCACGGTCCCGGGCAGCATCGCGGAACTGACCACGGTGGAGACCGGAGGCAAGGACCTGGGGCTGATGCTGCGCGGCGTGAGCACCAGGAACCCGGTCATATTGTTCCTGGCCGGAGGACCCGGCGGATCCGAACTCGGCGCCATGCGCAACCATCTCTCCGGCCTGGAGGAAACGTTTGTCGTGGCCACCCTGGACCAGCGCGGCACCGGCACCTCTTACCCCGAGCTGGACCCCGCTAACACGCTGACCCTCGAAAGTTACGTCGCCGATACCATCGCGGTCACCAACTACCTGCGCGACCGCTTCGGCCAGGACCGGATCTACCTGCTCGCACAGTCCGGGGGCACCCTCCACGGAATCCTCGCCGTGCAGCAAGCACCCGGCCTCTACGAGGCGTTCATCGGCACCGGGCAAATGGTCAACCCGCGCGAAACAGACCGGATCTTCTACCACGACACCCTGGCCTGGGCCGGCAGAACCGGTAACAGGGAACTGGCGGACAGGCTCGAACGCATCGGCCCGCCGCCGTACGCGAACATGCTCGATTACGAAACAGCGCTCTCCCATGAACACCAGGTCTACCCGTACGACCGCACCGGCAACTCGGAGGGCGAAGGCGGGTTCTCCGAGAACTTCCTCGTCCCCGAATACACCTTCACCGACCAGGTCCACCTGCTGGGCGCGTTCATGGACACCTTCGCGGTCCTCTACCCCCAACTGCAGGACATCGATTTCCGCGACACCGCCACCAGCCTTGACGTGCCCGTCTACTTTGTCCAGGGCGCGCACGAAGCACGCGGCCGGGCCGAACCCTTCCGGGAATGGTTCCGGATGCTGGAGGCACCCGGCAAGCACCTGACCGAACTTCCCACCTCGGGACACCGGCCGCTGTTCGAACAACCCGATGAATTCATCGAGTACATGAACCACACCGTACTGCCCCGGACCGGATCATGACGGCCCCGGAACAGTCCCCAAGGAGGAGGAAAACCGTGGCGGAAACAGTATTCAACGTGACAATATTCTTCGTCGCGGCCATCCTCTGGGCGGCCTTCGGGGCACTCCTGCTCTGGCGCCAGGGCGATCTGAGCGACCTGTGGAACGCTTTCCGCGGACAGCACTGGCTGCTGCAGGGAATCGAGTTCGTCCTCCTGTTGCCCTGGGTCATCGCACTGTGGATATGGAACACAAGCTGGTGGTTCTGGGTGCGCGTCGTACTCGTCCTGGGACTTGCCTGGGTCAACCTGAACATGTTCTGGCCCTGGCGCGGGCGATGACCACCAGACCCCGTTGCCCTCGCTGCCGCATGCGGCGCCCCCGGCCGATCCCCTCTGCCTCGGACCTCCCTGCGCAACGGGGTTGTGGGACGGTGCGGGCCCGGGCGACTATGGGATCCAACGATAGGCGGGCCGGTGTTGCCCGGCCATGGCGGAAACGGCCGAAGGGATGGCGCGGTGATGACGAGGCAGCGGATCTTCGTGGGTTCGCTCGGCGTCGCCGCCGCGGCCGTGTATGGGGCGGTCTGGCGTCCCTGGCAACTGACATGGGGAGCCACCCCCGATGAGGTGGCACGGTCACTGCCCGGCGATGACCTCGTTCCGTTCCCGACCTTCAATGCCACGCGGGCCATCTCGATCGGGGCGCCGCCCGAGCAGGTCTGGCCCTGGCTGGTTCAAGTCGGAGTCGGGCGGGCCGGATGGTACAGCTACGACCTGCTCGACAACCTCGGACGCAACAGTGCACGGCGCATCCTTCCCGAATGGCAACGGCTGTCCCCCGGCGACGTGGTGCCGATGAGCCCCGACGGCAAGCACGGCATCGAGGTCCACGCAATGAACCGCCCCCATACGATGATCTGGGGCACCCCCGGTGACACCACCTGGGTCTGGCAGCTCGATGAACAAAGCGACAGCACGACGAGGGTCCTCACCCGGATACGGTCCCGGATCCGATGGACGCCCATGTCCATCGCGTTCGCCGGGCTGCTGGAACTCGCAGATTTCTGGATGATCCGCAAAATGCTGCTCGGCTTGCGCGAGCGGGCCCAAAACGCCCGAAACCCCTAGCCAACGGGCACACCTGTACCCAAGGACATGGCAGGAAGAGCGCACGCGCTCTCCGCTTCACTGTTCCAGCCGGTTGCGCTTTGCTACCGGATGGCCGGCTCTTGCTGGAGGGCGTTCAGCCCGCCCGCCCGTTGCCGGCGGAGAGCTCCCATCAGATATACGCCATACCCGATGCAGATGATCGTGGTGGCGCCGAGCATCACGGCCTCGGCCCCGGAGTCAGTAGGCGTGAGGTTCCCGCTGATATTGAGCAGGAAATGGAAAATGATCAGCGGCCAGATGGTGCCGGTAACGGCGAACAGCAGGGCCAGGACGATGCCCAGCACGATACCGAAGCCGATCTGGATAACCTGCTCAACGGCCGTGAAGCCCCGGGCCAGGTTCACGGCGTGACCAATCCCGAAGGTCACCCGGAAACGAGCACCGCCCGGATCAGTGTCCCCCTCTTCAGGATTCCCCTGAACAGGAAACCGCGGAACAGAAGTTCTTCCAGGAAACCGACGCACGCCATCAATGCGATGATCAGCACCACCGTCGTGACGTCCAGGTCGTTCCGCAAACCCTTGGCATACTGCATCAAGGCGATGAGCAGCAGCGGAAGATAGAGCAGCGTACCCTTGAAGCCCGTGCCCCGCAGCCGGCGAAGGCCGTAATAGCCGGTCCAGCCGTTCCGCTTCACATACAGGAACAGCCCGACGGACAGTACAACGAAGAGCAGCGTGGTCACCAGGTTGGGCACACCGGCCAGGGCCGACAGCCAGTCCCCGACACCGGCTAACACTACGTACACAGCGATCCAGACTATTGCGTGCCAGATCGGGCTCGTCTCATGGAGTCTCTTCATCACGACCTCAGTTCCAGGAATTTTGCATCGCTTGCACCGCCTCCAGTGTGGAGGAGATTCACAGACTCTCCATGCCTACTCCCATTTCCAGTGCCGGCTTCGCCCTCCGCAAGGGAAATCAGGGAGGGCAGAAGCCTCTCCCGGCCGCCGTTGCCCCTTGCCGTCCCAGCCCTGCGTCCGGAATCCGGTCATGCTTCGGCCCGGATGCGGCCGGGCTCTTCGTCCCTGCCGATCACGGTCGGTTCAGATCCGGCAGCCGTTCTTCACCCGGTGCTTGCTGTTGGGAAAGTTGGCTTCACCGGAGGGGTGTCCCAGGACGGATTCGGGCCTATCATCAAAGCAGATGTGCCGGTGGAAGGAATTGAGACCGATGATGAATTTCAACGGCGGATTCGGAATGGGTTTGATGTGGATCTTCTGGGTCCTGCTGATTGTTGGCTTGGTCCTGCTCATCATCCTGCTGGTCAGGTTTTTGGTCGGCGGCATGGAAAGCCAGGGCCGCCGCTCTCCCGGACGCGGCGAGGCACGGAATATTCTCGCCGAGCGCTTGGCGCGCGGAGAGCTGACTCCCGACGAGTACCGTGAACGGCTCCGGGCCCTCGATGAGGGCGGGACGTGAAACCCCTCAGCCGCCGCAATGCCCTTGCCCTCGGCGTCACCGGCACGGCCGCCGTGGCTGCCGGCGCCGCAGGGCTCCAGTGGTCGCGCACCGCCGGTCTTAGCACCGGGGGCGGTGCGGCCTTGAAAGAACCGGTGACACTGGGCAGCCGGCAAGGCCGCCTGGCGGTCCGTTTGAAGGCGGCACCGGCCCGTATCGGTATCGGAGGCAGAACGGCGTCCGTGGCCGCCTTTAACGGCTCCTTGCCCGGGCCCACCCTTCGTCTTGACCCGGGTGACCGGCTCAACATCACGCTGGTGAACGCGCTGACTGAACCGACGAATCTCCACGTGCACGGCCTGCATGTTTCCCCGGCCGGCAACGGTGATAATCCGTTCATCAGCGTGGCACCCGGGCAGTCGTACGAGTATGAGTTCGTCCTTCCGCCCGACCACCCGCCGGGAACGTTCTGGTACCACCCGCACCATCACGGGATGGCGGCCGACCAGGTCGCCGCGGGCTTGTACGGGGCCATCATTGTGCAGGATCCGGCGCCGATACCCGTCTCCCGGGAACGGGTGCTGATCGTCTCCGATATCAGCCTGGACGGCGACGGGCAGATCGAACCGGTTTCTTTTCCCGAGCGGATGATGGGCCGTGAAGGCAGGACTGTACTCGTTAACGGGCAGGTCCGGCCGGCACTTCAGGCCGCGCCGGGAGAGCGCGAGCGTTGGCGTCTCATCAACGCCTGCCCCGCGCGTTACCTGAACCTGCAGCTGGAAGGGCCCCGGTATCAATTGCTCGCCCTCGATGGCCGCCTGCTTGCCGCGGTCTCCGATACCGGACAGCTCCTGCTGGCCCCGGGAAACCGTGCCGATGTTCTCGTCACACCGGGCGAGGGGCGGTGGACGCTGCGCGCTGATCGGTACGATCGCGGCGGCATGGCAGGGATGATGATGGGCGGAGGAACGTCCGCAGGCACTCCCTCCGGTCTCCTGTCGTTTGATGCCCGCGGTGATCCGGTTCCGGAACCGGGTCCGGTTCCCCGGCTGCCGGTACTGCGGGACCTTCGGGAAGAACCTGTCACCGGCCGCCGCCGGCTCGACTTCTCGATGGGCACGGGCCAGGGAATGGGCCCTGCAGCCATGGGATTCACGATCAACGGAAAGGAATTCGACGCCGGCCGCGTTGATGAAACAGTCAGCGTGGGAAGCGTGGAAGAGTGGACGCTGTCCAACAGCAGCCCCATGGATCATCCCGTACATCTGCATGTCTGGCCCATGCAGATCATTCAGGACGGCGCCCGTGGCCCCGCCGCGCCACAATGGCAGGATGTAGTGAATATCCCGGCAAACAGTGAAGTGAAAGTACTCGTCGCTTTCGACAGCTTTCCCGGCCGCACCGTCTTCCACTGCCACATTCTGGACCATGAAGATCTGGGCATGATGGGTGTTGTTGAAGCCCGTTAGCGGTGAAAGTGAAAGCAGTAGCCTCGGCGGTCCGGGGCGTGGAACTATGTCTTGGAGACTCCGTGGAGCCGGAGCATCATACTGGCGGTCACACGCGGCCGGCGAATCTTCTCTAGCCATAACCGGTGAGAAGGAGCCTCCGACCGGTGAGCGTCGCCCAAACGTCTAGAGCCGGATCGCCAGCTCTTACGGGACCAGGTCAGGGTTCCCCGGAACAGGAACCCACGGAACAATGGTTCCTCGAGGAAACCGATGCATATCATCAGCGCGATGATGAGTGCCACCGACGTGACCTCCAGGCCGCTCCTCAGACCCTGAGCGTACTGCATCAGTGAGATGAGCAGCGGCAGGTAGAGAAGTGTTCCCTTGAAGGTGCGCCAGACCCCGCCGGTCCAGCCGTTGCGCTTCACGTACAGGAATAACCGACCGAGAGTGCAAAGAAGAACAGTGCGAGTACCACGTAATCTTTTCCATGGCCACTCCTCCCGCAGAGCGATGACGGGCGTTGGTCCTTCGTCACGGATCTGCCAAGCAGTCAACCCTCTGCAGTAGAAAGCGTTCATCCTTCCAGCCCGGTAACGGGAGAAGCCGCGTGGCCGGACCGGGTGTTATTCGATGTCCAACCTCCGCCGTCCGTCGCTGAGGCCCGGCCCCCGGCGCGTTGCCGGGGTAATCCGGAACCGTCTGCCGCTTATCTCGACGGGAATGACCCGGATGAAGTTATCCTTTTCCCCACCCTGCCAGGGAAACAACGGCAGCATCGCCGAGGAAATGACATCGTCGATGCTGACCAGACGCTCAACCGGCCCCTTGGCCACCACACTCCAAGCCACCTTGGTCGAGGGATTGTAACCATCGGTCTCCATAGCGACACTCCCGCTGGCCAGGGCCGCATCGAGCTTGGTACCTGGCGCTGTCCGGAACACGAGGCACCCATGGTCCACGACATAGTTGATCGGGAAGATTTCGGGATGGCCGGCGGCTATCACGGCCAGTCTGCCTAGGTCAGTGCTGCGGAACCGTTCCCAGCACTGGTTGGCGGAAAGATTTTCAATACCTTCTGGCATCTCGGAGGCTGTCATGGTCACAGTGTATGGATCGCGGCGGCGGGCCGATAGGGCCAGGCGCCGCATCGACCGACCCTATCGGCCAGGGTTGGAGGTCCTAACGGAGTGAGGGGGCAGGACAAGGTTTATTCAGGTTCCATACCCGATGCTTGCACTGGCGGAGCGCTTTTCGCGTGGCCCGCCGTCCGCGGCTGTAGTCGAATTCCAAAGTCACAACTCGGGATGGTTTCCGGTCCTGGGTCTGATGCATCCGACCTGGCTTGTAATCGATACTCGGAACGCGGATAGGCACGGATCCGGACAGGATGGCAGGAGGTTTCCGTCCCAAGGACGAAAGACAGCTGAATCCCTGGATGGTCGCCGGCTGCATGGGTGGCGTATCCGTTCACGATTCCGCGGCCTGTCCGCCCGGGTCCGGGCGATGCCCGGTCATGGCCTGGAGCTCGTTCTCCAACCCGTCCCGAAGTTCCCCCAGATCAGGGCAGGTGTCCGGGTCTGCGATGAGGGAAACCACCAGGGTGCCCGCATAGGAAAGCACGGCGAAGGCAACGGTTATGTTTCCGGTGACTGCGCCTAGGGGAATCATCCCGGTGACCGGCCAGCCGCAGAGTGTCAGTGGACGTTCGGGGCCGCGGACGTTCGTGACGAATGTGTGAACCATCCGTTGGTGGTCGATGAACGTCCGGTACGCTCCGACGCGTGCGAGCAGGCGGAACAAGGGGCCAAGGAGTGCAGTCGAGGCACCGGGTGGGTTTTTCTTGGCCGCGGTGGTTGTCGTGGCCACCGCCGCCAGACGACTGACGCGGTCACCGACCGCAGGAACCGCCACCGGGATTACTCCGCTCCGGTTTCCCAGCTCGCCGGCGTTCGCGTGCCGCCGGGAGGAAAAGGGCATGGAGATCACAAACTGTTCTACGGTTTCGCCGCGTCCTTGCAGCAGCCGGTGCAGGGACGCGGCGGCTGCGGTGAGGACGGCATCGTTGACCGTCGCCCCCTGCACGCGGGCGGCGTCCCTGATGCCTTCGAGATCAGCCCGTACCACGGCAACCTGTCGTCGTGGTCCCGTCGGGCGGTTAAGCGAGGACGGGGCCAGCCGGACCCCGCCGGAGGGCCGCAGTTCCGAACGGGCCGCTGCGAGCCGGCGCACCGCTGCCGGCAAACGTTTCAGACCCCTGAGGCGCTCCCCCGCCGCATCGAGGGCCAGCGGCAATGGGGATGGCAGAGGGTGGGCCTCTCCCCTCCCGTCCTGCTGAGAGGCTTTTGCGGCCGCCAAGGCGGCAAGGATCGCCAGGCCGCCCATCCCGTCGGTCAGGACATGATGAAAAACGAACACGAGCGCTGCCCGGTTCGGGGCTGTGTTCGTGACCAGTTTGGCCGTCCAGAGAGGCCTGTCATAGGGAAGGGGCGTGGTGAGCATCTCAGCCGCTATCTGCAGCACTGCTTCCTGCCCGCCGGGGGCCGGGCAAGGTGCGGCGGACAGATGGCGGGCCGGATCGAAACCGGAATCATTGACCCAGACGGGGCGGCCGCAACCGAGTGGAACCTTCAGGAGCCGCTGGCGAAGCCGGGGGACAGCGTGCAGCCGACGCGCGAGGGCATCGAGCAACGCGCGCGCATCAGGATCAGACCCCGTTCGGAGCGTCAGGACGGCTCCGACCTGCATAGGTGCCGAACCGGTATCCCCGACCAGTGACATCAAGTCTTCACTACTGATCCGGTCAAACGGTGCCCTTCGCGTCATCTCAAGGCGCCTTCCGGATAGTTCCCTGGCAGAACGGCGGCGGAACCGGCCCGGCCACTGGCTGTAAGGGTAGGCTGCAGCGCCCCGCCCACCGGGTCTCCTGCACACTTCAGCAGGACCATCACAATGATGACCGTGCTGATCCGCAGGTTCATACTTGGCCATGTGAAAGAACAACATCGTTAGCAGCAGCCAGGCACCGGCATCGGCACCGGCCAATGAGGCAACCGCAGCCCGGCTGCTTCAAGGATCGCACCTGTGCCGGCAATGTGGAAGAGTACGGCTGCCGCCGCTGTAAAGGGGCGACAGTGTCAGGCTATTCGTGACGAGGTCACAGCACAGCGGAAATGCGTTACCCGCTGTGCTCCTCGTGCCGATGCTCGTCCATGTGGGTGACGAGGACGGAGCAGTGTGCGTGTGCGGTGACGGCGGAGCTGACTGAGCCCAGGAGCAGTCCGGCGAATCCTCCTTTGCCGCGGCAGCCGACCACGAGCAGTTCGGCCCCGCGGCTGGCTTCCAGAAGGGCATGGGCGGGCTGGCCCCGGGTCACGGTTTTCTCGATGTCGGCGTGGGTGTCCTGCCCGAAGGCCGTGGCCAGGGCGTTGTCGAGGATTTCGGCGGCGTCCCGGCCGGGGTTCCATTCCATGACGGGATAGGCGCTGAGCATCAGCGGATATTGCCAGGCCGTGAGAGCGTGGATCCGGGCGCCGAGCAGCTCCGCGTAGCGCTGTGCTTGCTGTAGGGCGTGGATGGAATGTTCGGATCCGTCGACGCCCACCACAATCCGGCCTCCCTGGTCCGTGTGGTTCATGGTGTTGCCTTTCGGTGTTCTGCGGCTGCGATGACGGGGATGGTCTTCAGGACGGTGTCGGGGTTCAGCGAGATGGAGTCGATTCCTTCGCGGACCAGGAAGGCGGCGAAGTCCGGGTGGTTGCTGGGGCCCTGGCCGCAGATGCCGATCTTGATGCCGCCGGTGTGGGCTTTGGTGATGACTTCGCTGATCATCCGTGTCACGGCTGCGTCGCGTTCGTCGAACAGTGGCGCCAGCAGGGCGGAGTCCCGGTCGACCCCGAGCACCAGCTGGGTCAGGTCGTTGGAGCCGATGGAGAACCCGTCGAAGCGGGCAGCGAACTCTTCGGCGAGGACCACGTTGGACGGGATCTCGCACATCATGTAGACCTGCAGTCCGTTCTCCCCGCGCACCAGGCCGTTCCCGGCCATGGCTTCGAGTACCCGGTCGGCCTCGGCGGGTGTGCGGCAGAAGGGGACCATGATGATGACGTTGGTGAAGCCGATGTGCTCACGCACCCGTTTGAGCGCGCGGCATTCGAGTGCGAAGCCTTCGCGGTAGCGGTCGTGGTAGTACCGTGAGGCTCCCCGGAACCCGAGCATGGGATTCTCTTCCGGTTCTTCGAAGGCCTCACCGCCGATCAGGTGGGCGTATTCGTTGGTTTTGAAGTCACTGAGCCGGACGATCACCGGATGCGGAAAGTAGGGGGCGCTGAGTTTGGCCAGCCCCGCCGCGAGCGTGTGCACGAAGTACTCGCCCGGGTCGCGGAAGCCCTGGGTGAGTTCGCGGATCTGTTGGGCTTGCTTCCGGTCGGTGACCCGCTCGGGATGGACGAGCGCCATCGGGTGGACCCGGATCAGGTCGTTGATGATGAACTCCATGCGGGCCAGGCCCACGCCGCTGACCGGCAGCCGCCACCACTTGAACGCGGCGGCGGGGCTCGCCACGTTGACCAGGATACTGGTCCCGGTCGCGGGCAGGGACTGAAGGTCGATGTCCTCGGTCTCGTATTCCAAGGCCCCTTCGTAGACGTGGCCTTCATCGCCTTCGGCGCAGGAGAGCGTGAGCATTTGTCCGTCGGTGATGGTTTCCGTGGCGTTGCCCGTGCCGACGATGGCCGGGACGCCCAGTTCGCGGCTGATGATGGCCGCGTGGCTGGTGGTTCCGCCGTGTTCGGTGATGATCCCGGCGGCCCGCTGCATCACAGGAACCCAGTCCGGGTCGGTCATCTCGGTCACGAGGATGGACCCGTCCCGGAACCGGTCGATGTCCGAGACATGGCGGATCACGCAGGCGGCCCCGACAGCGATCGAGTCGCTGATCGCGGCCCCCGCGGCCAGGACAGGTCCCGGGCGCAGGAGGCGGTGCGTGGTGAACCGGGTAGCGCTTCTGCCGGCCTGGACGGTTTCGGGGCGGGCCTGGACGATGAACAGTTCACCGCTGCGCCCGTCCTTCGCCCATTCCATGTCCATCGGGCAGCCGTAGTGCTGCTCGATGGCTGCGGCCCACCGGGCCAGCTGCAGGATTTCGCCCTCCTGCAGTACCAGCGCGCGCCGTTCGCGCCTGGTGGTTTCGACCAGCCTGGTGCGGGCCGTGCCGCCTTGCCCGTAGACCAGTTTGCGTTCCTTGGCCCCCCTGGCCGCTTCGATGACCGGGAAGCATCCCGGAGTTTGCAGGAGAGGTTTGAAGACCAGATACTTATCCGGATTCACGGTTCCCTGGACGACGGTTTCACCCAGGCCCCATGCCGCACTGATGACGGCGGCGTCGGGAAATCCTGTCTCTGTGTCGAGGGAAAACATCACTCCGGAGGCACCTAGGTCGGCCCTGACCATACGCTGGACGCCGATGGACAGGGCAACGTCGAGGTCATCGAACCCCTTCACGGCCCGGTAGCTGATCGCCCTGTCCGTGAACAGCGAGGCGAAGCAGCGCCGGCAGGCGTCCAGCAATGACTGGTCGCCGGCGACGTTGAGAAAGGTTTCCTGCTGGCCGGCGAAGCTGGCATCCGGAAGATCTTCCGCCGTCGCGCTGCTGCGCACGGCCACCGGAAGATCCCGTACTCCCGTCCGGGCGCAGAGGGAATGGTAGAACCCGATAATGGTTCCGGCTACTTCTTCCGGGAATTCCCCGGCCAGAAACGCTTCGCGCACCGCATGTCCGGCCTCGCTCAGCGACATCCTGCCGGCACGGTAGCGGCCGAGCCGGTCACGGATCGTACCGGCGATGGCGTTGGCTTCGACGTAGTCGCGGTAGGCCCGGGATGTGGTGGCGAATCCCTCCGGGACCCGTATGCCCTGACCAGCCAGGGCGCCCACCATTTCCCCGAGGGAGGCGTTCTTACCGCCGACGAGCGGAACATCGCCGAGCCCGGTTTCTTCGAACCACACTGCATACTGGCGTTCCATACTGCCTCCCGCTTCGTCCGGTGGCCTGTGATGCTATGTGCCCCTGCCGGTCCCGGCCACGGCCGAAGGTCCCGGCCACGGGTCGGGGCTGAGATCAGGGCCGGGTGAGTTCCATCGTTGCCAGCAGGGCGGTACAGGCCTGCCCGCAACGGGCGCAGGCTTCGTGGCTCAGACGGCTGTGGGGGTATGAGAGGTGGGGCGCGGACTGTTCCAGACAGGCCGTGCAGGCGGCCCGGCAGGCCTGGAGCAAGGCCTCAAGGAATGCCCTGCCGCTGTCCGTTCCCGGCGAGCCCAGGCGGGGCAGGATCGACGCGGTCGCAATGCAGATGGCAGCGCAATTCTGCTGGGCGCGTTGGAGGCTGCGCTTATCGGCCTCCCCCGGTTCATCCAGCCAGGCGTCGGCGCCGGAGGTGCACGCCTGCGCACAGTCAAGACAGGCATCGATGCACTCGGCCCTGGCCACCCGGTGGCCGGGAGCTGTCTCGGGGGCCGCCGGATGCACGGCAAGCACATGCTGTGTGGTGCTCATTGGTGTTCTCCCGCCGTTGTGAGGATGCAGCGCAAACCCAGTGCCCCGGCCGGCCTTGGCGCGGCTTGACCCTGTCAGGTTACGCCTGATCCTCCCTGCCTGCACCTGCCCGGACGGCTGCAACGCCGCTAAACTGGAGGGGTCCGGAGCCTGGAATGCCGCCGATCCAGGTGGCAGCCGGCCGGTCTCCGTGCACAAACCCGAATCGAGGGAACATGCGTGCCTGGAGGGTTGACCGCCCTGCCCCGTTGGCCGGCCCGCAGGCCGGCCGGCCGCTGGTCTTTGGCCCGCGTGCGGACCCCGTGCCAGGCCGTGGGGAGCTGCTGGTCAGGGTCCGTGTCTGCGGTATCTGCCGGACGGACCTGCACCTGGCCGAAGGGGACCTCGCCCCGAAGAGACCGGGCGTGGTGCCGGGGCATGAGGTCGTGGGCGACGTCATCGCGCTCGGACCCGGCTGCGACCGCTTCGCCATCGGTGACCGGGTGGGCATCGCGTGGCTGCGCGGGACCTGCGGAGCCTGCCGCTTTTGCCTGCGCGGGGATGAAAACCTTTGCCTGTCTCCGCGCTTCACCGGGTGGGATGACGACGGCGGCTATGCCGAACTGGTCACCGTGCCCGAAGCGTTCGCGTACGCTGTGCCGGACGTGTTCTCCGATGAGGAGGCTGCTCCGCTGCTGTGTGCCGGCATCATCGGTTACCGGGCGCTGCGCCGGTCGCAGCTAAGGCCGGGCGGCAGGCTGGGCATCTACGGTTTCGGAGGCTCGGCCCACCTTGCCGCCCAGGTGGCGATGTACGAAGGTGCTGACGTCTATGTCATGACCCGGTCCCAAGTGGCGCGGCGCCTGGCTTCGGACCTGGGTGCCGCGTTCGTCGGGGACGCCGCGGACGAACCGCCCGAACCGCTGGACTCGGCCATTCTTTTCGCCCCCGCCGGGGCGCTTGTCCCTCCCGCGCTGCGGGCGCTGGACCGCGGCGGAACCCTGGCCATCGCGGGGATCTACCTTAGCGATATTCCACCGCTGAATTACGCCGCAGAACTGTTCCAGGAACGCCAGGTCCGTAGCGTGACGGCGAACACCAGGCAGGACGGGCAGGAATTTCTAAACCTGGCGGCGCGGATCCCCATCCGCCCGACCACCACGCCTTACCCGTTCACGGAGGCCGACCGGGCGCTGGCGGACCTCGCAGCGGACCGTGTCACCGGCGCCGCCGTCCTGCAAGTCGCTGCCTCCGATGCCGGCGCCGCCTGACCCTCCCGGCGGCAGCCCGCGCCCGGCACCGGACGCCAGATTGCCGGTGCCCGTCCCCCAGCGGTGGACCGGCTCCCCGACCGTGGCGGGCACGCTCTCGCCCTTCGACGCAGTGATCTTCGACCTCGACGGTGTCGTCACCGACACCGCTTCCGTGCACCGCACCGCCTGGAAAAAACTGTTCGAAACCGTCCTCACCGATGCCCGGATACCCGACCCCTCCGCAGCTGCCCCCTTCCGGGACAGCGACTACTTCAGGTTCATTGACGGGCGGCCCCGGGAACAGGGCGTTCTTGCATTCCTGGAATCGCGCGGCGTCGAATTGCCTCCGGGCTCACCGGCGGACCCACCGGGGACGTGGACCGCGTTCGGTTTGGGCGCGTCGAAGAACACACTTTTCCTTGAAGAGCTGCACCGGCACGGGGCACGCACCTTTCCCGGGACGGTGGATCTGATCAACCGGCTGCATCAAAGCCGGGTCCCGGTCGCCTTGGTCAGCTCCAGCCGCAACGCACCCGCCGTGCTGGCAGCTGCCGGCGTGGAGGGACTGTTCGACGCGGTCGTGGACGGCTCTGCCGCGGCGGACCTGCAATTGCCGGGCAAGCCCGACCCCGCCACATTCCTCGAAGCCGCACGACGGCTGAAAGTGCGCCCCAGGCGCACCGCGGTGGTGGAGGACGCGGCTGCAGGAATTGCCGCCGCCCGCCGCGGCGGGTTCGGACTCATCGTCGGGATCGACCGGTCCAGCCAGCGCGAAAACCTCGAAGAAGCCGGCGCCGACATGGTCCTGAACGACGTAAGCGAACTCGACATCGGCCTGGTCCTCACCCACCCCTGGCGCCTGGTCTATGACGGTTTCGACCCATGGCACGAAGGCCACCGCGAAGCCCTGACCACACTGGGCAATGGCCGCATGGCGACCCGCGGTGCGTCGCCGGAAACACGCGACGACACCATCCACTATCCCGGAACCTACCTCGCCGGCATCTACAACCGCCTCCCCCAGCTGGTCCACGGAGAGGAAACCGAGAGCGAGCATATGGTCAACCTGGCCAACTGGCTCCCCCTCGACCTCCGGTTCGGTACCGGAGGATGGTGGTCCGAAGGCGGGCTGACACTGCGCCGGGAACGCCGGGAACTCGACCTGAAACGGGCGGCTCTTTTCCGCCGGGTCCTGTTGGAGGACGGGCACGGCCGCCAGCTTGATGTTACCCAGCGCCGCATCGTCTCCATGGCGCAACCGCACCTGGCGCTGATGGAAACCACGCTGACGCCCCGCGGATGGGACGGACCCGTGCAGATCAGGACCGGCATCGACACGGAAGTCGTGAACGGGAACGTAGCCGAGGACGCCGCCCTGGGAAACCGCCATCTGGCGAACCTCACCACTGCCGTCCAGGCCAACATCGAAACGGCCGAAGTGCTGACCACTCAAAGCCACGTCCGCATCGCGGCCGCCGTGCGGATTTCCTTTTTCGGGCCGACCGGCGCCCCGGCCACGGTCCGCAGCCGCGAGTACCCGCCGTCCGGGGCCGGCGAGGAGAACGGTTCACCCTGGCTGCAGTACCACCAGGGTGAACTCTCCGCCGGCGTGCCCCTGGTGATCTGCAAAACCGCGGCCATCGTAAGCTCACGGGACCGGGCGATCTCCTCACCCCTCTCCGGTGCCCTCGCCGTGCTGGCCCGCACCCCGGCCGGCTTCGACCCGGCGTCCGACGCCCACGAAGCGGCCTGGCAGCGTCTCCTGGACCCGTTCACCTTCGACCTGCACGCCGACCGCGCGGCCCAGCTGGTACTGAACCTTCACGTCTTCCACCTGCTGCAGACCCTCACCCCGCACACGGCAGAACTTGACGCCGGGGTCCCGGCCCGCGGACTCCACGGTGAAGGCTACCGCGGGCATATCTTCTGGGACGACCTGTTTGTGCTGCCCCTGGTCACTTCGCGCCTGCCCTCGGTCACCCGCTCACTGCTGGATTACCGGTGGCGCCGCCTGGACGCGGCCCGGGACGCGGCCCGCGCGGCCGGACTGGAAGGGGCCATGTTCCCCTGGCGCAGCGGCAGCGACGGTACCGAGGAAACACCGCGATGGCTTTACAACCGGTTCTCCGGCCAATGGACGCCGGATCATTCCCGCCTGCAACGCCACGGCAGCCTGGCGGTGGCCTACAACGCCTGGCAATACTTCGAAGCCACCGCGGACCACGACTGGCTGCTCAGCCACGGGGCGGAAATCATCGTTGAAGTAGCCCGGCTCTTCTCGTCCATGGCCGAACACGACAAGGCCGGCGGGCGGTTCCACCTGCGCGGTCTGATGGGCCCGGACGAATACCACGACGGCTACCCGGAGCACCCGGGACAAGGCCTGGACGACAACGCGTACACCAACGTGATGGCCGCGTGGGTGTGTTCCCGGCCCGCCCGGATCATGGACGCGGTCCGGGGCCGGGACCGCAGGGACCTGCGCAAAAGACTCGGAATCAGCGGTGCCGAACTTCAGCTGTGGGACCGTCTGGTCCGGTTCCTGTACGTTCCCTTCCATGACGGGATGATCAGCCAGTTCGAAGGCTACGGCCGGCTGCAGGAACTGGATTGGGAACGCTACCGCCGGACCTACGGCAACATCGAACGCCTCGACCTGATCCTGGCCGCCGAAGGCGACAGCACCAACCAGTACAAGCTCTCCAAGCAGGCCGATGTGCTGATGCTCCTCTACCTGCTCGGCGAAGACCAGCTTGTGCGCGGCCTGCACCGGATGGGCTACGACCTGACCACGGCCCAGCTGGCGCACACCGTGGACTACTACCTGACGCGGACCGTGCACGGCTCCACGCTCAGCCGCGTCACCCATGCGTCGGTACTGGCCGCCTCTGATCCGGACCGCGCCTGGGCTACCTTCCGCGACGCCCTCGACGCCGATCTCGACGACACCCAGGGCGGAACCACGCGCACGGGCATCCATCTGGGCGCCATGGCCGGGACGATCGACGTGATCCAGCGCAGTTTCGCCGGCCTCAGGATGAGCTCGGACACGCTCATTTTCGCACCGCGCCTGCCGTCCGAGCTTGGGATGGTCTCGTTCCGGATCCGCTACCGCGGCCAGCTGCTGGACGTCACTCTGGAACATTCCACGCTGCGGGTGGAGGCCGCCGAGGGGACCGCGGCCCCTGTGCGCATCCGGGTAGGAACCGACGTGGCCCTGCTGGAGGCCGGCAGCACCGTGGAACTGGACATTGGCTAGGCAGGCCCGGCGCTCCGGCCGTGCCTGAGCCGCTTGTACAGGTAGTCCGCGCAGATGAGCGCGGGCATGGCGAGCACCGCCGCCAGCAGCCCTGCCGTGGTTGGCGGGGCGTGTCCCAGCATGGCGGCGACGGGCCCGATGAACAGGAATCCGGCCAGCGCAACCAGTTCCACGGTCACGGCCCACAGCAGCAACCGGTTGGTCCCCCAGCCCAGCCGCCATGGCGGCACGGATTCGCTGCGGCAGGCAAAAGCATTTGCCAGTTGGGCCAGGACGACGGTGGCAAACGCGGCCCCGGACGCGGCAGCCAGGACAGCGGGAACGGGAACAGCTGCGCCGGGACGCCACCCGGCCAGCCACAGTGTCAGGGTGAAAGCCGTCATTTCGCAGACCGCTTCGACCGGTCCGAGCACCGCGAAGACCCGCACCATCAGGGCCGTGTCCATCAGGTGCCGGCGTTCGGGCGGGCGCTGCAGGAGCCGCTTCCCGGGACGTTCGCTGCCCAGCGCCAGTGCCGGCAGCAGGTCCGTGCCGATGTCCAGGAAAAGGATCTGCAGCACCCCCAGAGCCAAGGGAAAACTGCCACCGGACAGCGCCCAGACAACGAAGGGTGTGAGCTCGGCAACGTTGTCGGTGAGATGGTAGGTGAGGAACCGGCGGATGTTCGCGTAGGTTGCCCGCCCCTGTTCCACAGCCGTGATGATGGTGGCGAAATCATCATCGAGCAAGACCAGGTCCGCCGCTTCGCGGGCCACATCGGTACCGCTGGCCCCCATGGCCACGCCGATGTCCGCCTCCTGCAGCGCCGGACCGTCATTGACGCCGTCGCCGGTCATCGCCAGGACGTGTCCGCGCAGCTGAAGGGCCCGGGCCACCCGGAGTTTCTGCTCCGGGGACACCCTGCTCACTACCACCCCGTCGCGGTCCAGGAGCGCACCAAGCATGTGCTCATCGCCGGGCAGGTCCCGTCCCTCAATGACGGTGCGGTCCGGTCCCAGCAGGCCGATCTCGGCGGCGATGGCAGCCGCCGTCGAGGGATGGTCGCCGGTGACCATGGCGACCTTGATGCCGGCCTCCCGCGCCGTCCGCAGCGCTTCTGCTACTGATTCCCGCGGCGGGTCATGCAGGCCCACCAGGCCCAGCAGGGTCAGCTGTTCCTCGAGGTGACCCGGTTCGGCGGGCCAGGGCGGCCCGTTCCCGGAACCGGGGCCCGGGAGGGTGCGTTCTGCCACGGCGAGAACCCGGAGTCCGCGGCCGGCCATATCTTCCAACGCCGCGGCGCAGGCGTGCCAGTCCGTAGATCCGACGCACAGCGGAAGCACGCTCTCCGGGGCACCCTTGACCAGAAGTTCGTTCCCGGCTACCACGGATTCACGTTTCCGCACGGGGTCAAAACCCCACCGGGAAACAACGTCAACTTCCGGCGGGCCTTCGGCGCCGGCGAGACGGCGGGCAAGGGCATCCAGTGCCGCCTCCATCGGATCGCCCTCGGCGGCCCACTGCCCCCGCTGCTGCACGATCCTTCCCCGCGATGCGGCCCTCGCCGCACGCCCCAGGCGCCGTGCCCGCTGCAGCGCGGTCCGGCTGCCGGTAATATCGGCTGTTGGATCATATCCCTGCCCGCGTAACCCGACGGTCCCCTCCGGTGTCCACACTTCGACGGCGCTCATGCGGTTCTGTGTCAGGGTTCCGGTCTTGTCGGTGCAGATAAATGTCGTCGACCCCAGCGTTTCCACGGCCTGCAGATGCCGCACCAGCGCGTTGCGTCCGGCCATGCGCTGGGCGCCCATCGCCAGGGACAGCGTCACCGTGGGCAGCAGCCCTTCGGGAACCAGTGCCACAGAGACACCGATGGCGAACAGGAAGGCATCGCGCCAGGAGGTCCCGGCCAGCAGGGACACGGCAAAAAACACTCCGCCCAGGGCCAGGGCCACGACGGAAATAATGCGCACCACGCGGCGCAGTTCGTTGTTCAGCGGGCTTTGGGGCGGCTGCGCAGCGGCCGTCAACGAGGCGATGGCCGCCAGCCTCGTCCGTGCCCCGGTAGCCGTGACCTGCGCCTCGGCGTTCCCGTTGACCAGAAACGTTCCGCCGAACCCGCTGTCACCAGGGCTTTTCGCCACCGGTTCGCTCTCTCCGGAAAGCATCGACTCATCAACGGTGCAGGCCTCCGCCACGGCGAAGTCCACATCAGCGGGAATCCTGTCCCCGGCGGAGAGCAGAACAACATCCCCCCGGACCAGCCGGGCCGCTTCCACCCTGACCGCCCGGCCATCGCGTTTCACCAGCACCTGCGACGGCAGCATGGCCCGAAGCTTCGACGCGGCGCGTTCGGCCCTCGCTTCCTGCACATAAGAGAAAACACCGTTGACGATGACAACAACCATCACCGCCACACCCAGTTGCGGCATCCGGGCCAGGAACGCCAACGCCGCGGCAACCCACAGCATCATCGCAAAGAAATGCGTGAATTCCGCCGCGACCCGGCGCCAGCGCGGCACCGGGCGCACCTGCGGCAGCACGTTCGGCCCGTCCGCCGCCAGCAGCCGGGCAGCTTCCTGCGCGCTGAGCCCGGCAACCGCCGTCATGGCCTCAGGTCACCGCCCGGGAAGAAACCGGTTCCGGCTCAACTCCCCCGGTCGTGGCGGCGGACCGGCGCGAAGGGGTCAAAGACCTGAGCGCATTGAGGATCGTGACCAGGTCGACCAGCTCCTGGGAGAGGGCACCGGCCACGGCCGGAATGTAGCCAAACGCCGCGGCAACCATCAGGGCAACGCTGAGGACGATCCCCACCCAGATGCTTTGCAGCGCCACCTGGACACTGCGCCGGCCGATTTCCACCGCGTCGGCCACCTTGGACAGATCATCGAGCATGATGACGACGTCCGCGGACTCGCTGGCCGCCGTCGATCCCTTGGCACCCATCGCGATGCCGATATCGGCCGCTGCCAGCACCGGTGCGTCGTTGACGCCGTCGCCGACCATCATGACCGGCCGTCGCGGCAGCGTCCTGACCGTTTCGACCTTATCCGCCGGCGAGCATTCGGCCCGTACCCGGCTGATACCGAGTTCCCGGGCGACGTGCTCGGCGGTCTCCCGGGCATCGCCGGTGAGCATCACGGTCTCGCCCGCGCCCAGCCGCCGCAGCCGCCCGAGGGTGGAACCGGCCTCCGGCCGGGCTGCATCACTCATCACGAGGGCCCCGGCATAGACACCGTCGACAGCGATGTAGACGGCCATCTGACCGCTTGACAGTTCCGTCTTTTCCACGGACACCGCGTTTCGGGACACGAAGCCGTGTTTTCCGACGCTCACTGTCCGGCCACCGAAGTCGGCCTGCACCCCCTGCGTGGCATATTCGGTTGCCTGGCCCGCCGGCAGCAGGACCATTCCCCGACGTGTTGCCGCCGCCATCACTGACGCGGCGAGGACGTGGGAGGAGTACTGTTCGGCGGAGGCAGCCAGCCGCAGCAGTTCATCGTCGCCAATGCGCGGCGGGTTGCCGGCGGGCCTGACTTCCACCAGCACCGGCTTTCCGCCGGTGAGGGTGCCGGTCTTGTCAAAAGCAGCCGACTGCACGCGGCTGAGTGTCTCCAGAGTTCCACCGTTCCTAATGATGATCCCTGATCTGGCGGCACGGCCCATACCACCGACGAACGCTACCGGCGCAGCGATCAACAGCGGGCACGGTGTGGCCACGACGAGCACCTCAGCCAACCGTCCCGGATCGCCGCTGGCCCACCAGGCACCACCGGCCAGGGCCAGCGCAAACAACGTAAACGGAACCGCGTAACGGTCCGCGAGCCGGACCACCGGCGCGCGGCTGGCAGATGCTTCCTTCACCAGGGCGATGATGCGGCTGTATTGGGAATCAGCTGCCGCGGCCGTCGCGCGCACCCGAACCGCCGACTGGCCGTTGAGCGAGCCGCTCATCACCGGATCTCCCGCCGACCTTTCAACAGGAAGGCTCTCCCCGGTCAGAGCCGATTCGTCGAAGGAGCCCGATCCTGAGGCAAGAACTCCATCCACCGGAACGACCTCCGAGGGCCGGACCAGGAGCACATCGCCCGGGCGGATATCATCGACACCGACATCCTCGAGTGATCCGGCGCCGGTCTCACGATGCGCGATCTGCGGAGCCAGATCCAGGAGTGCGGTAAGTTCCCGCCGGGCCCGGCCCTGCGCATAGTCCTCCAGCGCCCTGCCACCCGAAAGCATGAGCACAACGATCAACGACGCAACGTATTCTCCAACGGCGACGGTACTGACCACCGCGGCCAGGGCGAGCAGGTCCATTCCCCACCGGCCGCGGGCCACCGCCCGCACCATATCAACGGCCAGTCTGGCCGCGACAACCAAAGCAAAGACACTGGCCACCCACCGCGCCGGGGCATCCGCTCCAACCAGCAGCAGGACGACGACGGCAAGTATGCACAGGACCGTTGCCATCACGAGCGGATACCTGCGCGCTATTCCCATCATCCCTCCGACCCCGAGGACGTACCGTCACCAACCGCGCCGGACCGGTCCCGTCACGTACCCAGGCCTTGGCAGCCGGCCATGCAGGCCCCGTGCCCCGGCAGGAGCAGCCTTATCACACACATCGGGGTGCCCCGACCCAGCTGCCGCACAGCCCACGCAAGTCACCTCCCCGGCACAGCCGCCCGTCCCGGCAACGGACGGCCTCGGCGGGGCAACGTGGACCAAGGGTCCCCACCTCCAGGATCGACCGAACCCGCCTGTTCCAGTATCCGCCCCCGGTCCGCCTTCGGCGAGAGCCCTGCTCCCCCCTTTTCTTCAATACTCGCCTGGCGGACGGCACCTCACCGGACCTGGATCACAGCGGACGTTCCTGCCCAACTTCTGCTCCGGTGCCGCACCAATCCCAGTGTCTTCAGCCCCTAGTGCCCGGCCACCATGGCAGGTAGGTTAGGAAACCCATAACGCCTGACATCGGAGAATTTTCATGGCCCATGGACCCGGAATAACGAAAATCATTGTCGGCGTCGACGGCTCGGACGCTTCCCTCGAAGCACTGCGGCAGGCTCAGGACCTCGCAGAGCCTTTCAACGCCCACATCGAGGCAATCATGTGCTGGGAGTTCCCCCAAATGTATGACGGGTACGTACTGGTGGGCATCGAAGGGTTCCAGGAAAGCGCCGCCAAAATTCTCAACCAGTCTGTGGAACGTGCCTACGGACCCGAAACACCAAGAAACGTCAAGACCAGTCTCGTTCAAGGAAATCCGAAGTCCTCGCTGATCAAGGCCAGCGAAAATGCCGACATGCTCATCGTCGGCAGGCGGGGTCGCGGTGCTTTCAGCGGACTACACCTCGGATCAGTCAGTTCCTCCTGCATCGCCCATGCCAAGTGCCCCGTCCTGGTAGTTCACGCCCCTGAGACCGGAAAGAAAGACTGACCTCGCCGCGCAAACACGGCATTGGCACCATGAACCCGGCTCCGGGCATTTTTCAGGAATCCACTCGCGGTGCACCGGGCTGGCGACCGGATCCTGAAAATGCACAAGCTTTAAATACCCTTGTTTCCGCGCAAGACGGCCGAGACCAAGATCCCGCAGCTTCCGGGAGGGCCCGGAAGCTACCGGACACCGGCGCAACAGGTATCGGCCGGCTCATTCCGGTCCCAGCCGCCAAGAGAACGAAAGTGCCCGCCGCCCACACCGGAATTCACAAGGCACTGCTGCTTATCCACGCCTTCAGAGGACCAAAGACTCTGGAGAGTCACCTGAGGATTTGCGAACCTTAATAGCCGGGCTCAAGAGAAAATCCTCACGAAAAGGAAAGAAACCCATGTCCCAAATCGACATTATCGGCAGTGGGCACATGGCCAGAGGCATTGCTGTGCGCATGCTGCACGGCAACCACAGCGTGCGGATACTGGGCCGTAACGGAAACCAAACGAGGGAACTGGTTGAATCACTTGGACCAGGAGCCACCGGGGCCTACGCTGGGTCACCGCTTGAAAGCCCCATCGTTGTCCTCGCAATCCCCCACCGCGAAACAAAGACCGTCGTACTCGAATACGGATCCGGCCTGGACGGCAAAACCGTCGTCGATATCAGCAACCCCATCGATTACACGACCTTCGACCGTCTCACCACGGCACCCGGCGTCTCCGCGGCCGAAGAAACCGCATCCTTCCTCGAAGGACGTGCTGACGTCGTCAAAGCCTTCAACACGGTATTTCCCAAGACCCTCGAAACCGGTACGGTAGCCGGCCAACCACTGGACGTCTTTATCGCCGGCGATTCAGAAACAGCCAAACGCAAAGTCAGTGCCATCACCGCCGAATCAGGCATGAGACCCATCGACGCAGGCCCCCTGCGCAGGGCCCGCGAGCTGGAAGCTTTCATGCTCCTGATCATGGGGCTGCAGGTAAACCCGGAGCATGAACGGTTCAACTGGGACACCGCTCTGAAAATACTTCCGTAACCCCTGCCAACGAGAAAAACAGCCGGGATGGATATCCTTATTGCTCTGTCCGGAGCCCGAGCCAATGGAAGCACTTACGGACCCGTCGAAAATGCAGCAGGCAACCACTGGCTGCCGGAAAAGCTGGACCGCACGGCACCCGCGGCCAGATTCAGATCGTGGAACCGACGGCTGCATAGGGCTGGCGCCATCCGCGGCCGATACAACACAATCTGAAAATCCCGCTGACTATGGCCCAAGGCCTCCCGCCATCAGCAAAGGTTCGCTCGAGCCGGAACCTTATGGGCGCCCTGATGCCTCCCGTCCTCCCCCTTCACTGGCGCAGTGGGCGCAGCAGTAAGTGTTTGGGTGGGCTTCGATGGCGTGACCCAGGATCCGACAGCCGCAATGGGAACATGTGGGTGCCATTACATGGATGGCACATTCGAAACTGTCGAAGGCCCTCGTTTGATTATTCATTGTGATCGTGAAGAACCTGCCCGAGGTGCTGCCGCAAGCGGCGCACGTGCCGAGGGCGCGCTCCACTGGTGCTGACGGATAGCCGAAGAAGTTTTTCCTTGTCATCGTCCCTCCTGAATTTTTGATGATGTTGACCCTGTGCCCGCGTCCGGACCTCTTAACAGTCGGGGGTCGGGCCGCTGCCGTACGTCCTGGCCTGGAGGCCGGCTGCGGGTTCCGGGGTTGCTTGGTTCGTCCACGGACTGACGCGTCCCTATCTAGGTTTTTTCGAGGGATTCCCCGCGGGATTGCCTCGATTCTCCTGCATCTGTGCGCTCCCACATGGTGTTACCGATTTCACGAAGACCGTAACCGCGCCATGAGCGCCCGTTCGCTGGAGCCGGACACGGCGGCCGTTAGACCAGTCAGCAGCATGGCCGGCGGGCGACCGGACAACGTCGGATCGAGAGCTCGACCGACACAATCCGAATAGACGGCAGGTCTTGGCCCTATTTTACCGCCGCAGTTCAGAACAAATCCGCGAAGACTATCAGACCCGACAGCGTCACGGCCACGAGCCGCTGGACGGCTGCTGCGAGTGACAGACTGCTGCCGCGCAACAGGCTGCCAGTTCCCCCGGTGCCCCCTTATCCAGTCCTTGGATTCTGTGTGGGACGTATTTCGTGACTGCGTTCGGTCGCCTGCGGGATCCGCTGCATCTACGACGAGTTCACGACGGACTCCGGGCAGCTCCGCCCGCGCATGGCCTACTACGCGCCTGGCGGCAGCAACGCCGGGAAAGGGCTGCACTGCGAAACAGGCCAAGTAAGGATCAGTTCACTGGTATCCAAGCGTGTCTCCATGGCAATCATGGCCGGTTTAAAGGCCGAAAAGCTTCCCGATCCAGCCGAACCCGGTGCCCGGCTTCCGGCCGGCCCCTGCGGCACAGGTGCAGCGGCGGGACTGCGGAACGTTACGCATCACCTGCTCGACATGGTTGCCGCAGCCTGCCCACGTTGCCTTTGCGCATTTTTGGCATGTCGCCACCCGGCACATACAAGTCCCTCCATCACGTTTCGACAGGCGCCGCTTCACGGGCACCAACCTCCATCATACATACCCCGCGGGGTATAACCAGAAAGCCGATCCAGACTTGCCAAGATACCCCCATGGGTATATTGTTTTCTTGAAAGAAGGATACCCCCGGGGGTACTCCCGGGAAGCGACGACAAGGAGATTACATGCTGTTCGAGCGAATCTATGACGAGGACCTGGCCCAGGCCGGCTACTTCATCGGCTGCCAGCGCAAGGGCGAGGCCGTGGTGGTCGATGCCCGCCGCGACATCGGCGTTTACCTCGACCTCGCGAAGGCCAACGGGATGAAAATCGTGGCCGTGACCGAGAGCCACATCCACGCCGACTACCTCTCCGGGACCCGGGAACTGGCCGCGGCCACCGGCGCCGGGATCCATGTTTCCGGCGAGGGCGGGGCTGACTGGCAGTACGGCTTCGACGCCGAACGCCTGCACGACGGCGATACGATCTCGATCGGCAACATCACCGTCCAGGCCCTCCACACCCCCGGGCATACCCCGGAGCACCTCTCGTTCCTGGTCACCGACGGGGCGTTTAGCGACCGGCCCGGCTACCTGCTCTCCGGCGACTTCGTCTTTGCCGGCGACCTGGGCCGGCCGGACCTGCTGGATGAGGCCGCCGGCGGCATCGACACCCGCTTCGAGGGGGCGAAGCAGCTCTTCGCCAGCCTGCGGACCAAGTTCCTGGCGTTGCCGGACCACGTCCAGGTGCACCCGGGGCACGGTTCCGGCAGCGCCTGCGGCAAGGCCCTCGGCGCTATCCCGTCCACCACGGTCGGCTATGAACGCCTCTACGCCTGGTGGGGAAAGTACCTGGAGGCCAACGACGAGCAGGGCTTCATCGATGAACTCCTCGACGGGCAGCCCGACGCGCACGCCTACTTCGGGCGGATGAAGCGCCAGAACCGGCTCGGCCCGGCCGTTCTGGGCGAACGCGCCCCGCTGCCCGAACTGGACAACCAGGCCATCGCCGCGGACCTGGCCGACAACAAGGTGACCTTTGTCGACACCCGCCCCAACGCGCTGGTCCATGAAGGAACTGTGGCAGGCGCCCTGAACATCCCGGCCGGCAACAAGGCCGCCAGCTTCGGCGCCTGGGCCTACGACCCCGAAACCGACGACCGCCCGCTGGTCCTGCTCGCTCCGAATCAGGACGAAGCCCGCATCATGTGGGACCACCTGGTGCGGGTCGGGATCGACAACGTCGCCGGCTACACCACCAACCTGGACGGGCTGCCGATCACGGTTCCGGCCCTGATCCGGCCTGAGGAACTCGAGGGCTTCGACGCCGCCCTGGTGCTGGATGTGCGGAACAAGACCGAACACACCGCCGGGCACATCCCCGGCTCCGGGCAGCTCAGCGCCGGCCGCGTGCTCTGGAACCGGGAGAATCTTCCGGTCGAGGGCACCATCGTGACCTACTGCCAGAGCGGGGTCCGCAACTCCGTCGCCGCCAGCGCACTCCGCCGCGCCGGCTACAACGTCGTCGAACTCGACGGCAACTACGCCGGCTGGGAAAACTGGCAGAACTCGCGGGAGAGGACCCTGAGCCGCTGACCTGCACTCGATGATAGACGGGCCCGCACACAGTGCGGGCCCGTTTCGGCGTTATGATCACTCCACTCTATTGAGGCACCCCCATGACCAAACACGCCAAGAACACCTCGCCGGCCCTCGGACTGCGGGCCAACGCAGCCCAGTTCGCTTTGCTGGTGGCGGTGAACGCGCTCGTCGGCGGCATGGTCGGCCAGCAGCAGACCGTCCTGCCGCTGCTGGCCACCGAAGAATTCGGCCTGACCGGCTTTACGTTCATCTTCACGTACGTGGCCGCTTTCGGCATCACCAAGGCCATCACCAACTACTTCGCCGGCACACTCTCGGACCGCTACGGGCGCAAACCGGTGCTGCTGGGCGGCTGGCTGTTCGCGCTGCCGGTGCCGCTGATGCTGATCTTCGCCCCGGACTGGGGCTGGATCATCGCCGCCAACATACTGCTGGGCATCAACCAGGGCCTGACCTGGTCCACCACCGTCGTGATGAAGATCGACCTCGTAGGACCGCGGCAACGCGGCCTGGCCATGGGACTGAACGAAGCCGCCGGCTACGGTGCCATCGCCGCATCCTCGCTGCTGGCCGGATACCTGGCCGGGCAGTACGGCCTGCGCCCGGCCCCGTTCCTGCTGGGACTCTTCTACACGGCCCTGGCCCTGCTGCTCACCGGGGTCTTCCTGCGGGAAACCCGCGGCCATGCACGCCTGGAATCAGGCACGCACGTCCCGCGCGCCGACGGCATCCACGACCACCTCCATCAGGACCTGACCGCCCGGCAGATCCTGATCCAGGCCAGCCTGCGGGAACCGGCAATGTCCTCGGCCAGCCTGGCCGGCCTGGTCAACAACCTCAATTTCGGCCTGTCCTGGGGCCTGTTCCCGCTGCTCTTCGCCACCGCCGGCCTGCCGGCGGCACAGATCGGACTGCTCTTCGCGCTCTACCCCGGCGTCTGGGGAGCGGGCCAGCTGGTCACCGGAGCCTTGTCGGACCGGATCGGGCGCAAGCACCTGATCACCGCAGGGATGGCACTGCAGGCCGCGGCCCTCGCCGTCATCGCCGCCTCCCACAGCTTCGCCGGCTGGGCCGCCGGAACCGTGCTGCTGGGCGCCGGCACGGCGATGGTCTACCCGACCCTTCTGGCCGTGGTCGGCGACGTCGCCCACCCGGCGTGGCGCGGCCGGGCGGTCGGGATCTACCGGGTCTGGCGCGACCTCGGCTACGCCGTCGGTGCCATCCTTGGCGGCATCACCGCCGACCTCATGGGCCTGCACGCCGCCGTCTGGGCAGCGGCCGCCCTCAGCGCGGCCACCGCCGCCGTGGTGGCAGCCAGGATGTACGAGACGCTCCCGCCCCGCACCGGGTAGGCCCCGGCACACCAACACCACGGACGCCCGCGCAAACAAAGCGACCCCGCGCAGTCCATCGCGCGGGGTCGCCTTGTCCGGCCTGCCGGCCTGCCGGGGTCAGGCGAGGGAGAGGAAGAGCTTTTCCAGTTCCTTCTTGTCCATCGAGTTATCCTGCTTGGCCAGGCACTGCTCCAGGCCGGTGGAAATAATCGCGAACCCGGCCCGGTCCAGCGCCTTCGATACGGCGGCGAGCTGGGTGACGACATCCTTGCAGTCGCGGCCTTCCTCCAGCATGCGCGTAACGGCGGCCAGCTGGCCCTGGGCGCGGTTGAGCCGGTTGATGACCGGAGTCAGTTCGGTGCTGTCGAGCTGCATGGTGTTCTCCTTGGCAAGGGGGTGGAAGTCTCCCTCCATCCTATACCCCGGCGGGTGTTTTGCATACCCCCTGGGGTATGTGGCAGACTTGTAGCGACACATCCGCTTCCTTGAAAGGAACTCCCTTTTGGCTTCCGAGACTTCCACCGTGACCGCCCTCGACCCGCAGACCCTGGGCGACTGGATGGACCAGCACGAGGACCTGATCGTGATCGACGTACGTTCTGCTGCCGAGTTCGAGTCCATGCACATCCGCGGCTCCTACAACGTGCCGCTGCCACTGCTCTCCGAGCACACCGGCGAACTGGCCGAACGCCTCGGCGCCCGGGTGGTCCTGGTCTGTCAGTCCGGCGTCCGCGCCGAACAGGCCCGCCAGCGCCTGGGCACCGCCGGCATCGGCTCGGCCCGCGTGCTCACCGGCGGCGTCCCCGGCTTCGCTGCCGCCGGCGGCGACGTCGTCCGCGGCGCCCAGCGCTGGGACCTCGAACGCCAGGTCCGTATGGCAGCCGGCACCCTCGTCGTCGGCGGCCTGCTGGCCGGCAGGTTCGTCTCCCCCAAGCTGCGCCTGCTCGCCGGCGCCATCGGCACCGGCCTGACCTTCTCCGCGGCCACCAACACCTGCACCATGGGCAATGTGCTCTCCAGGATGCCGTGGAACAGGACCGCCGCCGAGCCCACCGCAGCCAGCGCCATCCGGCAACTGCCCCGCGCTTCCGCCTGACCCCTCCCCTAAGCCGGTTCCCGCCCGGGCCCCACACCGGGCGGGAACCACCCCTCCAACCGCCTGCACCCCCAGGAGCCCGCCATGGCCGAGACCACCATCCAGGACACCAACGACCGCCGCAGCCGCGACCAGATCCTCGACGTCCGCGAAGACTTCGAAACCGCCGAGGGCATGATCCCCGAAGCCCTGCACATCCCCATGGGCCAGCTTAACGCCCGTGTCGGGGAACTCGACCGGACCCGCCCCGTCATCGTCGTCTGCCGCAGCGGCAACCGCAGCGCCCAGGTCGCCGACGCGCTGAACGCCGCGGGCTACACGGCCGACACCATGACCGGCGGCATGACCGCCTGGCAGCGCGCAGGCCTGCCCGTCCGCTGACCGCCCATTCAACCAGAGAAGGACAGACCACATGAGCCTCGCCCTCACGGCCACCCTGCTGCTCTCCGTCGTCATCGGACTCTCCCTCGGCCTGCTCGGCGGCGGAGGCTCGATCCTCACCGTCCCCATCCTCACCTACGTCGCCGGCCTCGACCCCAAGGAAGCCATCGCCGCCTCCCTCTTCGTCGTCGGCGCGACCTCGGCCGTCAGCGCCATCACCCACGCCCGCAACGGACGGGTCAAATGGCGCACCGGCCTGATCTTCGGCGCCGCAGGCATGGCCGGAGCCTTCGCCGGAGGCCTGCTCGGCGGGCACATCCCCGGCACCATCCTCATGATCGCCTTCGCCCTCATGATGGTCGCCACCTCCATCGCCATGATCCGCGGCCGCAAAAACAAAACCGCTACCACCCACAACAACGAACTGCCCGTCCTCAAAGTCATCCTCGAAGGCCTCGTCGTGGGTCTGGTCACCGGGCTCGTCGGCGCCGGCGGCGGCTTCCTCGTCGTCCCCGCCCTCGCCCTGCTCGGCGGCCTTTCCATGCCCGTCGCCGTCGGCACCTCCCTGGTCGTCATCGCGATGAAGTCCTTCGCCGGGCTCGGCGGCTACCTCACCACCGTCAGCCTCGACTGGGGCCTCGTCGCCGCCGTCACCGCTGCCGCGATCGCCGGCTCCGTCATCGGCGCGCGCCTTACCGGCCGCATTCCCGAAGCGGCCCTGCGCAAAGGCTTCGGCATCTTCGTCCTGGCCATGGGCGTCTTCGTCCTCGTCCAGGAACTTCCCGCCCCGGCCAACCTCATCCTCGCCATCACCGCAGGGGTACTGGCCGCAGGCGCCCTCACCTGCCGCTACGCCATCCCCGCATGCCCCCTGCGCAAAATCCCTGCCCCCGCCATGAGATAACAAGGGACAAGGCCGACACGGCACGGATAAACAGACAGGTCCACGCCTGCAGCCCGTCGGGCGCACCCAAGGCATCAGGGGGCCTGACCCGCTTCTCTTGGCAGCTGGCGCTGTCCTGCTCCTGCGGCCGGCCTCCTACCGTCAAGGGACGCCCGCGCGGACACCCGGTGGGGTGCCGGGCGGGAGTCCGGAGCGGTAACGTGGGAGTCAGATCAACCGCCATCAAGGAGGAATCCGGCCATGGAAGTCATCACGATCGAAACTCCTCAGCTCGGCGACCGCACGTATCTGGTCCACGACGGCGAGGTCGGTGTCGTCATCGACCCCCAGCGGGACACCGACCGGGTGGACAAGGCCGTCGCGGACGCCGGTGTGAGGATCACCCACGTCGCCGAGACCCATATCCACAATGACTACGTCACCGGCGGGCTGCAGCTGGCCAAGGACCATGACGCGGTGTACCTGGTCAACGCGGCGGACAACGTTCCGTACAGCCGGCAGCCGATCTCGGACAGGGAAACGGTCCAGGTCGGGAAACTGACCCTCAAGGCGGTCGCCACCCCCGGACACACCCACCACCACCTGTCCTACATCGTCACCGACGGCGAACGGCAGGCGGTGTTCTCCGGCGGGAGCCTGCTCTACGGCTCGGTAGGTCGCACCGACCTGGTCAGCGAGGAGGACACCGTCCCGCTGACCCGGCACCAGTACGCCTCCGTACGCAGGCTCACCGAGGAAGCGGACGAGGCCGCGAACCTTTATCCGACCCACGGCTTCGGCTCGTTCTGCTCCTCCGGTCCGGCCAGCGGCGCGGACTCCTCCACCATCGGCGAGCAGCTGCGGGACAACCACGCCCTGACCGATGAGGACGAAGACCACTTCGTCCGCGAACTCATCGACAACCTCACCGCATACCCCTCCTACTACGCCCACATGGCACCGATCAACATGGCCGGACCCACCCCGCCGAACCTGGACGTGCCCGCCTCGCTGGACCCGGACGAACTGGACTCCCGGCTGCAGCAGGGCGAGTGGGTCGTGGACCTGAGGAACCGGGTCGCCTTTGCCAGCAACCACCTCAGCGGCAGCGTCAGCTTCGAGTACGGCGACGGCACAAAATTCACCGCCTTCCTCGGGTGGGTCCTGCCCTGGGACGAACAGCTGACGCTCGTGGGTGAACGCCAGGACGTCGAGAACGCCATCCGGGACCTCTCCCGCATCGGCATCGACAACCCGGACGCTGCCATCGGCGCCGCACCGGGAGAACTCGCACCCGAAGCACCCGTCTCGTCCTATGACAGCGTCGGCTGGAAGGAAGTACAGGGAAAACCGGAGAGCGACACCATCTTGGATGTCCGGCGCACCGACGAGTTCGAACAATCTCACATCGAAGGGGCGGTGAATATCCCGCTCCACGAACTGCTCCGGCGCATGGAGGAAGTACCCGCCGGACGGCTGTGGGTGCACTGCGGCTCGGGCTACCGCGCGTCCGTCGCGGCGAGCCTGTTGCAGCGCGCCGGCCGGGACGTCGTCCACATTGACGCCAAGTTCAACGACGCGGAGAAATCCGGACTCGAACTGGCAGATAACCAGAACTGAACCTCAACCGGAAGGAACAACATGGCCTACACACACTCCATCACCATCCCGCTCGCCTGGGACGACGCCGTCGCCCGCACCCGAGAAGCCCTGGCCGACCAAGGCTTCGGCATCCTCACCGAAATCGACGTCCGCGCCACCTTCACCCAGAAGCTCGGGCAGGACGCCGGCGATCAGATCGGCGACTACATCATCCTCGGCGCCTGCAATCCCCAACTTGCCCAGCGCGGCATAACCGCCGAGCCCCAGCTCGGCGCCCTGCTGCCGTGCAACGTCGTCGTCCGCCGGGCCCCCGACGCCTCAGAGACCACAGTGGAAGCCATCGACCCCCAAACCATGGTCCAGCTAGCCGGCACCCCGGCCATCCGCCAGGTGGCCGACGATGCGGACAGCCGGCTGACAGCGGCCTTGAGGGCCCTCTCCCGATAACGTTAGCCAAAGAGTTCCCCGAGAATTTGGTCGCAGGGGCGGTCCTTCTCAACCGGTGGGGCATTGGCGTTCTGCGGGCTCCTGGTAGTCGGGGACGGGTCGGGCTTCTGCCTCTTGGGCTGTCGCGGCGATTCCGTTGCGCTGGATGTCGTCGATCAGCCAGTCCATCTCGAAGATCTCCCGCCGCTGCGCTTCGCTGATCTCGACCGCCAGTTCACACACCCGCACATCGGCGAGCTCGGCGCGCTCGGACCGGGTGATGGCCAGCGAGTGGTGCGGGATCATCGAGCTCATGAACGCCGTGTCCTGCACCGTGATCTGGCTGCGGTCGAGGTAGGCTCCGCCGCCGAGGAGCAGGAGGCTGACTACGACCACGGCCACGTTGGCTTTCGTGTTCCGGTACATCTTTAGCATCCAGGCGAGCATGATCAGGCCCATGGTCCCGCCCATCGTGAGGGCCATGAATATCCGGCTCTCGCTCCAGCGTACATGGCCCCACTCGTAGGAGCCGACGAACATTGCCGCGTACATCACCACCATCGCCGTCAGGATCATCGCCGCGAAGCGCAGGTACATCTTCCCGGTGTCCTGGCCCTGGTGCCCGTCGTGATGGTGCCCGGCCTTCTTGTCGTTTCCCGTGTTCGACACAGAACCGCTCCTTCTCCCGTTCGTAGCTTCGCGCTGCTGCCTTATGTCTCTCGTTCACATATTCGTCTTGGTTCCGGCCACCCGGGTACCGGGACATTCCCCCTGGAGGCGTCCCGGTACCCGGCGGGCCTCGGGCGGGGTTAGCCCAGTGAGCTCAGCAGGTCGGCGCAGGCCTGTTCGCATTGGCGGCAGGCCTCGGCGCAAACCCGGCAGTGTTCGTGCATGGAGGCATGCTGTTCGCATTGGTCGGCGCAGGCCTTGCAGACGGTCCGGCAGGCTTCCAGTACGGCACGGGTGACGTTTGCGTCGTACCCGGTGTGGCGGGAGAGCGTGTTGCCGGTCGTGACGCAGATGTCGGCGCAGTCGAGGTTGGTGCGGATGCACTTGGTCAGTTCCGCGACCATGTCCTCTGATAGGCAGGCGTCGGCGCAGGCCGTACAGGTCTGGGCGCATTCAAAGCAGGCCCGGATGCATTCAACGAGTTTCTCCTTGTCAATGCCTCCCAAATCCTTGGGGTACGTGTCGAGCATGGTCTGTACGTGTGTCATTGTTCTTCTCCGTTAGATTCATTGATGCCGGCGGAGGGGCCACCCTCCGCTGTTCCTGTCAGCGCACCGTCACAAATCCGGCCCATCGTCCCGTTCCGGACCTGTGCCGAGGCAGCCGTTGCAGCCGCCGCCTCGTGTTCCGCGTATGAAAGACCGGGAAGGCACCCGGACGTTAGCGCGCGGACGTGCTTGATTGCTTGGGCCACTCGATCGGACGCGGCCCAGAGGCAGGTGCGCGGAGCGGTTTAGGTGCGGCTGATCGACAGTTGGATGAGGGATGGGGCCGGCGGAGCCGGGCCGGAATTTACCGGCGAACGCAAAGGCCCGATCATGGGCGGATCGGCCGTCACAGGTGAGGGCAGGGCCGGAGGCTGGTGCTCTTCGGGACGCTGCGCGGCTGCTTCGGTGGCTGGCGGAACATGGTGTGCACAACAATCATGGCGGTGGTCTCCGCCATCAGATGCCGGGTCCGCCGTGCCCAGTGAGGGTTCGATACCCAAGCCCACGGCAAGCTTTTCGTGATGGTCATGCCCGGCTGCTGCTGCCGGCTCCGCAGAAACCCGGCGGCCGGCATCCGGGTGCCCGGTGACGCACAGGGACACCACACCCGCAACGAGGAGCGTGATAGCGAAACCGGCAAGGATGCTTCGCCAGGTCCCCGCCCGGTGAAGCATCGCCGCAGGACGTCTCGTAAGCCGGATCATGATCCTTCCGTAGCGAACGAACATGTGCGGACCACCCTACCGATGCACCGCAGGTCCGGCTACCCCACAAGCGACATAGTCTTCGCCGTCGGCTTCGAGCTCTTTTGTTTCGTTGGGGTAGATGATGCCCTTTACTTTCACCACCGCCTTATCCCACGACCTGCGCGGGGTCCTTTCAGCCGAGGACGGCGTGACCGAGTACAACTTGAATTCGACTACGCCGGTGATCATTCAGCCCAAGGACTGCGCGACCTGGCCAGTAAAATTGCCCGGATGACTCGGAAACCGCAGGCCATGGCAGATCTGATGGACGGCGGCTTTTTACAGGGAACGGAAGGGGAAGTAGGCGGATGATCCACGAGCACCAGGAGCACGCCGCTTAACTACTGTCTCGGATCCGTATAGCCAGCATTATGAGATGTCCACGATTGGGGTCAATCCGGGTTATCCACGGCTGAAGATTCGGGGAGCCGTTGGGGTAGCTCCCCGGCAGCCGTAGCGGTGGATAACCTATGAGGATTGTCCCCGGTTGTGGGCATCGGAACTTTGCTACCCACAGTGCTTCATCAGATACGCGGTCGGCGCTTGGGAGAAGTGCCCGGGAAGGCGTGGTTTCGGCCTCACTGATGCGCACGGTTGGGGCGTCCCTCACCGTTGAACTGAGCGAGGACGTACCGTACTGCAGGCCAGCAACCCTGATTCTTGCCTATTCAGGGTCATGAAGAGGGCAACGGGGCGATCGATGAAGAAGGCGCCTCGGATGGTCGGCCGGCGTGAGGTCGATGCGGGGTCGCGTACCGGTCACCCGGGGAGGGTGCTAAAGCGGTGCCGGGGGCCCCTCGACGCGGACGGGCAGCACGTCGTCGCCCCGGAGCATGGCACGCAGTAACCGCCGCTCCTCCCACCGGAGCGACACGGGCGCCTTGTCGCGCCGCAGGACCAGGCCCCCGTTCCCAGTCGCATACCGCTTCTGCAGATCACCCAGCTCCTCTGCCCGCAGCAGAGCGACCGTACTGCCCGCAGCCTGGTCGACCAGGCGGACCAGCGAGGACGGTCCCGTCAGATCGGTCGCGACGACGCGGCGCTCGCTCGCGGCGAGGATCGTCTTCTGCGCCGCACGGGTCACGACCAGGGGACGGGACGGCCCGTCCAGCAGGCCGGTCAGCACGTCCGCCGCTGCGTCAGGACGACCGGTTCGCTGCGCCGCCGCCTGCATCCGCCGCAGGCGGCCCGGCTCGCGCAGCACCTCGTCGATCTTCCAGCCGATCGTGGCGGCACTGTTGCAGCGCACGGCCGCCCCCTGCTCCATCAGGTAGTCACCGTTGCGAACCTCCTGCCCCGGGATAGGGTTCACCAGCACCATGGGCAGCCCCGCGGCCATGCACTCCGACGCCGACAACCCGCCCGGTTTACCCACGAACAGATCGGCGCGACGCAGCAGCTGCGGCATGTCCGCTGTGAAGCCGAGCACGCGGTAGCGGTCGCCGGCGGGCGCCACCAGCTGGTCGATGCGCTGCCGCAGCGCGTCGTTGTGTCCACATACGACCGTGGCTGTGAATGCGGAGCGCATGTGCAGCGTCTGCCGCACAACTGCGACGGCGTAGTCGCCTCCTTTTGCGCCTGCGGAGATCAGCAGCATCGGGGGCCCGTTGGCGTCGCGCCCGGGCGCGGCGTCCGGGTTTGCCGCGATCGGGATTCCCGTGGCCTCGACGCGGTCGGGCGGCAGACCGAGCGCCGTGAGCTCGACCCTTCCCTCCTCCCTGGCGACGAAGAGTTTGTGGAATGCGCTCGTGAGCCACAGGCCCTGGAAGTCGTAGTCCGTCGTGACGACAGCAGTCCTGGCATCGATCACGCCGCGAAGGAGCAGGGTCGCCAGCAGCTGGGCCGGCAGGAAGTGCGTGCACACGATCGCGGTCGGTCGGAACCGCTTGATCGCTTGGATGACCGGAAGGGCGTTCATCCGTGTCCAGGGGTCGATCGGGCCGCGGCGCCGGAACGGCGGGTTGCTGGCGTCATAGCCCCACTCGACCAGCCATGGCAGGTCCTCGACCAGGACGAAGTAACCCTTCCCCAGCACGTCGCGGTAGAGCGCGCTACTGACCTGCAGCACGTCCAGCACCTGCGCCTCGACGATATCGGCGCGCGCGGAACACGCCTGCTCTACCGCAGCGGCGGCGCTGTTGTGCCCCGATCCCACCCCTGCGGACAGGATCATTACGCGCTCACCTTCAACGGTGTTGGAGCCCCGTGCCGACGTCCTACGCATGAACAAAGGGTAGCGGACCACATCAGCACCCACCGATCCTGCAGCGCCGGTACAGGCAGGACGGCAGGAGTCTCATATGCCGATAACGGCGCATATGACCGATGATTGCCCAAAGAGCGCGAGGGCGTTCCTTCCGGCGCCAGCTCACGCTGGGCCAGGACATCGACATGGACAGCATTGCCGCGCACTATAACAACGGCGTGCGCAGTTTTGCTGCCTGCCCGGCAGCGCGGGCAGCCGGCTGGATGCCGTCGCGCGCCGTTTATCCCTGATCGTCAAAGGTCAGCTCTGGATCCATGGCCGCATTACCGCCCGGGGTCCCGGCGCGCCGGGTCCCGGGCTTCATCCCCGCGGCCAGATGGGAAGCCTGGGATTTGACGTCGGCAGTCATTCCGGAAGCCGCGGTCCTGAGCTGAACGGTCAGCTGGGAGACCTGGGACCGCAGATCATCGGCGGCGTGCCGGAGACCGGCGGCGGCCCTGTCCATGTCCCGGGAAACCTGCTCCTGCTCAGTCCCCGCTGCCGCAGCATCGGCCGCCCGGAGGGCACGCCATGCGGTGAATCCACCGGCTGCGGCGGCGGCAAGCAGGCCGGCAAATAACCAGATTTTCCGGGAAGTCCCACCCATCCGGTTCAGGTTGCCGGCGGAGGCTGCACCGCCGGCAAGAGGGGCAGCTTTAGGTGCGACCCGTTCCAGGCCCTCATGAAGCCGGGGAGTCATTCTTTCCACCCCGCCGGCCAGGTCATCGGCAATCCGGCGCAGGCCCTCCTGGATCCTCGGGGATGCAGCCTCAAGGCCGGTGTCCATTCCGGTCACAGCCCAGCGCAAAGCCGCTGTGACTCCGGGCGTGGCCCAGTCCTTCGGGCTGACCCGTGGGGCAGGGGTCTCCTGTGGATGGCGGGCGTGAATGATATGGGCCATACGTTACGATGCGTGCACAGTTGCCTCCCGGGGCCGGTGGATTCCTCTGCAAGAGCCTACGCCCGCCGCCCCGGCGGAACAGCCCCTATTTGGATCACAGCCAGAGCAACCTGCGACCCGGACAGCCGGCTGAGGATCTGCTTTCCATCATTCCCTCGCGGGAGCATGCGGGGTGCCTCCGTAGGCTGGTGGCGCTGGCCCGCCCGCAGATCTTCCCCCTGATCGCCACCCGGCGCCTCAGGCCCCGTGGATCCGCCCGCCGCTGCGAAGCCTGCGCTAGATGGATGCTTTTCTCGGGGCTCGGTGTTCTGTTAGGTGGGCACGGACAGAGAATCCGGCCCGGGCCCGCCTGAGAACGGTTGCCGAGGGCAGATCACGCCCTTGAGCCTCACAAGCCCGGAGGGTATTTCGGGCACCCGGGGTACGTCATCACCCTTGGAGGGCGGAGGGCTCCGGGGTTCGATCCGCTGACCCTGAAGAAGCAGGCGTTAATGCTCAGTCCTGTTCCCTTTGCAGCAACAGAACGACGCCTGCGGCCACGAGAATGGAAGTTGCCGGACCCACACGCCGGCTCTAGGAAGCGAGAGTCGATGCGCTCCTACTCGTCCCTGACCTGATTCAGCATGTCTTCGACCATCCAAGCAGGTGTAAACACCTCGCCGTGATCCGCGACTCGCTGCTTCGACTTCACGAGCTTCGCGCGCTCATGCATGTTCAACATCTTCCCCCCCTCCTGGCCGAAGACCACGCATTCCAGTCTATAGTGATCCCACCACTCACTTACTTGCGGCTAGTCCCTTCAGCGTCATTCATCGTTTCCTCCTATATCCACTTCGCCCGTGCAGACACTTGTCGCCCGCAACGGTTCGAGTTCCGTTAGGGGATAAATGAGGTCACTTCCGGAGTATCCAGAGAAGAACCCTAGATGGATTGACGGCGCTTATCCCAGCCTTGCCGTCCTCGACGGAAACTGCGCAAGGGCGTTCCAACGCGCCTCTCAGGAGGGCAAACCGAACATCCACCTGAGCGGATGCGATTCCCGACTTGCACGTGCTGCGTATGGCCGCGCTCACAGGTCCACCAACGTTTCGTGGTCCCGGGGACTATCTGGTCTGGACGTACATCGTTAAGTTCGTGGTTCCAGTCGGCTACAAGGTCTGGGTGCTTCGCTGCCAAGTCGTTAACCCCGGGCAGCAGGAGTCGACCGGTGTCGACAGGGCACTGCTGTTTCTTCTGGTTAGTACGGTATGCGATTGTTTGCTCAAACTCGTGCCCGTCCGGGCACAGCCACCACACTCGTTTCTCGGAGCCCGCTCTAAGGTCGGTCGGTTTCAGCGTGTCGTTCTTTGATGGATGCCACCAGGAAGCGACATCGGGATGCGTGGTAGCGAGGTCGGTCTCCCCCACCACCACTGTGCGACCATCACAGATCGGGCAGAACGGACGCTGGACCAACTTGGCCGGTGTGCGGATGAAACGGTGATTTGCCGCGCATCGCAGATGGATTTTCGCTCTCGTGTTGCCTGCGGAGACTTGGTGGGCTGGCTTCTGTTCTACGTCGAAATCCCAAAGCGCGGCCAAAGCTGGATGGGTAGTCGCGAGATCATTGAATCCAGGTAGAACTGCCTTCGCGCCGCAGTAAGGGCATCCGGACCCTTTGAGGGCTCGGTTGGCCACGGTCGACTGCCAAACGTGCCCTTCAACGCAGCGCCACCACACCTTCTTGCCGGAGCCGCGAAGAACCAAAGCCGCGGTCAAGCGCCCGTTTCTCTCCTTGTCCCACTGCTCCGCTAGGAAAGGGTCTGTATCCGCTAACGAAGTAAGGCCTTCGACCAGGCGGGACCCGGCGCAAATAGTGCAGTGGAAGTCCCTGCCTGGATAACGGGTTACTCTGGATGGTTCTGAATGAAGGCAATGACCGGACGGGCACAGCAGTATCCAGGCACTGGTACCTTCGACAAATCCTGGCATCCGTACCACGAAACGGTCGATCCACCAGGCCGCATCGGCGCGGGCGGTCTTTATCTGCGCAAACCACTCTGCTGGAGCAGGGCCGCATGCTGTACGGGTCAAAGCCGGGTCCAAAGGAACGACCGGATCAATGACATCAATTGCAATGTCTTGGCCGGTAGCCACACGGGCTGCGACAACTGTTGGACGGATGAGCAACCAGGCTTGGTCCACCAATTCGGCAAACTGCTGTTTCCCGTCTAGGGAGAGGCTCGCTGTCGCAGCAACACCCATGACGTGATGTTGTAGGTTCTCATATGCAACACGGGTGTCAGCAGCGGCAGCCAACTCCTCGAGAGTTAGAGGATTCATCACTGCGAGTAGCAACACGGATGCCACAGGCAGATCTTGGGGCTCAGGGTCCCGCCTTCCGCTGTGAGAACGCAACGATACGGCACGGCGTACACACTCGTTCACGAGGATCGAATGCGTATGGCCGCTTCCCACCAAACGAGCAGCGGCGTCCATGACATTCGCCGGTACGCGGCTTCCGTGCAGAGGACCTGGCGGCGAGGGTTCTGAGCGGTCATGGGGTGTCACCGCGACAGGTCCTGTCCACAGGCCATGTTCCTGGCAGACCCAGCGCGAGCGACGGGAGTCAAGCTCGACGACAGGGCCGCACTGTGGGCAGGAGCACCAGACCTGGTTCATTGTCCACAGCCCGGGCTCGAAGTGGTCATCGGCCAGTCCGCAACGTTCCCGGAGAAGATCCGCCAGCTGGTCGTATTCCTGCTTTACCGTTTGTTCCCCTATTCCAAGGCTCCGCAGTTCGGATGAGGCCTTCCCCAGGTAGGTGCCATGACGGGCACCGAGCCGGTCCTCCAGCCGCCGGGCGAAGCTGGCCGGAGTCTCTCCTGGCACGGGCTCGGGGACCAGTAAGGGTGCGAGCCGTGGCCTCCTTTCACTCACTTGTGCTCGTGTTCCGGGCGAGAAGAGCACGCCGTTTAGAAAGACTTGTTGTAGGTATCACCGCGCCATTGACGACTTGGATGAGCCGACGTTCCGCTTGCAGCGTGAGCGTCACATTTTCCAGGTCGGCAGCCTCTACGTACTCATTCTCGAGAATGCCTTCCGAGATCTTCCGGCGGGCTACCTGTGTCAGTACGGAGTTAAGCATTCCAACCGAGCCGTGTGTGATCTCGAACAGGAGCCTGGAGAGCTTCGCTACCTCCTTTGGATCGTTGGCGTGGAGGGGCAGGGCCGCGGCCATGCCGCCTACAAGACTTAGCCAATGTCTCTTCCAGTCGACCTGGGAGTTGTCGGTGTAATCGTAGACAGATGCTCGGCGGTAGCGGTTCGCGATCTGTGCACCCCTGCGGCCGGTAGTGATCGAGGTGTGTTCAAGGTCGATGCCCGCGAGGATGATCGTGGCGTCAACATCGTCCCCCAGTCTGCGGAGCGCATCGGCAACAGGTCCGGCACTTGCGGCGTTGTCGAGATTCTGAACCTCGTCGATTGCCAGCAGCTCCATTCGCGCCAAGTTAACCCCGTTCCGGACCATGGTGGACAGCTCGGCCTCTGTGACTCCAATGGTGTAGTCAATTCCGAGATAGTCGGCGAGAACCTGATAAATGGACCTCGGCGTGCCCAGAGCTGGGATGCACACATAGCCTATGGGCACATCTCCCCGCTGAAGTAGTCCCGGGTCGTTCTCCTGCAAATCCGCCAGTACAGCCCCGAGAACGAGATGCAGAGCGGTCGTCTTGCCGGCGCCGGAGGGAGCAGAGAGAAAGATCCCGTGCCCGCCTCCACGCTTGGCGAAGTTTGCATCCATCTGCTCCATGACAGTCGCATCGAGGTCGTGGACGGTCCTCGTTGCCACTGTTATGCCACGGGAAAGGTAGGCTTGACGCGCCTCGTTGTAGTCTCGCCGCTTGAGAGAGCTCATTGCAGCAACCGTCGCGGTAGGAGGCATGCGCACGTTCTCGCGCTGGGACTGTGCCCACGTCAGGTACCCGAGATAGTGGGATAGATTACCGCCGTTGCGCAAACGCTTGCGGTATTTCGTCACCTCATACCTCCTTCTCGATGCCCAAAGCTTCGTCCGGCTCCCAGTCCTCGAGATCCCATTCGTTGGTGTCTTTACCCTCAACCTTTGCCACAGGCCTCCCCGGTGCCAGATTGTCGTCTAGTACCTCCGAACCGCCACGACCCTCGTGAGCGGTGCGGCCCTGGACTGTGTTGAGATACTCTGCCATCTCAGCCCTCTCGGCTTTCGCGACCTCCTGCTTCCACTGCTGGTGTGCCCGTTGGATCAGCGACATGGTTTCAGTCAGGCTGTGGTCGGCGTCGAGAGGTTGGAAGGTGCTTCGCATCTGGCCAGCCAGATCCCACATTCGGCGGGAGTGAGGCGTGTCGACGCGGCGGTCACGCCAGTCGCAAGGAATGTGGGCGTCGAGCTCGTCGACGTAAACCCAGATGCGGCTGGGATCAGTGGGCCGGTAACGGATCTCGTACTTCTTCTGCCCCGGCGAGCGTGAAGAACGCAGACGGTATGGTGCAAGCGCGGGTGAGTCATATGTACGTCGGCCAAACTCCACACCATCCTTTTGAATCGTGCGGTAATCGACCGGCAATAGAGCTATATAGTCGCGTTCACTGAGGGGCATCGGTACGTAGGCGACGAAAGGGAACATTGCTGCATACATCGCGTTCGGGCTTAGCGGCGGCGCCATCGGATGGCGTGGGTCTCGCAGTCCCTCCGTTGCAGTGTTCTGCCACACCTGACCGATCCAGGCATCGAAGAGCCAAATCAATTCCTCCACGTCGAGGAGGTCTTCCCTTTCGGGGTGAGCACCGCGGGCTTCGACGGCGCCGCCTGTCTGGCCGGGCAGGAGCATCACGAACCTAGTTTTGATGGTATGAAAGGCCCGCTCCACGATCGCTTTGTCTGTCGGTGTTCGCACCGCCGAACGAGTGAGTGTTATCCCCAGCTGCACGCATGCGGCCTCCACCACTTGAGAACGGTAGTCCCTACCGTTGTCTGTCACCAAGCGGCTAATAGCCATCGCCGGCCGTGACGTATCCAGCCGGGTGCTTTGGTCCGACCCGAGGTTCTTTGCCCACGGAAACTCCATTTGGGTGAGACGCCAAGTGTCGATGGCGGGCACGCCGGTCGGGCGCAGTAGCGGAGGAGTTAAGGCGTCGGCGAGCATCGAGGCGACGTCGATCCCGGTGTTATTCCTTTGAACGCTGGTGGCGATGATCGACCGCGTGGCTTTATCCATCATTATGGTGAGCACAACTTTGCCGGGCTTTCCATCGGGCATCCGAACGATGACGTCGAAGGGGCTTGAATCGACCTGCACCTCGCCTCCGGGCAGCAAACCAGGACGCGGACTGAATAGCCGATTGGGTGAATTCGCCGCCGTTTGCCTGTTCTTGGCTGAACCAGTTGGGTCGAGGTCGCGCGAGAGTTCTTGAAGCACCTGAATGAGCTTTTTCTTCCTCGGCAACAGAATCTGCTTATCTGGCCACTCGGCCAGAAAGCGCTTACGTGTCTCCGCGGCGAGGATGGTCCACGTGGTTGACGAGCTTCGGACACGTTCGCGAATCAGGTGATCACAAATGGCAATGACTTCATCGGCAACGCCGTCCAAGGGCAAATAGGTTCGTGTTGACCGCCGGTCTAGCAGCGCGGCGGGCCCAAACCTCCTGTACTCGGTGATGTATCGGCGCAAGGTGCTATCGCCGACCGGGAATCCTAGGTCTTTCAGCTCCTGCAACTTGCGTGCGTTGCGCTGCCCTTGGGGAACGCTCGGATGATACTCCGGGCGGGTCTGCCCGCCGTCCGGGGCCGTGCCATCGACTAATTCACGCACGTGCCGGGCCAATAGAAGCGTGGACTCGTCGGCATTGTGCAGCGGGCCTAGCCCAGACATTGAGGGGTCGAACACGTCGGGGCGTCCGGTCGCTAGGACAAGCTCGGTCAGAGTCGTCGAGATAAACTCTCCCGTAGAAGCATCGCGAAGACCGAAAGCAGTTCCAGCGATTGTGGCAATCGTCCACTCTCGGTCATCGAAGATGACATTGTCGCCCAGACGAAACCCGGTGACATGGTTCATGGTGCCACCTGTGCAGCAATGATCAACATTTCTTCACAAAATGGCCCGTCCGAAATCGTGACCACTTCACGTCTCCACATCAGGTGGTACAGATTAGCCTTGGCCACCTCGGGTGCCCGGGAGTCGATCAGCTTGGCCGCTTCAATGAAAGATATGGGTTGCGTTATGTGCGACATAAGCTGCTCTCTTACGGGGGCTGGCAGGGTGAACCGTGGGTTCCGGAACGCTGACAACCACTCGAGGTTCATGGCCGCCCAGTCGGTCAAACCATGCATAACTTCGTATTCCCAGCCGACACTGCGGCAGAGAGCAGCAGTCAGGCCATATCGTGCACGAGTGGGTTCATCCATCCGTTCGCGGGCACGAACATCGACGACGACGCCTGTCTGATCCGAGCTACGGCGGTAGAAAAAATCCGGATAATGCCGGAATCGGTTTGGCCCAACGAAACACATCGGCTGGGTCGAGATGCCAGCTAAGTCTCCCGCGTGCTCCAGCTGCATCAGGCACTGCAGTTCAAGCATCGACTCGTACCAGACCGACTGACGGGTCTCGATCACCGGGTAGATTCCCTCGTAATGACGCCTATGCGGGTAGCTACGCCCTATCCGGACCCGTTCCGTATCCTCAAATCCGATCGAGACAATGTCCGGGCCAACATGCTTCTGCTTTGTCTCCCCGTTTTCCTGCCAAAGCAGCAGGTACCGATCTTGTGACAGCACGTGCCGGTATGGATCGTGGTGCATCGCGTTCCTCCTTGCTCCACCCGGTGGGCAAAGGCCGGGCTGGGAGACGGCACAAGCATGGACAGCTGATAGTCATCATATTACTATTAGTAGTCAGCAGGTGACTAAAAGGAATTATTGTGGCGACTCGACTTGCCATAACAAGCTTGCAGAACTAGTTTCACGATCATGACTGACCGATCGAGCCCGTTCCGCCCGAAGGACTGGCTCGCTAACCCCTTTTCCTTCGGCCGGTCTGCCAGCGCCACCCTCGAGCAGTCGGTTGGGAACGACTTTGCGTCAGCCCGCACCGCCTGGCTACAGCATTGCCTCTGCCTTCGCATCCGCCGACAGTTGCAAGACCAGGGGATGACCCTCAAGCAGCTTTCGGTTGACACCGGGATCGAGTATCAGTACCTCACCAAGCTCCTGCGCGGCGACCTGACCATGCAACTCCACCATCTCGCGGCCATCGACTCAGCCCTCCCCGGCGCGGTCTTCGACCAGATTCCCTCGCTTAAGCAAGATGTGAATCCCTGACCCGAACATCCCGCTGAGAATCAAGCCTTACCTAGACCGAAGTGATCGCACCTGAGCGCGAACGGGCCGACGACCACAGCTTGGAGGATGGACTCGCGCGCCTGGCGCCTGTCTGCAAACTTCAACTGTGCGCCGCACTTCCACAAAACTGGGCGAGAATCGAGTTGGGACGGGAAGCACGCCCGCCACTATCCTCGCCTTCACTTTAGACACAGAAAAGGACAGCCGAGATGACTAACGCCCCTCTCCCCTCATCCAACGATGAGTCGCCGGCTACTAGCGGGCGGCCGACGGTTGTCCCTCTTCCGTGGGCTTCCAGAATTTCGGGGATGCCGTACATGCCCGGCGGCGGCAAGAACCAGGTCCAGACCTTGGAAACATTGTTGTCCGCGGTCGATTCTCATGATGGGCTCGTCACCGCCACCGTCGACTTGGGTGATGGAGTCCAACGCGCGCTTCGTGACGCCGTGAAGCAGATCGCCCCGGCAGGATTTATCAACCACTTGGATCGGGAGCATCTCGCTGTATCTGAGGAAGCCCAACTTTGGATGTCTTCCCGCCATGCCGGTGACCTGCTCGCGATCCTTCACCGTCACGTGCGATTCGTTGGTGAGCTCCTCCACGTGCTTACAGATGGACCCAAGTCAGTGCGTGAGCTGATGGATGTGGCCGCGGCCGAGTTCCAGTTGCAGTGGACCACCTTGGATCAGGTCCGAAGGCGCGTCACCTGGATGTCAGCCATGGGGTTAGCGGAGTACAAGACGAACACACTCATCGGGTTGACGGATGCCGGGCGCGAAGCCGTAGCCAGCCTCCAGTTAGGGGGCCCTGAGCGGACTCCCCGGGCCGTGACGTCGGCTGTTACCGTCCCTGAGTTGCCTCAAGCGATCGCAGCCCTCCTTGGGGAATTGTCGTCCGAGGTCCTGGCCAGCAGAAACCCTGCGCTCGGCTACATACCCCGGGGAAACGGTGAAACCGACCTAGTCGAGTCGCTGTACCTGCTGGTCAACGCGGCGTCCCCAAGCATCTCAAGAGCCGACCTGCTCACCTTCGCCCAGAAGACCTTCGGGGTATCAGAAAGCTCCTTCAGCGCCGTCATGACGACACTGAACAAGTCCGGTCTCCTCGAACAGACCGGATTCAACATCTACTCCCCGTCCAATCCCGCCTCCGCATGGCTCGAAACCCAGAGCACCCTCGAACTCGTGCTCCTCCTGCACCGCCGGTTCCTGTTCATGCTCGAAATCCTTCCAATGCTGGCAGAATTCGACAAGGCCCCCGACCTTGCCCGGGCGGCATACGAGCACTATGGGATGGCAAGGGTCGATGTTGGAGGAGTAAGAACCCGACTGCAGCTGCTCAAGGCGGCCGGGCTCATCGCGGAGCGCGCCAACTGGAGGTATCAGGCTACGGCACTGGGCGAACGGATCGCCCTCGAAATCCCGCTGCAAACTGTCTTGGATGAGGATGACGACCGACCCACCGACGCGGATGATCTTTCGAGAGAGCCCGGCCCATCCATGGCAAAAAGATTAAGCCTCGAGCTTGAGACTGCTGCCATAGCCGGAGAGACCCCGATCCGTTTGGAAAAGGCTGTTGCCGACGCCTTTTCCTACCTGGGATTCGAGGCACGCCACATAGGAGGAGGAGGCAAGACGGATGTGCTCGCCACGGTCGAGGATCCGCACGGAAAACCGGTGCGCGTAATTCTCGATGCCAAGGCTGCCCGCAGCGGGACGGTCAATGAAGGAGCGGTCTCCTTCGACACCCTCGCGGAGCATAAGGAAAAGCACAACGCTGACTTCGTTGCCTTGGTCGGCCCTGGTTTCGACGGCGGGCGTGTCCGTGCACGAGCCGAGCAGAACGGCGTGGCGCTCATCACCGTAGAGGACCTTAGCCAGGCGCTCCGCCGGCACGAAATTACGCCGAGGTCCGCGGCCACCTTCCTGAACCTCGTTGACCCCCGCTCCTCGGCCCGAAAGGACCTTGAAAGCGGGTGGTCGCAGGCCGAACGCCGGATCATGCTGCTCTCCCAGGTCGTTGCGGTACTCGCGCAGGAAGCCCGCGAAGCAGATGAAGTGACTCACGGTGCCCTATCCGCAGAACAGATCTACCTTATCGTCAGGGACGAGATCGACCCGCGGCCCTCCACAAAGGACATCGAAGAGGTACTGCAGCTGCTCGAACACCCCTTGGTCGCCTCTGTAAGCCGCACAACCGGAGGTCCGAGCCGGTCCATCACCTACCGTCTGACCGACGCACCGGGACTAGTCGCTGCGAAGGTCGAGGCGCTGGGGAGGAGCCTGGCCCGCGTCGATTCAGAAGGCTAATTATCTCTCGATAGCCGGCTGTTCCATGGCCCCGCATGTACAGCCACCGAAGTGGCTTGTTCGCCAGCTCCCGCATCCAAGATGTGGTCTCCAAAGCGAGTTTCCGGTCCAGCGTGACTCGAAGTCGGGCGGCCCGGATCCTGATGTGTTTCTGCTGGCGGGCCTGAAAAGCTCCTTGCAGTTTTTATTTCGACTTACGCCACGCCAGTTGGCGGACGCGCCTATCGCCCCTTTCCGAGCCTGTTGACCTGCAGTCGTAAAAGACAGGCGGCAACGAGTTGTACATATGCCCTCACACGCCAGGAATGCAAGAGCCTCTCCACTCAACGCAAAGGCACCCTCATAGCGGTTGACCCTCTTCACGGCGTGGGCTACCGATTGGTAGCGGCTCCACTCGCAGTGGAAAGCTACCAGGCCAGACGAGGACAGCGTTCCCATCGCGGCTCAGGTTCATGTTCAAGACATCAACCCTAGTTTCCTTCCCGCCGGGATGAAGGATCGTGCCAATGACCCGCTGGTGCCAGTGGCCTGCGAACACGGAGGCGGGTGCGAGAGCGTCAACGGCGCGACGGAGTCGTGTTCTGGTTGCTTGTGACGCTTCTCGAATCTTTGGAGGCAGGTCGAGGTCACTTTTGACTCTTACACCGTATGGGACGTCGTGCATTATGAGGACATCTGCCGGACCGCCTGCGATTAGCCGGTCTACGTCATCATCGGTTACATCCTCTTCGGGCCACCAGTCTTTGCCGGCTGTACGCCATTCCTGGTCAATTGAATATGCACCGCCCAAGCCAGCAATAGTCAATCCCGCGTACTTGAAGCGTGCTCCACGAGGCAGATACCTGATGTGAGGGCGGAGGGGTGCGAGCCCGTCATCGTCGAGTGGCAGCAAACGCAGTTCATGATGGTTGTCGTGGTTGCCATCCACGAAAACAAATTTCATGTCCCGCAGCTCCAGACGCTGCTGAAGCCTGCGGTCGAATTTTCCCTTGTCCCGGCCTGGCCACAAGACAGCTAAATCGCCTACGTGCAGAATAAGTTCAGCTCCAGCAGCTGCGGCGGCGTCGACCACGGCGCGCATCCAAGGAACGTCACCATGCCAATCACCGGCGACAGCGATAGGCGTCGCAGTTTCAGACATCCACAGGCCTCACGTCTTCGCACCCTAGAGCGCACAGCACAACATTCATGGCCGATCCGGTTTCTCCTGAGCCAGTTCGATTACCCATTGCGGGGTCTCGCGACCCAGATGCTTATCGAGCTCGCAGCGCAGTTTTGCTGCCTCAATCTTTACCCTCCGCTCGGCTGCGGCTTGCTGAGCGGGAGTCCGCCGGCGTCGATGCCGAGAATCGTGTTCAGATCGGTCCGAACGGTCAGAACCCGTTGACCGGTGGACAGTCAGGATGAATTCGTCATGATCTGGTTGTGGGAGCTCGGAGCCGGACAGCACCGCGATCAGGTCACTGTCCTCAAATACGTAGCCGTCGTCAACGCCGAGTCTGTGCTGCAGATTAGCGACGTACTGGAAGAATCGCTGGTCGGATCCACTTCGTTTCCAGTCCGCTGCGATGAGCCCGAGGAGCAGGTCAATACGGTCGCGCGGCCGTGCTGGTAATCCAGCAAAGGGATTTTCTGTCATGTGTATTCCCTTCTGATTTCCAGCCGATCACGGACTTCACGCTCAAACTGCTCTGGGGCATAAGGGGCAACCTGCCACGCCTCATTCCATCTGCTCTTGACCGGCAAGTGGGGCCGGTACATATGCCAGGACTCGCCATCAACTTTCAGCGCAACAAGAAAGGGCTCCGGTAAGAGGCCGTGGTGATGCTCGTAGCCGGCAGCCAAGGCGTCAACAATGTCATTCAGTCTGCGCGTACGAGCAAACAGACCCGGGAGGTCGGGCACGTCCGCAATCCACCAGTCGCCGGATTTCTTTACCCATGCCGTGAGTTCCATCGGGCCTCTACTTCTCCTCGATTCGGGAAATGGATACTACGGGTGTCGTGCCGCGGAAGGTTGGAATTCCGTCTTCTCGCACGTCGACGAGTAGAGCACCAGGTTGGCCGAGTTGGAGTCGATATATTGTTAGCAGCCTCAAAGCTTCCCCATCTCTCCTCAAACCAGCGGTGGGAATTCGAATGAAATCTTTGTATGGGTCTTCATGGCTAGGCAAGCGAACCATGGTCCGATTGCCATGAGTGAGGTCGAAGACATAGAGCGTTCCAGAGGCAGTGCCTACCCGCCAGCGGCCCTCCTCTCGGTCAGTCAGTTGATCCGTTAGTTCAACCATGGTCAGCAGGGCTTGGCGGTGCACCACATCACCCGCCCCATCCAGGTCTTCGACGCTGTCCACACGGATCCTGGAACCCGGAAGGATTCGCTCCACTGTGGACCGCAACAGCTGCCGCGGTCCTTCACCGACTATCCTTGCCGAGTTCTCCTGCACGAGCAGATGCACATCGATGAACTCCTCAACTCGCCCAGCAGACGAGCTTGGAACGACCCAAACCCTGTCGACACCCATTGACCTTGCCGCGCGGAGAACAGCTCTCAGGTGCTCCCAGCCCTCCTCAATCATCGTTCAGCTCCCACAATCGACGCGACTACTCAATAGGGTCATGTCGGGACAAAGGAATGTTCAGCCCCAGGTACCGCACGGCGGATCTGCCCGGTTCTGCCCAGCGGAGATCCATATCAAGATCAACATTTTCTGGCACACATTGAAGGAAGTATTTGAGGTCTCGGACAGTCACCGAGTGGGCGAGGTCGACAGAGACGTGAATGGTCAAGATAAACTCCGGAACGAGTGAGCTATGAGCTTCACTACATGTACTACTAGTTGGGCAGACAAACAAGTCTAATTCTAATGGCATGAAGTGTGCCTATCCGACCAGAGCAAACCCCTAAGCCGCAGCAGTACCGATGGGCTCGAATAAGGGCGCAAGTAGGAGGGCGCATCAGGGAGCTTCGACTGGCCAATGGCCTGACACAAGAAGCTTTCGCCCTCGAAGTCGGAATGAGCCGCAATATGCTTATCCATCTTGAATGGGGGAAGAGAAGCATCGCTTACGAACGCCTTTGGGATATTGCCGAGGTTCTGGATGTCAGCGTCGAGGAGTTGTTAAAACCTCCGGCACACACTCCAAAGAGGGAGCCCTATCGAGGAGGCAGTGGACCCAGGCGAGGGTAATGCCATGCCTGGATGTAGCCTTGAATCTGGAGCCGTCCCTAGGCGATCCTGCTTTCAAAATTCACGTTTTATCGGACATCGCCGGAACTATGTGGGCATGGTGTCGACCGGGTATTCGCTGTCTTCGGGCTTGTCGAGTTTCCAGACGGCCCAGTGCAGCCCCTCGTCGATCAGATAGCGGCGGGTATTCGCTTCGTGATAGTCATGCTGGTCCGGCATTCCGCTATTGGCCGTCTTGGCACGGCCACTTGCCGGCGCAGCTCCTCGAACTCGGCCTCCAGGTCCTGCTGCTGTGACTGGGCTTTCGGTCGCGTTCGGCAATTCCTCGGATACCTTGGCCACCTCGTCGGCGGTCTTCGACTTCTCTGGGCGGGTACCCCGCCTTCGGGGCTGGGCTCAGTGAGGCAACATCGAACTCCAGCCCCGATGTCGGCAGGTTTTCCTTGTGACGGGTATAGCAGTGGGCCAGCCAGACAACTACGTGGAAAACCTCGCGCAACACCACCTCTGAACCCTGGACGCTGACCGGCGCGCCGGGACCTGCAGAAGGACCAAAAGACTCGATGCCTGCGACAGTTCCTCGCCGAAACGTTGGCGATCCTCTCGATGGTCACGCCCATGGGGTTGCAGCGCCATTCTATGACGTCGTTCTCCGGAGCCGAGCCTGTCAGTCCGCTGGACTGAAGTGGTGGGGAGGACCACCATCAGCGTGAGGCACTGCCATCAGATGGGTACCTGAGACTGGGGCTGTCATTTGCATTCCCAAAAAGGTAACGAGGCCCGCCGAAACGGCTGCGAGATCAGCCGACGATCCATGAAACGTCGGGGCCGAACAGCCTCGAGTTGGGATCAGTTCGTGACCAGGCAACGGATCGCGCCATAGTGCGTGGTAGAGCTCTAGCTGCGGGTCGGCCAGTATTGCTTCGCCCCGCTGCCTGTCGATAGCAGCCGGGCCGCGAGCATCCCCCGGCGCAGATAAGGTCAGTATTCCTCGAGTGCCCGAACGTGAATCCGTGGCCACTTGAGCAAGTACGGCGCGCCGATCTGCTATCCCTGCGAGCCCATCAAGAAGCTGACCTACGGCGATACTCACGGTGGCGTCAATAATTACGTCCGCAGCGGCGAGTACCCTCATGAGATCGTCAGGGAGATGTCCCGGTGCGACCTCAACATGCAGGTCATCCCCAAGGGCGCGAAGGCGCTTGGCCAAGGCCTCGGCTTTCGGATGCCCAATATCCGCTTCAGTGTAATTCTGCCGGACTAGCAGCCCCCCTGTGATGGTACTGGGATCGCACACGGTGATGTGCGCTGCGCCGGCCCGCGCTATGAACTCAGCAACCCATGAGCCGATACCACCGCAGCCCCACAGATGGACGTTTTTGCCCCGGAAGCTACTGACCGGACGATCAGTGTCTCTACGGGTAGTAACAGCAGGGCGCTCATCGGACACTTTGCACCATTCGATAGGAATCTCGGGAGGAATTGCATCGGGTGGAATAGTCGCGGCAACGCCATGCTGACGCGCAACTTGCCGTAGCGCATTTGCAGTTGACGGCAACAGCCTGCCGCCGAGGAGGTGTGGAGGGCCGCCGGCAGGATGTGGAACCGCAAGCATAAAGTACTGCGGTTCGTCGTGGCCAGCGCGAGACGCACAGGCTACAAGTCCTGTGAACAGCGTTGACGACTGACCAACCGAAATGGATGGACGCCCCCTTTGCTTATCCAAGTGTGGGTCATCAAGGTACTCCAGAAGGGTCCTCAACGTCCGCCCCACTCCGAACGGAAGATCGCTGGCCAGGGTAAGGACAGGTAAGCGCGGGTTGGCGGCGATGCCTCGTTTGAACCCTAGGTCAAAACGGCGATCTGATCGACGCGTCAAATAACCCAACTGGAAGCTCTCAGACGGTGCGGACTCCCTGACGACTATGGTTGGGGTTTTGGGGGTCTGATGCAGGACACCACCCACAGCGTGATACATCGCGCTGGAAGCATCGAATTTCCCGCCCACCGCGTCTGCCAGCCATGTCCAGAGACGGTTGAGGAAAGCTTGAATGCCCCCGGCAGGGTCCCACTCGCGGGCAGGATCAAGATATAGGCACAGTCGCTGACCCTGCAGGACGTGAGGGTAGCCGGCAAACCTCAAATGATCGACCTCAACCTGTGGTGGTTGGAGAATCGAGGGTGGGATGCGGACAAACATTTCCTCGTGGTCGCGGAGCGGGAGGCCTTCGGGCTGGCGGTTAAGCTCTGCGGAATTCAGCCGCAGGGTGATGCTCACAGCACCGTCTTCACATGGCTTGGGACCGGACACGACATGCAGGATATCCGGCTGCTCGGCCGCGGCCATGCGCAGTCCGGTGACCGCATCCTTCTGCCATTCCGACAGTGGGCGGCGCACCGACCGCCGCTTGGTCATCCGGCCCGGCCCGTTCGGCCAGTGGTCGTGGTGGAGATCGCGGCGCTGATCCCGAACTTGGGGCTGGTCACTCCAGAGCTCGGCGCCTTGAATCCTGGCCCAAAGATGCCCTGCCAAAGGCTTACGCTCGTATTCTTGTCCGTCTCGCGGTAGGCAGCCTCCATTTCTGCTGCATGTGCATGGATTCGGTCACGGAAGTAGGAGTAGGTGTTTTGGTCCCATCTGTGATCAAAGGTTGCTCCGGAACCGGAAGGATCGGCAATCGAGGGCTTGTACGGCCTTGCCTGCAGCCATGCGTCGAGGTCCTTGACGATGTGCAGGAGCGCTGTGGGCACGCTGCTGTAGTAGCCAGGATTCAGGAGCTTGTTGATCGGGGATACCTGTTCACCGACCAAGGTAGTCAAGATAATAGAGCGGGTCCCGGTGAAAGAGTTCTTATGATCGCGGAGGTATTTGAGTAGCCGAATGACCTTGCGGAAGTTGCCGTTGGCAATTTCGTCCTTATTCCGCATCCAGTCCGTGAATCCCTCCGGATTAGTGTCCTCCCACTGATCCAAGTCGCGGTTTACGATAACTTCCCGGCCGCCGGCAAGCTGGAGATAGGGGACGATGTCGACGTGCATCGAACTTGCGTAAGCGAGCTGAACGCACCGGCATTTCCTCGAGTGCGGCATCTCCTTATAGACGCTGTTGCGGTGAAGCGCGGCATAGACCTTGTCAATATAGGTCTTGGGACTGGCCGACCAGTCCGGATTCTCGTCCATGAGTAGCATGATGTCTGCGTCGAACTCTTTGGTGCCTAGCGGCTTAATGATGGTTCGGTGTGCCCACGAGCCTTGGCGGATCTTGCCGCGGACCAGTGAACCAACTTCTTCATCGGCTTTCAGAGCCCTGTAGATTGAGTCGACTCGGCTATCGAGCAGATCCAAGCTGGGCTGGGGCAGGTTCACAGTGTCCCTGAGAAATGCATCGAAGTAGTCAAGGTGTTGCATGATTCTCCTCAGTGCTAGGTAAAGCGGTGGAGGTCGGGTGTTTCGCAAGCGAGACGTAGGGAGCGGCGTAATGCCCTGCGAACCTTTCAGTGAAATCGGGGCTCAAATCTCGGCTTGCAGACGCCGCGAGGCCGGCTAGGTCGCGTGGATCAGCGTTATCCAGTGCGTATAGGCCACCAGGGACAAGAACATCAAATCGACTGTAGTGGTCCCTTCCGACCAGGTGTTCAGCGATGCCCTGGCCGCCTCGGCTGCTGGCGTTCAGGACGAGGGGTACCGCGCGTCTGGCCCAGCCGGCTATTCCGCCATCGTCAAGCCGCTTTGAATGGTTGGTGAGTTCGTCCATTGTTCCGATGTTTAGAACGCGGATCGCTGACAGCGGGACATCGAGCATGCTGACTGCCTCAGTAATAGCCACAACGGATGGGTTGTTTGCCCAGATGCCGCCGTCCACCAGTCGGTGCCCATCCACACGCGCGGCGGGAAAATAGGTAGGCGCGGCTGAGGTAGCCATTGCCACGTCGACCATGGGAATCTTCCAATCCCTGACGAGGCGGGGATGGTGCGGCGTTTTGAAAATGTGAACGCCGCCCTTTTGCACGTCCCAAGACGGAATGATCAAGCGCTTCTGGCTATCGCCCAGGAGCCGATTGCCCAAGACATCGGTAAGGGCTCGTCGAAGTGCAGCTCCGTCGTATGCCGGGCGGGCTAGTCTTGCAGGCAGGCGCCACCAGCGGCGACGTGAGGCCGGAAAGACAGTTTCGACCAGACCGGTGTAATGTTCCACTATCTCGGACGGCCGCATGCCGGCCGCAAGTGCCAGTGCGACGATCCCGCCGGCCGATGTTCCAGCGATCAGGTCAAAGGTGTCAGTAACGCGGACATCGAGATCTTCCTCTAATCGGGCTAAAACATGTGCGGTAAAAAGGGCCTTGGCGCCGCCGCCGTCGAGTGCCAGGATTTGGAAGCGGTCCGATAGAGTCGTTGCAGGTTGAGGAGATCCGGTTTCGTACTTATTCATCATCACTTTCCTCGGAATAACAGCTTTCATCCGGCGGCCCTTGGACGTTACAGGCGGCAGCTCGACCGTCTACGCCAACTCGATTTCTACTGTGCATTCGAGCCAGATGACCGTATCCTTGCCTACCGCAAGATCGTTCGAGTCTGCTCATTCGGGATCCAGCCTTATGCGTTGAGTGCCCGTCTGGCGATCCACGCGTAAAGACGAGGAGGATCGCCAGACGGGCTCAAACGATTCAGCCAGCGGCGTCGACCGGCAGCCGACCGCTGGTGGATTTCCGTTGCCTGTAGGCATACATCGACTAGCCGGAATCCACGCCTAAGTTGACTGGCTACCATGATCCGGCAGGCTCAATCCCTGCTTCGGACTTCCGCAGAAACTGTCGGTGTAGTTGGAAGACTTCAATTGCCCTGGTCATTTTCTTCCAACTGGGCCTGCATCTCACATCCATCGCCAACGACACCGGTCTTCGTCGACTGTTCGTCCAGCCGCCCACCAACTTCGGCTCTCACAGTTCTTAGTACCCACCTATCTGAGCAATGCTCAGATAGGTGGGTCATTTTGCTCAGATACCGTGAAATTGCTCAGATAGGTCGGGATCTCACAGCCCCTTAGAAGTCCCAGTCCTCGTCTTCGGTGTTGACGGCCTTGCCGATGACGTAGGAAGATCCGGAGCCGGAGAAGAAGTCGTGGTTCTCGTCCGCGTTCGGGGACAGTGCCGACAGGATGGCAGGGTTCACGTCCGTCAGGGACGACGGGAACATGGCCTCGTAGCCTAGGTTCATCAGCGCCTTGTTGGCGTTGTAGTGGAGGAACTTCTTCACGTCCTCTGCCAGCCCCACGCCGTCGTACAGATCGTGGGTGTACTGCACTTCGTTTTCGTACAGTTCGTAGAGCAGATCGAAGGTGTAGTCCTTCAGTTCCTGCCGCTTGGCCTCGTCAACCTTCTCCAGTCCCTTTTGGAACTTGTAGCCGATGTAGTAGCCGTGCACAGCCTCGTCGCGGATGATCAGGCGGATCAGGTCGGCGGTGTTGGTCAGCTTGGCCCGTGACGACCAGTACATCGGCAGGTAGAAGCCGGAGTAGAACAGGAAGGACTCGAGCAGAGTGCTGGCGACCTTACGCTTGAGCGGGTCATCGCCGGTGTAGTAGTCCACGATGATCTGCGCCTTCTTCTGCAGATTCTCGTTCTCGTTGGACCAGCGGAAGGCCTCGTCGATCTCCTTCGTGGAGCACAGCGTGGAGAAGATCGAGGAGTAGCTCTTGGCGTGTACCGACTCCATGAAAGCGATGTTGGTGTACACCGCCTCTTCATGCTGCGTGATGGCATCCGGAATCAGGCTGACGGCGCCGACGGTGCCCTGCACCGTGTCCAGCAGGGTCAGGCCGGTGAAGACCCGCATGGTCATTTCCTGCTCGGCCGGGGTCAGCGTGGCCCAGGACTGCACGTCGTTGGACAGCGGCACCTTCTCCGGCAGCCAGAAGTTGTTGACCAGACGGTTCCAGACCTCCACGTCCTTCTCGTCCTGGATGCGGTTCCAGTTGATGGCCTCAACGTGGTGGAGCAGCTTGACCTTCTCCGTCATTTCTAACCCTCGGATTCCTTTTGTGTTTACTTCAAGTCTAGTTCGCGCGGTGTGGCGGTTAAGCGCCGAAGCCGCGCCCTTTTGGGAAAGGGCGCCGCTCGGTGGGCGTACGACGGCGGGCGCGCACCCGCCGTCGTACTTTTCAGTTGCTTTGGGCTACTACAGCATGCAGCTGACGCAGCCCTCCACCTCCGTGCCTTCCAGCGCGAGCTGGCGCAGGCGGATGTAGTAGATGGTCTTGATGCCCTTGCGCCAGGCGTAGATCTGGGACTTGTTGATGTCCCTGGTGGTGGCGGTGTCCTTGAAGAACAGCGTCAGGGACAGGCCCTGGTCCACGTGCTGCGTTGCAACGGCGTAGGTGTCGATGATCTTCTCGTAGCCGATTTCGTAGGCGTCCTGGTAGTAGTCCAGGTTGTCGTTGGTCAGGTAAGGAGCCGGGTAGTAGACGCGGCCGATCTTGCCTTCCTTGCGGATCTCGATCTTCGACGCCACCGGATGGATCGAGGACGTGGAGTTGTTGATGTAGGAGATCGAGCCTGTCGGCGGGACAGCCTGCAGGTTCTGGTTGTAGATCCCGTGCTCCATGACCGAGGCCTTCAGCTCCCGCCAGTCCTCCTGGGTGGGAATGTGGATGCCGTCGAAGAGCGCCTTGACCTTCTCGGTCTGGGGCTCCCAGACCTGGTCCGTGTACTTGTCGAAGAACTCGCCGCTGGCGTACTTGGACTTCTCAAATCCGCCGAAGGTCCGGCCGGTCTCGATGGCGATCCGGTTGGACGCACGGATGGCGTGGTAGACCACGGAGTAGAAGTAGATGTTGGTGAAGTCCAGGCCTTCTTCAGAACCGTAGTAGACCCGTTCCCGGGCCAGGTAGCCGTGCAGGTTCATCTGGCCCAGTCCGATGGCGTGCGACTGGTCATTGCCCTTGGCGATCGACGGCACGGAGCCGATGTTGGACATGTCCGACACCGCGGTCAGGGTCCGGATGGCCGTCTCGATCGTCCGGCCGAAGTCCGGCGAGTCCATGGTCTTGGCGATGTTCAGCGAGCCCAGGTTGCAGGAAATGTCCTTGCCGGTCTCATCGTAGGACAGGTCGTCATGGTACGTGGTCGGCTGCGAAACCTGCAGGATCTCCGAGCAGAGGTTGGACATGATGATCTTGCCGTCGATCGGGTTGGCCCGGTTCACCGTGTCCTCGAACATGATGTACGGGTAACCGGACTCGAACTGGATCTCCGCCAGGGTCTGGAAGAAGTCGCGCGCCTTGATCTTGGTCTTCTTGATCCGGCTGTCATCCACCATCTCGTAGTACTTCTCGGTCACCGAGATGTCCGAGAAGGGCATGCCGTAGACCTTCTCCACGTCATACGGGGAGAAGAGGTACATGTCCTCGCCCTTCTTGGCGAGTTCGAAGGTGATGTCAGGAATGACGACGCCGAGCGAGAGGGTCTTGATCCGGATCTTCTCGTCCGCGTTTTCACGCTTGGTATCCAGGAACCGGTAGATATCCGGGTGGTGCGCGTGCAGGTAGACGGCACCGGCGCCCTGGCGCGCGCCGAGCTGGTTGGCGTAGGAGAAGCTGTCTTCGAGCAGCTTCATCACGGGGATGACGCCGGAGGACTGGTTCTCGATCTGCTTGATCGGTGCGCCGACCTCGCGGATGTTGGTCAGGGCAAAGGCGACGCCGCCGCCGCGCTTGGACAGCTGCAGGGCGGAGTTGATGGAGCGGCCGATGGACTCCATGTTGTCTTCGATGCGCAGCAGGAAGCAGGAGACCAGTTCACCGCGCTGCTTCTTGCCTGCGTTGAGGAAGGTCGGCGTGGCCGGCTGGAAACGGCCCTCGATGATTTCGTCCATCATCTGGGTGGCCAGCTGCTCGTCGCCGCGGGCGAGGTGGAGAGCCACCATGCAGACGCGGTCTTCGTAGCGCTCCAGGAAACGCTTGCCGTCGAAAGTCTTCAGCGTGTAGGAAGTGTAGAACTTGAAGGCACCCAGGAAAGTTTCGAAGCGGAACTTCTTCTTGTACGCGCGGTCCCACAGGCCGCGCATGAAGTTCATGGTGTACTGGTCAAGCGTTTCACGCTCGTAGTAATCGTTCTTGACCAGGTAGTCCAGTTTCTCCTCAAGGTCGTGGAAGAAGACGGTGTTGTTGTTGACATGCTGGAGGAAGTACTGGTGTGCCGCCTCCCGGTCCGCCTCGAACTGGATCTTGCCGTCGGGACCGTACAGATTCAACATGGCGTTGAGCTCGTGGTAACCCAGGCCCTTGTACGCCGCGGGCAGCTCCGGCTTCGAATCCGCTACTGCTGGGTCTTCAACTGTCGTTTCCAAAAGTCTTCCAATCCTTGTTTCACACGCTCGACGTCGTCAGGCGTGCCCATGAGCTCAAATCTATAAAGGTGCGGTACGTCGCATTTGGCCGCGATCTTGTCCGCGGCCAGGCAGTAGGTAGTACCGAAGTTCGTGTTTCCGGCGCCGATCACGCCCCTGAGCAGCGACCTGTTCCCCTCGTTGCGGAGGAACTTGAGCACTTGCTTGGGAATCGAATTGCGGCCTGATTCCCCACCGTAGGTGGGAACGATCAGAACATATGGTTTCCGGGCATAAATCGTTTCTTCCTGGGTGCGCAGCGGGATTCTTGCCGCTTCCACACCCAGCTTCGTGACAAATCGGTGCGTATTTTCCGATGCCGAAGAAAAGTAGACCAGTGACGCACTGGTCGATGAACCGGGGCCTGCTCCGGAGCCATGCGTCGTGGCTCCTTCGGCCATCAGCGTAGCTGCCATGGAGATTGCCTCCCGACTTTGTTGGAAATCAGGCCACCGAGGTAGCCGCAGACTGGGCGAGCTCGGCGATCTTGTCCGGGCGGAACCCGGACCAGTGGTCCTGCTCGGTGACGACTACAGGAGCCTGCATGTAGCCGAGCGAACGGACGCGCTCCAGTGCAGCCGGATCCTGGGAGAGATCAACGCTCTGGTAGGCGATGCCCTTCTTGTCCAGAGCTCGGTAGGTTGCGTTGCACTGCACGCATGCTGGCTTCGTGTAAACCGTTACAGTCATGGTCCCTCTCCCCTAAAACTTGGTGACTATTAGTCGCTGTCTGTCGGGATTCAAGTTGGTAGTTCAGGTGTTCCTGAGTCTGTCCCTGCCAGCGGTTTCAATCTACTACATCCACTACATCTAGTGCACGCTTCTGGGGCGAACCCCTAGATGATGTATTACAAGTATGTCATTTGTGCGTCCGTCAGTCCACAGGCATTGGGGATAATTCCTGCTCCCGGCCCTTGATTTGGCGCAGTTTTCACTCCCCCGTCCACAAGCTGTGGACAACGATCCCCACAGGAACAAATAGTTCGTGTCGCCGATTCTTCGGGCGTGTCGAATAGCGTCGGCCGTCACCATGGCCAGTGGCCGGTTGCACAGATGTGCTGGATGGATGCTGCTCGCGCTGTAATTGTTGCTCCCGCCGACACCGGCTCTGCCAGGTTCAGCTCTCCTGCCCCCGCCGGTGCATAAGATGCCATTAATACAACATTCGCCGAGCGTGAGGAATTCCGATGGTCAACCCGGTCCATTTGCGCACGCTGCTGGAGGTGACCCGGCGTGGTTCATTCGCTGCCGCGGCCGTGCAGCTCGGCTATACGGCCTCCGCCGTATCGCAGCAGATGTCCGCTTTGGAGCGGGAGGCCGGTGTGACCCTCTTTGAGCGTTCCGCCCGCAGCGTCCGCCCGACCGAGACCGCATTCGTCATGGCCCGCCATGCCGCGAAGGTCCTGACCGACATCGACGCGCTGCTGGCGGCAACCTCGCGCACCCATGACACCACCGCCCAGGAAGTCCGGCTGGGGATTTTTCCAAGTCTGGCTACGTATGCGTTGCCAAGACTGCTCCGCCTGCCGCAGTGGCCCAATCTGGGCATCAATCTGAAAGTTTTCGTGGCGGAACCGGCCCAGACCATCCAGGGCCTACGGACCGGCGGCGAACTCGATCTGGCGCTGGTGTATCAAGTGGGCCAGGGTGGACTGGCCTGGCCGCATTCGATCAACAGGCAATGGCTTGGCGACGATAATTTCCGCGTGGTCCTGCCCGAATCGTGGGGGCTGCAGGCCGGCTCCCAGGTCTCCGCGTCGCAGCTGGCGGAAATGCCCTGGATCATGCATCACCCCGGCACCTCCGATGCCACGGTGATCGAACGGCTCTTCGCCAGCTGCAACCTCCACCCGCGGGTGGTCGCCTATTGCGACGATTTCAACGCCAGCCTGGAAATGGCAGCCGCCGGATTCGGCGCGGCCCTGGTGCCCGAACTGGCCATGCAGCACATGGACAACGGTGTGGTGGTACTGGATGTGCCGGAAATCCGGCTTGCCCGGAACATTTTTGCCCTGCTCATCAATGAAAAGCAGAATGCCCAGGTCGGCCTGTTCATGGAACAGCTCTCCGACATTCTCCGCGGCCTGAGCATCAGCCCGCGGCGCCGCTGATCCCGCTCGGGCCGCCGGTGTAAACGCGATGTCCCGGCCGGCAGCAGCCGGCCGGGACATCGCGTTTTGGGTGTGTTGAAAAGTTCTATCCGGCCAGGCTATCCACCAGTGAGGCGCGCACCGTCCGGGCGGCCTCCACGAGGCTCTCCAGGGAGGCCTTGGTCTCCGGGTAGGCACGGGTCTTCAGACCGCAGTCCGGGTTGACCCACAGCTGCCGCACCGGCACATGTGCGACGGCGGCACGCAGCAGCTCCTGAAGCTCGTCTGCCGATGGAATTCGCGGCGAGTGGATGTCGTAGATACCCGGTCCCACTCCCCTGGCAAAGCCGTGCTGCTCCAGATCCTGAACTACTTCCATCCGGGAGCGGGCCGCCTCGATGCTTGTCACGTCCGCATCCAAGGCATCGATGGCGTCGATGATCTCGCCGAATTCGGAATAGCACAGATGCGTATGGATCTGCGTAGCGGCGGCAACGCCGGAGGTAGCGAGTTTGAAGGAGCCGACAGACCAGCGCAGGTAGTCCGCGTGTTCGCGCCGGCGCAGCGGCAGGAGCTCCCGCAACGCCGGCTCATCGACCTGGATGATTTTGGTGCCGGCTTCCTGCAGGTCCGAAATTTCATCCCGCAATGCCAGCGCCACCTGGTTGGCGGTCTCCTCCAGCGGCTGGTCGTCCCGGACAAAGGACCAAGCCAGAATGGTCACCGGTCCGGTCAGCATTCCCTTCACCGGCTTCTCCGTCAGCGACTGTGCGTACCGCGTCCACGGAACCGTGATGGGTGCCGGCCGGCTGACGTCACCCCAAAGAATGGAGGGGCGGGTGCAGCGGCTGCCGTAGGACTGGACCCAGCCGTGCACCGTGACGTCGAAGCCGTCCAGATTCTCGGCAAAATACTGCACCATGTCGTTGCGCTCCGGCTCTCCGTGGACCAGCACGTCGAGACCCAGTTCTTCCTGCAGTTCGACAACGCGCTTGATCTCGTCCTTCATGAGCTGCTCGTAGGCACCGGCCGCCAGTTCCCCCTTGAGCGCGCGGGCACGGGCCAGCCGGATGTCGCGGGTCTGCGGGAAAGATCCAATGGTGGTCGTAGGCAGTGCGGGCAGCCGGAGCGCGTCCTGCTGCGCGATCCGCCGGCTCTCGAACTCATCCCGGGTGAAGTCGGCCGGGACCAGTCCCCCGGTCCGGGCGCGCACTGCGCTTTGCTGGACGCCCGGAGACTGCTGGCGGGTTTCCAAGATGGCTGCAGCGGCGGCCACCTCTGCGGCAATCGCTTCCGGCTTGCCTACCGCGCGAGCCAGCGTGCGGACTTCGTCCACCTTCTGGTCCGCGAAGGCGAGCCAGCTGCGCAGGACCGGGTCCAGCTGCTGCTCCTGCTCCGCATCGTGCGGCACATGGAAGAGCGAGGTCGACGTCGCGACGGCGAGCCGGTCGACAGACTCCTCCAGACGTCCCAGCTTGGCTGCTGCGGCGGCCAGATCTGCCTTCCAGATGTTCTGGCCGTCCACCAGGCCTGCGACCAGCACGGTGCTGCCTAAAGTCTCCAGCTCCGCCGCGGCGGGGACGGCGCCGTTGACCAGGTCTAGGTGTAGGGCATCGACACCGGAAGCCGCCAGCACGGGCAGCTGCCCGCCCAGCGAGCCATAGGACGAGGTCACCAGCAGCCGCGGCCGCTGCGGGGCCTGAAGTTCCTTGGCCAGTGCGGTGTAGGCCAGCCGGACCGCATCCTCCAGCTCCCCTTCGGACAAGTCGTGGTCGGCCACCAGGGCCGGCTCCTCGAGCTGGACCCACTCGACCCCGGCCGCCGCCAGGGCGCGAAGCACCTCGGCGTAGACCGGCAGCACGTCGGCCAGGCGCGACAGCGGCTCAAAGCCCGCGCCGGCGTCGTCCGCCGCTTTGCTCAGCAGCAGGAAGCTGACCGGCCCCACGAGCACCGGCCTGGTGGTGAAACCTGCCTGACGTGCCGCCGTGAAGTTCTCCACGATCCATTCATTGGCGAGGCGGAATGCCGTCTCCGGTCCGAGTTCGGGGACCAGGTAGTGGTAGTTGGTGTCGAACCACTTGGTCATCTCCAGCGGAGCGCGGTCGGCGTCGCCGCGGGCGAGTGTGAAGTAGGCGTCGAGTCCCAGGTTCCCCTCGCCGTCGAACAGGTCGGCGAAGCGTGACGGCACCGCGCCCAGCGTCACGGCGGTGTCCAGGACCTGGTCATAGTAAGAGAACGACGCCGGGACCGCCGATGCCTGGGCGTCCAGACCGAGTTCGGTCAGGTGCGCGTAGCTGCGGTGGCGCAGGTCCTGGCAGGTTTGCTCCAGCTCGGCTGCAGTGCTGGCGCCGGACCAGAAGTTCTCCAGAGCCTTCTTCAGCTCCCGGCGGGGTCCGATTCTGGGGTAGCCAAGGATGGTGGCAGCGGGAAAAGTATTGTCAGTCATGGGATAAGTCCTTAATTCTGATGTAGCGCAGAAGATGGGTTGCGGCGGTGGCGCTTTGGGCGCCGTCGTGCGTGAGGTTTTATACCCGGGCCAGCACCTTGTGGCGGACCGGGGCAGTCGGTCGGGACAGCTGCAGTTTCTCCAGCAGCTGGAGGGCGGACACATGCTCGTTGAAGGTATAGACATGCAATCCGGGAGCCCCGGCGTCCAAAGCGGCGTTGGCGAGATCGACGGTGGCCTGGATCCCGATGCGCTGACGCGTCGAGTCATCACGGGCGCTGGCCAGCCGGTCGCGGACGGTAAGATCCACGTCGATGCCGGCCAGCTGCGCAAGCCTGTCGAGCCGACGCACACTGGTCAGCGGCATGATGCCGGGAATGATTGGGATGCGGACCCCAGCCTGCCGGGCACGACGCAACAGCGACGAATAATCGTTGGCGTCGAAGAAGATCTGCGTAATTGCGAAGTCCGCGCCCGAGGACTGCTTGGCCAGCAGCACTTCGACGTCGTGCTCGAAGCTGGGCGATTCGGGATGGCGGCTGGAGTAGGCAGCCACACCGATGGCCACTTTCCCGGCCGCCAGGTGGGCGGTCCGTTGGCGTTCAATCCGCCGGATGAGTTCAACGAGTTGTTGCGCGTACCGCAGTTCTCCCGAGGGACGTCCCGAACTGCCGGCAGGGGCATCCCCGCGCAGCGCCAAGATACCCCTCACTCCCCTGCCGAGGATCGCCTCGATGGTGTGCGCCAGCTCCACGCCGCTGCTCCCGACACAGGTCAGGTGGGCCAGCGGCCGCAGCCGGGTCTCGTTCTGCAGTCGTTCAAGCAGCTCCAGGGCGGTCCCCCGGTTGGAGCCTCCGGCACCGTAGGTGACCGAAACGTAGTCAGGGGCAGTGCTTTCGAGTTCGCGGATGGTTCGCCAGAGGGCTTCGTTTGCCTGCGCATTCCTGGGCGGAAAGAGCTCGTAGGACAGGGCGGGATGGTTGGTGATTTCCGCCTCGAGGTGCGGAACCGTGGGGGTTGGCGGTGACATTTGTATCCTTACGGTGAGGTCACACGCGGTTGCGGAGAATCCAGGGCGGAAGAACCGCCGGAGGCAACCCAGCACACGTGCTAGTTCGGAAAGGAGCTCAGGAGCCGGCCTGCGTTGCATGCGGCCGCACGCAACGGGGACTCCTGTGCCAAATGTCAGACCCACACCCGGGGCACCCACACCCTCATCGAGAGGGTCGCTGACCTGTTACGGAAGTAACTTGTCCAGAACTCTACGCACGGGCAGCAGAGCCGACAAGCAAACGGCCGATGTTGACGGCACGTTTCCGTTCTTGACGGCGCCCGCGGCATATGTGACGGGCAGAGCGTCATCCCAAAGAAATGTGACGTGCATACAAGGGGCCGGTAAGCCCGATGGTGATTGCCGGGAAAAAGAAAAGAGCCGCTCAATCTGAGCGGCCCTTTTCATCGGTGGAGCTGAGGGGACTCGAACCCCTGACCCCCTGCATGCCATGCAGGTGCGCTACCAGCTGCGCCACAGCCCCGTTTCCGGTTTCTACCGTGTTGCCCTGACCGGTTTGTTTCCTCCCCGTGCCGCAGCAACTTGAATATTCTATGCAGAGGATCCATCAGATTCCAAATCGAGGCCGCCTCGGCGCCGACTCCCGCATAAACCGCGCCATTCCGCGGCTTTCGGCTCTCAGCTACGAGGTTATCGACGCCGACAAGGTCTGGGTTTGATCTAAATCACATCGCTGTTATTCGCCGGGCCACAGTCACGGCGGCATTTCCCACTGTACGGGCGTGCAAATGCAAAATCCCCGGACTACCGATAACGGTATCCGGGGATTCAGCTCAAAGCCTGAAGCTTCGAGCGTTACTCAATCACTCGCCGTCGGACGCTGTTGCCGGCGCTTCGTCGAGCTGCAGGTCGATCGGCGGGCAGTCCTTCCACAGTCGCTCCAGGGCGTAGAATACCCTGTCTTCCTCGTGCTGGACGTGGATGACAACTGTGGCATAGTCGAGCAGCACCCAGCGCCCTTCGGACCGGCCTTCGCGGCGGACCGGTTTCAAATCATGCTTGTGCAACTCTTCTTCGATGCCGTCAACGATCGCGTTGACCTGGCGCTCGTTGGAGGCCGAAGCAATCACAAAAACGTCAGTGATGGCCAGACGCTCGCTGACGTCGAGGGCGATGATGTCCTGGCCGATTTTGTCGGAGGCAGCCTTGGCAGCCATCCGCGCAATGGAAATCGAATTTTCTGAGGCTGCCATAGGGCTCCTTTTTGGTTAGGTACTAGTGGAACTAATTGCTGAGACCGACGATCATCATAATCAGTCCGGTGATAAAGGCTGCTCCGCCGAGCACCAGAGCCGCGATGACAGCAATCCTGGCGCTGTTGGCCTGGCCAGCGGTCCGTGCGTCCAGTGGGTCCAGGCCATGAGCGCTCCTGGCACTGAGCGGTTCCACTTTCCTGCCGCGCCCATCGGCGACGGCTTCGGCCTGGGCCAGCAGCCTGGACCTGGCTGGCGCTGCCGGTGCGGCCGGCCTCGTGCCCGGTTCCGCTGGTCGAGAGCCGGACGTTGACGGTTTTTGTCCCGGTGTCGCTGGCAAGGACTTGGACTTGGCAGAACTGTTCGGGACAGGGCCGCTGTTGCCCACGGGCTTTCCTGCCGGGGATGGCTTGTCCGCCGGCGCGGGTCTTTCTGCGGGTTCGGGCTTCCGCTGGGGTCCATCCGCCCGCTTCGGGGCCAGCGGCTGGGCCGGTGCAACTGGCCGCATCGGAACGCCTGTCCGAGAGTCCGCGGCCCGCTCCGGCGCATTGCTCACCAGCGGAACGTTGGACGTCGGGGACGGACGCAGAACATGTTTATCGCTGCCAGGCAGACGCACGAATTCCATCGGAGCCGAGGCGATATCACCCGGCCCGGCGGTCTGCCGCCGCTGCTGGTTCTCCTGGCTCAACCGCTGTTTGTCCGCGGCCCGGCGGTTCAGCACCGCCGCACGCTCGGCCAGGGCCTTCTGCTGGGCAAGGATATCCAGATCCACGGTCCTGGGATCCTGGTCCTTGCGCGCCTCCATCATGGAGGCGAGGTTCTTGGCCTGGCCCATCAGCAGTTCCCTGGCCACCAGAGCCTGCTCCACCGTCAATTTTCCGGCGTCGACGGCTTCAGCGGCAGCGTCCGGCAGCGCCGCTTCATCAGTTGTCTGGGGCTCCGCTGCACCGGCGGCTGCGCCAGTGCTCCGGCGGCGGCGCTCCCGGCGTCCGCCCTCGATGGGGGGGCGGTTGGGCCGGTACTGCGCATCGGCCTGCGGTGCTTGAACGGGACGGTCCTTTGCCGGCGCCTCCCCCGCTGCTGCCGAGGCAGGCTTGGCGGGCCGGTTCGTGGGGGCGGCTACCGGCGGGCGGGACGACCCCTCGGTCTGCACGCCCTGTTCCCGTTCCAGTTGCTGCCGCCTCAGTTGGCGCCGGGTAGGTTGCGCCTGCGCGGCAGGAACAACGGGAATCGCCTCAGTCAGGGCACGGTAAGCACGGTGTGCTTCACGATCCCGGGCGCGGGCTTGGGAAGACCGCTCGGTGCCTTCGGACGGGCCCAACGGCGGGGTCGTACTGCCCGCAGTTCCCGCCGGCGTACCACCGCCGTCCGGAGTCCCGCCGGGCCCACGCTGCAGCCGGGCTTCTCTCCGGCTGCGCGGCGTCTGCGATTCCTTACTCATTGATAACTTTTCACCCAGAATGTGGAGGTATACGGCTAGTTTGTTGCAGGGAACCGATCAGCCGGTTCCAGTGCCCGGTAGAGACCGTATTTGGCAATGTACTGTACTACGCCGTCCGGAACGAGGTACCAGACGGGTTGGTCTTCGGCCACCCGGTCCCGACAGTCGGTCGACGAGATGGCCATGGCCGGGACTTCGAGCAGGCTGACGTCCTTGCGGCCCAGATCATGCAGCTCGTGGCCAGGACGCGTGACTCCGACGAAGTGCGCCAGCGACCACAATTCGTCGATGTCTTTCCACGACATGATCTGGGCCAGCGCGTCCGCACCGGTGATGAAGTACAGCTCGGCTTCCGGACGGGCGGCCCGCAAATCACGCAGCGTATCGATCGTGTACGTCAATCCGGGACGGTCGATGTCCACCCTGCTTACCGTAAATCGCGGGTTCGAAGCGGTGGCAATCACTGTCATCAGATACCGATGCTCCGCGGGTGAAACAGACCGGGACGATTTCTGCCAAGGATGACCCGTGGGGACAAAGACTACTTCGTCCAGATCGAAAACCGCCGCCACCTCGCTGGCCGCGACCAAGTGTCCGTGGTGGATCGGATCGAACGTGCCGCCCATGACCCCGAGCCGGAATTTGCGGCCAGAGGCTCTGGTGCCAGGCAGCGTGGCCGCTATTCCAGTTGAGGGGGAAGCCATAGGCACTTTAGCGCTGGGCTTGGCCGTGATCGTGCTTGTTCGGGTGCTGGCGGTGCGGGTCCGCATGCTCCTCGACGGCGGAGTGGCGGTGGCCGACACTGGTAAAGGCGACGGTGGAGAACATCATGATCAGGAAGACCACGAAGATTCCGCCGCCGATGACGAGCGGCGACACCGGAAGTTCAACGTGGGCCTCGCTGGCCACCAGCGCGGCGCCGAATACCTGAGTCAGCATATTTTCTCCCTTGGGAATGGATGGACCGCCTGGGCAGGCGGAAGTTCAGTTCTGTCTAATGGTACGCGTTCGCGCGGCGGAACACCCACCGGCGCGCGTCGGAGCGGCAGGTTCGGGCTGGTGGCCGCGGGGTGTGCTTAGTCCCGGATCTGGCCTTCGCCCTGCACGATCCACTTCGTGGTGGTCAGTTCCCGCAGGCCCATGGGGCCACGGGCATGCATCTTCTGCGTGGAGATGCCGACCTCGGCGCCCAGGCCCAGCTCGCCGCCGTCGGTAAACCGGGTGGAGGCGTTGACGATCACCGCAGCGGAATCAATCTCTGCTACGAAACGGTCGGCGTTACCAAGATCATTGGTAATGATGGCCTCGGTGTGCCCGGTGGTCCACCTGCGGATGTGATCGAGCGCATCGTCCATCGAGTCCACCATGGCGACGGCGAGGTCCATATCCATGTATTCACGGCCCCAGTCTTCATCCGTTGCCCGCTCGACCCGGATTCCGTCCGGCACGATCGCGGCTATGCGGTCATCCACGTGGAGCCGGACTCCGGCCCCCGCGAGCGAGCGGAGCACGTCCACCCCCGCGCCAGCGCCCGAATGCAGGAGCAAAGTTTCTACGGTATTGCACACCGACGGACGCTGCGTCTTGGCGTTAAGCAGGATCTCCACCGCCATTTCGGTGTCCGCGGATTCATCCACGTAGATGTGCACGTTGCCTTCACCGGTTTCGATCACGGGCACCTTGGCCGTATTGAGCACGGTCTGGATCAGCTCGCGGCCGCCGCGCGGAATGAGCACATCCACCTTGCCGCGGGCCTCCATCAGGGCTTTCGCACCCTCGCGGCCGTACTCGTCAACACTCAGCACCGCATCCGCCGGCAGGCCTACCCTGTCCAGCGAATCCCGGATGATGCCCAGCAAAGCAACGTTCGTCTCGGCTGCCGCGCTACCGCCCCGCAGGATGACGGCGTTGCCACTCTTCAGCGCCAGGCCGGCGATGTCCACGGTGACGTTGGGACGGGCTTCGTAGATGGCGGCAACCACGCCCATGGGTACATGGACCTGCCGCAGCCGCAGGCCATTGGGCAGCGTCTGTCCGCGCATCACGGTACCGACGGGATCCGGCAGGCCGGCCAGGCTGTGCAGTGCCGACGCGAGCGAGTCGATCCGGGCAGGATCCAGCTTCAGGCGGTCCAGCATCGCTTTGCTCGTGCCGTTATTCCGGCCTTTCTCGACGTCCAGCCGGTTCGCATGCAGCACAATGTCGCGCTTGGCCACCAGCTGCTCGGCGATCTCTACCAGCGCCCGGTCCTTCCACGCCCGGTTGGCACGGGCCATCCGCCGCGAAGCCGCGCGCGAGCGTTCGGCAATACTATGGACGGCGGCAGTGACATTCGGCTGCTCTGCAGCGGACTGCTCGGTAACGGCCGGGATCTGGGAGTCAGCTGTCTGGGTCATAGTCCGATTTTAGCCGTTATAGTCCTTGACCGTTTTCGCGTTACGTAGCCTGCGGTCCTACAGGACCACGAGGTCGTCCACGTGGATGACCTCGCGCTCATACTGGCGCCCGAGACTCGCCCCCAACTCTTTGGTGGAGCGGCCCAGCATCCGGGGCAGCTCGTAGGAGGAGAAGTTCACAAGTCCGCGGGCGACGATATGCCCGGCCGAGTCGGCCACTTCCACCGGGTCTCCCGGTTCGAAGGTGCCCTTAACCGACGTGATGCCAGCCGGCAGCAGCGAGCGGTGGCGTTCGCGCACGGCCTGCACGGCGCCGTCGTCGATTGTCAGGCGGCCCTGGATGGAGGCCAGGTGCGCCAGCCAGAGCAGCCGCACCGGGCGGCGCGTACCGTTGGTGCTGAACCACGTGCCCACGTCCTCGCCCGCCAGTGCCGCGGCGGCATTGGCCGTTGCCGTTACCAGCGCGGGAATGCCGGACTCCGTAGCCATGGCGGCGGCCTCGACCTTGGTCACCATTCCCCCGGTGCCCACGCCGGCCGTGCCTGTGCGGCCGATGCTGACCCCGTCCAGGTCGGCGGGCCCGGAAACGTGCGCGATCCGCTTGGCCCCTGCCTTCGGCGGCCCGTCATAGAGGGCATCGACGTCGGAAAGCAGGACCAGCGCATCGGCCTTGACCAGGTGGGCCACCAGCGCCGCCAAGCGGTCATTGTCGCCGAACCGGATTTCATGCGTGGCCACGGTGTCGTTCTCGTTAACCACCGGAACGACGCCCAGGTGCAGCAACCGGTTCAGCGCCCGGTAGGCGTTCGCATAGTGCTGGCGGCGCATCAGGTCTTCGGCGGTCAGCAGCACCTGGCTGACGGCCACGCCGTGCGCGCCGAAGGCCTGGGTATAGCGGGCCATCAACAACCCTTGGCCCACGCTGGCAGCCGCTTGCTGGGTTGCCAGGTCACGGGGACGTCGCCCCAGACCCAGCGGAGCCAGTCCGGCCGCGATGGCACCTGAGGAAACCAGGATCAGCTCCGTGCCGGTGTTCCGGCGCGCGGCCAGCACGTCCACCAGGGACAGCAACGCGTCCTCGGAGATTCCCCCGGCCACGGATGTCAGCGACGATGAGCCGACCTTAACTACTACCCTGCCGGCGGTCCGCAGCAGTGTACGGTCCGCCGGTTGAGCGCTAGCTTTCATCGTCTTCTTCCGATGCCCCGCTTCCGGCGTGGTGCTTGTAATTGACTGATTCGGTCCAGATGCCAGCCTTGCGCTCGGCTTCCAGCTCCGCGCGTGCCGCGGCCCTGGCATCCTTGCGCTCCTGCTGTTCTTGACGCTTCTGGCTGCGCGTGGGACGGCCGCTGAAGTCGTCCAGCCGGATATCGGTCCCGCGCGGTGCACCGGCCAGAAGCTCGGCGCCGCCCATCATGGTCGGCTCCCAATCGAAGACAACGGCGTCGTCTTCGCCGATGACCACGGTGGATCCCGGCACGGCGCCGGCTTTGAAGAGTTTGTCCTCGACACCCAGTTTGGCCAGGCGGTCCGAGAGGTAGCCCACGGCCTCGTCGTTGTTGAAGTCGGTCTGCTTGACCCAGCGCTCCGGCTTTTCGCCAAGCACCCGGTACAGCGGCTCGAGGTTCTTTTCTTCCTTGCGGATGATGAACCCGGCCTCGTTGACGGCCCTGGGCCGCAGAACAACCTTGACCGGCGCCGGCGCGGCTGCCGCCTCCTGGCGTGCCGCGGCAACGATATCCGCCATGGCAAAGCTCAGTTGGCGCAGTCCCTCGTGGCTGACCGCAGAGATTTCGAAGACTTTGTAGCCGCGCTTCTCCAGTTCAGGCCGGACGAATTCCGCCATGTCCTTGCCGTCGGGCACATCCACCTTGTTCAGCGCCACCAGCCGGGGCCGCTCGTTCAAGGGCACGACGGCGCCGTCGGCGCCGGCGTAGCTGAGGTCGACGGCGTAGGCAGCCAGTTCCGCCTCGATAGTCTCCAGATCGGAGATCGGATCGCGGTCGGCTTCCAGGCTGGCGCAGTCGAGAACATGCACCAGGGCGGCGCACCGCTCCACGTGGCGCAGGAATTCGTGGCCCAAGCCCTTGCCTTCGCTGGCACCGGGTATCAGTCCGGGCACATCGGCGACGGTGAATCGCACCTCGCCGGCCTGGACTACGCCCAGGTTGGGCACCAAGGTGGTGAAGGGATAGTCGGCGATCTTCGGCCGGGCGGCGCTCAGGGCCGCAATCAGGCTCGACTTACCGGCCGAGGGGAAGCCCACCAGCGCGATATCCGCTACAGTCTTCAGCTCCAGGACGATGTCCCGCTCGTCGCCGGGGACCCCTAGCAGGGCAAAGCCGGGAGCCTTGCGCTTCTGCGAGGACAGCGAGGCATTGCCCAGCCCGCCCTGGCCACCGGCCGCCGCCACATACTCGGCGCCTTCGCCGATGAGGTCGGCCAGCACTTCGCCGTCCTTGGTCTTGACCACGGTGCCGTCCGGGACAGGCAGGATCAGCGTTTCGCCGTTGCTGCCATGGCGCAGATCGCCCTTGCCGAAGTCGCCGTTGCTGGCGTGCCGGTGCGGTGCGTGGTGGTAGGACAGCAGGGTGGTGGTCTGCGAGTCGACCCGCAGGATGACGTCGCCGCCGTTGCCACCGTTACCGCCGTCCGGACCGCCCAGCGGCTTGAACTTTTCACGCTTGACGGAAACACAGCCGTGGCCCCCGGTTCCACCGGATACATGCAATACAACCCGGTCAACGAAAGTTGCCACGTTTATCTCCTTTTACTTCAGGTGATCCCGGTTCACACCGGATGTGCCCATCAGTGATTCTAGTCTGGTTAAACACCAGTGAGGCGGACCCGCGGCCCGCCTCACTGGAAAGCTGATTTACTGCCGAAAATTACTCCGCAGCTGCTGCAGCAACGATGTTCACAACGCGGCGTCCGCGGCGAGTACCAAACTCAACCGCACCGGCCTCGAGGGCGAACAGGGTGTCGTCCCCGCCACGGCCGACGTTGGCGCCCGGGTGGAAGTGGGTGCCGCGCTGGCGGACGATGATCTCACCAGCGGAAACAACCTGGCCGCCGAAGCGCTTTACGCCCAAGAACTGAGCGTTGGAATCGCGACCGTTGCGAGTAGAGCTCGCACCTTTCTTATGTGCCATTTGCTATGCCTACCTTTTTTGTCTATGGAAACTGCTGGAAGCCTGCCGACCGCAGTTACGCGATGGAGGTGACCTTGACCTTGGTCAGTTCTGAACGGTGACCCTGGCGCTTCTTGTAGCCGGTCTTGTTCTTGAACTTCTGGATGACAATCTTCGGCCCGCGAAGATTCTCAATGATCTCTGCAGTGACCTTGACCTTGGCCAGTTCATCAGCTGCAGAGGTAACCTTGTCGCCATCGACCAGGAGCAGCGCGGGCAGCTCGAAGGCGCTACCGGCTCCACCGGGGACGCGGTCAAGGGTTACGAGGTCTCCGACGGAAACCTTTTCTTGGCGGCCGCCTGCGCGGACAATCGCGTACACCACTTGGGAACTCACTTCTCTCGACGTTTAATACAGTTATGCGCTTTGAATACAGGCGGTAAAAGGATGCCTGCCAGCACTGTGCAGTGACGCCTACGGGATTTACCCTTCGAAGGCGTTCGCACCGAAGATCAAGATTACGCTATTTCCGCTATTTCCTGCAAATGGCGCCCGGGCGGCGTGCCGCGGAACTGCACTGTTAGCTCGCCCACACCGGCAGTGGCTCAAGCATAGAGCCTTGGTGCATCGAAAAAGTGGAGCTCGTAGCGGGCCGAATGCTCGAAGGCGGCCATCATCCGTTCGCGCTCCTGCTCCGGCATCTGCTGGGCAGCCGCGTCCATGATTGCCACGGCCTGCCGGGTGGCTTCCGCGAAATCGTCGTCCGCATAGGTCTCGATCCACGCGCCGTAGGGGTGGCCGGAGGCTCCGGCGGACTTGTACCGGCCGTACAGTTCGCTGCCGACGTGTGCATACAGCCAGTAGCACGGCACCACGGCGGCCACCAGCTCGGCGTAGCTCCCCGCAGCGCTGACGGCAAGCAGATGGTCCACGTAGGCCTTGGTGACCGGTCCTTGTGCCGGCGCTATGTTGCGCCCGGCGAGCCATTCGCGGTGCAGCTGCGCCTCGACTTCAAGGCAGTTGTGTGCGCCCTTGGCCCAGAACAGCTGTTCCTGCTCGGTGGGCGCCAGCGCGCTGGCACGGGCCAGTGCCCGCGAGTAGCCATTAAGGTAGCGCGCGTCCTGGGCCAGGTAGTAACCGAACTGCGATTCGCTGAGGGTTCCTACCGCGAGCGACCGCACAAAATCCAGTTCCATGATTTCCGCCCGGATGTCTGCGGTGCGTTCCCAGGCTGCCGTGCTGAACCGGTCCGCCGGACGTGGCGTGTGCTGATGGAAATGGTGGATGGGCCCGCTGCCCTTCCCGACCTCCAGCTCGTCCGCGCGCACCAGCGCGCCGAACAGCCATTCCTTCACCTCCTTGAGCGACTCCGTCCAGTCCCCCGTCCGGGCCTGCACCGTGGCCATCGCCGCCGAGAGCGAGCAGCCGGTCCCGTGCGTGTTTTTCGTCCGCACCCGACCGGTGCGGAATTCAACCACCTCGCCCGCCAGCCGCCCGTTCACGTCCACCAGCGCATCGGGGCAGTCCTCCGCGGGCAGGTGTCCACCCTTGACCAGAACCATGACGCCATGCCTGCGCGAGAGCTCCCGCCCCTGCGCCAGCGCCTCCTGCCAGTCGGCGGCCGTCTCGGCACCGAGCAGCACCGCCAGCTCCGGCAGGTTCGGCGTCACGAGGTGGGCCTGGTTGAGCAACCCGCGCAGCGCTTGCTCCGCTTCCGCTGCCAGCAGTCGGTCTCCGCTGGTGGCCACCATCACCGGGTCCAGAACAACGACGGCGGGGCTCACCTCAGCGAGCCAGCGGCCTACCGTTCCAATCACCTCGCTGTCACCAAGCATGCCGATCTTCACCGCGTCGATGCAGACATCGTCGCTGACCGCGGCCAGCTGCTCGGCGAGGAATGACGGCGGCGGTGTATGGACGGAGCGGACACCCTGGGTGTTCTGGGCTACCAGTGCGGTCACCGCGGCCATCCCGTAGCCGCCGTTCGCCGCGATGCTCTTCAGGTCTGCCTGGATCCCGGCGCCGCCGGTCGGATCGGTTCCTGCAATGCTCAGCACTCTGGGTGTGGTTCGAATGGTCATGGCTGCTCCGTTGCTGCTCAGGGCGGAACACGCACGGCAGACTTCCATGCTGGCCAGCCAGCGGCCCGAAGACTGCAGCGACATCCCTCCGCCAGTCCTAACTGGTTCAGGTTCAACGGGTCTCAAATCTCAGCCGGCTAGTCGCCGGCACCCCGTGTCACTGCTGCCAGCCTAATGCATCAGGGGCGGTCCTTTCGACATGAAAGGACCGCCCCTGATGCATTAGCAGGAATTGCTCAGTGCTGGATCAGAGTTCCGACGCAGGAACTCCGACTCCCAGAATCACCGGCTGCACCGGAGTCTTCTTCTCAGCCTCCGGCTTAGCCGCCGCTTCTTCACGGTCCGCCGACGCATCGGCGCCGCCCGCTCCGGAGACCGGCTGAACCGCCGGGGCAGCCTTCGCGGACTGCTCCACGCCGTCCCGCTGCTCAATGGGTGCCTGATTCGCGGCTCCCTGGGGACTGCTCGCGGCACGACGACGGCGGCCGCGGCGCTCCGGCGGCGCCGTCGCCTCAGGTTTCGCCTCAGGCTTTGCCTCCGGTCCCGGCTCTGGTCTCGTGACGATCTCCGGACTTACCTTGTTGAAGGCATCCGTCAGGCTCGCAAGCGTCAGGGCCGGCTCCTCACTGGCCGCCAACAGGCTGTGCTCGGCACGGGGCAGCACAACCTTTTCGCCGTTGATGGTCAGGACCGGAGCCTCGGGGGCGGCGTCCGGTTCTGCCTTGCGCGCAGCCGATTCTGACTTGAGCGCAGCCTCGTGTTCCTCCGCCTCATGGGCTGCGTGGGTCGCCGCGGCGATGGACGCCAGTGCGGCACGGGCCGCCTGCGCCTTGGCTTGCCGCTCGGCGTCGTCCTCATGCTCCGGTTCCACAACCGCGTCAGGAGCGGAGGGCGCGCTGCCCTGGTTGTTCTGGCTCTTGCTCCGGCGCTTTTCGCTTCGGGACGGCTTCTCCGGCCGCCCCGGCTTTTCGGCGCGGACAAGGTGCTGATGATGCTCGGCAGCAACTGCGGCACGGCGGTGCTCCAGCGGTTCGTCATGGGTGACGACGCCGCGGCCGCCGCAATGCTCGCAGTTCTCGCCGAAGACCTCCAGCAGCCCGGTACCCATCCGCTTGCGGGTCATCTGGACCAGGCCCAGGGACGTCACTTCGGCTACCTGGTGCTTGGTCCGGTCGCGGCCCAGGCATTCCACCAGGCGGCGCAACACCAGATCGCGGTTGGCCTCGAGCACCATGTCGATGAAGTCGATGACGATGATGCCGCCGATGTCGCGCAGGCGCAGCTGCCGGACTACCTCTTCGGCCGCTTCCAGATTGTTCTTGGTGACGGTCTCTTCGAGGTTGCCGCCGGAGCCGGTGAACTTGCCGGTGTTGACGTCAACCACGGTCATGGCTTCGGTGCGGTCGATGACCAGCGAGCCGCCCGAGGGCAGGAAGACCTTGCGTTCGAGGGCCTTGTGGATCTGCTCGTCGATCCTGTTGGCCGCGAAAATGTCCTCTGCGCCGGTCCACTTCTCCAGCCGGTCCACGAGGTCTGGTGCCACATAGGTCACGTAGGCCTCGATGGTGTCCCAGGCCTCTTCACCGGACACGATGAGCTTCGAGAAGTCCTCGTTGAAGACGTCGCGGACCACCTTGATGGTCAGGTCAGGCTCGGCATAGAGCAGTTCAGGCGGCAGGGTCTTATTGGAGGTCGACTTACGTTCGATCCCTTCCCACTGCGCACGAAGCCGGTTGATGTCGTTCATCAACTCTTCTTCGCTGGCGCCTTCGGCCGCGGTGCGGACAATGACGCCGGCGCCCTCGGGAACGTGTTCCTTCAGGATCTTCTTGAGCCGGTTGCGCTCCACGTCAGGCAGCTTCCGGGAGATACCGGTCATGGATCCGCCGGGCACGTAGACGAGGAAACGTCCGGGCAGCGAGATCTGGCTGGTCAGGCGTGCGCCCTTGTGGCCTACCGGGTCCTTGGTGACCTGGACGAGCACCGAATCGCCGGACTTCAGTGCGTTCTCGATCCGGCGGGGCTGGCCCTCCAGATGCGCGGCTTCCCAGTTGACCTCACCGGCGTACAGCACGGCATTGCGGCCGCGCCCGATGTCAACGAATGCGGCTTCCATGCTGGGCAGCACGTTCTGGACCTTGCCGACGTAGACGTTGCCGATCAGGGAGTCCTGCTGCGTCTTGGACACGAAATGCTCGGCCAGCACGCCGTCTTCGAGGACGCCGATCTGGATCCTGTCATCGCGCTGGCGGACAATCATCTGGCGGTCCACGGATTCGCGCCGGGCAAGGAACTCTGCCTCGGTGATGACCTGGCGCCGCCGGCCGGTTTCGCGCGATTCACGACGGCGCTGCTTCTTGGCCTCGAGACGGGTGGAGCCCTTCACCGAGGAGACACGGTCGCTCGGCGGGGTCTCGCTGACCGGACGCGGAGCGCGTACACGGGTCACTGTGTTGGGCGGATCATCGTCCTGCCCGCCGGTGAGTTCGAGGTCTTGGTCGCCGCGGCGCCGACGACGACGACGGCGGGCAGTTACGCCGTCACCGGACTCCGCCGGGGCTTCTTCAATGTCTTCGCCCTGGGTCTCTGTCTCGGTCTCGGTGCCGGTTTCGGCCGCGTCGGCACGGTTCCGGCCCTTGCTGCGGCGGTTCCGGCGGCTACGGCGGCGGCCGCTTTCTTCATCCTCGTCAGCCTCTTCCTCGGCGGCGGCCGGACGGACAGGGCGGACAGCGGTCAGGTCCGGCGCATGGAAGAGGACCTGTACGGGCGATTCGGGGACGGCGAAGGGGCTCAGCACTGCTGGCTCGTTGGCCTCTTCCGCCTGTTCCTCTGACGCCGGCGCGTTCTCGGCAGCCTGGCCGGAAACCGGCTCTGCGGCAGACGGAGCTGTGGTGGACGAATCCGTGGGGGACGCCTCCGGTTCGGCCGCGGCCGGGCTCTCCTGCGGAGCTTTCGGAGCCGCCGTCCGGCGCGCACGGGTACGGGTACGCGTGGCGGGCTCGGCGGTTTCCGAGGAATCTGCTTCGCTAGGCGCCGATACAGTCCCGGATTCGGCGCCGGCTGCGGACTCTACACCGGTGTCGGCGCTGGCATCCGATGCCGTTTCAATGGCGGCTTCCTGCGCGGGGGTGCCGGTTGCGCTGTCCGCGGTGACCTCAGGAGTTCCGGTCCGGGGCTGCGCCTTCCTGCGCTTGCGTGGCGCCTTCGCCTCGGCGGCGTCCTCGGCCGGCTCTGCTGCCGGAGCTGTATCGGCAGCGGCCATTGCGGGGGGCACTGTCGGCATGGGCGGAACTGCGACGCCCGCTGCTGAACCTTCGTCGACCGGTGCCGTCTTGCGGGTCCGGCGCACACGGGTCTTCGCCGGTGCAATTGCTTCTTCCCCGGCGGCCTGGCCGGCGGCTGCTTCCGCGGGCTCCGTTGTGGCATCCGTAGCCGCGGTGGCGGCGACGGCGGTACTCTCCGTCCCTGCTGTCGACGCAACTTCCGCTGTTTCCGCCGCGGGCTTGCGTCGGGCGCGGGTAGCTCGCTTGACCGGAGCCTTGGCCGTGGGTTCGGTTGCTTCTGGTGTTGCGATTGCGGCGGCGCTGTCTGCGCCCGCCGCTCCGGGAGTATCCGACTGATCGGATGTTGCCGGGTTTACCTGTTCATTATCCATTTATTACTGCACTCCAGCCCCTGGAGGCACCGGCCACATTCCGGCACCGCCAAGGAAAGTAGCCGGTTATCCTTCGGGCCACGTGGCCACCCGTCACCGGAAGTCCTTGTCGTATCTCCCGAGCTCGCGCCATCTGTGGGGCGCGGTACACTCAGGGACCAGCGGCGCTTTTCCTACTACCGCATATTTCTCTTCATCGGTAGGGTCATCTGGCGGATTCCGCAGGGCCCATCCGGATGATGGGCTCCGATACCGGAAGCATCGCCGACAAACCTGGAAGCCTGTCGCTGGACCGGTAGTGGCATGTGGTTCCATTACCAGCCAAGAGCCATTCTCTCATATGGGCCCGGTTTTCGTTATCATTTGGCGCTTCTGCAGCGGTTAGAATCGTCCCAGACATTCCCTGATGGAAGAGGAGTCCGGTGAACCACCATGCGGCCGACGCCGAAAGCGGCGCAGAAACCGTCCCGGCCGGACATCGTCCGGACAACGCCGTGGCGGTACATTCGCGGCACAAACCCTTCGCTTGGCTCCTGCTCGCCACCGGCGTCGTCGGTTGGATCGCCTCGGCCATCCTTGTCCTGGAGCGGCTGGCTGTCTACGTAGACCCGAACTACATCACCAGCTGCGACGTCAATCCGTGGGTGTCCTGCGGCGAAGTCTTCAAGACCTGGCAGGCAGCGATCTTCGGGTTTCCGAATCCGTTCATCGGGATCGTGGCCTTTGCCATTCCGATCACGACGGCGATGGCAATGCTCGCCGGCGCCCGGCTCCGCCGGTGGTACTGGATCGGTCTGCAGGTCGGCGTGACCCTGGGATTCATCTTCGTGGTCTGGCTGTGGAGCCAGGCACTGTTCGACATCTTTATCCTGTGCATCTACTGCATAGTGGTTTGGGCCATGATGATCCCGATGTTCGTCATGGTGACCGTACGCAACCTGGTGCATGGGGTGATCAAGGCGCCGGCTGGCGTGGTCGCCTTCGCCAGCGACTGGGCGTGGACCCTGACGATCATCCTCTGGGTAGCCACTGCGGCGAGCGTTTTCATCCGCTTTATGAACGTGTTCCTTGGCGGCTGAGGCAAGCCGCAGTGACGTGCTGATAACCCCCGTACCGCAAAGGCCGCGCACATCCGGCGAGGATGTACGCGGCCTTTGCCGTTGCGGCCGGAGACCGGCTGCGGGAGGTTCAGCTGAACCAGATACCGATCTCGCGCTCTGCGGATTCAGGCGAATCCGAGCCGTGGACGAGGTTCTGCTGGACCTTCAGGCCCCAGTCACGGCCGAGATCGCCCCGGATAGTCCCCGGTGCCGCCGCCGTCGGTTCCGTGGATCCGGCCATCGAACGGAAGCCCTCGATCACGCGCTGCCCTTCGAAGACAGCTGCCGCAACCGGCCCGCTGAGCATGAACTCCACCAGCGGCTCGTAGAACGGCTTGCCGACGTGCTCGGCGTAGTGCTGCTCCAGCAGTTCACGGGTTGCGTTGACCAGTTTCAGCTCGACCAGCTTGTATCCCTTGGCTTCCACCCGGGCCAGGATGGTTCCGGTCAGCCCGCGGGTCACACCGTCCGGCTTGACCAGTACAAGAGTGCGTTCAACGCTCACGTTTTCTTCTCCTCAAATCGCTTCAGTTCTGGCTCGAGAGCCCGTTCAATCCTATGCGACGCCACCGGGGCTAGCCTTCTGCTGCCTCCGGCCCCGGCTGCGGCCTCTCTTCCGGGTGGGTTCGTTCCCATTCGGCTTGTTCGGCGTCGCGCTGGGCATTCTCCCGGTCCAGCCGCATGCCCGTCCTGACGCCGTACCACCATGTCAGCGCGAACAACACGCCGACGACAAACATCATCGGCTCGACGAACCCCGTGGCGATGATCAGCAGCTGCAGGATCCAGCCCAGGGCTATTCCGGCCGGCTTGCGGACCAGCGCGCAGCAAAGGACCAGCACCAGGGCCAGCGCAATGCCGACGCTGAGAATCACCGGCTGCGGGAAGCGGTCCTTGTGCAGCCCGAAAGCCACGAGGGTCCCGAAGAACACGACGAAGGCCTCCAGCAGGAGCACCGTCGAGGCGAACATGACCTTGATGGAACGCCGCTTCTTCGGCATATCCGGACGCCATTCACGTTGTGCTTTTGTCAGTTTTGCCATGTGTTATTTCCCCAGCAGTATGCGTGCATCGGCGACCAAGGTGATGGACCCCGTGATCAGGACTCCGCCGGCGAGATCGTTCTGCGCTTCGGCCCGTTCCACCGCCCATTCGATCGCGTCGTCCAGCTTCTGGGCCACATGGATGGAATCTTCGGCAAATCCGGCGGCCATCGCATCCTCCGCCAGCTGCTCGGCCGGGATGGCACGCGGCGAGTTGGACGCCGTCACGCAGATCTCGTCCACCAGTTCGCCCAGGTGTTCCTTGAGCTGCTCGAGGAGGCCGATGGCGTCCTTTTCCTGCAGCACACCGACGATCGGCACCAGCCGCGAGAGGTTGAAGGCCTCTTTCACCGCGGCGGCCGTGGCGCGCATGCCGTCCGGGTTGTGGGCGGCATCGACAATGACGGTGGGCGCGGTCCGGACCACTTCGAGGCGGCCCGGCGACGTGACCTGGCCGAACCCTTCGCGCAGCAGGTCGATGTTCAGTTCCTTCACGCCGCCGCCCAGGAACGCCTCAAGGGCTGCCACCGCGACTGCAGCATTCTGCGCCTGGTGTGCCCCGTGCAGCGGAAGCAGCAGGTTTTCGTAGCGCCCTGCCAGACCGGCGATGGTTAGCTGCTGGCCGCCGACGGCCATGAGCCGGGACTCGACGCCGAATTCGACTCCTTCGAACCGGAACGGCACGCCCACGTCACGGGCTTTCTCCAGCAGCACCTGGGCCGCATCGGCCGGCTGGGCCGCGCTGATCAGGAAACTGCCCGGCTTGATGATCCCGGCTTTCTCCAACGCGATCTCTTCGGTGGTCTCCCCCAGCAGGTCCGTGTGGTCCAGCGAGATCGGGGTGATGACGGAAACCTGGCCGTCGATCACATTGGTGGCATCCGTGATGCCGCCCAACCCCACTTCAATGACCGCCACCTCAACCGGTTCGTCCGCAAAAACGGCGATCGCCAGAATGGTGACGCACTCGAAGTAAGTCAGCCGCGGCTCGCTCGCAGCAGCCAGTTCGGTATCGACGATTTCGAGATAGGGACGGATTTCATCCCAAATGCGCACGAAGGTCTCGTCCTTGACCGGCTCGCCGTCAATGCTGATCCGTTCGGTCACCTTGGTCAGATGCGGGCTCGTGTAGCGCCCGGTCCGCAGACCATGGGCACGCAGTCCCGCTTCGATAATCCGGGCCGTGGACGTCTTGCCGTTGGTACCGGTCAGGTGGATGCTGGCGAACGCCTTGTTCGGCTCCCCCAGGATCTCCATAGCCCGGTAAAGGGGCTCCATCCGTGGCTCCATTTTGTTTTCCGGAGCACGGCTGAGCAGTTCTGCGTAGACACTCTCTACACCGAATTCGTCGCTCATGATTTTCCCTCTACCTTCTCGACAGTGACTTCCTGGCCGTTGTCCGAAGGCACCAACACCAGCTCGACGGTCAGTGTTTCTTCGGAGACCAGCGACTCATGGGTGCCCAAGGCATCCAGCACCGCCTGCTCTGCGCTGACCGTGGTGCGGATCCTGTCGCTGACCACCAGATCGGCGTCCTTGCGGGCTTGCTGGATGGTACGGACAAAGTCGCGGGCCACACCCTCGGCTTCCAGATCCGGGGTCACTTCCGTGTTCAGCACCACGAAACCGCCGCCGGGCAGTACCGCGACGGAGGCAGAACCTCCACCGGCGCTGTCCGTGACGACCGTTTCCAGCGTGTATTCCTGCGGCTGGAGTTCCAGTCCGCCGGCGGTGACCATACCGGCGTCGTCCACGGACCAATCTCCGGATTTGGACGCCTTGATGGCGGTCTGGACATCCTTGCCCAGCCGCGGACCGGCGGCCCGGGCATTAACCACAAGCTTCTGCTCGATGCCGAACTCCTCGGGGGAAGCGGTACCGGCGTCGATCAGGCGGACGGACTTGATGTTCAGCTCGTCCTTGATGATGTCCTCGTATCCGCCGGCCAGCTCTTCGGCACCGGCGGCAACGACGGTCAGTTCGGACAGCGGCAGCCGCACCCGCAGGTTCGCCGCCTTGCGCAGGCTGGAACCCGCGGAGCAGATGATCCGGGTGCTTTCCATCCGGGTGACCAGATCCGCCTTGGCCGGGAACATGCCGGCATCGGGCCATTCGGCAAGGTGCACCGAGCGGCCTCCGGTGAGCCCGCGCCAGATTTCCTCCGTCACCAGGGGAAGCAGCGACGCCGCGGAACGGCACACCGCTTCGAGGCACGTGAAGAGCACGTCGAACGCGTCCTGGTCCTCGTCGAAGAACCGCTGGCGGCTGCGGCGCACGTACCAGTTGGTCAGCGTGTCCAGGTACTCGCGCAGCGCGTCGCAGGCTCCCGAGACGTCGTAGCTGTCCAGGCTCTCCGTGATGGAGCGGACCAGGTCGCCAGTATGGGCCAGGATGTACTGGTCCAGGGAGTCCAGGGACTCGATCCGTCCGGTGTCGCCGGCAACGGTTTTCGCCTCGTAGCCGGCGCCGTTGTCCGCGGTGTTGGTGTAGAGCTTGAAGAAGTGCCACACGTTCCACAGCGGCAGGATGACCTGGCGGACGCCGTCGCGGATGCCCTGTTCGGTGACGATGAGGTTACCGCCGCGCAGGATCGGCGAGGACATCAGGAACCAGCGCATGGCGTCGGAACCGTCGCGGTCCAGCACCTCGGAGACATCCGGGTAGTTGTGCAGGCTCTTGGACATTTTCTGCCCGTCCGACCCGAGCACAATGCCGTGGCTGATCACGTTGCGGAACGCCGGCCGGTCGAAGAGTGCGGTAGCCAGGATGTGCAGCGTGTAGAACCAGCCGCGGGTCTGGCCGATGTATTCGACAATGAAGTCACCCGGGTTGTGGTGCTCGAACCAGTCCTGGTTTTCGTGCGGGTAGTGGACCTGGGCGTACGGCATCGAACCCGAGTCGAACCAGACGTCCAGCACATCCTCCACGCGGCGCATGGTGGACTTGCCGGTGGGGTCGTCCGGATTGGGTCGGGTGAGTTCGTCGATAAAGGGCCGGTGCAGGTCCGGCTCGCCCGCCTCGTTCAGCGGCAGCCGGCCGAAGTCGGCTTCAATCTCGGCCAGGGAGCCGTAGACGTCCTGGCGCGGGTAGTCTGGGTTATCCGATTCCCAGACCGGAATGGGGCTGCCCCAGTACCGGTTGCGGCTGATGGACCAGTCGCGGGCGTTTTCCAGCCACTTGCCGAACTGTCCGTCCTTGACGTTGTCCGGGATCCAGTTGATCTGCTGGTTCAGCTCGACCATCCGGTCCTTGATCTTGGTGACCTCGACGTACCAGGACGAGATGGCGCGGTAGATCAGCGGGTTGCGGCAACGCCAGCAGTGCGGGTAGCTGTGCTCGAAGCTGGCTTGGCGGACCAGCCGGCCCTGGGCCTTGAGGACACGGGTGATCGGCTTGTTGGCCTCGAAGACCTGCAGCCCGGCGATCTCCGAGAGCGGCCCCTCGCTGAAGTAGGGCAGGAACTTGGCGCCTTCGTCCACGGAAACGATAACGGGGATGCCGTGGGATTCGCAGACCCTCTGGTCATCTTCACCGTAGGCCGGAGCCTGGTGCACCAGACCGGTACCGTCAGTGGTGGTCACATAGTCCGCCACGACGAAGCGCCAGGACGTCCCGGTGCCCCATTTTTCGGCGTCCGTGTAGTAGTCCCACAGCGGTTGGTACTGCAGGCCGTCCAGCTGGGCGCCGGTGTAAGTTGCGGTGACAGCGTCGGCTGCGGCAGCGCCGTCGTCGTACCCCAGGTCCTTGGCGTAGCTGCCCAGCAGGTCCTGCGCGATGAGGAACTTATCCCCCTCGGCGGTGCTGCCGTTGGGGCCAACGGGGACCACTGCGTAGGTGATTTCAGGCCCGACGGCGAGGGCCTGGTTGGTGGGCAGGGTCCAGGGCGTGGTGGTCCAGGCCAGGGCGTTGACGCCGGCCAGCTCGGTGCTGAGCGCGCTTTCACCCGCGATGATCGGGAAGGTCACGGTGACGGTCTGGTCCTGGCGGTTCTTGTAGACGTCGTCGTCCATGCGCAGCTCATGGTTGGACAGCGGCGTCTCGTCCTTCCAGCAGTAGGGCAGCACGCGGTAGCCGCTGTAGGTCAGGCCCTTTTCATGCAGCTGTTTGAACGCCCAGATGACCGACTCCATGTATTCGACATTGAGCGTCTTGTAGTCGTTCTCGAAGTCCACCCAGCGGGCCTGGCGGGTCACATAGGCCTGCCACTCGCTGGCATACTTCATCACCGAGGTGCGGCAGGCATCGTTGAACCTGTCGATGCCCATGGTTTCGATCTGCTGCTTGTCGGTCATGCCGAGCTGCTTCATCGCCTCCAGCTCGGCGGGCAGGCCGTGGGTGTCCCAGCCGAAACGGCGTTCAACCCGCTTGCCGCGCTGGGTCTGGTACCGGCCGACAATGTCCTTGACGTAGCCGGTCAGCAGGTGACCGTAGTGCGGCAGGCCGTTGGCAAAGGGCGGGCCGTCGTAGAACACAAACTCGTTGGCGCCGTTTTCGCCGGCGTCGCGCTGGTCGACCGAGGCCTGGAAGGTGCCGTCTTCTTTCCAGTACTTGAGCACCAGTTCCTCGATCTCCGGGAATTTCGGGGAGCTCTGGGCAGCGGCTGCGCCGGCGGTGGTGGCCTTGGGATAAATCTGGGGCATATTCGTCATCCTGGAAAGACAGCTAGCAAGCGTGGACACTTCCTGCGAGGACGTGCTCTGAACCAAGCAGCCGTGCCAGTTGTCTCAACTCGCCCGGCGGCCGGGAGCGGAACCCGCGGTACCACCTCACTTGCTGACCTCCCCGGGCTCCTCGCGGAACCTGAAGGGGCAGCCCCTCATTCACTGCTGTGACGGGCTTACCCGTCCGGTTCTACTGGGTGCCGCGCCGGTTGGCATGGAACTGTTCTTCCGGAAGCTCACCGGTGATGGCCGGGTCCAAGCTGTTGCCTTCCAGTTTAGATGGCTGCGGCCTCCAATGTCGAAACATCGGCGGCCTGGTGGCGCTTCAGCGCCGGATCAGCTTATGTGCCGCCGCCTGCGCGACCGGCCGGATGACTATCTGGTCCAGATTGACGTGATGCGGCAGATTCAGCGAATAAGCGACGACGTCGGCTACATCAGCGGCGACAAGCGGCTTGTCCACGCCCTGGTAGACCTTGTCCGCCGCGGCCTTGTCCCCGCCGAGCCGGTTGAGCGAGAACTCCTCGGTGCGGACCAGACCCGGGGCGATCTCGATTACGCGCACGTTGTGTTCTGCCTCTTCGAGCCGCAGGGTATTCGCCATCGAGTGCTCTGCAAACTTGGCCGCCACGTATCCGCCGCCGTTTTCGTAAGCCGCCAATCCCGCCGTCGAGGTCAGCAGCAGCACAGAACCTTCGCCGTTTTCGCGCAAGGCCGGGAGGAACCCCTGGATCATGCGCAGCGTGCCGAGGACGTTGACGTTGTACATGCGCTCCCAGTCGGCCAGCTTGCCCTCAAGCATCGAATCCGCGCCGAAGGCGCCGCCGGCGATATTAACCAGCGCATCGATTCCGCCGGTTGCCAGCACATCCTCGACCAGACGGTCCACGGAGGCAGCATCGGTAATGTCGGCGGCATAAGCCGTGGCCCCGGTTTCGGCGGCCAAGTCTTCGAGCCGCTCCGCCCTGCGCGCAACAGCGATCACATCCCAGCCACTGTCACCCAGCGCCCTCACCGATGCCTCGCCGATGCCTGAACTTGCCCCGGTCACTACTGCACGTTTGCTCACAGGACCAGCGTAAGCAGGTCAGGTGCGCAATCTCGCGTTTAAGTACTCGTGTATCACCACCGCCTGGTTGTGTTCTTCGTCCTTCGCGCTGAACAGCAATGTCATCCGGCTGTGTTTCCCTGCGGCGTCGATCAGGACCTGGAGAGCATCGGACTGCCGCAGCTCCTCGCGGTAGGCCTGGGCAAAATCATCGAATTTTTCCGGATCGTGACCGAACTCCTTGCGGAGCCCGTCGGAGGGACCAATGTCTTTGAGCCATAGATCGATGTGCGCGTCGTCCTTCTTGATACCCCGGGGCCACAACCGGTCCACCAGCACGCGGTATCCGTCTGCGGGTTCGGCTTCTTCACAGATGCGTTTGATCCGGATGTTTCCCATAGCCGCATGCTACGCCGGAGAGCGCGCTTCCGGCAGGAGCCCCGTGAACAGGTCCATACCGCGGATATGAATCCGTTCCCGCTGTCATGGGAGAATGACCCCATGGCTGAACATGAACCGGGCACAGACACGCCCGCAACCGTAAACGTCCCCGACAAGCCGGCCCTCGAGGGCCTTGAGGCTGTCCTCACCCAGCGGTGGCGCGAGGAAGGAACCTACAAGTTCAATCCGGACACTACCCGGGAACAGGTCTACTCGATCGACACTCCCCCGCCGACCGCGTCGGGTTCGCTGCATGTGGGCCACATGTTCTCCTACACGCAGACCGACGTTCTGGCCCGCTTCCAGCGCATGCAGGGCAAGAACGTTTTCTATCCGATGGGCTGGGATGACAACGGCCTGCCCACCGAACGCCGCGTGCAGAATTTCTACGGTGTCCGCTGCGACCCGTCCGTGCCGTACAACCCGGATTACCAGCCGCCGGCGAAGCCCGCAAAGAACCAGCGGGATTTCGACGTCGTGTCCCGGCGGAACTTCATCGAGCTCTGCGAGGAGCTTGCCGTCGAGGACGAAAAGGTCTTCGAAAACCTCTTCAGCACGCTCGGCCTGTCCGTCGACTGGGAACTGACCTACCGGACCATCGACGACGTTTCCCGCGCCGTCTCCCAGCGTGCCTTCCTGGCGAATCTGACCGCCGGCGACGCCTACATGGCCGAAGCCCCGACGCTTTGGGACGTCACGTTCCGCACTGCGGTTGCCCAGGCGGAACTCGAAGACCGGGAAATGCCCGGGGCGTACTACCGTTATGCCTTTGAAACCCCGGACGGCGAAAAGATTCACATCGAAACCACCCGGCCCGAACTGCTGGCCGCTTGTGTGGCACTCGTTGCCCACCCCGACGACGAGCGGTACCAGCCGCTGTTCGGTACGAAGGTCAAATCCCCGTTGTTCGGCGTCGAAGTAGAGGTCAAGGCCCACCCGCTGGCTAAGCCGGACAAGGGCGCCGGCATTGCCATGGTCTGTACCTTCGGCGACCTCACCGACGTCACCTGGTGGCGTGAACTGCAGTTGCCTACCCGGGCCATTGTGGGACGGGACGGCCGCATCGCCGCCGAAACTCCGGAATGGATCACTTCCGAAGAGGGCAAGGCAAATTACGCCGAGATCGCCGGCAAGACTGTCTTCTCCGCCAAGGAGAAGGTCGTCGAACTGTTGGACGCTGCCGGAGAACTGGACGGCGAGCCGAAGAAGATGTCCCACCCGGTCAACTTCTACGAAAAGGGCGACAAGCCGCTCGAGGTCGTCACGTCTCGCCAGTGGTACATCCGCAACGGCGGCCGCGACGCCGACCGCCGGGAGCGGTTGATCGGCCGTGGCCGGGACATCGAGTTCCATCCGGCCTTCATGCGTTCCCGCTACGAAAACTGGATCGAAGGACTTAACGGTGACTGGCTGGTCTCCCGCCAGCGTTTCTTCGGGGTTCCAATCCCGGTCTGGTACCCCTTGGATTCCGCAGGGAACCCGGAGTACGAGAATCCCGTGCTGCCGGCGGACGAAATGCTGCCAGTGGATCCGGCAGCGGAAGCAGCCCCGGGTTACGACGAATCCCAGCGCGACGTTCCCGGTGGCTTTACCGGAGACGCCGACGTACTGGACACTTGGGCGACGTCCTCGCTGACACCTCAGATCGTGGGTAAGTGGAGCCGCGACGAAGAGTTCTTCGGTAAGGTCTTTCCGTTCGACCTGCGTCCGCAAGGCCACGACATCATCCGCACCTGGCTCTTCTCCACTGCAGTGCGTGCGGACGCGCTCAACAACTGTGCACCGTGGAAGCATGCCGCGATCTCCGGCTGGATCCTGGACCCGGACCGCAAGAAGATGTCCAAGTCCAAGGGCAACGTCGTGGTTCCCACGGATGTCCTTGAGCAGTTCGGTGCCGATGCGGTGCGCTACTGGGCTGCTTCGGCCAAGCTGGGCGCAGACACGGCCTACGAAATCGCACAGATGAAGATCGGCCGCAGGCTGGCCATCAAGCTGCTCAATGCCTCCAAGTTTGTACTGAATCTGGGGGCCACCGAAACGTCGGTCATCTCCTCCGAGGCATCGGTGATCACCAACCCGCTGGACAAGTCGCTGCTGGGCCAGCTGGCCGATGTGGTCGAGCAGGCTACCGCGGCATTCGAGAAGTACGACTACGCCCGGGCGCTCCAGATCAGCGAGAGCTTCTTCTGGTCCTTCACCGACGATTATGTCGAGCTGATCAAGGACCGTGCCTACGGCGGCGCCGGTGATGCGGAGCAGGCAAGTGTGCTGGCGACGCTGGCCACAACCCTGGACGCCCTGCTGCGACTCTTCGCGCCCTTCCTGCCGTTCGCTACGGAGGAAGTGTGGGGATGGTGGCGCGCCGGTTCCGTCCACCGCACCGAATGGCCGACGACGGCGGCGCTGTCAGGCATCGCCGCGGACGCCGACAAGGATTTGCTCGGCACGGTCGGCCTGGCCCTGGGCGGTATCCGGAAGGCAAAGTCCGAGGCCAAGGTCAAGCAGCGTACCGAGGTCGTGACTGCTTTGATCAGCGGATCCGCGAAGCAGGTGGCACAGCTGGAAGCCGGTCTGGGCGATCTGAAGGCTGCAGGCAACGCCAATGAGCTGAAGCTCACGGAAGCCGACGGTGAACTAACCGTCTCCGGCGTCGAACTCGCCGCGGCTGAAGAGCCGGCGTAACCGGCCGTTAACGAGGGGAAGCCCCATCAGCGTTTAGCCGTTGGTGGGGCTTCGACTCGATGATTCATGTAGTGACATTCAGAATCTCCCGAACTCCGCAGAACTTCAGGTCTTCCAAGCCTTGTCACCGGCTGGCAGTTGGTGGAACTGAGTCCATTCAACTTGTCTCTGAATCTTTGGTGTTCGTTCCCGCATCTTTTGGGGGATGCGTATAAATATTTATACTCCCCCGCAAGCCGACACGCCAGAGGCATCCGGAATTTTTTCCCGCGCGCCCTCCGGCGTGCCGTTGCTTAGCTGAACTCAGGACTGGTAGTGCGCGAACGCTTGATCTCGTAGAAGTACGGGAATTCCGCCAGCGCTACGGCTCCGTCGAAGATCCGGCCGGCCGCATCTCCGCGGGGAATCCGGGTCAGCACCGGTCCGAAGAAGGCGGTTCCGTTGAAAGCGACTACCGGGGTTCCGACCTCGTCGCCCACCAAGCTGATGCCTTCCTCATGGCTGGCACGCAGCTGCTCGTCATACTCATCGGAGGTGGCAAATGCCGCCAGATCCGCTGGAAGGCCCACCTCCGCCAGCGATGCCGTGATGACGGCTTCAATGTCCTTGTTGTCTTCATTGTGGATGCGGGTGCCCATGGCGTCGTAGAGCCGCTTGACGTAGTCGGCTCCGTGCAGTTCCCGCGCGGCAATGATGACACGGACCGGACCCCAGGCGGTCTTCAGGAATTCCTTGTAGTTGTCGGGCAACTCATCCCGGCCATCGTTCAGTACGGCCAGGCTCATGACGTGCCAGTCCACCTTGACCTCACGGACCTTTTCAACCTCAAGCATCCAGCGTGAGGTGATCCAGGCGAACGGGCATGCGGGGTCGAACCAGAAATCAACGGTCGATGGTGAGTTGTTGTCGGACATACTTGGAACTCCTTATCGTGGAAACACTTGTGGTACCAAAATGCGCAACCCGGAATCAGGCGGATTTGTTCCGGCGCAGGGCAGCAACGTCCTGCGGGATCAGGATGGGATTGCCTTTACCCTTGATGACGTCGCCGGTAATGACCACGGAAGCGATATCCTGCCGGCTCGGTATCTCGAACATCACCGGCTGCAGCGCTTCTTCCACAATGGCGCGTAGTCCACGGGCACCTGTCCCCCGCTTGAGGGCGAGTTCCGCCACCGCTTCGAGGGCCTCGGGCTCGAATGTAAGTTCCACGCCGTCGAGGTGGAACATCTTCTGGTACTGCTTGATCAGTGCGTTCTTTGGCTCTGTCAGGATCTGGATCAGCGCCGGACGGTCCAGTTTCGATACCGAGGTGATCACCGGCAGGCGTCCGATGAATTCCGGTATCAGTCCGAACTTGAGCAAGTCCTCCGGCATGACCTGCCCGTGGCTGTCCACGTCCTTCGAAACCTCACGCAGTGCGGCGCCAAAGCCGACTCCCTTGCCTCCGGATCTGCTGTCAACGATTTCCTCGAGTCCGGCGAAGGCGCCGGCCACGATGAAGAGCACGTTGGTCGTATCGATCTGGATGGCTTCCTGCTGAGGTTGCTTCTTGCCGCCCTGCGGCGGAACGGAGGCCACGGTCCCCTCCAGGATCTTCAGCAGTGCCTGCTGGACACCTTCACCGGAAACGTCGCGGGTGATGGAAGGGTTCTCGCTCTTGCGCGAGATCTTGTCGATCTCGTCAATGTAGATGATCCCCTGCTCGGCCTTCTTGACATCATAGTCAGCGGCCTGCAGGAGCTTGAGCAAAATGTTCTCGACATCTTCGCCGACGTAGCCGGCCTCGGTCAGCGCCGTCGCATCGGCTATGGCGAACGGGACGTTGAGACGGCGGGCCAGGGTCTGCGCGAGAAAAGTCTTGCCGCAGCCCGTCGGGCCCACCAGCAGGATGTTGGATTTGCCGACCTCGACGTCGGCCAGGGTGCCGGCATCGGCGGATTCAGGAGAAGCTTCGGATACCGGAACCGGCTGGGTACGCTTGTAGTGGTTGTAGACCGCAACAGCCAAGGCGCGCTTCGCAGGCTCTTGCCCGATGACGTACTCCTGCAGGGACTCGAAGATCTCCCGCGGTTTGGGCAGTTCGAAGCCGACAGGCTCGGCCGCTACCGAAAATTCTTCCGCGAGCATCTCGTTGCACAGCTCGATGCATTCGTCACAGATGTAGACCCCGTGGCCCGCGACCAGCTTCCGGACCTGTTTCTGGCTTTTGGCGCAGAAAGAGCATTTGAGCAGGTCGCCGTTTCCACCAATGCGGGCCATATTCCATCCTCTACCTGGTCGTCTGTCTGGATTGTGCGGCGCCCGTTCCGGTCAGGCGGACTTGTTCCGCCGCTTGGCAACAACGTCGTGGGAAATGAGGGAGGGCTCCCCCTTGCCGTTCACCACATCGGCGGTGATCACGACGGAAGCGATGTCTTCGCGGCTGGGCAGATCGAACATCACCGGCTGCAGGGCTTCCTCGACAATGGCGCGCAGTCCGCGGGCACCTGTCCCCCGCTCGAGCGCGAGCTGGGCCACTGCCTCCAGAGCCTCCGGTTCGAAGGAGAGTTCAACGCCGTCCAGTTGGAACATCTTCTGGTACTGCTTGATCAGTGCGTTCTTGGGTTCGGTGAGGATCTGGATCAGCGCCGTGCGGTCAAGGTTTGACACCGTGGTGATCACCGGCAGTCGGCCGATGAATTCGGGGATCAAGCCGAACTTCAGCAAGTCTTCCGGCATGACTTCGCCATAGCTGTCGGCGTCCTTGCTGGCGTCGCTCAGCGGGGCGCCGAACCCGATGCCCTTGCGTCCGGCGCGTGAACCGATGATTTCTTCCAGGCCGGCGAAGGCGCCGGCCACGATGAAGAGCACATTGGTGGTGTCAATCTGGATGAATTCCTGATGCGGGTGTTTCCGGCCGCCCTGCGGCGGAACGGAGGCTACGGTTCCCTCGAGGATTTTCAGCAGCGCCTGCTGGACACCTTCGCCGGAAACGTCGCGGGTGATGGACGGGTTCTCGCTCTTGCGAGAGATCTTGTCGATCTCGTCAATGTAAATGATGCCCTGCTCGGCCTTCTTGACGTCATAGTCAGCGGCCTGGATGAGCTTGAGCAGAATATTCTCGACGTCCTCCCCGACGTAACCGGCCTCGGTCAAAGCAGTTGCATCCGCGACAGCAAAGGGAACGTTGAGCCGGCGTGCCAGGGTTTGGGCCAGATAGGTCTTGCCGCAACCGGTAGGGCCGATCAGCAGAATATTGGACTTGCCGACCTCAACGTCGTCCAGCGGACTGGTGTCCCCGAGGTTCGCTGAGCTCTTGGGCGCGTGCCCCGACTGGATGCGCTTGTAGTGGTTGTAAACGGCAACAGCCAGTGCCCGCTTCGCCGGTTCCTGTCCGATAACGTATTCCTGCAGGAAGTCGAATATCTCACGCGGCTTGGGGAGCTCGAAGGAACCGAGGTCCGAAACCTCGGACAGCTCTTCTTCGATGATCTCGTTGCAGAGCTCAATGCATTCGTCACAGATATAGACGCCGGGGCCAGCGATCAGCTTCCGGACTTGTTTCTGGCTTTTGCCGCAGAAGGAGCACTTAAGCAGGTCAGCGCTCTCACCAATGCGAGCCATATTCAGTCCCCTTACTTGGTCCTACTGGAATCGGTCAACGCCCGGGAGCGGCAGGTGGAGCTCCCATGCTCAGACGAATGAAGGCGGCTGACTAGCTTCCACTCTAAATCACTTGGCTGACAGTTTCAGTAACCACAGAGCCCGTGGTGCCATGTTAAGCACCACGGGCTGAGCGGATCAGCAATGAAGCTGCCGACACACAATCATTAGGCCTTGTTGATGGCCGGCTTGTGGATCTTACGCGAATCGAGGACCTGATCGATCAGGCCGTAAGACAGTGCGTCCTCGGCGGTCAGGATCTTGTCACGCTCGATGTCGACGTTGACCTGGTCCGAGGTCCTGCCGCTGTGCAGCGCCAGAGTGTCTTCGAGCCAAGTGCGCATACGCATGACCTCGGCTGCCTGGATCTCCAGGTCAGAAGCCTGCCCGCGCTCACCGCCCCCGAGTGCCGGCTGGTGGATCAGCACGCGCGCGTTCGGCAGCGCCAGGCGCTTGCCCGGGGTACCCGCCGCCAGCAGCACGGCGGCAGCGCTGGCCGCTTGTCCGAGGCACACGGTCTGGATCTCGGGACGGATGTACTGCATGGTGTCGTAGATGGCCGTCATCGCGGTGAAGGAGCCGCCGGGCGAGTTGATGTACAGCGTGATGTCGCGGTCCGGATCCGTGGATTCCAGGACCAGCAGCTGCGCCATGACGTCGTCCGCCGAGGCATCGTCCACCTGCACGCCGAGGAAAATGATCCGGTCCTCAAAGAGCTTGGTGTAGGGGTCCTGGCGCTTGAAGCCGTAAGGCGTGCGCTCCTCGAACTGCGGCAGCACATAACGGCTGGTCGGAAGGTTGGCTGCGTGGCCGCCGGCAGCGGCAGCAAAATTGTGGTTCATCGTGATTCTCCTGCTTCTAATGATCGTAGGGCCGTGTCGCAGAACCTGCGATCATGAATCCTGTGAAGTTCCGCCGCCGCCGGTAACGCCGCCGGCGTGGGCCGAAATCTTGTCGAAGAAGCCGTACTCAAGGCCTTCCTCGGCGGTAAACCACTTATCGCGGTCATTATCCTTGAGGATCTGCTCCACAGTCTGGCCGGTCTGCTCCGCGGTCAGCTCCGCCATGACCCGCTTCATGTGCAGGATCAGCTCGGCCTGGATCTTGATGTCGGACGCAGTACCGCCGATGCCGCCGGAGGGCTGGTGCATCAGAATGCGGGCGTGCGGAGTAGCGTAGCGCTTGCCCTTGGTTCCCGAGGACAGCAGGAACTGGCCCATGGAAGCTGCCAGGCCGGTGGCCACCGTGACGACATCGTTCGGAATGAACTGGATGGTGTCATAAATGGCCATGCCTGCCGTCACCGAGCCGCCGGGCGAGTTGATGTAGAGGTAGATGTCCTTGTTAGGATCCTCGGCCGAAAGCAGCAGCAGCTGGGAACAGATGGCATTGGCGTTCTCGTCCCGCACTTCCGAGCCAAGCCAGATAATGCGTTCCTTCAGCAGGCGGTTGTAGATGTAGTCTTCCCGGGTGGCCGGGTCGACGGTGGCCATCTTCGGAGTGGTTGATTCACTGGACATTCTGAAATACCTCTCGCTTGTCCCCACAGGCTGCACCGGTGGCCGGTGCAGTCCCCAGGTTCTTTTTCCTTCTTGGACACTAACGCGGATCAGTGCCCGTTTCTGCCTTATTTACGGGCTGTTCGCTGACGGCGCATCAGCGCGCCGGGACCATGCAGGCAGGTGGTTAAACGCAGCAACCGCCCACCCCGTGAAGGGCAGGCGGCCGCCATGAAACTCTGCTGTTTAGGCCTTGGACTCGGCAGCGCTGTCGTCCGTGCTCTCCTCCGAGACACCCTCTGCCGGAGCTTCCTCCGCCTGAGCAGCTTCTGCCTGCGCAGCCTGGATCATGTCCTCAACGTTCGGCTCTTCTTCGCCGGCGGGGCGGACGAAGTCGCTAAGGTCGACCTCGGCACCGTTGGTGTCCGTAACCTTGGCCAGCTCCAGTACCTTGGCCAGGGCCTTGCGGCGGCGGACCTCGGAAACCATCATCGGCACCTGGCCGCTCTGGTCGATGAGCTGTGCGAACTGGTTCGGATCCATGCCGTACTGGCTGGCGGAGGAAACGATGTAGTCGATCAGCTCTGCCTGGCTGACGCCGACCTCTTCCTTATCCGCCACGGCGTCGAGGATGATTTCGTTCTGGAAGGCACGCTCGGTGTTCTGGCGAACTTCGGCGCGGTGCTCATCGGTGTCGTGCTCTTCGCTGCCGTCGCTGTTCTCCGGGCGGAAGTGCTGCTCGAGCTGCTCTTCAATCACGGACTCGGGAACGGGAACCTCAACGAGTTCCATCAGCTTGTCCAGCACCTTGTCGCGTGCTTCGACGCCCTGCTCCATGACCTTGCTGTCGGCAGCCTGCTTTGCCAGGTCTTCCTTCAGCTCGGCGATGGTGTCGAATTCGCTGGCCAGCTGGGCAAAGTCATCGTTTGCCTCCGGCAGCTCGCGCTCCTTGACGGCCTTGATGACAACCTTGACCTCGGCTTCTTCACCGGCGTGCTCGCCACCGGCCAGCGTGGTCATGAAGGTGGCGTCTTCGTCGGCGCTCAGGCCGGTTACGGCTTCGTCCAGGCCCTCGAGCATGGTTCCGGCGCCGACCTGGTAGGACAGGTCCGCTGCGGAATCGACCTCTTCGCCGTTCACCTTGGCGCTGAGGTCCATGGTGATGAAGTCATCCTGGGCGGCGGGACGGTCGACAGACTTCAGCGTGCCGAACCGGCCGCGCAGGTCGTCCAGGGCCTTTTCGACGTCGGCGTCGCTGGCTTCGGCAGCTTCCACGGTGACCTCGAGTCCGGAGTACTCCGGCAGTTCGATTTCGGGGCGGATGTCCACCTCGACGTGGAAAGACAGCTGGCCTTCGGTGGCAGCCGGGTCCGGGACCTCGGTGATCTCAACCTCGGGGCGGCTCAGGGGGCGGATGCCGCTCTCCTGCACAGCGTTCTGGTAGAAACCGTTCAGGCCCTCGTTGATGGCCGTCTCGATGACGTAGCCGCGTCCAACCCGCTGGTCGATGAGCTTGGAGGGAACCTTGCCCTTGCGGAAGCCAGGCACCTGGATCTGGGAGCCGATTGTCTTGTAGGCCTCGTCAATGCTGGGCTTGAGTTCCTCAAAGGGAACCTCAACATTGAGCTTGACCCGGGTGGGGGTGAGGTTTTCGACAGCGCTCTTCACAGCGTTAGAACTCCTGATAGCTATAGGGGTTGGATCTGCACCAAGAATACAGAGTCGGGGCGACAGGACTCGAACCTGCGATCTCCTGCTCCCAAAGCAGGCGCGCTAGCCACTACGCTACGCCCCGTAGTGCACGGCAAGTCTACGGCCTAAGCAGACTCCGTGCACAATCGGCGGCGGCAAAAGGACTGCCGCCTTAACGAAAAAGACGGACCGCTGCCGGCCCGTCTCATCGCAGAGGGGATGACGGGAATCGAACCCGCGTAATCAGTTTGGAAGACTGAGGCTCTACCATTGAGCTACATCCCCAGGACGTTGAAACTCTAGCATGACCACGGACCTGTTTCGCAAATCGGCGGGAGCGGCGCTCCGTTCAGGCCTGCTGGCAGTCCGGACACCAGTAGAGCTTGCGGTTTCCCATCTCCGCCAGCACCACGTCAGTGCCGCAGACGCGGCAGCCGAGCCCCTGGCGCTGATAGACATAGTGCGCGTTGTCCGGCCACACCGGCCGCCCGCTGCCATCCCGATGTTCGGCGCGCGTGGTGATGATCCGCCCGTCCCGGACACCGTCGTGCATGACCAGGGCAATGTCCTCCCACAGCAGTGCCGCTTCCTCCACTGACAGGCTTTTGCCCGGGCGCCAGGGATTCAGCCCGCCGCGGAACAGCGTCTCCGCCCGGTAGATGTTGCCGACACCGGCGATGACATCCTGGCTCATCAGCAGTGTGCCCACCGCGGAGCCTTTGGATGTCAGCCGCTGGACAAACTCGTCCGGGCCGGCATTCGGCTGCAGCGGGTCCGGCCCCAGTTTGGCGACGACGGCGGACCGCTCGCCTTCGGTGATCACTTCGCAGGCCGTCGGCCCACGCAGATCCGCCCAGCCGTGCGCTGACACGAGCCTGGCTCTCACCTGGCCCACAGGCTCCGGCGGACCGTCGTACGCAGGGTGGGAATCGTCGTCGTACGCTTCACGCTCCCCTACCCGGCGCGGGGCACCAATGCTGGAGGCGCCGCGGAAGGTCTGGTCGCCGCCGAAGTCCCAGGCGCCGTAGAGACCCAGGTGGACGCGCAGAATCAGCTCGTTGTCGAAGTGCAGGAACAGTTGCTTGCCGTGCGCGCGGGCAGCTTCCAGGATGTGTCCGTTGATCCGCTCCGCGCCGGCGGCGAAGCGGCCCTGCGGACTGCTGACGGCGAGGCGCTGACCGCCGAAGACGGAATTGAACTGGGCGGCGAGGCGGTGGACCGAGTGGCCTTCAGGCATGTGCTTTAGGCGGGAACTTCGCCGGTGGTTTCGTACGCGGCGATCTTGCCGATCCGCCGCACGTGGCGTTCGGCGTTGGAGAACGGCTCAGCCAGGAACGCTTCGATGATCGCGGTAGCCTCTTCGACGCTGTGCTGGCGGCCGCCCACCGCGACGACGTTTGCATCATTGTGCTCGCGCGCCAGTTTGGCCGTGTCCAGGTTCCAGGCCAGCGCCGCACGTGCGCCCTTGACCTTGTTGGCCGCGATCTGCTCGCCGTTGCCGGATCCGCCCAGCACGATGCCGAGGGCATCCTGGCCCGCAGTCTGGTCTGCCACGACTGCGAGCGCCGCGTTGATGCAGAACGACGGGTAGTCGTCCTCGGCGTCGTATTCCTTGGGGCCGTGGTCGATGACCTCGTAGCCTTTGCCGCTCAGGTGGTCGATCAGATGGTGGCTCAGCTCGAGTCCGGCGTGGTCGGTGGCAATGTGAACGCGCATATACGGTCCTTCAGGCGGGAGGGGCGGAAGAATGACGGCTTCAAGCCTACTCTGAACCAACGTGCTTGCCAGCGGCCAAGGCCGGACCGGCGCCGCAACGGAACCGCAACTTTTCCTTCATTGCATCACGCCGGTGCTGTACATCCACGGGCCTGGTGAAAGAATGGCCGCACTGTGCACGGGTCCTTTCAGAGCGCCCCTGCACTCCGCACCGTCCCCGCCGGGACCCGCTACGACACTGGAGGCATCACTTTGCCAGGTTTGAATCTGACCCGCGCCGAAGCCCGCGAGCGCGCCGCATTGCTCAACGTCGAGTCCTACGACGTCACCCTGGACCTGACCCGGGGCGAGAAGGTCTTCGGCTCCACAACCGTTGTGAAGTTCTCGGCAACGGCGGGTGCGTCGACTTTTATCGACGCCATCACGGATACGGTGCGCTCCGTAACGCTTAACGGTGTGGATCTGGATCCCGCGGAGGTTTCCGACGGCGTCCGCATCCAGCTGCCCAACCTGGCGGCATCCAATGTCCTCACCATCGACGCGGACGGGCTGTACATGAACACCGGCGAGGGACTGCACCGCTTCGTGGACCCGGTGGACAACGAGGTCTACCTCTACAGCCAGTTCGAGGTGCCCGATTCCCGCCGCATGTTCGCCGTCTTTGAGCAGCCGGATCTGAAGGCTGCCTTCCGGTTCACGGTAACTGCGCCGTCGCACTGGGACGTCATCTCCAACTCCCCCACGCCGGAGCCCGTCCCCGCCGGGTCCATCGAGGAAGGCGGCGCTGCGTCCACCTGGGACTTCGAGCCGACCCCGCGCATCTCCTCCTACATCACCGCGCTCATCGCCGGCCCGTACCAGTCGGTGCGCAGCGAGCTCACCAGCTCCGACGGCCGCACCGTTCCGCTGGGCGTCTTCGCCCGCAAGTCGCTGATGCAGTACATGGACGCGGAGAACATCTTCGAACTCACGCGCCAGGGCTTCGCGTTCTACGAGAAGCAGTTCGGCACGCCGTACCCGTTCGCCAAGTACGATCAGCTCTTCGTCCCCGAGTTCAACGCCGGCGCGATGGAGAACGCGGGTGCCGTGACCTTCCTGGAGAACTATGTCTTCCGGTCCAAGGTGGCCGAGGCCATGGTGGAGCGCCGGGCCATCACCATCCTGCACGAGCTCGCGCATATGTGGTTCGGGGACCTGGTAACTATGCGCTGGTGGAACGACCTGTGGCTGAACGAGTCTTTTGCCGAGTTCATGTCCACGCTGGCTGCCGCGGAGGCCACCGAGTGGAAGCAGGCCTGGACCACCTTCGCCTCGATGGAGAAGTCCTGGGCCTACCGGCAGGACCAGCTGCCCTCCACGCACCCCATCGTGGCGGACATCCCGGACCTGCAGGCCGTACAGGTGAACTTCGACGGCATCACCTACGCCAAGGGAGCTTCCGTCCTGCGCCAGCTCGTGGCCTGGGTCGGCCAGGAGCAGTTCATGGTCGGCGTGCGCGAATACTTCGGCAAGCATGCCTGGCAGAACACTGAGCTGGCGGACCTGCTCTCGGAGCTGGAGGTATCCAGCGGCCGCGACCTGAAGGAGTGGTCCGCGCTGTGGCTGGAGACCGCCGGCGTCAATACAATGCGACCGGAAATCACAACGGACGACGGCGGCAAGATCACCTCATTCGCGATTCTCCAGTCCGCGGTACCCGAGTTTCCGACCATCCGGCCGCACCGGCTCGCCGTCGGCTTCTACAACCTCGATGCCGAAGGCAAGCTGGTCCGCACCCACCGCGAGGAGCTCGACGTCGACGGCGAGCGCACGGAGGTGCCCGAACTAGCCGGCCTCGAGCGGCCTGCCCTGGTGCTCCTGAACGACGATGATCTGGCCTACGCCAAGATCCGGCTGGACGAGGTCTCCCTCGCGACCTCGAAGGTCCACGTGAAGGACTTCACCGAGTCCCTGCCGCGGACCCTGGTGCTCGCCTCCGCCTGGGACGCCACCCGCGACGGCGAAACCCCGGCTCGGGAGTACGCGGAGCTGATCCTGAACAACATCGCCTACGAATCCGATTCCTCGGTGGTGCTGGTACTGCTGCGCCAACTGTCAACCACGCTGGCCTTCTACGTCAACCCCGCGGACCGCAAGCGCCTGACCCTCGCTGCGGCTGACCAGCTGTGGGAACTCAGCCAAAGCGCCGAGGCCGGCTCCGACGCCCAGCTGCAGTTCGTCAAGGCCTTCGCCCTGCATGCCCAGACCGATGCCCAGCTCGACGAAGTGGCTTCGCTGCTTTCCGGCGAGCGGGTCCTGGACGGCCTCACCGTCGATGCTGACCTGCGCTGGGAGCTGCTGACGTCGCTGGTGGCCGGCGGCGAATTCGGGCAGCCGGAGATCGACGCCGAGCTCAAGCGCGACGCCACGGCCACGGGCCAGCGCGCCGCCGCCCTGGCCAAGGCGGCCATCCCCACAGCCGACGCGAAAGCGGCGGCCTGGGACGCCGTCGTCGTTCGTGGTGATCTGCCCAACGCCACCCAGCAGTCCGTCATCGCCGGTTTCAACCGGGTCCACGACACTGCCCTGCTGGAGCCCTACGCCGCTGCGTACTTTGCCGCGGTCGAGGACATTTGGAACACCCGCACGCATGAGATCGCGCAGCAGATTGTGGTGGGGCTCTACCCCTCGCAGCTGGCCACGCAGTCCACCGTGGACCTCACCGATGAGTTCCTCGCGGCGCTCGGCACGGGCTCGCCGGCACTGCGGCGCCTGGTGCTGGAAAGCCGCGACGGAATTGTGCGGGCGCTGAAGGCCCAGGCCGCCGACAAGTAACGACGCCGATAGACCGTCCCCCGACGGTCGCACAGTTCAGGACATGCCTGCGGGACCGGTTCCCCGCAGGCATGTCCTGTCTATATTCTGGCTGGAGGCAGTGCACCGGGCTGCGAGGTGAATCTATGTCCTGGATTGCGATCGGCCAGCTGACCGCGCTTCTGGCGGTCGTTTACATCCCGGGGTACATGGTCCTGCGCGGGCTACGGCTCAACCAGCTGAGGGCCTTGGTCGTCGCCCCCGCGGTCTCGGGGTCACTCGCAGCTGTCGGAACCTCGCTGTGCCTGATCATCGGTATCCGCTGGAGCCTGACGATGCTCCTTGCCGTTAGCTTGTTGGCTGCCGTGCTCGCTGCTTGCCTCTACCTGCTGATCCGGCCAAAGCGGATGCCGCCTGAGCCAGGACCTACCTGGCCGACGCAACTCCTCATAGCTGGCTCGCTGATTGCTGCGGCGGTCCTCAACGGGTGGACCATGCTCGATGCGATGAACAACGTCGATAGAGTCAATCAAGCCTGGGACCCCAGCTTCCACGTGAACGCTCTCCGCTGGATCAAAGAGAACGGGCAGGCAACGCCTTGGGATATCAATCCCATCTACAGCCAGGGAACAGGCTCTTTCTATCCCGCCGGCTGGCACGCGCTGGTGGCACTATCACCAGGTGACGTCGTTACTTCAGCGAACCTGGCCACGCTCATCGTGGCGTGCATCGTGTGGCCGACTTCGCTGACGTACCTGGCCGTGGCTCTGTTCCCGCAACAGAGACTGACATGGGTGCTGACGCCAGTCGTGGCCGCAGGCGTCATTGCGTTTCCCATCATTCAGCAGAGCCGCAGTGCGCAATGGCCCAATTCGTTCGCCGTCGCGTTGGTGCCGGCAGTGCTCGCTTTGGGGATCGAGCTCGCTGCCACTCGGTACCAACAGCGCACAGATCCGCCCGTGGACGTTCGGCCCACCCATCCGGACGGGCGAAACCAGACCGTGAAATCACTGGTGCTCGTGCTAGCGACCGCGGGTGCTGCCTGGATTCATCCCGGTGCCATCTTCGCCCTGATCGCGTTGGGCTGTATCTACGTACTGCGGTACATCGTCCTGATGTACAGGGCCAGCTGGTTGCAGGACCGGCGGCACGGACTTCTCTGGGTTGCCTTCTGGGCTCTTGCTACAGGTGGCACAGTCTGGCTGGTCAGCACCTCCCCCATTGTGGCTGGCATGGCGGACAACACTGCCGTCACAGCGCCGTTGCCGGACGCCGCCGAGCGCCTGTTTTTTGATCTTCCCAGGTCCCCCGATGACGAGCGGATCCAGCTGGGTGACTACAACTTCTGGATCGGCCCGCTGGTTGTCCTCGGCGCCTTCGGTGCAATGCGGCGGAAAAGAAGCTGGCCAGCTGCCGTTGGCCTTGGCGTAACTGTGGTTCTCTACCTGGCCGCCCTGCACCCTGCCAGACCGCTCTCGTGGATGACCGGCCTTTGGTACCACGACGCCGTCCGTATCGCTGCTGTCTCCGCCGTCGTCGCCTGTGTCTTTGCCGCTTATGCCCTCGATCAAATTTTCGCGGCGCTGATACGGTATGTGCCGGTCGATGGACGAGGTGTTGCCGCGGCTGCCGTCGTAGTCGCAGGCGTCTGTACTGTAGTAGCTTCCGGTGCCTTCCGCTATGACACACGTCTGGTAGCGGCAGCGCCTCATTATGACATTGAGTCAGACGAGTTCGGACGCAGCATGCTGTCAGGCGAGCAAGACTTCATCAAGTCGTTGGCCGACGTCCTGCCGGCTGACGCAACCGTCATCGGTGACCCGTTCAACGGATCTACCTTCATTTATGCGCTCACCGGACGACATGTCGTCTACTCCCAGTACGGGTTTGCAGACCGCACGTCGGACGAAAAGTTCCTCCGATCACGCTTCCGGGACATCCATCGCGATCCGGAGGTGTGTGCTGCCTTGAAGCGCGTTGGCGCAGAGTACGTGTACTTAGGCGGTGCCGAACGGGCGCGGCAGTTCAATCCATACCTTCAGTGGCCCGGTTTTTATGGCGTGGACGTTTCCCAAGGATTCGAATTGTTGGCGTCTGCCGAACACGCTGCGCTGTATAAAATCACGGCGTGCAACCGCAGGAGCATGTAGCGACACATTGGCTTCCGGCACATGGCTTCTTTACGTGCTTTAATCCGGTCATGGACCTCAGCAACCACCGCTACCGCATATCGCTCGCCTGGACGGGCAACCGTGGCGAAGGCACTTCGTCATACCGGAGCTATGGACGTGACCACGTCATCACGGCGCCGGGACTTCCGGATCTTGCCGGCACCGCCGACCCCACCTTCCATGGGGACAAAGACCGGTGGAATCCGGAGCAGCTCCTGCTCACCGCACTGTCCCAGTGCCATATGCTCTCCTACCTGCACCTTGCGGTGAAAAACGGCATCGTGGTGACCGAATACACGGACGACGCCGAGGGCACCTTGCACCTGAACCGGGACGGCAGCGGCGAATTTACTTCCGTAACGCTTCGTCCGCGCGTCACTGTTGCGGACCCGGCCCATAACGAACTCGCGCAGAAGCTGCACCACGACGCGAACCAGGTATGCTTCATTGCCCGCAGCGTCAATTTCCCGGTGATGCACGAACCTGTCACCGTGAACTGACCTTGTTCCCGGCCCGGCTGGCCCACGCCTAGGCGGCGCTCGGCCAGGCAAGGCGCCGGTGCGGTGTTCAGCGGCGGCGGGCCAGATCGCTCAACGTGGTGAACCCGGTGCGCCAGGCCGTGAGGTTCATCGCGGCCAGTTCACGGGCCTCCACCATCGACCCGGCGATCTGCTCGAATCCATGCTCGGTCACGAAAAGTCTGGTGCCGGTCCCTTCCGGCTCCAGCCGGAAGGTCACCACGGTACTGGCGCCCAACTGCGGTTCCGTCTCAGGCTGCGCGGCGTAGCGGTACTGGAAAAGTCCGTACGGCTGGACCTGCAGCACCTTCCCGAGGAAACGGCCATGTTCTCGCCACCTGTGTTCGATCCGGCCGCCGTTAACTGCTTCGCAGACCGCACCATCGAACGCATACCAGCGACGGATGGCGTCAGGATCGGTCAGCAGGCTCCAGACTCTCTCGGGCGGCGCATCGATGACCAGATCATGTTCGATGCTGATGTCCTCATGCATGCTTGCGCCCTCCTGATCTCGCAACAACTCCCGCCGCCACCAGACTAAGTCCTCGCCGTGGCCCCGGATGCAGAGCCACGGGGAATTAGCCGCAACGGGCCGACGTTGGAGAGAATGGGTCCAGATACCGACGAACAGGCTGCCAATAGTTATGACTGACAAAGATCTTCCCTCTGCCTCGCTGCCCGAGGCTACCCCTGCTGCCGCCGCGACGGACGGCGCTGCAACGGCCATGCCCCTGCAATCGCGGTTCGGCCAGCCCATCGCGACGCTGCAGCCGGCGGCACGGGCTGCCAACGCGTTCCAGCAGCCGGTGTACACGGACAACTTCTACGATGCCGTGGGCGGACATGAGACTTTCGTAAAGCTGGTGGACGTTTTCTATGAAGGCATCGCCGAGGACGAAGTGCTCCGGAAGATGTACCCGGAGGAGGATCTGGGGCCTGCCACGGAACGGATGCGGATGTTCCTCGAGCAGTATTGGGGCGGCCCCGGCACCTACAGCGAGCAGCGCGGCCATCCCCGGCTGCGGATGCGCCACCAGCCGTTCAAGGTGGATTTCGACGCCCGCGACCGCTGGCTGAAGCACATGCGCAAGGCCGTGGACTCGCTCGAACTGCCGCCACTGTACGAACAGACCCTATGGGATTACTTCGAGCGGGCAGCCCATTCTATGGTTAACAGCGCCTAGCTCACCGTACGGGTATTCCCGCGGCCGAGTGTAAGGCCTAAAGGGACGCGCCGCTACGAACCAGCACGTGGCCCCGGGCCGTCGACAACCGCAGCCAGCGGCCACTGCGGAACAGTGCTGCCGGTTGGTCATCCAAGAAGCCCAGGGTCAGCGCCGCGAATGCCGCACCGGCTGGCAAAGGCACGCTGGCCGCAGGCAATGACCTGCCCCAAACGGCACTGCGAGCATTATTGACAATCAACTGACCCGGTTGCGCCGGCACGGCTGCGGCCACTTCCCGAATTCCCGTCTCGGCGGCAGCCCGCAGCTCCTCGGACGGAATCTGCTCCACGGGTTCCCAGCCCGAGCGCGGCGGCAGTACTCCGGTCCAGGATTCCTTCACCTGCATCGGCGGCAGCGGCAGGACAACGTCATTCTCGGCCATCCGTGCCAGCCTGTCGGCCATCGAGGCCAGCGATACGGTCATTTCGGCCTGGGCCGGACGTCCCAGCGGCATTGTCCGAAGCCCCAGGATGGTCGGCGTTGCTTCCCCCAGCAAGCGCGGCCTCATGAGGCACACATAGGCGGCGAGGACGGCGCCGGAGACCTGCAGGTGCACGGCGCCGTCGTCGGCAGCGCGCGCCCGGGTGATGTATGTGCGCAGGTCCGCTGTCACCTGGGGATCGACCAGGCTCAGCATGATCGTCTCTTCCACGGAATCAGGCACCTGCCCTTTGCGAAGCACGACGGCGGAAGGGGACTGCCGGTCCTTGGTAACGTTCCAGCGCTTTTCGGTACAGGTCCGGCAGTGGTACCGGCCGGCCGGATTCGCGGTTCACCAGTACCATCGTGGTCTCCCCCACGGCGTACGTTGCCGAACCGTCCTCTTCGGAAACGTTGTAGCCCAGCCCAAAGCTGGAGCCGCCCACCTCCGTCACCCAGACATTGACATAGACCGGTTCCGGCCGGAAAAGCAGCGGCGCGAGGTATTCAATCTCCTGCCGGCCCACCAAGGTGAAGTTCCCCGCTCCGGCCAGATCGCTCACGGACAACTGTCCGCCGTCGTCCGTAGTCTGTCCCGAAGGGCTGCCGTGCAGCCGGACGCGTGCCGTCTCCAAGTAGCTCAGAAAGGTCACGTTGTTCACGTGGCCGTAAGAATCGATGTCGCTGAAACGGAGCTGCAACGGGAACCGGGACACTTTAGGCATGAGGCCATCTTCTCAAGCCACGGCCGCGCGGCGCGAACCGGCCGAGGTAGTTGAGCCGGGGGCCGGTGCGAACTAGTCTCGGAAGGGTTCCATTACTCTCGGGTAACGCCGGCAAGGAGATTCCATGACAGCCTCTGACGAGCGCATTGAGCCCACCACGGCCCTGCTGCAACTGCTGGACCTCTCGGACGCGGACGGCGCCAATACCGATGAGGAGATTTTCGTTGGAATTTCGGAGCCGCAGCCTCACGGGCGGGTCTTCGGTGGGCAGGTTCTCGCGCAATCGATCCTGGCCGCTGTCCGCACGGTGGATGAGGCACGGCAGATCCATTCCATGCACGGCTATTTCCTCCGCCCGGGGGACGCCAACGCGCCCATCACGTTCGGCGTGCAGAAACTGCGCGACGGGCGGTCCTTTTCAGCCAGGCGGACCCATGCCTACCAGAACGGCGTGCCCATCCTCTCCATGATCGCTTCTTTCCAGGTACCGGCCGACGGGGTGGACCATCACGAGCCCTTTCCAGAGGGCATTCCCGACCCGGAGTCGTTGCCGAGTACGGCCGATCTCCTGAGCGAATTCGAGCATCCGATCGCGCAGCAATGGGCGCACGAACGGCCCTTCGATATCCGGCACGTGCAGAGCCCCTTGTACCTCCGGGCCGAAGGCGAACGTGAGCCGACCAACGCTGTCTGGATGAAATCCAAAGGCCCGCTGCCAGACGATCTGAACCTGCATCGGGCGGCGTTAGCTTATGCCAGCGATTACACGCTGCTTGAACCGATCCTGCGGCGCCATGGAATAGCGTGGATCAGCCCCGGCATCAAGTTCGCGAGTCTGGATCACGCCATGTGGTGGCACCGGCCGTTCCGGGCGGATGAATGGTTGCTCTATGTCCAGAATTCGCCAAGCGCTTCCGGTGCACGCGGATTGGGCGTCGGCCGGGTCTTCACCCGCTCCGGTGAGCTCGTGGCCACAGTGGCGCAGGAAGGCATGATGCGCATTCCCGTCGAGGCCGTGGACGCATAACGACGCTGCGACCGAATCAAAATAGTCCGTCCGGCTGTCAGCAACCGGACGGACCATTTTCTTCAGTTGTGCGACATCTTCAGTTGCACCATGTTCCAGTGTGCCGCGTATGCAGCTGAGGGGCCGCGATTTAGTCCCGGGTAAGCCGACGGTGCGTAACGCGATGCGGCTTGGCAGCATCCGGACCGAGTCGCTCGATCTTGTTCTGCTCGTAGGCCTCGAAGTTACCTTCAAACCAGTACCAGTTCGCCGGGTCCTCTTCGGTGCCTTCATAGGACAGGATGTGGGTGGCCACCCGGTCGAGGAACCAACGGTCGTGGGAAATGACCACGGCACAGCCGGCGAATTCGAGCAAGGCGTTCTCCAGGCTGGACAGCGTCTCCACGTCGAGGTCGTTGGTCGGCTCGTCGAGGAGCAGCAGGTTGCCGCCCTGCTTGAGGGTCAGCGCCAGGTTCAGCCGGTTACGCTCGCCGCCGGAAAGCACCCCGGCCTTCTTCTGCTGGTCCGGGCCCTTGAATCCGAAGGCGGAAACGTAGGCGCGAGACGGCATCTCCACCTGACCGACCTGGATGAAGTCCAGTCCGTCGGATACGACTTCCCACAGCGACTTGTTCGGGTCGATTCCCCCACGGCTCTGGTCCACGTAGGAAATCCTGACGGAGTCGCCGATCTTCAAATCGCCGCCGTCGAGCTCTTCGAGGCCGACGATCGTCTTGAACAGCGTGGTCTTGCCGACGCCGTTGGGGCCGATGACGCCGACAATTCCGTTGCGCGGAAGGGAGAAAGACAGCCCATCGATCAGCGGGCGGTCGTCGAAGCCCTTCTGCAGGTTCTTGCCTTCGACGACAAGCTGGCCGAGGCGGGGACCCGGCGGAATCTGGATCTCTTCGAAGTCAAGCTTCCGGGCGCGGTCCGCCTCGGCTGCCATTTCCTCATAGCGGGCCAGACGTGCCTTGGACTTGGTCTGACGGCCCTTGGCGTTGGAGCGGACCCAGTCGAGCTCCTCCGACAGTCGCTTAGCCAGTTTGGCGTCCTTCTTGCCTTGAACTTCGAGGCGGGCGCGTTTCTTCTCCAGATAAGTGGAGTAGTTACCTTCGTAGGGGTAGAGATGCCCGCGGTCAACTTCGGCGATCCACTCGGCGACATGGTCAAGGAAGTACCGGTCGTGAGTCACGGCCAGCACAGCACCGGCATAGGACTTCAGGTGCTGTTCGAGCCAGAGCACGCTCTCGGCGTCGAGGTGGTTGGTGGGCTCGTCAAGGAGCAGCAAGTCAGGCTTCTGGAGGAGCAGCTTGCACAGTGCAACGCGGCGGCGCTCACCTCCGGACAGCACGGTTACGTCGGAGTCGCCGGGCGGACAACGCAGCGCGTCCATGGCCTGTTCGAGCTGGGAATCGATGTCCCATGCGTCGGCGGCGTCGATAGCCTCCTGCAGCTTGCCCATCTCGTCTAGCAGCTTGTCGTAGTCCGCATCGGGGCTGGCCATCTCTTCGGAGATCTCGTTGAAGCGCTGGATCTTGCCGTAAATCTCGCCGACGCCCTCCTGGACGTTGCCCAGGACGGTCTTTTCTTCGTTCAACGGCGGCTCCTGCAGCAGGATTCCTACCGAATATCCGGGGCTGAGCCGGGCCTCACCATTGGACGGAGTGTCCAGACCAGCCATGATTTTCAGGATGGTGGACTTACCGGCGCCATTCGGACCGACAACGCCGATTTTGGCTCCGGGATAGAAGGACATGCTCACGTCATCGAGGATGACCTTGTCGCCAACGGCTTTGCGGGCCTTGGTCATTGTGTAAATAAATTCCGCCATGCCCATAAGGCTAGTGGGTGGCGGGGCAGAACTCACATTTGAGGGCCGGCGTCTGCCATGGTCCAAGCCGCCGTTCGCGTGCAGTTAGATGCTTCAGCCGTTGCGGTCAGGAGCCATTGCCGACAAAGCAGTTTCCGGCCGGCAGAACCGGCAGCACTGACATCGCAACCTCGCCTTCACGTACCTGCCCGATAATGCATTGCTCATCTACCGGTGCTGCAGCCTCGATCGCGTCGACGGCCAGGCCCGTGGGAGTGATATCGGCCGAGACCTCAATCTCGTCTTCCGCGAATCCGGCCTCGGTCATCGCTTTGATCATCTGCGACTCATTGGGCCGGGGCGACGAAGCTGCGAGTTTCTCAAGCTGCTCCCGCACGTGCCTTTCGGCTACCTCCACGGCCGACGCTTGCGCCGTCTCGACGGCAGGTTCAGCAGTTTCAGTTGTTGCAGGCACTGTTGCGGCGGCAGGCGCATCGCTGCTTTTCGCTGAATCGGCAGCCCCCGATCCGACAGCCGAGCATCCTGCCAGCGCGAAGCCGGCCGCAAATAACCACGCGGCGTCTGCAAAGCGCGTTTGAACCGAACGTCCCTGCTGATGCGGATTTTTCACGCTGTCATTGTGTCACGCCCCGGCTCCGTCTCTCCTATCCCGCCATCCGCAGTCCGTTCTCATCCCGCTCACCAATCGAAATCGAGTTGTCATCGTTGAAGTCAGGAACTGCCTCCGTTGAAGCGTCCGTTCCCCAGTCATATACCTCTCCTGTGCCGGCGTTGACGCCGTCGGGGGACCTTTGTTCCGCACCGGGGAGCGGCCTCGCTGAGAGCTGCTGGGTTTGCGGTTCCTGCCTCGACGAAATACCGCGAACGAAATTGGTCGTTCCCCAGAACAAGTCATGACCCAGCGAGTCAGCGTCGATCTCACAGGCCGTCCCCTGCCGCCCGTCATCGCTGGTCCATTGGCGAAGCCGGAGCTTGCCAGTAACGATGACGGGTTGGCCTTTCCTCAGGCTTGATCCGATATTCTCGGCCAACTTCCGATAGCACTGCACCGTGTACCAGTTGGTCTGACCGTCCACCCATTCCTGGGTTTCGCGGTCGAATCGCCGCTCTCTGGAAGCCAGCCGGAAGTCAGCACAAGCAGTCCCGCCCCTGGTCGTTCCCGCCTTGATATCGGTTCCTATAATTCCCCGGACAGTAATGATGTCTGTCATGATCCTGCTCCTCCTCACAATGCCGGCGGAGTTACCGACATCCCCAGTCTGCAAATCCCTCCTGCCCAAAAGTAGCCATAGAAGCACGTTTGTGGAGTGCCGGACATCACGCGACGCTGTGCAGGACGAGAAGTGACTTCGAAGAATCGCAGGCAAGAGGATAAACTTGCTGACTGGCGGAGCGTTCCGCCGCCCGCCTCGGTAGCTCAGCGGATAGAGCAGGAGCCTTCTAATCTCTTGGTCGCAGGTTCGATTCCTGTCCGGGGCACGCATAATTAGCATTGCCTGCAGGGCGCATCCGGCGCACTTGCAGTCGGCCGGGGGTACATTACGAACATGCAGACGCACGTCCATTTCCCTGTGAGCACGCTTGCTCTTCAAAGAGGCGGCCTGGTGAAGGCCGTGCGGAACCGTGCCAGCGCCCTTGCGGAAGAAGGCTCGTTCGCAGGAATCCATATCGATGTCCTTGGTTTCCAGCCCCGTCTGTCCAGCACCGTCAAAATGATGAAGGATTCGGGCCACCTTCACCCGGCGGTCCAGGTCAACAGTGTCCTGTACTCGATGGACCCAAGTCCGGAGGCGGAACGTCTTAAACCATCCTTCCCATTCCGGGACAGCGGTCTCACGGGCATCAAGGATGGTGGCAATCCCCGATCGGTACGGTATTTCCGGGACGGCTTACTGGAGATGTTTGTGCGCACCGACTCGGCAGGAACTCCTGTTTACATCGACTACTTCAATTCAGAGCGGCAGCGTGTCCGGCGCGATGAGATGGACAGCGTGGGCAGACTGGTTCGAGTTGTGCATTCCCCTGTTACGCAGGGAGATTCCACGGTTCAACGCTATATAGGCCGGGACGGACAATGCTTTCTAACTATTTGGCAATCACCAGGCAAGAATGACTGGGAACAAGGCTTCCTCTTCGGCCCCAAGCCCCGGAGTTTTCCAGAAATGGGAATCCTATATACCCACGCTTTCGAACAGCTTCTAGCGCAGCACGAGAATGTTGCTATCACATCGGAATTCCGGGAAAACCTGGACATCCTCCGCGACCAGAACCTGGATGAAGTGGTGGCATCCATACGGCACCCTCATCTGAGAAAAATAGTAACTGCGCACAGCAACCATCTTGAACCTCCTTATACCGCTGGCTCCGGCGTAAGCGGCAACTGGCGCAGACTCGTTGAACGCCTCGACGAATTCGACGCGGTTGTGCTGTTGACCAAGGCGCAGCGGGAGGACATGGCAGCGGATTTCGGCCACGCGGAATTGCTGGAAGTCATTCCCCAGGTGGCTCCCCCGCGCAAAGAATCCGCCGTCTCAACGGACCCCAACCGACTGGTCCTCGTGGCCCGAACACACCCGAAAAAACGTGTTGATGAAGCTATCCGGGTCTTCCGAAAGGTCCTTGAAGGCAATCCCAACGCAATCCTCGAGATATACGGCTTCGGCTACAAGGACAAGGAAGAACGCAAGGTCCACCAGCTCATAGCGGAGCTGTCGCTCGAAGATAGCGTGCGTTTCATGCCGTTCACCAGTAATCCGGACGACATCTACGCTACGGCTGCCGCGACCCTGCTGACCTCAGCGTCTGAGGGTTTCCCCCTGATCCTGCTTGAAAGTATGTCTTACGGGGTCCCTGTAGTCGCGTATGACTCCAACTATGGACCGCGGGAAGTGATTATCGACGGTGAGAACGGGTATCTGGCGGACTTCGCCGACAGTGATGCCCTAGCTAAGAAGATCCTGCTCCTAATGCAGGACTATGGTCTACGCACCAGGATGGGAGCGGCCGCCATAGAGACGCTTGGCCGCTTCGATACAAAGCGCTTCGTTGAAAACTGGAAGCGCGTCCTAGGCGCTCCTCCACGTCCGGAACGTGTTACCCGCGTCGCTACCGATGCCGTGGTAGAGCACGTGGAATGGAGTGGTAAGAAACTGTTGGTGCAGGCTCCACGCGGAACTGCGCCCGGGACAGAACTCATCTTCCGCCGCCGGCACACAGACGGTGTCACGGTGGTGCCCGCCTCCAACGGAAGATGGATTGTGGAGCTGCCTGATAGCGAGCCGGGCGATATCTTCGACGCTTTCATCCGGTTCGCCGACCATAGCGAGAAGCGTATGGCTTTCGATATCGTCAACGTCGTCCAAAAACCGCCTATGCAAATCTATGCAACGGCCCACGGGTCATTCTCCGTGCGCCACGTCAACAACAGTGTGGTCGCAAAGGGACGTCGCTGGCTAAAGCGGAGAATCCGGGCTCAAGCGCAGTAGCCGCTGCCAACAAATGGCAACTCGTTGACCACACTTCACGTGCTTGGCAACGATAGTGCAATGTCAATCTCTCTAGCCGCCGAACCTGATCGGCTTCTACCTGCTGAACCCGGCGTCCGAAAGATCGCGCGCGGGCTCCTGGAACTTGTCCAAGACCTGCCTATTATTTCTCCCCACGGCCATGTGGACGCCGCCGTCCTGGATAAAAATTCCCCTTTCCCTGATCCTGCAACGCTGCTGATCAGCCCCGACCACTACGTCACCCGGCTCATTCATGCCAGCGGTGTCCCGCTCAATCGCCTCCGCGTCGGCGGATCCGCCGCGGCCTCTCCCCGCGATGTATGGCGGGAGTTCGCAAAGGCCTGGCCGTTGTTTGACGGCACCGCGTCCGGATACTGGCTGCGGTCCGAATTCGAACACGTGTTTAAGCTCGAACAGGAAATCTCCGAGGCGACCGCCGACGCCACCTTCGATGCCATCCAGAACAGGCTTAGTGAACCCGGTTTCCGCCCGCGCCAGCTCTTCAAGGACTTCAACATTGAGGTCCTTGCCACGACTGACGATCCGCTGGACAGCTTGGAATCCCATGCGGCGCTGGCTGCGGATGGCACGTTCCAAGGTCGGGTTCTGCCTACGTTCCGTCCGGACGCGTACTTGAACATCAGCCATCCGACTTGGATCGAAAACGTAGACCAGTTGATTACCACCGCCGGCGACGGCACCACCGGATACGCGGGCTACATCCGTGCTTTGGAAAACCGCCGGCAGCACTTCGTCGACCACGGCGCCGTCTCCGCTGATCATGGAGTCCGTACTCCGCAGACCCTCAAACTGGACCGCGCGGAGGCGGAAAGCCTCTTCAACAAGGCCCGCCGCGGGGAAGCCACCGATGCCGACCGTGACGCTTTCGAAGCCCACATGATGTACGAGATGGCGCGCATGTCAGTCCAGGACGGTCTGGTCATGACGGTCCACCCCGGCTCATTCCGCAACCACCATCTACCGACCTTCGAAAGATACGGCGCTGACACCGGCCACGACATCCCCTTTGCCGTCAACTACACCGAAGCCATCCGCCCGGTCCTGCAGGACTTCGGGACAGCAGAGAACTTCAACCTGATCCTCTTCACCCTGGATGAAACGGTGTTTTCACGGGAACTGGCCCCCTTGGCCGGCTTCTACCCCGCCGTCTACGTCGGTGCCCCGTGGTGGTTCCTCGATGCACCGGATGCAATGCTGCGCTTCCGCTCAGCCATCACGGAGACCGCCGGGTTCTACCGCTCCTCCGGCTTCATCGACGATACCCGCGCCTTCTGCTCCATCCCGGCCCGCCACGATGCATCCCGCCGGATTGAAGCTTCGTTCCTGGCCCGGCTTGTTGCCGAACACCGCGTTTCCGAGTCCCGTGCCGCCGAGCTCATCGTGGATATTGTCGATGCCGCACCGCGAAGGGCTTTCAAACTGTGACTCCACAAACCGCAACCCAGCCGCTGAACCGGCAGACCTACCGGGCAGGCACCCCAGCGCCGATCCGGATTATCCATATCGGGCTCGGTGCTTTCCACCGCGCCCACCAAGCGTGGTACACGCATAAGGTAGACGCCGACCACGAATGGGGCATCGCTGCGTTCACCGGGCGCAGCCCGCAGGCTGCCGAAACGCTTGAATCCCAGGACGGGCTTTACACCCTTATTGAGCGGGCCGAAGACGCAGACAACTACGAGGTCATCGAAAGCATCAGTGCGGCGTACGACGGCGGCAACATTGGGCGGCTCGCAGAGCTACTGTCGCAACCAACGACGGCGATCGTCACGCTGACGGTGACAGAAGCTGCGTACTACCTCGGCCCCGATGGGCAGCTCGATCTGGCGGCCGAGCCGGTAGCCGCCGACGCTGCCTTACTGGGCCAGTGGTGGAAAGCATCGGCAGCGCTCGTTGGCTCCAGCGGTTCCGGCCGTCGGGGCGTCCCCTCGTCCGCCGCTGCACGGCTACTCACCGGCCTGGATGCGCGGCGAAGGGCAGAAGCCGGGCCATTAGCCGTGGTTTCCTGCGACAACCTCAGCACCAACGGGACGGCTGCACGCAATGCCGTACACGGCCTCGCATACGCCGTAGCACCGGAACTGGCAGACTGGATCGATAAAAACGTGTCCTTCGTGGATACATCCATTGACCGGATCACGCCACGGACTACGGATGAGGATATAGCCGGCGTAGCCGCTGCAACCGGCTTTGCGGACCGGTCCCCGGTAGTAACGGAACCGTTCCATAGCTGGGTCCTCTGCGGCGAATTCCCTGCCGGCCGGCCTGCCTGGGAGGATGCCGGCGCAGTGTTCGTCGACAGGATTGAGCATTTTGAACGGCGCAAGCTGTGGTTGCTTAACGGAGCCCACTCCCTGCTGGCCTATGCTGGCCAACTCCGTGGCAGCCACACCGTAGCGCAGGCCTTGCATGATCCCGTTTGCGCTGCCTGGATCGAGGAATTCTGGGATGAGGCCGCGGAACATCTTACGGAGCCGGAGCTCAAGGTCGACGAGTACCGGGCGGCGCTGCTGGCAAGGTTTGGCAATTCGCGCATTGCCCACATGCTGGCCCAGATCGCCATCGACGGGAGCAGCAAACTGCGCATGCGCGCCGTTCCTGTGATCCGGGCGGAGCGCTCCGCCGGACGCCCTGGACGGGCAGCTGCCCGCCTGATTGCCGCATGGATCGACTACCTGACAAAAGCCAGTAACGACGGCGCGGACGTGCGCGATGCCGAGGCTGAACGCATCATGCCGCTGCTGACATTGGACGGGCTGGAACGAACTGCCGCGCTGGTGAAACTACTGGACTCGGAATTCGCCGCCGAAGACGGCGTCGTTGAAATGGTCCATGCCCTGCGCGGATCGTTCATAGACCAGTAAGGGCAACGGGCGCTAGGTCGGAAACCCGGCAACTTGTGGCAACTCCTTGCCACCCGGTTTCCGGCCTAGCTACGGTTACGTGGAGATTTGAAATCATTGAAAGGCCTATCTTGAAGATCATTGCTGCTGATGTCATTGTGACCAGCCCCAGCCGGAACTTTGTGACGCTGAAAATCACCACGGATGACGGTGTTACCGGTCTGGGAGATGCCACTCTGAACGGCCGCGAGCTGGCCGTGGCGACTTATTTGAAGGAACACGTTGCGCAGCTGCTGATCGGCAAGGATCCGCACCGGATTGAAGACACTTGGCAGTTCCTCTACCGCAGCTCATATTGGCGCCGGGGTCCTGTCACCATGGCCGCCATCGCCGCCGTCGATATGGCTTTGTGGGACATCAAGGGCAAGGTTGCCGGGCTGCCGGTCTACCAGCTGCTGGGCGGCGCATCAAGGACGGGTCTGCGCACATACGGGCATGCCTCCGGCCGCGACATTCCGGAGTTGTTCGACTCCATCCGCCAGCATTTGGAAGAAGGCTACAAGTCCATCCGTGTGCAGACGTCCGTGCCAGGGATCAAGGCACTCTACGGCGTTGCTGCCCAGGCACAGGCCACGGGTGAACGCTATGACTTCGAACCCGCCGGCCGAGGTGCACAGCCGACCGAGGAAGACTGGGACACCCGCGCCTACCTGCGCCACCTTCCTACTGTCTTCGAAGCGGTCCGTAACGAGTTCGGCCCGGAACTGCCGCTCCTGCATGACGGCCATCACCGCATGACACCGATCCAGGCAGCCAAGCTGGGCAAGTCACTGGAGCCGTACGATTTGTTCTGGCTCGAGGACTGCACGCCCGCTGAGAACCAGGAAGCTCTCCGGCTGGTCCGCCAGCACACCACCACCCCGCTGGCGATCGGTGAAATCTTCAACACGGTCTTCGATTTCCAGACGCTGATCAAAGAACAGCTGATCGACTATGTCCGTGCGGCTTCGACCCACTTCGGCGGCATCTCTCCGCTGAAGAAGGTCATGGACTTCGCCGCCCAGTACCAGGTCAAGTCGGGTTTCCATGGCCCTACGGATGTCTCCCCGGTCGGCCTTGCAGCGCAAACCCACGTCGGGCTGGCTATCCACAACTTCGGTATCCAGGAATACATGGAGCACAGCGAGAAGACCAACACAGTGTTCGAGCAGTCGATGGTCTTTGCCGACGGTTACCTGCACCCGGGCGACAAGCCCGGACTCGGCATTGAGCTGAATGAAGAAGCCGCAGCTTCCTTCCCTTACCAACAGGCCTACCTACCGTACAACCGTCTCGCCGACGGGACGGTGCACGACTGGTGACCACCTCGGGCCCCTACCACGTGGTGCTGATGGGCGTTTCCGGATCCGGAAAGTCCACTGTCGGTGAACTCCTGGCTGAGCGCATCGGCGCCGAGTTCACCGACGGAGACGCCCTTCATCCCCCGGCCAACGTGGACAAAATGGAGTCGGGTCTCCCGCTCAACGATGGCGACCGCAAGCCTTGGCTCGAAAAAATCGGCGAGACTTTTGCGCAAGCTCCGGGCTCGTTGGTCATTGCCTGCAGTGCCCTGAAAAAGTCCTACCGGGACCTTATCCGGGCCGCTGATTCCTCAGTAGTATTCATCCATCTCCAAGGGAGCCAGGAACTGCTCGAAGACCGCATGACTTCGCGCAGCGGACATTTTATGCCGCCCTCCTTGCTCAAGTCCCAGCTGGAAACGCTGGAACCGCTCGATGCGACGGAGCCTGGCGTCGTCCTTGACATCGCCGCTTCGCCCGCCGAGTTGGCGCAGTCGGCCAAGCTGTGGCTGGAAAAGGCCAGCTAACGTTTGACCTGCTTGGCCGTTGAATTACGCACAACCAATCGGGTCGGCAGGACAACCGGCTGACCCGATTGGGACTTCGCCCCCGCGGCGAACGCCAACAGGTTATTCACAGCGGTGGTACCCAAGGCATACAGGGGTGCCGCGACGGTCGTCAGTGCCGGCGTAATTAAGTCCGCGCCGTAGCTGTTATCGAAGCCCACAACACTGACGTCTTCCGGAACGCTGAACCCCTGCTGCTGCAGTGCTCGGATGAATCCGATGGCCATCTGGTCGTTGTAGGCAATGACTGCCGATGTTCGATGCTGAAGCCATTCGGCTGCCACCTCCTCGCCGCCGCGAACTGTGGGCTGAGCCGGCGCTGTGCGTCGGACATTGAGTTCAAGTTCCAGGGCCGCTTCCCTCAGGGACCGCCAACGCATCCCGTCAGCCCAGGAAGCTTCCGGACCCGCCAGATAGGTGATCGTGTCATGGCCTTGTTCGCCCAGATGCTCTGCGGCACGGCGGATCCCCCTGGCGTTATCAGTAACCACGCTGGCAACATCCGCGACTGCCCTGTTCATCACGATGGTCGGTTTCTGCTTGGCCATCATCCGGATCGCCGAATCCGACATGCGGGAACTGGAAAGCACAATCCCGTCAACCGTGGACATTGCCCGCTCCAACGCCTGGCGTTCGCGGCGGTCGGATTCCTGGGTATGTGCGAGGAGCATGGTGTAGCCAGCTTCAGCTGCCGCAGCTTCAGCGCCGCGGACCATCTCCGCGTACACCGGGTTCCGGATGTCGGCGATGACCAACGCGATCATGGATGTGCGCGTGCTACCTGGCTGCCCAGCTCCATTCATCGGCTTGGACCGGTAACCGAGCTCGATCGCGGCCGCAAAAATCTTCTGCGCCGTTTCATGGCTAACGCGACCTGGCCGGGCAAAGGCCCGCGAAACCGTGGATGAGGACACGCCTGCGACTCGGGCGACGTCGTAGATAGTCGGCGTCCCCTGAATTTCACTCATACTTGTCCTCCTGCACAACATCTTACGGGTTGGCCAAGGCAATATATGGCAACTGCTTGCCGCGCACCCTCCATTTTTGGCTGAATCATTAGAACGCATGCATGGCGCCACCTGCCATTCCGGTGCACGCACGACGAGGCGTGTGCACAGATTGGGGCGGATTCGCAGCATGCATGAGGCGGCCATTCCACTGCGGCCAGCAGCTGGAACCGGCAGCAATGAAAATGGAAAGCTGCGGATCTCCGCGGCTGTACACAATGCCCGCACAACGGGCAGGAAAAGGTAAACCATGAAGGGCAACAAAGCTTTTGCAGTGATGGGGTCCGTGGCAGCGATGGCGTTGGCACTGACAGCTTGTGGTGGCGGTTCCGGCAGTGCCGACGGCAGTGCCGACGGCAAGACCATGCGACTGGCGCTGAACCAGACCGAAACACACCCCTCTTACATCGCCCTGGACAGCTTCGGCGAACGGCTGTCGGAGTCCACCGAAGGCCGCTGGGACATCGATGTCTACGCGAACGAGACCCTCGGCGCGCAGCAGGAAGCCATCCAGCTGGTCAGCGACGGCACCGTGGAGATGGCCATCGTCTCCGGCACTCAGCTGGAAAACCTCAATGAAGACTTCCGTGTCTTCAACCTGCCTCAGGTATTCGACGACGTCGAGCACCAGATGAAGGTTGTTGGCGACGAGGAAATCACCGGGGAACTCTACTCGTCCCTCGAGGATCAGAAGATTACTGTCCTTGGCGGCTTCACCCAAGGAACCCGCAGCGTTTACAACACTGAGAAGCCGATCAACACCCCCGAAGACCTCGCGGGCATGAAGATCCGTGTCCAGGAGTCCGACGTCCATATGAAGATGATCGAGCTCATGGGCGGCTCCGCAACTCCGATGGCATTCGGCGAGGTTTACACCGCGTTGCAGTCCGGCGTACTTGACGGGGCGGAGAACAATGAAATCTCTTACCTGACGCAGAAGCACAACGAAGTTGCCAAGTACTTCTCGAACACGAACCACCTCGTTGGCCTCGACTACTTGGTAATCAACACCGATGTGCTCGCGGAAATGTCCGAAGAGGACCGCGCTGCTTTTGATGCCGAGTGGGATGCAGCGGTAACCGAGCACACCGATCTGTGGCTCTCCGAGACGGACGCGGCCATCAAGGAGCTTGAAGCCGCCGGAACCAAGTTCAACGAGGTCGATACGGAAGCCTTCCGCACCGCCCTGCAGCCGCTCATCGACGAATACGTGACCACCGACTCTGCCAAGGCCTTGTACGAAGCCACTCGCGCCGCAGCCGAGTAATCCCCTACTCAGAGAGTCACTGAAAAAACAGCTATGCATGCCATAAAGAAATTCTTCGACAAACTGCTTGCGGTCGCCTGCGTGGCGCTGTTCGCGGTTCTCGTCGTGACGGTCGTTTGGCAGGTCTTTACGCGGCAGGTCATACAAGACCCCAGCGCGTGGACCTCGGAACTGGCCCAGTATCTGTTCGTCTGGTTGGGCCTGTTCGGCGCGGCACTGGTATTCGCCGAGCGCGGTCATATCGCCGTTGATTTCGTGGTGCGCAAGCTGCCTGAACGCGCGGAGCGCGTGGTAGCCGTCTTAGTCCAAGTAGTCATCATGGTCTTTGCCGCGGTGATCCTCGTTTGGGGCGGCTACCGCGTCTCCGTTCAGTCCTGGAGTCAGGCGCTCACCGGCTTGCCGGTAAACGTGGGCCCCCTGTACATGGTGATGCCGATTACCGGCGTGATCATCATTTTCTACGCGATTTACCACACGATTGCCGTACTGCGAGGCGAAGAAGAAGCCATCGCCGAAGACGACAACCCAGACGTTATCTAGGAGAGCCCGTGGAAACAGCACTACTCGCCGGGCTCATCCTTCTCATCGGGATTGCAGTCCTTATCATCCTCAGCGTGCCGATTGCAGTCGCAATCGGCGTCTCGACGGTCACGGCAATCGTCGCCGTGCTCGGTTTTGACCGCGCGGTCTTAACGACGTCCCAGCAGATGTTTGCAGGGATCAACTCCTTCACCCTGCTGGCCATTCCATTCTTCATCCTGGCCGGCGTGTTGATGAATAATGGGGGAATCGCAGCGCGCCTGATTGATGCAGCAAAGGTACTCGTTGGGCGCGCCCCCGGATCCCTCGCACAGACCAACGTAGTCGCCAACGGTCTCTTCGGATCTGTCAGTGGTGCCGCGGTCGCTGCGGCAGCCGCCGTTGGAACTGTGATGGGCCCCAGACAGGCCAAGGAGGGCTATGATCGAAGTTTCGCAGCGGCAGTAAACGTTGCCTCTGCTCCCTCCGGCATGCTGATCCCACCTAGCAACACCTTCATCGTCTACTCGCTTGTCAGCAGTACATCTATCGCAGCACTGTTCGTGGCAGGATACGGTCCAGGCTTGTTGTGGGCGCTAGCTTGCATGTCCGTGGTCTATGTTTACTCCCGGAAGCGTCCCGAGCTTAAGTCCATGGACAAAGTCTCCTTCGGACAGGCCTTGGAAATTCTGCTCAAGGCAGTGCCGTCGTTGCTGATGATCGTCATTGTGATCGGCGGTATCCTCGCCGGCATCTTCACGCCGACTGAGTCAGCTGCCATCGCCGTCGTATACTCCCTGTTGCTCGGATTCGTCTATAAGACCATCAAGGTCAGAGACCTCCCGAGCATCCTGCTGGATGCCACGAAGACCACCGCTATTGTGATGCTTCTTGTCGGTGTCTCCACCGCTATGTCCTGGTTGATGTCCTTTGCCCGAATCCCGGATCTGATCTCGGACAGCATTCTCGGATTGACGGAAAACCCGACGATCATCCTGATCTTGATGATGATCATCCTGCTCATCGTCGGCACGTTCATGGATCCCACTCCGGCTATCCTGATCTTCACGCCCATCTTCCTCCCGATCGTCATGGAGTTCGGCATTCACCCGGTCCACTTCGGGACCATGATCGTCTTCAACCTCTGCGTCGGAACGATTACGCCGCCGGTTGGAAACGTCCTATTCGTCGGTGCCCGCGTGGCCGGACTACGGATCGAACCAGTGATCCAGCGGCTGATACCGTTCTTCATCTCGCTGGTCCTCGGACTGTTTGTCGTTGTATTCGTGCCTCAGTTGAGCATGTGGCTGCCGACCGCCCTGGGGCTAGTAGCGCCGTAGCTGAAGGAACCAGAATTCCGCACCAAGGGGCCTCCGTAACGATACGGGGGCCCCTGGCGCTGCCTCCAGACTCTCCTCGCTAAGACGGAGAAGTAACAGCCATAACTCTGGCCCCAATTTTCACATTGGTGTTACCGTTTAACCGTCGACGACCATAACTGCCGCTCGCTTGGGCAGCCATACCCCGTCGCTTGGGGAAATACCGGAGTAAAGCTATGAGCGCTCGCCCACTGTTACAAGCCCCTTTGACCGCTGCGCGGATACGGGGAAACGGGATCGCCAGCCTGACCGTCCTGTCACTGGCCGTTTCCGGGTTTATCCTCCCTCCGGCCGCCAGCGCGGCCAACGCACCACCGCCGCCGGTGGTCACTAGCGAGCCCGCAGAGGCCATTCCGTCTGTTCCTCTCAGCACGGCCACCGCTGTACCCACAACTCCGGAACTCCCCCAGCCCTCACCGACGGCTGATACACCGGAAGAACCGAAAACGGCGGAAACGCTGGCCACCAACCAGCCCAAAGCCAGCGAAGAACCAGCTCCGTTACCGTCCATTGAAACCACCCAAGATCCCCGGCCTGCGCCCACTGCGACTGGCACTCCCGAAATTGACGCTGACATCGAAGTTCCGGTGGAGGAACTCTCTCAGAAACAGCTGAGGGAACTACTCGAAGTGCTCCAAGGCGACCACGGCGCCCAGATGGGCCACGGACTTGCACAACGGCAGCAACGAGAGGCCGAGCTCAAGCAGCCGGAGGAGCAGGAAGAGCTTCAGGAGCAGCTGGACGTCCTAGAGATTGACCGGACAAGCTCCGTGCAGGCCTTGTCCGTCCCCTTGGTCAACCGCAACAAGTGGAGCCCGGACGGGATCCAGGGCATTGACGTCAGCAGCCATCAGCCTGACGTTGATTGGACCACCGAGTGGAACTACGGATCCCGGTTCGCCTACGTCAAAACCACCGAGGCTCTTTCCTATCAGAATCCAGAGTGGACGGAACAATACACCGGATCCTACAACGTGGGCATGATCCGCGGTTCGTACCATTTCGCTATCCCGAACGTTTCCTCGGGCAAGGCCCAGGCCGACTACATGGTCAACAACGGCGGCGGCTGGTCCGCCGACGGCAAGACGCTCCCGCCCCTGCTGGACATCGAATACAACCCCTACCCGGAGCTTGGCAACACCTGCTACAACATGTCGCCGAGCCAGATGGTCGCTTGGATCAAGGATTTCTCCAATACGATCAAGGCCCGCACCGGACGGCTGCCCGCTATCTACACCACGGCAGACTGGTGGGACTACTGCACTGGCAGCAGCACAGCTTTTAGGGACCATCCGCTCCACGTGGCGCATTACCCCCTGGATGGATACACCCTTGCCGAACCTTCGCTGCCCGCCGGCTGGTCCGGCTTCGATATCTGGCAGTACAGTTCAAGCGGCCCGTTCGTCGGTGACTCAAATGTCTGGCACGGCACAATGACACAGCTGCGCGACTTTGCCAGGAATGCCAGTGACAGGGTTACTACTTCAGTCCTCAGCGCAGCCCCAGGAGACCTGAACGTCGACGGTCGAAGTGATCTGCTCTCACGGCGTACCGACGGCACCCTTTGGTACTACCCCGGTGACGGCTCGGGCGGCTATGGTTCCCCCACTCGCGTAGGCGGCGGCTGGCAAATCTACAACGCGCTGATCGGAGTGGGCAATTACGACGGCGACTCGCGCCCCGATCTTTTGGCCCGCCACAACGACGGCTCGCTGTGGTTCTACAAAGGCAAAGGCGGGGCGTCTTTCGAACCCCGCGTCCTTGTGGGCACCAGCGGCTGGAATCAGTTCAGCGATGTCATCGGTGTCGGCGATATCACCGGCGACGGCCGCAGGGACCTTCTTACCAAGCGACCCGACGGAATCGTTTATGCGTATCCGGGGCGGGGTACCGGCAGGACCGCTTCACGGGTCAGGATTGCCGATGACTGGCAGGGCTATACCAAGCTGATTGCGCCCCAGGACTTTAGCGGTGACGACAACGCCGATGTGGTTGCCACAAAACCGGACGGGTCGCTGTGGCTCCTCCGTGGTACTGGTAAGGCACCCGCGTTGGGCACGTCATTCTCCAGGGAGCAACGTATCGGGGCCAGTGGGTGGCAGGCCTTCACACAAATATTAGGCATCTGGGACAATAACGGGGATGACAAGGATGATCTGCTCGGGATTTATGCCGATGGAGGTCTCGGTTTTTACGAGGGCACAAAGTTCACGGAGCCCGAAGGGTACAAATCCCGTGTCCTGACCCGCAATTCCGGTTGGGAAGTCTACAACCAAATGATCACCCCGGGAGACTTCAACGGGGATGGCCAAGCGGACCTGATCGGCAGGATGGCCGATGGCACATTGTGGTTCATCCCCGGGGATGGGAACGGCAGCTACGGCAGCCGGATACGCATCGGCCACGGATGGCAGATTTACCACGACATCATCGGAGTCGGGGACTACGACAGTGACGGTCATGCGGACTTGGTTGCCCGGCAGAAGGATGGAACTTTGTGGTTCTACGCCGGCACGGGAGGAGTGAACACGTCGAACGAGGGCTACCAGCGTCGGGTAAAAATCGGCACCGGCGGCTGGAATCAGTTCTCTTCATTGCTCGGTCCAGGTGACATCAACCGCGACGGAAACAATGACCTTCTGGCGGTACGCCCCGACGGTAGTGTCTGGCTCTATGCCGGTCCAGGCAACGGCCAGCACGGCTCCAGGACGCAGATTGCTTCCGGGTGGGATGAGTACAGCTATCTGACGGCGACCGGTGACTACACCGGTGACGGGACGGGCGACCTCATTGCCAGGAAACCGGACGGTACCCTGTGGCTGCTCGCCGGCCGGAGCACGTACTCCTCCGGTTGGTTCACTGCAGAAAGGAAGATCGGCAACGGTGGTTGGAATATGTTCGACCGCGTTCTTGGTCCCGGTGACTTCAATGACGACCGCAAGGTCGATCTGCTCGGCATAGAACCGGACGGTTCCATGTGGTTCTATGCCGGCACACAGTTCGCGACCGGGGCGGCCGTGCTACCCCGCAGGATGGTCGGTACGATCGAACATTAGCGAAGGTCGAGGCTCAGGTTTCCGTGGACGGTGGCATAACCTCTGATACCGTCCCCCAGAATCGGCAAAGGCGTGTCGCCGCCGGCCATCACGCGTTGCGGCGGTCCTGTGAAACCGTACGCCTGAGCCTCCACGAAACAATCGACAATTGTCCCGCTGTAGTCCCCGAGTATGGTCTCCGGGACAACGCCGAGATAGCTCCCGGATGCCTGCGGATCCGGCTTCAGCAGCAGGCGATCCTCCTTGCCTTGCCCGCGGCCCCGGAGGACGAGGGATAATTGTTCAAAGCTGCCGGCAGGCTCCATCCTGAATGTCAGGACTGCGGAGCGGCGTCCTACGCTAATGGACACAGTATGCGGCACCGCCCGCAGGAGTTGCTCCGAGTCGGCCAAGCGCTCAAGGCCGGCAAGATCACGCGTGCGTACCAGTTGCGACCGCTGCCGGAAAATGGGAGACAGCTCGATTTCCACTCCCTTTGGAACGAACTGTTCGACGAAGTCGGCATGTGCCTGCACCCATCGGCCCCTGATGGACCGACCGAGTCTTCCAAACCGTTCGGGATCGTAGATCCGCAAACATTTGCGCCGGTAGAGGTCAAGGATCATGAGATCAGCGCGGTCTGGGTCGGGTTCATGGTCCTTGATGATCCGTGCTATTTCCCCTACCGACCAGGTGTAGCCCTCTGGCACCGTGCGTTCCGAGCTGATGTTCAGTCCATCGTCGCGTGTCCTGATGAAGTAATAGTCGTAGTCTGCCAAGACGGATACCCTGTTGGCGAGCAAATAGCAGCGCGCCATCACCATGCCATCTTCCAACCTGACCTTGTCCTCGTGGAATCTGATGTCGTGGCGTTCCAGCAATTCGCGGCGAATCATCTTTTGCGGTGAGAGGGTCCCAAGAATCTTGCGCCTGTCGACGTCCAGTTCCGTCACCTTGAACAGTGATGACTGGACTCGACGGCCGTTGACACCAACAAGCTTGGGCACCAGAACATCCACGTCATTGTCAAAGGCATAGTCCACCATGCGTCGCAGTGTCTCCGGCCCGAGCCTGTCATCGGCATCGCAAAAGAACACATAGGGCGCCTTGCTCGCGGCAATGCCAACATTCCGAGGCTTGCCGGGCCAACCACTGTTTGGCTGATGGATCACGCGAAAGTGCGGGTTTTTCCTGACATATTCGTCCAGCAGCTTCCCGCTGACGTCAGTCGATCCATCATCAACAGCAATGACCTCGAACAGTGTCGGATCGAGCTCTTGTGCCTGTAGGGAATCGAGCATTTCTGTCAGGTACGGCATGGCGTTGAAGACCGGTATAACCACGGAAACTCTGGCAGTTTCCGCGCTTGAGCTGGGTCCGCTGTCCCCCGGCAACACCTGCGGGGCCTTGCGCTTGGCAGTGAACCTTTTCAGGCGCCGCTGAAGGGCCGCAACCCGGTCCCGAACGATCATTCGTATCCCTTTGCTGGAAGGAGTTTTAGTAACTGTAATGGCTCAGAAAAGCTGATCGACGACGCGTTCTGCGGCATGGCCATCGTCCTTGGGCGCAAATTTAGCTACGAAGGATTCGTGCTTCGCCTCGCGTTCGGGATCCGGATATGACGTCGCGTCAATGGCTTCGTACAGAGACTCCTCGGATTCCACGACAGGCCCAGGGAGTTCGGTGCTGTAGTCGAGATAAAATCCTCGGAGTTTGTCCCGGTACAGCGCCAGGTCGTAGGCGTAAAAGATGATCGGACGGCGCAGTAGCGAAAAGTCGAAGAACACTGATGAGTAGTCAGTCACCAAGATGTCACTGGCCAGATACAGCTCCTGAATTTCAGGGTAGCCCGAGACATCCAGCACTGTATCCCGAACGCTTTCCGGGATTTGAATTCTATTACTGACCAGCACATGCATGCGGAGCAGCAGAACCGTAGCGGCTCCAAACCTCTTATGGAAGCGCTCCAGGTCAAACGGCAACTCAAAAGAGAATTTGCCTGCCCCACTGCTGTCTGAGTCGCGGAACGTAGGTGCATACAGCACTACCCGTTTATTCTCGGGGATACCTAGTTTTCGCCGCACCTGTTCACTCAGACCACTGTTCTGTCCGACGGCGGCTAGAACGTCGTTCCGCGGGTAGCCTTCCTCAAGTACTTTCCCATCGTATCTAAAGGCGCTGCGGAAGACTTCCGTCGCGTATGGACTTGGAGAAAGCAGCACACTCCACTGCCGTACCGCATTGCTGACTCTGCGAAGGTAATCCTCGTCGCGGCCGTGCACCTCGGCCAAGTCATGGAGCATCCGCTTCAGTGGGGTTCCGTGCCAGGTCTGGACCATGATGGCATCTTTTCGCCGTCGTATATAGTGCGGAAAGTTCTGGTTGTTGACCCAGTACTTGGCCCTGCCGAGATACCAGTAGTATTCCGGCGACAGCCGCTTCACCACCCGGGTGTTTGCGTCCTCATGCGGCAATTTACCCCCGTAGATCCAGATCTTGGTACGTGGATCATTTCGCTTCAAGAGCTCTTCATATATATATCGGGGACTATCGGCGTACTGTTTTCCCAGACCGCTTTCAAAAACGAGTAGATTCTCATCCATCGGCATGCGCAGCACGAATTTGTAGAACTGGCGCATGGCCGGGAAATAAAACCGGCTTCGTCGAAAGCGGCCAAACACCCTTTCCCCGAATTCCGGATCAATGAATTTTCGCAGCCGGGATTCGCTCGGCTGGGCTTCCCTGACTGCATCGAAGATTCGACTGCAATTGTTCTGATCGCGATACTTTAGGAAACGCTGGGCACGCCCCACGTACTCCTCCGGCATCCGGCATCCGGATGCGAAGGTTTCTACTAGCCCAGCCATCAGGGAGTCAAGATCAAATGATATGCGCCCGGGCAGCTCGGCATCGAGATCGAGGTGCGACCCTCTCGGGCCAAGGAAGCGCTCCCTATCGAATTGGTAGTAATGGACCGGTTTCTGCAGAAAACTGAAATCGAAGCCCACGCTGGAGTAGTCGGTGACCATTACTGCGCTTTGCTTAAGCAGGTGTTGGACATCCACTTCGCCTTGAGAAATGACTCGCGCCGGAACACCTTCGAAGTGGTGGCGGAACTGTTGCATGTTCGGATGCAAGCAGAAAATGATCTCGGCGCCGAATCGCTCCACTAGTTCCTGCAGTCGCAGATCATGCAGCAGTTCATTCCATGCCTGGAAGTACTCCGACTCTGTAAAAACTGATGGATCTTGCAGCCAGTCCCGCCAGGTCGGGATGACGAGGAGCTGTTTGGGTTTGACCTCAACATCTCCGGCGAACAGCGCGTCGAAGCGAGACAGGCCGGTGACGACCACGTCTTTGTCGGCGTATCCGAAGTCGCCGACGATGTATTCCTTCTCGCGTTCAGAACTGACGACGAATACATCAGTGTCGAATCCAGGGGCTTTCTTTCCATAATTGGGAACCATCCACTTGGTACCCATGACCCCGTGCTGCAGAAAGACTTTGACGCCGTTCACGGCCCTGCGGAACTGTGGAAGCCACGTCGGGTAGAGGAAGTCCGGATGATGCGAGCCGATGAACCGTTCCGCTTGCAGGGCGAGTTCAAAGTGGCGTTTGGACCGGTATGCAACGATATTGCCCAATCCGTCCAGGTTCCGAGCTTCGGGCGAGGCAGGATCGATCACATAGTATGCATCTATTTCTGGCTTATGCTCGCGCAGGTACCGAAAAAAGTGCAGGCCCGTGTCCTGCGCCTTATAGGGGCGCTCCCCCACCAACCACACAGGCTTGATTTGTGTCCTCTTGGATAGAGGCATCCGTGTCTTCTTCTGCAGGTATTCGAAGGCCTCAGTATCCAGCAGTTCTATATGGAAAGACGTCTTCTTGGCCTTGAATGTGTAGTACGGGGTAATGCACAAGGTCTTGTCGCCACGATATTGCCAGCCGGCCCGGGACATTTTCCGAACTATGTATTTAGTCCTGCCGACCCGCACGCGATGGGGATCCTGGGCACCGCCCTCGTGGACTTCCAACCATGCATCAAGCGTATTGTCTGCGGATAGTTGTTCGTTCGAAAAAGTTCGGAGGTCCAGTCGAGCCCGAAGCAAATATTCGCGCAAGCCAAAACGTTTGGCAGTACGCTTTTCGTCCAGCTTGATACTCGTGGCGGCAACGTAACGCAGACCGCTTTCCCGGCCGACGAGTACCAGTTCCGCTTTGGTCGGACTGCCATGTCGTGCCACAAGCCTGGCGGACAGACGGATGGTGCCTCCGGCAACGGACAAACGCTTTACGTAAACCGCGTTGTACGGTTTGAGCACCCGGTTCAGGGCAAGAGTGAAGAAGCCTTGGCGGTTGACGTAACCGACGATCGTGTTGTCTGCAGCAGAGACGGCTCGCAGGAAGCCGACATTGGTGTAGAGAAACCGTCCGAAGGCCAGTCTCGCGGTGCAAGCTGCATCAGGTTCTATGGCGCCTGCTTCTAATCCTTCGCGAAATTCCGCGAAGGACATCTCCGTATCGGCCCCGCCAGCAACAACAATGTGTCGGCTGTACCGCGGAATATCGACCGCAGTGCACGAAATCTCAAGGAACAAGGGGAACAAGGATTCGGAATCAACGTCTGAATCAGGATCGTAAACATTCCCTACCAGGTCAACCTGTCGAGCCAGGTCTGCCGCCAGCCGTTCAAGATCGACCGAAGCCACGAAGGACCGAGAATTCGGCCCTGCAGGCTTTCCGGCGTCTTCCGCACTAATCAACCTGATCCAGGACTCGCCCGAATGCAGTGCCCACAGGGCCACCGGGGTAAGCCCTCGGCCCAAAGTAAATTCTGAAGTGAGTATCGAGCCATCTTGCGAGATGGCTAATTCGCGCAGTTCTTGCCGCGCCGATCCGGAGCCAGGGTCCAGGAGTCGCTCCACCTTCGACCTAACTTTGGAGAACGGAGATTTCGGATCGGACATTACTCTCCTAGTTCGAAGGAACTGGGGACGGGAAAATAGGTGCTCAGAAACTGGTGCACGAGCTGTTCCTGTAAGGCGAGGTCAATGGAGGCACCGCCGATTTCATTGAGGCAGAAAACATCGGCATCACGGTCCCTCAAGAGCCGAAGCAGCTTCACTTGAGCAGATGCCTCCCCTATATCGCAATAGCGGTACTTCAGGTTCCCCGGTACTGCCGCACCAATCATGTACCCGTAATAGTGTGCCAGCGAGGACGGAATGGATATATCTGTTGGACTCCGAAACCGTGACCGGGACGTTTCCGCATGCTTCGCAGGGAAATCTTGCTCCAGTTCACGCAACGTGCTAACTCGTTCAGGATGAGCAGTGTGCTTGAATTTGAATCGAACTGTACGGCCAAAGCGTTGCTCAATCAACGCTCGGTTTTGTTTGGCAGCACTGTCAACCGGGAGATCGGTGGAATTGGGCGTCTCTGCGTCAATCTGTTGTTCGGAGAGGAAGAACCGGCTGAGCCCGCTGCCCTCAAAAAAAAGTTCCGGCTTCACCTGGCGGCCAAAGAACACGTCATCGTTCAGATAGACGAAATGTTCGTTGAGCCCCCGGATGTGATGCAGCCGGGCTTCGATTGCATGTGAGTTGAACGTGGGCAGCGCGGCCTCTGGGAAGATTTCCTGGTGATACACCACTGTTATGCGTGAATTCGATGTGTCGAGCCATTCCGGAACCTGTCCTGCGGTCACCAGATAGACGTGGTTGATCCATGGTGCGAAATAGTCCAGTGAACGCAGCGAATAGCGTAGTTCGTCGTGCGAACGGTAGCGCTCCTCATTGGCAGAATATTGATTCAGGCCGCCAGGGTGTATCCGAGACAGCGCCTCTCCCTTTTGCGCCTGCCACTCCGGATCCCCGCCGTCGACCCAAGTATAGACAACGTCGACTGGCTCCAGCAGTTCAGTTACAGATGCACAGGCAGTTCGTCCCGGCTTCTCTATGACCTCGCAACCAAGCTCATACCCTGCCAGCAGCCGACCGTCAGCTGACTGCGGCTCAAACACGGTTAGCTGGTCCACATCAACGTGGTCGAGCTCGCTGAGCAGCAGAGGCGCACAGTGACCCAGCTTGGCATACACCGGACGACCCGGGGTGGCGTCCTTAAGAGCCTGGAGCAGTTCCGTCAACTTACCCCTACCGATCACCAGGGATGCCGGCTTGTTTGGGTTCGGTTGTTCGACCCGATACTCAATGCTGGCCCCGTCAGCCGCGAGCTGGGCTAGTTCACGGTTTGTCCTGATAGTTTCAACGGCTGAAAACCGCTCCGCCGGCCGCGCCACGAGAACTGATCCACCGGATATCACGGTAGTCACGCGGCCCGTCATGCCAGCCAGCTCCGTACGAGCGAGGAAACGGGTAGTAGATGAGCGCAAGGAAGTCTGCAGCTGAGTCCTGCCGTGGAGCACGTCGAAAACAGTCTGGACGACGGGCTGTGGCAAGTTACGTGCAATGGCGCCACGCAGTCCCGCGATCATTGATTCCTTCCAAAGCACAATTGTCCCCAAGGCCGCCCAAGATTCCTTACAGTTTACCAACAGAACGCTGAACGGATTCTGGATTCTGGATTCTGGAGATGCTCCCCCAGGCGGCTTCGGTACGCTGGGTGCTTCCCGATCCTCTAACAGGAGACACTGTGTCACTCAAAGTGAAGGCCCGCAGGAGCTTGAATCTTATAGCCGATAACTTCGGCAACTTCTTTTTGGATAAGAGGGTTCGTCAACAGCTGAATGCGAGAAACCCCGCCACACCTGCATCTTATGAAGCCGTTCTGTACTTTGCAGACGATCCCTCGAGTGCCTATCAGGTCCGGCAGTGGTTCGGCCCGATGCTTAAGCTGTCCGAACGGCATCCGGTGGCCATCCTGGTACACAAGGCGACAACTGCCGCCGCCATCATGGAGGATTGTCCTCTTCCGGTTTACCTGACTAGCGGCATCGATGAAGTCGAAACGTTTGTTAGCACCCATGAAGTACGAGCCGTGTTTTACGTCAACAACAACCAGGCCAACTTCACGGTCCTGCGGCTGACGGGGCCTGTACATATTCACCTGAGCCACGGCGAGAGCGACAAGGTCTCGATGGCTTCCAACCAGCTTAAGGCTTACGACTTCGCGTTCATTGCCGGTGAGGCATCCAGGCAACGCATACTCGCCAACGTCCCCCGTGTGGATCCCGCCAAGCTGGTTGAAATTGGCCGTCCGCAACTCGACGACGCTGTAGACAATGCACCTAATAACGACCGCGGCCGGATCACTGTGTTGTACGCCCCTACATGGGAGGGCGACCGCCGTGCTATGGCCTACGGCTCCGCGGCGTCCCATGGCCCGGCTCTTGTTCGCGCTCTCCTTGCCGATTCCCGCTACCGCCTTATTTTCCGGCCTCATCCACGCACAGGCGTGCGCCTTCGGGCGCATGGCGACTCTGTAAAACTGATCGATTCGCTGATCGCTGCGGCGGTAAAGAGGTCCCCGGACGCCGGGCACTACCGTGACCGCGATCCGGATTTCAAGGACGCGATGGCGAAAGCTGACATCTGCATCTGCGACATTTCGGCAATAGCAATGGACTGGCTCCCGCGTGGCAAACCCTTGCTGATAACCAAACCCATCGAACCGGCGGCCGTGGTCGACCCCAGGGGGATCACCAGCGTTGTACCTCTGCTGGAAGCGGTTGATGCGGAACGGGCGCCCTCCGTGCTGGACGAACTACGGTCCCGTCCCATCAGTGCCGAGCAGCTCGACTTGATCAGGCATCACTTCGGAGAGACGGACCGCGGTGCAAGCACTCAGCGTTTCCTCCTGGCCGTTGATAGAGCAATGCAGGAGCCAAGCTTGTAAAATAGTTCACCATCTGCCGATCCTTCGCCGAGCTTGCGGCCTTCAAGGAGGAAGAACTATTAGGGAAAACGTACCTGCAGCAGCCAAGAACAGCGGATTTCGCCCGGATATTCAAGGGCTGAGAGCTCTCGCCGTCTCTCTGGTTGTCGTGTACCACCTGTGGCCCGAGCGGCTCACAGGAGGTTATGTAGGCGTGGATGTTTTCTTCGTCATTTCCGGCTTCCTCATTACTTCCCACCTGATTCGCCGGCCCCCGCGAAGTGGCAAGGAAATGGCTCAGTTCTATGGGCGCAGAATCAGAAGGCTACTGCCTGCTTCTTTTACAGTCCTCGCGGCAACCGCAGTTGCAACCCGGCTGGTAGCCGCCCCCACGCAATGGGAAAGCATCGCGAAGGAAATCATCGCCTCGGCACTGTACATCCAGAACTGGGTTCTCGCTGGCAGTTCAGTTGACTACTTGGCGGAAGGAAACGAGCCGACGCCGACCCAGCACTTCTGGTCACTGGCAGTAGAAGAGCAGTTCTATTTGGTCTGGCCGCTTATCATCATGGCCGTTTTCTGGATTGCAGCCAGAGGACGAATCAAGGCAGTTGTTTTGGCCCGATACGTTATTGCCGCCGTCGTTGTTGTTTCCCTCGTGACCTCAGTGCTGGCAACAACGGCGGAACCCGGCGCTGCCTACTTCATCACTCCAACAAGAATGTGGGAGCTAGCCATCGGTGGCCTGATCGGTACCGTCACCCCATTGGCGGCCACCCGTCTAATTCCGTCGGCCAACGCGGTACTGGCTTGGGTAGGGATACTCGCAATTGTGCTGGCCGGCGTAACCTACACCGACGCCACTCCCTTCCCCGGCTCTGCAGCGCTTGTTCCCGTCCTCGGTGCTGCTTTGGTCATCCTCGCAGGGACCAACAGTAGTTTCTCCCCCACGGGCATCTTCCGTTGGACACCGGTGCAATGGCTGGGCGGGATTTCGTACTCCGTCTACCTTTGGCATTGGCCCCTTATCGTTTTGTTACCCTACGTGAGCGGCGGCGAACTTGGGTGGCTGGATAAGTCCGTCATCCTCACGGGAACGTTGGTGCTGGCGGCGCTAAGCAAGACATTCGTCGAAGACAAATTCCGTTTCACTAAAGCGGCACAGGGCCTCATACCGACCTTCCGGTTCGCGGCGGCAGGAATGATCCTGATGACCGTGTTGGGCGCAGCGCAGCTCGCGGAGGTCAACTACCGCGCGCAACAGGCGGAGCAGCGCCTGTCGGCCATAGAGACAAGCGGTGATCCTTGTCTCGGCGCGGCCGCCATCGCCAATGGGTTCGACGTCTGTGAACCAGATCCTACTGCCGAGCTAGTTCCGGAGCCCGAGTTGGCAAAGGATGACAGATCGGATGCATATGCCGATGGGTGTTGGTCCAACGCACCATTCACCGAACGGCCCATCTGTAAGTACGGAGACGGCGACAAGAAGGTGGCTTTAGTGGGAAATTCCCATGCAGGCCACTGGCTCCCCTCCCTGCAAAAACTGGCAGACAGGAATGATTGGACGATTTCAACGTTCTTGGTCTCTCGTTGCAATGTCACCGACGCGCCTCTAGAGATGGATACTCAGGAAAAGACCGACAACTGTCTCGCGTACGGCGACTGGGTTATGGAACAGACCAAGGGCGATAAGTTCGATCTTGTTATTACATCGGAAAGACAATCCGTACCTGTCCAAGGTGAGTCATGGGCAACCACGGAAGCCCCCGCCGTGGCCGGTTACAAGTCCTACCTGTCCGAATGGGCAGAGACAGACACGAATGTGGTGGTCATAAAGGATCCATTGTTCCCGGGCGGGTCGATTCCCGATTGCCTAGCGGAAAATCCGGGCAATCCAACGGCTTGCGCCGGCACGCCTGAAGACTGGTACTGGATGGACCCGTTGGAGGATGCGGCGAAAGAACTTTCTTCGCCCAATGTCGAAACCATCAATATGGACAAGTATTTTTGCGAGGACGGTATTTGCCACGCCGCGATCGGTTCAGTCGTCACCTTTTTCGACGGCTCCCACATCACCGCAACGTATGCCAAAACGCTTGCACCGTACCTGGACCAATCCTTGCAAAAAGTGCTCCAAACCCCGTAGTACCCTCTAGCGGCGGAGGTCTAGGCTTAAGCTGCCATGAATCGTGGCGTAAGGACGTCGGTGGTCTCTCTGCACGGGCAAATCCAGTCGATCGTCCACAGTGACTCGCTGAAGTTTGCCCTTCATTCCCCGACTGCTCGCCTCCGTGAAAAAGTCGACAATCGCACTCGGGAAATCGTCAAGCTGCGAATAGGGCAACTCCGCATGGAACAGGGAACCGTTGTTGTCCGCGCGTAGCATCGTGAACGAACGCTCAGTCCCTCCGTCTCGGCTGCGTACCAAGAGGTCAACCCTGTCCACGTCGCCATGTTCGAGGGAAACATCCATTGCGAGACCAGAGGCGCGCAATTCCATTCCCGTTGCCCGAGCTGATGGCTGAAGCGAGCTCTCCAGCCTAAGGTATTCCAGCATTCCCGCCACGTCCCTGTTCCGGATGAACTGCGTCTTCTGCTTGAATGGCGTCACCAGTTCGGTCTCAAGGTCTTCAGGAATGTAGCGGTCAACAAAGTCCGCATGTGCCGCCATCCAGCGCTGCTGGATCTCCGATGTGAATTTCAGGAAACGTTGCGGTTCGTAAACTCGTAGGCACTTGCGCCGGAACAGATCGAGGACGAGAAGTTTTGCCCGGTCCTTATCTTGGTCACTTTCCGTGAGGATACGGGCGATTTCCCCGACCGACCATGTGTATCCCTCGGGAATGGTCGGCGTACTGCTGATATTGGCGCCGTCCTCACGTGTCCTGATGAAGTAGTATTCATAGTCCGCGAGAATGGACGTCCGCTGGGAGAGCAGATAGCACTGGGACATCACCATGCCGTCTTCAAGCCGGACTTTATCCTCGTGGAACGTGACCCCGTTCTTGACCAGCAGATCCCGCCGCACCATTTTCTGTGGGGAGAGGGAGCGCAGGATGTCCCGAAGGTCTGCGTCTTTGACTGTCCGTTCGAAGAGTGATGCCTGGACGCGGCGGCCGCCGATACCGACCATCTTGGGAACGAGGACATCCACATTGTTTTCAGATGCATAGTCGACCATCCGCCGCAGAGCTTGCGGTCCAAGGCGATCATCGGCATCACAAAAAAAGACGTACTCCGCCTGGCTGGCAGCCATCCCCACGTTGCGCGGTTTCCCCGGCCAACCACTGTTCTCCTGATGGATCACGCGGAAATTCTTATTGCGCGCAGCGTAGACATCGAGAATTTCGCCGCTGAAGTCGGTCGAACCATCATCGACTGCAATGAGTTCGAACAGCGAAGTATCCATGTCCTGGGCCTCAAGTGAGTTCAAGAGTTCTGTGAGATACGGCATCGCATTGTAGACGGGAACGATCACGCTGACCTTGGCGGTATCGGCACTGCGACTCGGGCCGCTGTCGGTCTTGGCACTGGTCACTGGCGCCTTCGCAGCCCCCTGGACGTCGCGCCTTAAAGCAGCCAACCGATCACGAATCGCCATGGATTTACCTCAGATTCTGAACTAGAAATTTCCAACCAACTTCAAGAATTCTTTCATGACTGGAATACAGCCTGAACCTCGAGTGGCGACAAGCCTAATGCTCACGGCAACGTTGCATATCCTATTTCGAACCGCTGGAGGACCGATACTTCTGAAGAGCCAAGACCTATCCGAAGGTCATGTCGCCAAGGCCACGCGCCAGACTTGGATCGATCAAGCACGCTAGGGAGCTATCGTGCTGGTGGTGATCGGACATGCCGTTGGTATCCACCGGGATTCCAGCGATCTGGCCGTCGTAGTTTCAAATTTCGTCTATATGTTTCATATTCCGGTTCTGGTGCTACTCGCGGATTGGGGTGCCCGGAGGGCTGAGCCGAACGGGAAGACGCTGTTCAAGGTATTTTGGCAGCTTCTCGTTCCCTACGTCGTCTTTCAGCTCATCGCGTTCTTGTTCAACTACCTTTTCGAAGGCAAGTCACCAAGTTGGTCACTTACATCCCAGACGTTCGGACTCTGGTTCCTCGTGGCGCTGGCTGGCTGGCGGCTTCTGGCGCCGTGGTTCCGCGGTTTGACTTATGGAGTTCCCTTAGCCGTTGGCATAGCACTGGTGGCCGGGCTAAGCCCCAACATCGGCGGTTTGCTCTCTCTGTCACGGATCCTCGTGTTTTTGCCGATGTTTCTTGCTGGGCCCTGGCTGGTCGATAAAATTTCGCACTGGCGCCACGACAGGCGTATCCGCATCCTCGGTCTGTGCGTTGTTGTTACCGGCGGACTGGTCGCCTTGGCCATGGGACGTGATTTCTGGCGGACTCCATTCCTCGGCGACTCCGGTTATGAAGCGCTCGATGTCGGAGTTGTCGAAGGCATGCTGTGGCGGCTGCTCGTCTTGGTTGTCGGCACAGCGATGGCTGCAGGATTCATGTTAATGCTGCCTGGTAATCCCGGGACGCCTTCAAAGACTGGCGCTTGGCTCGCCACGGCCGGGCAACACACGATGTACCCATACCTACTGCATTTACCAGTTCTGACGGTAGTAGGTGCTTCTGCGCTTCCGGCTATGGGGATACCGAGCGTTCAAACGTCCCTTTTTATTATGTCCTCAGTTATCTTTTGCATCTTGACCATACAACGACCGGTCTTGGTACTGACGCGCCCCCTAGTTGAGCCGCGAAGCATGCTTCAACGACCAGCAGCGGCCACAACTCGCCAAGACGGGTAGTTTATCTTTCGCTGGCTCTTCGGCTAGGTAGGTGAACCGCACCGGTAGACTGTTGGGTGCCAATCAACCGTTCGTCAATGCTTTCACTTGGAGGATCTGCCATCACTCTTCGTACTCTGGCTGACTCGTCTGCTGCTCACAAGAAGCGGGTCGAGGACACAGGATATCGCTTCGACATCCAAGGCCTGCGTGCCCTGGCCGTGACGCTTGTTGTGGCTTATCACCTCTGGCCTCAAACATTGACAGGCGGCTATGTCGGGGTAGACGTGTTTTTTGTCATTTCGGGATTCCTCATCACCACTCACCTTGTTCGCCGTCCGCCAGGCGGAGTCAAGGATCTATGTGAATTTTGGGGCCGAAGAATCAGGCGCTTGCTTCCCGCCGCATTTCTGGTGTTGATCGCTACGGTGATTGCGTCCCGCATCCTAGCGCCGTCGACGCAATGGGCACAGATCGCAAAAGAAGTTATCGCCTCAGCAGCATATGTCCAAAATTGGGTTCTGGCTGGCAGTTCGGTGGACTATTTGGCTGCAGACAACGCCACAACACCCGTCCAACACTTTTGGTCCCTATCTGTCGAGGAGCAGTTTTACTTTCTCTGGCCAATCCTGATTCTGGCGGCCGTCTGGGTTTCTGGGCGGACAAAGATTAGCCCCCGAAATAGCATCACCGGACTCGTTCTCGCCGTTTTAGGTGGCTCCCTGATCATCTCGATCGTGGCCACTGCCACCGAACCGGGCAGTGCATACTTCATCACCCCGACCCGTATGTGGGAACTAGCTTGTGGTGCAGCAGTAGCTCTAATGGCACAGAACATGAAACGAGCAGCCCCCGGCACCGCAACGGCTATGGCATGGGCCGGGATCGTCGGCATCGTAATTGCCGGTTCCACTTATACGGCGGCCACCCTATTTCCTGGTTACACCGCGCTCCTGCCGGTTCTCGCAACGGCACTCGTCATCTATGCCAATGCAGACGGAAGCTTATCCCCTACACGAGTATTGAAGGCAAGGCCCATTCAATGGCTGGGCGGAGTTTCGTACTCTGTCTACCTCTGGCACTGGCCGCTTTTAGTCCTTCTCCCCTACGCCAGCGGAGGAAGCTTGGGATGGCTCGATAAGCTTGTCGTGGTGCTGTCCAGCCTAGTGTTGGCTGCGCTAACGAAGGTATACGTGGAGGACAAAGCCCGTGAGGCAGCACCTTCCTTACGACTAACCTCAACCTTCAAATTCGCAGCGGTCGGAATGAGTGTCATTGCGTTGCTGGGATCTCTGCAACTGGCGGAAGTCAGCTACCGGGCAGATCAAGCAAACAGGCAAATGGCGCAGCTTAGCACTGAAAACCGGCAGTGCCTAGGTGCATCCGCGTTGGCCGATCCAGACTGCTCGGTCAACGGCGAATTACGTATGGATCCTGCCTTGGCGAAGCAGGATAAACCCGCCGCCTACTCCGATGGCTGTTGGAACCACCCCCCGTTTGACACTAGAACGACCTGTAAGTATGGGGATGGCCCCACAAAAGTAGCGCTGGTAGGCAACTCTCATGCCGGACAGTGGTTGCCGGCTCTTCAGCAACTTGCCGATAAACACGACTGGACGATCACGACATTTCTCGCTAGTGCCTGCAACTTCACGGATGCAGAAGTCATCTTCGATACGCAAGCGAAGACTGATGGATGCCGTGAATTAGGTCAATGGGCGCAGAAATCTACAGGCGGGGATGAGTTCGATCTTGTTGTGACGTCTCAGCTCTCAATCCCCGTCGAAAAATCCGATCCATCAAAGAAACCGGACGAAACTGCCACTATTGGATACAGCACCTATCTGCAACGGTGGGCTGACAAGGGAACTAAAATTCTTGTCATCCGCGACACTCCATATCCAAAGGGCGCCAGCGTTGCTTCCGTCCCGGACTGCATCGCTGAAAACGAGGATCAGCCGGATACATGCTCGGGCGCCCGGGACTCATGGCTGAACGCCGATCCTCTGGCTAACGCCGCCACCCAACTAGGACAAGACGATGTCAAGATCGCAGACTTTTCCGACCTGTTGTGTCGTCAAGACCGTTGCTACGGCATTAATGGCGGCCTGGTTACCTACTTCGACGGATCACATCTCACGACGACTTACGCACGCACTCTCTCGCCCTTCATCGAAGACGAGATCACTGCGCTGGTCGGCGCCGGAGCAATGAAGTAGATATGACGCCACATAGGCTCACCACAGCTCAGAGACCGCCCTGCCGGGATACGAGCACCGGGAGCTACTGTTTCCCGCAGCCTGCAGGTGCTCCGATGCGTACCGAAGCCTGCCGGTCATCCGGGAAAACCGTGGGACCTCGGGCATGAACTCGTAGCAGGACAGCTGCCCGCACAGAGACTCATCGCAGAACCAGCGCGACTTGGACCAAAATACATCTACCGGGTTCGCGACCGGAATGTCGTGCAGCGAGGCAGGCGCCGTTCCTTACGCTGGGTCGCCACCACGCAACAGGACGGGCAATCTGGCGGCAGATCAGTGGTCACTACCGTGCGGCGCTGGCCAAAGGTGTTCGCAGAGTTCGGCGGCGGCAACTGTGGTGCGGCGGGTGGGCAGCGGGTCCAGGCGGATGGCCAGCTGGCCTGGCACGGTGGGATCATTGTCACCGGTGTGCCTGAGGAGCTGGCGGATCAGGACATGTGCTTCGTCGTTCGCGCGGGCGTAGGTCGTGTTGATCCGGAGGTCTCTGGCCAGGGCGCGGTGACGGTGTTGAATGCCGCGATCCGGATGCGTGGGTCAGCTGTTTGGTTTCGGTGTCCAGGGCCAGTTGGCCCGGGGCGATGTCGCCGAGCCGGATCCGGGGCGGGAGCGCCCGGTGCGCCGCTTTCGCGTCTTCGTGGTCCTGTTCGGCCACGCGCAGCGCGGTGACCGCGTTATGGGTTTCGTTGCTGACGCTGACGCTGCTCTGTCCCGGCTGTGGGGTGCGGGCGGCGAGCAGGCCGGCGTCGGCGGCCGCAATGGCGTGGTCGTAGCGGGCGCGGGCCGCGAGCACTTTCTGGTGCGCGGTCTTTTCGCCGGATTCGGCACCATCCGTTCGGGATCATCATCGCCGACGGTGTAGGAATCGTGGGCGTCGAGGACGAAGTGCATGCGGGCGTAGCGGAAGTGGTTTTCCTGCCGCCAGCGCGAGCCCATCCGATACAACAGCTCACCGGGCGCCAGGTCGGCCCGGGTGGTGAGCAGATGGATCTGCCGTACGCCACCTTTGCCGTTATCGATCAGCCGGCTGATCTGGCGCATCGCGAAGACTTCGCCGTCCTTTTTCACGCCGACGAGCACCTCGACCATGCTGTCGGCCGCTTCCCACCGGTGTGTGCGCCCGGCCTCGTCCGTGTAATCAACGCTCGCGAGCAGTTCGGCGGGGATCTCGGGTGGGGTGCCTTTGCGGGCTCTTCGCGTTTAGGGAATGACACGGAAATCGGGCAAATTGAACAATACGGTGGCAGCGGCAACTGCCACCCGGGTAGTCTCTATCAAGACATCCCACGGGTCTAAGGTGTCAAGCTGCGGTGGCGATGACTTCGTCGTGGGCTGCGGGCCAGGCGGTGTGTTCGTCGTAGAGCGTGTGGTGGCGTAGGCAGCCGTGCAGGATGCCTACCAACCTGTTTCCGAGGGCACGCAGGGCTTGATGGTGGGTGGCCCCGCGGGATCTGCGGGCGTCGTAGTAGGCGCGCGCGCCCGGCGAAGCGTTCAGCGCTGTGAAAGCCTGCCCGTAAAGTGCGTCACCGAGGCGTCTGTTGCGGGCGTAGCGGGCCAGTACGACACTTTTCTTGCCGGAGGCACGGGTAATCGGGCTCATCCCGGAGTAGTTCTTCCGTGCCCGTGCGTCGGTGTAGCGATGCGGGTCGTCGCCGAACTCGGCTAGCACCCGGGCGCCGAGCACAGCGCCGAGACCCGGCTGGCTCAAGTAGATCTCAGCGTCCGGGTGCCGGCCAAAAGACTCCTTCACCTGCTCTTCCAGCGCCTGAATCTGAGTATTCAGCTCAGCGATGACCGCCACCAAGGCCTTTGTAGTGGCTGTGTAAGCGGCTTCAATCCCTGGCCGGGCACCCAATTGCTCGCTCCGCAAGGCAGTGATGATCTCCTCGGCCCGGGACTGCAGGTAGCGGCGGCGACCGGCCTTCCGCAACAATGTCTGGACCTTGGACGAGGACAGTCTCCGAGCCGGCTCCGGGCCAGGGGCGGCGGCCAAAACTGCTACGGCGTCTCGTTCCGCAAGGCCGGTACCGAATGCGGCCAAGGCGGCCGGATAGTATTCGCGCAGGTTTGAGCGCAGCACATTGATCTGCCGCTGCCGGGCCCAGATCAAGGACTGATGAGAGCGGGCCAGGACTTTGACCTGTTCGGCGTCATCGCTGTCCCCGGTGATGGGGTGGTGATGGGCCCGGTCGGTGCGTACCAGCTCGGCCAGCACCAGCGCATCGCCCTTATCGCTCTTCGCCCCGGAGGTCCCATGCCGATCGCGGTAGCGGGCCGCCTGCAGTGGATTGACCGCGTACACCGTGTAGCCGGCGGCCAGCAATGCAGCAACCCACGGGCCACGGTCTGTCTCGATGCCCACCATGACCTGCTCCGGCCCGTCCTGCTCGTCCAGGTGATCGGCGACCAGTGCGTGCAAGCCTTCGATGCCTTGCACACCTTCCGGTAAGCGGCGTTGGGCCAGCAGCCGGCCCTCTTCATCGATCAGAGCAACATCGTGGTGGTCTTCGGCCCAGTCATCGCCAATGAACAGCATCTGAACCCTTCCTTTCCAACGGCATCCTTTCGTCCCGAGCCGCTTGGAGGAAGGTACCTGCTGCAACCTAATGGATCAGTGCTCAACCGGCACGTCATCCCACCAGCGCTATCGGCCCTCCTCGCTCACCGGTAGGGGCACGATCTTGACATAGGACTAAGGTAACGTCCTGGCTCGTATAGTGCTCACCCACCAGCGGCTCGGATACCAGTCTGCCCCCGAAAGGACCAACCGGTACACTCCCATTAGGCTCATGGTTCCTGTTCCAGGATGAATGTTTAGACACACTCATCCCAGCAGGGCCACAGGCCCTTTTGCTAACTACGTCAGCAGATTATTTCCCCACGAACCTCGAAGAGCCCGCAAGACGGGCACCCGGCCTCCAGCACGGCGTCGATCGGATCCGCCGCTGTCCGAAAGTCTGGATGCTGGCTCCAAGGACCCGGAAATCTCGCAGGTTGAAGATGACGCTGGCTGCGTCCGGGCATGGAACGGTAAGGTCCAATCAAGGTCGGTGGTTTCTGTCCGGGTGAATGCTTGAAGAACATCCATCCCGCAGGGCCACGGCCCTTTTCATTATCAACCCGATAGACGATTCATCACGAAGCGTGAAGAGCACGAAATGGTTGCTTAGACGCTTCCATCCCAGCAGGACTGCGGGGCGTTCTGCTATTACGGGACCAGATCAAATTCTCACGAACCTTTGAAGAGCCCAAGGCCCGCAGCATGGACCGGCCTTCCTGATTACTGGCTTGACGTCCCACAATCACCTTTACCAAGTCTCGGGGAATGCTTCGAGCAAATCGTCAAAATTAGTTAGGCTCCTTGGCAGTGAAGCTTCGCGTGCAACAGCTTCCCAATCCAGCGTTCGCACCTCGTCCGCACGAACCGATACGCGAGCAACCGCCGAACTATCAATAACAGAGAAAAAGTCCTCAAACTTAAACTCATCGCCCATAAGCGGTTTATCGATGATATGCAGCCATACCCACGGCACCCCGTACGCTTGAGCGATGATCACGCCGTGAAGTGAAGTCGAAATACATACAGATGCGGACGCAATATCGTCGATAACGGCCGACGGTGCCGAAGCTACGTCTATAAACTTAACGGCACTGGGGCTGGCAGTGTGGAAGTGTCCTTTATGCGCATAATGAGGACAGACGGCGATGTGACCAGTTTCCCCTGTTTCTGACGGCGTATAGAACCGCGGTAGGAGCAGGGCGGGGTCACCAAATACTTTAGGTACGTCCCAGCCGAGTTTTTGGGTCAGCTCATCATAGGTTTTCTGCCCGCGGACAGCGTGGATGCGCCGTGGCTTCCGCTCAGCCAGCCGACGTACGGTCTCCTCCCCCATGGGAGCTATCAGACCGGTCCCCCAAACGTCTAACCCACCGCGATCCAGATAGTTCAGCAGCGAACCAACCGTCACCAGCGTGTTTCCTATATGACGCTTTCCTTTGGTGTTCACAACGGGTTTGCCCGTTATTAGCTCCACCAACCAAGGACCGATGGTGTCACCAAAATTCGGCTTGCCGTCCCACCAATAGACGTTCAATGCGTGATCCAACTTCTGGGGTGCTGAGGCAGAATCACGGTTACTCGGGTGCTGCATAACACGCATGACCATACGTCCTTCAGCATCCGACGAAATCACGAGGTCGTCGTCATCAATCCAAGTTGGCGTGGGCAATTCGAGCGCATGGTCGACGATCCCGTCGTTCATATGCAGCTCAACGACTGAGGTTCCTTCTCCCAATGGATAAGTCACTTCAAAAATATCCGGCGAAAACCGCTGGCTGGCCAACGTGGATCCGTTGAGGGTGCTAAATGTGGGAGGAGTACTGGGGGCAGGTGAAATGCGGGCCAGGATCGATAACCAACTCGCTTCGCCGTTCCCGTCGTGCCTCATACCAATGACATCAACTGCTACTGCTCCCTTGTGGACAGTCCCATCAACATCGAAAGTGAGATTCCTATATCCAGCATTAAAGTAGGCAATTACTGAGCGCTTTATGTTCGTCGGAGACGCGGCTGTGATTCCAACTTTGCTATCCGGAACTGCATTGTTATGTTTACCGAAGCGAGTCCGTCGAGTGACGCCCTGATGCTCGACGTCGAGGAAGAGCCCCCACGCACCGCTAGCCGCTCCTATAGATGAAAGGGCAGTCAGAACGTTGGTCTCGACGGAAAATTCCCGGACCGCCGTATTTCCAACTATGTGCCAGCCCAGAAGGCTCGTCATCAATGTGACTTCCTCGGCGGTATCGCGATTGACCAGAATCGCTCGTACCGAATCCGGTGCCGTCTCGATACCAGAGAAGCCAGCGTAACCAGCAACCAGAAAGCTGGAATCTACCGCGTACAGGTCCGTCAGCTTGTGAGTGATTAGGGGAACCTCTACATCGGCGCGCAGGCGCTCGGGTACAAGCTCTTTGACGGTCGCGGGCAGGTCAACATTTACGCGCCCTTGACTAATAGAACAGGTAACGCGTCGACCGGCAGCCTCATGCTCTGCTAACGCAACAAGTGCGTCAGCTTCTCCCCTCATTAGAAGGTCGTTCTTGATCCTTCCGACTATCGTGCAGTATTTCTCAACACCCTCTGTATAGTAAGGCGCCAGTCCTTCTTGGGCTGCGGCTATGAATTGACGTCGCTCATCTTTTGACGCCTCAAGCCACAGTTTTGCCAGGGCCGCTGGCAGTGTAGACGTAAAGACGCGCCGTATCAGACGATCGCGTTTAGGTCCCAGAGTGGTGTACTGCGCCACGACTGCAGCCAACCGTGTTGTCGTTTTGGCTTTATCCGACAACGTCTGCTGACGAGACGTTATATTCTGCCCGTCGTCCCGCTTACGGATATAGCAGTACACCCTGTCAGCGAGGATAGTCACCTTGGCAGCGTTCAGATACATGGCTGCGGTGAACGGTTGATCCTCACCTATCCATTGGTCTTCCGAGAAACGCAGCGACAGCGACTCGATAAGAGACCTTCTAAAGAGTTTGATCGGGCCCAAGCTATCCCAAGCATTGGTCTCGATTACATCGGCATCCATCACAGTACGACGAAACATTTGCTCGGGTATGTGTCTCCCATTGAGACTGCCGAAACGGCCCAACACCACATCAGATGCTTCCCTGTCAGCAATCTCGACCATACGGGCTAAAGCATCGGGAGCGAGAACGTCATCCGAATCAAGGAAGAACACGTATCGTCCTGCGGCTCTTTCCAAAGCTGCATTCCGAGGCGCGCTCGGGCCGCCGGAATTCTCTTGATGGATCACGACAACGCGTCGGTCTTCCGCGGCGAGCCTATCCAAAACTGATGCGCTCGAATCGGTCGAGCCGTCATTCACCGCTACGACCTCCAGTTGGTCTCCGGGAAGTGCCTGCTTGAGCGCAGACCGGACGGTCTCTTCGATGTATCGTTCTGCGTTGTACACAGGAATCACAACCGAGACGGCAAGTCCGACACCAGACGCATCAGGAGACGCTTGCCGTCGAGGGTCACTTCGACCAGCGCCGCTCCTAACACGGTCCAAAAACTTGCCCGCATACTGTGGCATGGAGAATCCGTTCACTCTGTCTACTCATTTCCAATCAAAGGCATGGCGATACAAATGTCCTTTTCAGGAGGAACATATACACTGACCACAATCTGCTACGGCGCGGGAGTCTGCATTGTCTCCGACCTGGCCGATGACGGCTTCTTTCCGTCTGGATCGCTTCCGGCACCAATTGCCGCATAGAACATCTCTATAGCGTCGTTATTGTATGACTCCAGATCGAATTTCGAAGCCGGGACCTTACCGTCAAGGAAGTCCTGCATTCCGCGCGCCAAGGCCTTGGCCGAACGTTCGACAACCAAACCCGTTCCCGGAGGAACAGCACTGGCGACTGAACCAAAAGCGGTAGTAACAATGGGAAGCCCCAGAATCTTGGCTTCAAGGATAACCATGGGCTGCCCTTCGTAATCGCTAGACATAACGAAGCAGTCGGCCGCCGCCATCAGCCCGTAGGGATTCTGCTGCTGTCCGGCAAAAGCAACAGCTTCGGAGACACCGAACCCTGCTGCTACAGATTCTAGTTCCCTTAGTAAGGGACCGTTGCCTATCAGGAGGAGCCGGGTATCCGGGTTCGCTAAGTGAATCCTGCTAAAGGCTTCAATCAGCCTTGCATGATTTTTTTCAGGAGAAAGCCGCCCAACACTTACAAAAGTCTTCCCGGAAAAACCAGTCGGGAAAAACTCCTCCAACCAGGCTTGACGGGTGGCTTCTGCCGCAATATCTGCGGCTTTAAACTTACTTCTGAGAGAAACAACCAAGTCGGGAAGGTCTGTTCCAACCAGTAAATCGTCGGCGGACGCGAAAACGTCGACCGGCTGGTAAACCGGGGAGGTCATAGTATGGATCTTTTTGCCGTTGACCGTGTTGACTGCTGATGTGAACTTCCCGGCGGGAGCATATTCAGACAGATGCTCCTGATTCAGGCGGCTTAGTTCGCCGGATACGGACACTAGTTTATCGAAGTGCTTATAAGTTGAAAACACTGCTTCCAGGTTCGTCTTAAGCGGCCTGTCTCCGTTAATCTCCCTTTCCGCGTCGGATTTCAAGTCATTATGCAACCAGACACTATGTTGTTTGGCTTTACCCCTCAGTAGCAGATATGTCCAGAACGGCCCATAACCGCTGAAATCAACAATGTAGTCAAATTCGCTGTCCCCGAAACAGCGATACCATTCATCATCCCAAATAGGCTGTGGGGAGTTCATAAAATCAAGGTCTCGGGGAATACCTTCCCTAAGCATTGCACGGTATTTTTGCCGTTCCTTGAAACCCACATTCGGATAGCCCTGTCGAGGAAAAAGGCGCACATTTTTGTTGACCTGATCAGCATTAGCCATTTTAGTCGCATTTCGGCTGTATGAATAAAGTGCCGAGACGTCGAACCGGTCATGGTCGATACTATCTAGGAGGTTCAACACTGATGTCGTTATTCCGTTGGAAGCCATTCCTCCTAAATAGATTAGAACTCGCTCCCTGCCGTCTCTGTGATCTGTGAGTAGATCCTCGCTGTCACTGCGACCATGAAACACAGCGTTGATGAGTCTGGCCGTTGACTCCCCGTCTTCACGTGAGACATAGATTTCACGTGCGGCCGCATAACGCTGCATAACTTCATTTGATGTATCTGACGTAACGTCACCATACTGTTGAATGGCGGCGGCAAGCTCGTCAACAGTCGTGGAAACAGGGCCGGGCAGCTCCCGCGGTTCCGTATACAAGCCGCGGTCTGCTTCATAGCGGTTCAGGTCCGGAATATGGAAGAGTACCGGACGACCAGTCGCTAGGAAATCGTAAAAGATACTCGAATAATCCGTCACCAAGATATCGGTGAGGCCTAGAACAGCGTTTGTCGGTACGTCATTAGGGACTAGATACCCGAACAGATCGCTATTTTCGACTGCCGCTTTGTAAACAACTTGGTGAATCTTCAGTAGTACCCGGTAACGTGTGGGATCGATCAGCCTTTCAAGCTCTACAATCGTGCGATGCAATGCAGCTGCGTCATTGGAAGGTTCATAGAAAGAGTCACCCTTCCACGTGGGAGCATAAAGAATGATTTCGCGGCCATCGTCGTGTATGCCGTGCCGGGAAAGGTCCTCAAATAGCCGCGACCGCTCGCTGGAAGAAAGATTCTGCCGATCGATTCTTGGATATCCGGTTTCAAGAATCGTCCCGCGATACAGATTAGCCAGCTTATATCCATGAAGATACATCTGTGTTGTCATGAAGTTATTCGCAGACACAAGAAAATCTGCTTGGACAAAATTTCGGAGAATATTCCTCGTGTCCGGGCCGCCGTTTTCAACGTCGTATCCCATTTTCTTCAACGGCGTACCGTGCCACGTATTGACATACGTCTGACCTGGCCGCTTAGAAAACTGCCAAGGGAAGGTCGCGTTGTTAAAAAGATATTCGGAAGTGGCCAGCGCTTCGAAATACTCAGTCGAGCCGTATCGAACGAAGCGCACACGCCGATTACCAGAATATTCCCGCACAGTGGCTGCATAATCGTCCAGCGAAGAAAGTACCCATATATGCTTCAGATGCAGGAAATCTGGATGATCGAGCAGCGAACGGAATATCGCCTCCGGATTGCAAAGCATACCGTTGCCAGAGAAGGACTCATATAGCACTGTCCCGCTTCGAATAGGCTGCTTACGCGCTCTGGCATGGAGCTCCGATGACAGAACTTTTTTTGCCTTGCCAACGAGCTGGTCGATAGTGGCTGACTTCTTCAATATTTCCTCCGAGGATCAATGAGGTCCTCTAGTTCGCTTCGTGCATGGTGCACTGTTGGGCCGCGACGGCTACAACTAGCTCAGCTCTTTGACAATTTGGCTGATGCTGTCGAGTGTTCGCTTTAGCTCTTCAACGTGGCGCTCGTCAAATGCACTCAATACCCGTTTCATTTCTGTCGTGGATATTCCGGAAGTACGCGGTAGATAGACAACTTCTACCTTGTCTTGCAGGTCGTCGAATTTTCCCTTCCAATCTTCGCCGATACCAAAAACATCAACCCCGTATTTTTCTATGTCTTCGCGTTTCTGGCTCCATCTGTCTTCTGGAATAGCCTCACTGACGTAGCGGATAGAACGCACGATCTCAATTCGCTGATCAAAAGGAACAACGGGCTTCTTGCCCTTCACCGCGTTGAATTCGTCAGTAGAAACACCCACGATCAGGCGATCACCAAGCTCACTGAGGCGCTGCAGTATCTTTAAGTGGCCGATGTGAAACAGGTCGAACGTTCCATACGTTATGACCGTCTTGCCCATGTCTAAACCTCAAACCTTGACTTCATCTCTAATTTATCTGAATGCCATCTTAGCCAACAATGCTTAGCACTCCTCCCAGAGTGCGGCTGGGTCAGATCACGGGCCAGCGGCCCGCGGCCCCCATCCGGAAAATCGTGGACCATCTGAGTTTCCGACGCTCTTCGTTCGGGCCCCACGGATTTTGCTGCCAACCCGATCGCCAGCCAGCGAACCATGGCTTGAGCTGCTCCGGTTGCCTTCGGGAGCGCGCGACCTGCACCAAGGTCCAGGAGGCGACGTAAATCCAGCTGAAGGGCCAGTGCAGGTTCCTGCGTGCCAACCAGACTCGGTTCCGTGCGTTAAGCCGGAAAAACTCCTCATGCCGCCGGGGATCGATCACCGGATGCCCGGCGCGGAGGTCGCCGGCATACCAAGTCCGGAAACCGGTGTCCCAGACACGCCACGCGAACTCGATACCTTCATGGGCGTACCAGAATGTCGCAGGCCAACCGTTGATCCGGTCAAAAACCTCCCGGCGCATGACGATGGCCATCTCGACAACCGAGAATACGTTGCTGGACTTGGTATCTTCACCTTTGTTCAAACGCGGAATCCACCGCTGGGGCGCATCGGGATTGGCAGGATCTTCAATGCGGGGCTGGATCATGCCAATGTCCGGCTGGCTCCGAAAGAGCTGGGCGGCTTTCCACAGGAAGTGCTCGTCCGGCAGCCAGGCATCGTCGTCAAGGAAGAACAGATACTCGCCCGTTACGTGCGGCACCCCAGCATTACGCCCGGCAGGAATGCCCAGGTTCTCTTCCAGATGAAGCGGCTTGAATCCTGTGGGTATCCCCTCCGGCCGCCAGCCGTTGCCTACCACCACAACATCGAGCGAAACGCCTTGCTGTGCCTGCAGCGAGGCGAACCCACGCTGCAGGTCATCCGGGCGCGTTCCCTGAGTCAGGATTACGACGCCGAAGGTCGGCGACGCTGTGGACTCATCTCCCGCCGTCGTTCTCTCTTTGGTGCCTGCCATGGGGCTCACTTCCGCAGCCTTGGCGAGGCCATGATGGCGACGAAATGGCCTAGATTCACAAAAATCACTCCGGGTACGAGGATGTAGAGCAGCCAGCGCTCCCCCAGTACCGGCTGTGCGGCGACGAGGGACACGATCGAGGCCGCCAGGATGAGCAGGCTCATCTCCACCGAGTGCAGCACCCGGTGGAACGGCAGGAACCGTGCCAGCCGGCGCAGGTGCCCGACGAAGCTGGCGGAAGGCACGGCCTTCGCGTCCGCGGTGTCCGGCAGCTTCTCCATCCCGGCCAAGGCACGTGAGGCGTGGACCATCTCGTTCTGGGCTTTATTCAGAACGATCCCCAGTGCCAAGACAGCGCCGAGGAAAAGGTGCAGGTAGGCGACGCCCGGATTCGTTTGCAGCAGGCCGAGGTTTCCGAGGCAGCGCAGGCCGAGGGCCAACGGGATCAGGCCCTCGGTGGTGTAGTGGCCGATCTTGTCAAGGAAGATACCCTTGGGGCTCTGCGTTCCGCGCCAGCGGGCGACTTCGCCGTCGCTGCAGTCGAAATAGAGCTGGAGCTGGGAAAAGAAGACCGCAAGCAAGGGTCCCCAGACCCCGGGGATCAGGAGCGATGCGGAAATGGCCCAGCCGGACAGAATCATCAGGCCGGTGACGCCGTTAGCCGAGATCGGCGTGCGCACCAGCGCGCTGGTCAGGTAGATCGAGATGTGGCGCAGGTACAGTTCCGCGGTCCAGTGCTCGGCGTTCTTGCGGCTGCGCACCTCCGGAGGTTGGGCGACGGCGCGCAACTGCTCGAGGGTGGGCCGGGCGGGACGCTCGGTGCGGTTCATGACTTCCTCCTGCTGGTGTCCACGGTGCCGCGGGCGCCCAGGATCCGGCCGCGGATGTAGCCCAGGCCCCAGCTAATGTGGATGCTGGGCAGCACAATGAGCAGTCTGAGGCGTTCGGCCATGGTCAGCCGGGCCTTGATGGTAAGCGCGGCATAAATGATGCCCAGCACGTACAGGACCGGGACGAATCCGGCCAGCAGCACCAGCACGGCGAGCCAGACCGGCCACGTGTCCGGGACTTTCGCCAGCAGGAGTACCTCGGACACGAGGCCAAGGGCGAGCCCCAGCACAAGCAGCGGCGGCAGGAAGTGCCGTATCGACTTGCCTTCCTTGTGGCGGCGGGCGAGTTCGGCACGCCAGATGCCGGCGGCGTAGAACTGCCGGATCAGCTTATTCCAGCTAGAGCGCGGCCAATAAGTGACTGTCAGTTCCGGATCGAACCAGACGGTGTATCCGGCCTGGCGCAGGCGCAGGCACATGTCCCAGTCCTGTCCGCGCCACAGTGTTTCTTCAAAAAGCCCGACGGTGTCCAATGCTTCCCGGCGGAAAATCCCCAGGTAGGCGGATTCTGCCGGCCCTTCAGGGGCTCCGCTGTGATATGCCGCGCCACCAAGGCCGAGCGGGGAATGGTAGGCCGTTGCTACCGCCCGTTGAAAGACCGTCTTCCCCTGCGCGTCCATCAGGCCGCCAACGTCGGCGGCACCAGTGCGCAGGAGGGTGGCAACTCCCCTGGCCGTGTAGTGCGGCTCCAGTTCAGTATGTGCATCCACCCGGATGATGACCGGGTACTGCGACGCCTTGATCGCGAGGTTCAGCCCGGCCGGAGTCCGGCCAGTAGGACTCGTGACCGTGCGCAGCCGCGGTTCCTCGCGCTGCAGCTGCCGGACAACGTCATTGGTCGCATCCGTGGATGGTCCCATCGCCAGGACGATCTCCTTGGGGCCCGCGTACTCCTGGTCCAGGATGCTGCGGATGGCTCCCTCTATGTGTCCGGCCTCATTAAGGATCGGCATGATGTAGGAGACACCGGGAAGGGCGCCGATCGGTGGAAGTTCAGGTGTCAAAGGCTCTACTTCTTGGTGTCCTGATACGCATCAATGACTTCCCTTGGATCGCCGTCCATCTGCAGGACGCCCTTGTTGATCCAGATGACACGGCTGCAGGTATCAAGGATGGATTTCATGGAGTGGGATACCAGGAAGACGGTACCGGCGTTCTCGCGTATCTCACGGATTCGGGCCTCGCTGCGCTTCCGGAAACGCTGATCGCCCACTGCCAGCGCCTCGTCCACGATCAGGATCTCGTGCTGCTTGGAGGCGGCGATGGCAAACTTGAGCCGGGCCTGCATGCCAGAGGAATAGGTGCGCATCGGCAGATCGATGAACTCTTCCAGTTCAGCAAACTGGACGATGTCATCCCGGAGGCCGTTGATCTCCTGCTTCGAAAAGCCGAGCGCAAGACCGCCGAGCTGGATGTTCTTTTCGCCGGAGAGATCCGGGATCAACGCTGCGCCAACGCCCAGGAGGTTAGGCCGGGACGAGGCGTAGACAGCTCCGTTGCTAGGCGGCGTGAGACCGACCAAGGTCCGCATCAAGGTGGACTTGCCGGATCCGTTGGAACCGATCACGCCGATAGATTCGTTCTCATAGGCGGTGAACGAGACTCCCTTGAGGGCATGTACCTCACGTATTCCCCCACCGCTCCGTTTGAGCAGTGAGCGTCCCGTGCCCTTGACTGGCTTGCCGCCCGCGTGGACCCGGTACTTCACGTGCAGATCATCAACGACCACTACGGGCTTCCGGCCATTAGCAGAGGCACTCGGGTTGGCCAATTCCACTCCTGATTTAGTCGACTCGGCCATAACGCTCCTCAGCAGACCAGAAGAACAGCACGCCCGCAACGAACACCACCACGGACCAAACCGAAAAGTACAGCCAGTACATCGGATCGTAATCAAGTCCAGGCATCAGCGCACCACGGGCAATGGACAGGACCTCATGGACTGGGTGGTAGTCGAACAGCGCGATCGCCCAGGGATGGTCGGCAAGTATCGTGTCGATCGAGAAGAGCACACCCGATGTGTAGAAGAGGATCCGTGTGACTAGAGGCAGCAACTGAGTCAAATCTCGGATGTGCACGGTAAGACGTGCGCCAATCAGCGCAACACCTAGGTTGAACATGGTGAAAACCGCTACCAGCGGTATCATCAGCAGCCATTCCACGGTGATGGGCGCCCCTAACACCAGAATATAGACAACCATGACGCCCAACATCGGAACCAAAGTCATTAACTGCTGGATCACGGTGGAGACGGGCAGCGTAATGCGGGGAAACGCCAGCGACTGGACCAAGGCGCCGTTGCCGGTGATGGACTTGGCACCGTTGTTCATCGAGGTGGAAAAATACTCGAACAGGAAAACACCGATGACGATGTACATCGGAAAATTTTCCGGCCTGCTGGCACCCTGCAGGATCCCAAAAATGACTCCATACAAGATCGCGTTCAGGGTCGGCTTGATGAAAATCCAGAGCATACCCAACCGGTTGCGCTGGTTCGATGCCTCGATCTTGTACTTGGCCATGGCGATAGCGAAGTCGCGGCGCCCCCAGGCGTCAGCCAGGTATCTGGGCAGTGACGGACGGGCACCGACTCGGTGGAGTCGGTTCCGGTCCGCATATTCGGCAAGGCTCATGCCAGGTAATTTCCCTTACGCGCGGAATTGTTTGGTGCGGCACCTGGCCCGGACTCGGGCCAGGCACACATACTGAGTTTAGAGGATTTAGCCGGGCAGGCCGTTTACCGGCTCTGTACGAAAGTACACACGCAGTTCCAGGCTATGCTGACCGCTTGCGTCCTGAGAGTACGTGGCCTTGCCAACGATTCCTTCCAGGTCGCCGGTGCCGGATCCGGGAATGATGTGTCCGGCGCTGGCAGCGGCTTCGCCTTCGGCGAGGCCCCAGTGCTGGATGATCATGCTTCCCTCTTTGCCGTCCACCGTACCGGTGAATACCTCGGAAGCAACGTAGCCGGCACCACGGGTGTTTCCGGCCATCAGCAGCTCTGCCCGGCTGGTGCCGGTGATCAGTCCGTCAAAGAGTTTGGTGACGCGGACCCGGCTCAGGTCGGAGTTCGAACCTTCAATTTCGTATGGTTCCGGATCCCATTCGGTGACGTCAAAATCTGCGGCAATTACTTCTTCGGCCTCACTGGTCATTGCACCAGTATCTCCGGTATTGCCGGCGGTTGCATCTTGATGCGTTCGCGCGCGGCCCTAAATCCCACCATCGGAAGGTCCACCGAAGGTCAAATCAGAACAGCCGGTTATCGGCGGGGTCTTCGTATTTCTTCCGGAAAAGCGTGCGCGTTTTGGGGTCGAAAAACACCAGATAGACGGCGAACGCGACGGCGACAAAAGCAGCCAGCAGCCGGGCAGCGCCGAGATCGAACTCGATGTACGGGAAGATATCCAGCTGGTCGGCTATGGCGTAGACCATCAGGAAGGACGTGACGGAGTACACGGTTTTTACCTGCCAGTCATTCCGGATTCCGGTCGCTGCAAAGAGCGGGAGCAGCCAGACGACATACCAGGCCTGGATCATCGGGGCGAGAAACACCACGGCGGCCAGAGCCAGAGCCAACCTGCGAACAATCCGGTCATGTTTGCCGCGGAACATCAGATAAAGCACGACGCCGACCGACGCCACCGTGCCAGCCTTATGTACCAGCCAGGTGATCAATTCGCCGTCGAGAGAGAACGCTCCTCCGATCCCGCCGAGCACGGCGCCCAGCAGCCCGATAGGTGCGTACCAGATCCAGACGCTGCCAGGAGTGCTTAAGGCGCCTACCCAGCCGAATCCGAAGCCGTTCATCAGACCGAGGATGCCCAATAGACCAAACGATAATCCGGCGGTAAGCGCCCAGAAAGCGAATTTCCTGGGCCAGCTCGCCCCGCGTCCAGCCCAGAGCAGTCCGATGAAGGGCAGGAAGATGATGGTGATCGGTTTGATGCCGATGGAGAGCGTGACCAGCAGAACACCCAGCAGCGGCTTCTTCGTCGCCGCCAGATACAGCCCGCCCAAGGCAAGGCCCAGCATCAACGCGTCATTGTGGATGCTGGCGATGAAGGTCGTCAGGAACAGTGGATTCGCGCAGGCGAGCCACAACGCACGGTTGGGGTTGATGCCGTGCAGCTCGGCCAGTTTCGGACCGTAGTAGATGCACATCGCGGCCCCCGCCAATGCGATGATGCGGAAGAAAATGATGGAGTACTCCGGATGGCCGCCTGTCAGCCAAACGACGAATTCTTCCATCCACAGAAAGATGGGTCCGTACGGAGTTGGGCTTCTGGCCCAGAGATCGTCGGCACCGGTCTGCAGATAGTTGGAAAGCTGGTCATATCCGTCAACGTACGGATTGAGGTTGTTGACCATGACTTTGCCCTGCGCAATGTAGGCATAGACATCCCGGCTGAAGAGCGGGATGCTCAGCGCCAGCGGGGCGCCCCAGGCAGCAATCGCCGTATAAGTGGCTTTGCGCGCTTCGGCCCCCCAGACAGTGAACTGCTGTCCCAGCCGCAGCCAGGAGCGGATCATCAGCATGCCACCCAGGGCGAGGAGGACAACCGAGACGACGACGCCTTCCGGTTCAATCCGCAGCCAGATCAGCAGCGGCCACCGCCGCAGGTCCGATACCGATGCCAGCCAGCCCACTCCCAGCGAGCCGAAAAACATCATGAACGAACCAACGGTCCCCTCGATAATGCTCTTCGCCGAACGCCCCGGTCCCTCTTCGCCTCCGGCAGGCGTGGAGGGATCAGTCGCGGGCATGTTGGCGGTCATCTAAATGCAGTCCAATCAATCTGGGTGTGTACGTCGTTCGCAGCCTGTGCTTGGCCACGTGGAAAATGCACGCCTCAGAACGGTCAGGCGAATGAGGGCAGCCCGGCTGGCTCGCCGCGGCGCTTGTTGTGGATTTTAGCACCGCGGACCGGACGTTTCGTTGGAGGATCCGCAGCGGCGGCCTTGTTCTCCCGGGCACCTGCCGCTGCCGACGCGGTACATTTGAGCGGTGCCTATCTCTAATGAACATATTGTCTGGATCGATTGCGAAATGACCGGACTGGACCTCGAGGCAGATGCGCTCATCGAGGTGGCAGTGCTGGTCACCGACTCGGAGCTGAACGTGCTCGGGGACGGTGTAGACGTGGTCATCAAGCCCTCCGACGAGTCCCTTACCCAGATGAATGACTTTGTCCGGGAAATGCACACCACCTCCAAGCTGCTCGATGAACTACCGCATGGCATGGCCATGGCTGAGGCAGAAGAGATAGTCATGAAGTACATCACCGCTTGGGTTCCCGAGCCCCGCAAGGCACAGCTCGCCGGCAACTCGGTGGGCACGGACCGCAACTTCCTGGCCAGGGACATGCCGAAGGTCATTGACTTCCTCCATTACCGGATCATCGACGTCTCCACGATCAAGGAACTGTCACGCCGGTGGTTCACGCGCGCATACTTCCAGTCCCCGGCCAAGAGCGGCGGGCACCGGGCCCTCGGAGACATCAAGGACTCAATCAATGAGCTCCGCTACTACCGCCAGGCAGTCTTCGTCCCCTCCCCTGGCCCCGACTCCGCCACCGCCAAGAAGATTGCTGCCGAAGTCACCCAATCGGCAATTCTCTGATCCCACCCTGGCCGTGTTAGCTGCACCACACTTTGGCCAATTCGGGCCAAAATGGCGGGAGACGGTCAAAAGCACCCCGAAAAGCATGTAGACTTATCTGCGTTGCCTTTTGTGGTTGAAGACCGGCAGGAACCGCTAGAGTGGGATCTGCCGGGAGGAACAAAGAGGCATATGGTGGGTATAGCTCAGCTGGCAGAGCGCCTGGTTGTGGTCCAGGAGGTCGCGGGTTCAAGCCCCGTTACTCACCCCGAATGAGGCTGGTGGCTTACGCCGGTAGCTTCGCAAGAAAGCCGCCTTGGAGATGATCCAGGTGGCTTTCTTCATGTTCAGCTGGTCAAGCCCGGCAGTCAGCGAACAAGGCGCTGCCCGCACAATAGCTTGAGGAGAAGACGGTTATGGAGCGCGGTCTCTGCGAAGAAGATCATGAGATGTTTCGCGAAGTAGCCGTTGAGTTCAGTTCCCGCGAAGTCCCGCCACACCACCAGCAGCGGGGCCACGAGCACATGATGGCCCGCAAGCCTTGGAACGCTGCCGGCGAGCAACGCCTTCTGGGCCTGCCCGCGCCGGAGGAGTTCCTATCACCGACCGTTGCAGGCAGTTGCACACCGGTTACGGCTACATCCCAGAACATTCTGTCGTCCCGGCTTACCTGGCCGCACGCTTGCTCTCGATCGTCCGCGGCACCAGTGAGGTCATGCGCGACGCCGTTGGCCGGGATCGCCAACTAGCATTTCGAGCTTTCGCACTGAGGAGAAGCATGCCCGTCCGTCCAGTCACCATCACCGGTGAACCCGTCCTGCACCGACGCGCCGCCGTCGTTACCGAGTTCGACGACGACCTCCGCGCTCTCGTCGAGGATATGTACGAGACGATGGATGCGGCCCACGGGGTGGGACTGGCGGCGCCGCAGATCGGTATCGGCCTGCGTCTGTTCACCTACGAGTTCGCCAACGACGACGGCGTACCGCCGCGCGGCGTGCTGATCAATCCTTCGTTGACTCTCTCGAAGATATCCGGCGCCGAACCGGACCCCGAGGAGGAAGTCGAAGGCTGCCTGTCCGTGCCGGGACTGAGCTACCCGCTCAAGCGTGCGGAATGGGCCAGGGTCCAGGGCTTCGACGTCGACGGACAGCCAATGGACTTCGAAGCCACCGGCTGGTTCGCCCGCGTTATGCAGCATGAATACGACCATCTTGACGGCAAGCTGTACATCGATCGGCTCAATGATCGCTGGGGCCGGCGCGCACGCAAGCACATCAAGAACGAGGGCTGGGCCAAAGAAGGCCTGACCTGGATGCCGGGTGTGGACCCGGATCCGTTCGGCCACTGATCCAGCAGACCTTTCGGCCCCTTCGAGCTAACTTGGTTGCTTGGTCCGCAGGTCAACGCTCAGCTTGCCGTTGACCGTAGCATAGGTGCGTAAATCGCCCGTTAGGGATGACAGCGGCAGACTTTTGTCCACGGTGACACGACGTTCCGAACCAGTGAATCCGCCTTTCGTTGCCCGGGCGTAAAAGTCTACGATCACGGGGCCGAAACCTGCCAAAGACGCACTATCCAGCCTGGCGAGGTACTTGCCGGGTTCAGTGGGAAGAGGCTCGAACTGCTGGATGCTGCACTTATTGGATCTGCGGCCGCGGATCACAAGTTCCAAGCGGTCCAGTTCTCCGGCAGGCTCCAGCGCCACTTCCATACTGATCTGATCCGACTCCCCTGACACGCTTACAGCCCTTGCCTTGGCTTGGACAAACGGTTCGGCAGCAGCCAGTCTTCGCAGCCCGTCCAGGTCGCCGGCGCGTACAAGCGCAGACCTCTGCCGGTGGGGGAAGGACAATTGCTCTTCCAGCTCCGGGGAAATGTAGCGCTGTGCGAACTTTGCGTGTTCGGACATCCAGCGCCGGGCCTGTCGGCGGTTGATCTTGCGAAAACGGTCCGGCGCGTAGAACCTCAGGCACTTACGCCGGTAGAGGTCCAGCACCAAGAGAGCGGCGCGGTCGGCATCGGGGTCACCTTCGGTGAGGATCCGCGCAATCTCGCTAACGGAGCGCGTATAGCTCTCCGGACTGGTCCGTTGCGAACTGATGTTTGCGCCGTCGTCCCTCGTCCGAAGGAAATAATAGTCGTAGTCCGCAAGCAGGGAGGTCCGCTTCGAGACCAGATAACAACGCCCCAACACCATTCCGTCTTCGAGCCTGACCATCCCTTCGGGAAATCTGATACCGTGCTGGTCCAGCATGCTTCGACGAAACATCTTCTGGGGCGAGAGGGTCCCAAGAATTTTCCTCAGGTCAACGTCCAGGTTTGACTGACTGAATAATGCTGCTTGGACACCCCTGCCGCCGAGCCCCACCATCCGCGGCACCAAAAGATCCACGTCATTGGCCACGGCATAATCCACCATCCGACGCAAAGCTTCGGGCCCCAGCAGGTCATCGGCGTCGCAAAAGAAGATATAGGGAGCCTGGCTCGCCGCGATGCCGACGTTGCGCGGTTTACCCGGCCATCCGCTGTTCCCCTGATGGATCACACGGACGTTGGAGTGGGCAGCAGCAAAAGCATCAAGCACTTCGCCACTCATGTCCGTGGAGCCGTCATCGACAGCGACGATCTCGAAGAATGCTGGATCCAGGTCCTGCGCTGCCAGGGAGTCGAGCAAGTCAGACAGATAGGGCATAGTGTTATAGACCGGTATTACCACGGCCACCTTTGCCGTCGCGGCACTGGCGCTAGGGCCGCTGTCCCCCGCCGCAACGCGTGGACCTTGCTTCTTGGCTACGGCCCGCTTGAGTCTGCGCTTAACGGCACGGAACTTATGGTGAAGCCTCAAATCAGGAATCCGTCAATCCTGACCGGTGCTCCTTCTCGCACCGCAGATAGTCTTCCTCGGCAATGTCTTTCAACCGGGTTAGCTCGTCAACGCGCTTCTGTTGGACATCCCCGCGTGCAAACGCCGACTGCGCTTCCTTGAGCAAGCGCTGGGCCTCCTTGTAGTTAGCCTGCGCCTGCTCCCATCTCGACAACTCTGTCTTTTCAGTCATGGGCCCATTCTAGGAACGGCGCCACTGTAAAAGCCATAGCGTTACGCACCTGCCGCAAATGCCGAGAGGCCGGCGGCGTATAAAACGCCGCCGGCCTCTCGATCTAACAAGGTTCCGTCAGGTCAGCTGATCGCCTCAACCACGGGTTCCTTGGCAACAACCGGGAACAGCATCGGGTGAACCCCGGCCATTTCCTCCAGGACGCGGATGACCTGGCAGCTGTAGCCGAATTCGTTGTCGTACCAGACATAGAGGACGGCGTTCTTGCCGTTGGCGATGGTTGCGAGGCCATCGACAATGCCGGCGCGGCGCGAGCCCACGAAGTCGCTCGAGACAACTTCGGGCGAGTCGATGTAGTCGATCTGCTTGTGCAGTTCGGAATCCAGCGACATACCGCGAAGGTAGGTGTTCAGTTCTTCCTTGGTGGCATCCTTTTCCAGATTCAGGTTCAGGATGGCCATCGAGACGTTCGGGGTAGGAACGCGGATGGCGTTGCCCGTCAACTTGCCTTCAAGCTCGGGCAGAGCCTTGGCGACTGCCTTGGCGGCACCGGTCTCGGTGATCACCATGTTCAGCGAAGCGGCACGGCCGCGGCGCTCACCCTTGTGGAAGTTGTCGATCAGGTTCTGGTCGTTCGTGAACGAGTGCACCGTCTCCACATGGCCGTGGACCACGCCGTACTTGTCGTTGATGGCCTTCAGCACCGGCGTGATGGCATTGGTGGTGCAGGACGCGGCCGTGACGATCTTGTCGTCGGACGTGATGTCCTTGTGGTTCACACCGTGCACAATGTTCTTCAGGCCGCCCTTGCCCGGGGCCGTCAGCACAACACGGGAAACACCCTTGCTCTTCAGGTGCTGCGACAGGCCCTCTTCATCGCGCCAGCGGCCGGTGTTGTCCACCACAATGGCGTCGTCGATGCCGTACGCGGTGTAGTCAACCGTGGACGGATCGTTGGAGTAGATCACATTGATCAGCGTGCCGTTGGCGAGGATGGTGTTCTGCTCCTCGTCCACCGAGATTGTCCCCTCGAACGGGCCGTGGACGGAGTCGCGGCGCAGCAGGCTCGCACGCTTGACGAGGTCATTCTCGGATCCCTTGCGGACTACGATGGCCCGCAGCCGCAGGCCGTGGCCGCCGCCCGAATGGCCGATCATGATCCGGGCCAGGAGGCGGCCGATGCGGCCGAAACCGTAAAGAACGACGTCGGTGCTGACGCGGGCGTCCGCTCCACGCTTACCGACGATCTCGGCCAGCTCTTCCCGCAGGAAGTCCTTCAGTTCGCTGCCGGCGGCTTCGGTCTTGAACTTGGCCAGCAAGCGGGCCAGATCGACAGAGCCGGCACCGAGGTCCAGCTCGGTCAGGGCCTGCAGCACCGGGAAAGTTTCTTCCAACGGCAGTTCAACCTCATCGATCTGCCGGGCAAACCGATGGGCCTTGAGGATGCCGACAACGGACTGGTTGATCAGGCTTCGTCCGTGGATGGATGTGACCACGTTGTTCTCGCGGTACAGGCGCCCGATCAGCGGAATCATCGTTTCGGCAAGCGCCTCGCGATTGATCCACGTATCCAGGGCCGCTTCTGACTTCTGGTTCACAGAATTACCTTCCTACATCAGCCGGACTCTCCCTCGAGACCGGTTGGAACTCGCCGCGCAATCCACGGCGACGCCTGCAACGAAGATCCGTCTACTTCGTGCAGAGCCACAACCGCCGCAAGCGGCAGCTGTGTTGAGGACTATGCCCATATCTATTCTAGAGACTCCGGAAGGGCGCTGGTTCCAGATACGTGTGAAGTCACTCACAAGCAGCTGCTCGTAGTGGGATGGGTTGGCCTTTAAGCCGGGTTCTGTCGCCGGCGGCAGTTGCCCGCCGCCGGGTAGCAATCATCCATCTAGGGGCACCGTTGCCGATGCCCTCAAGCGGCCTACCCGGGCACTCGGGCGAGCAGCCCTCGAACGTACCCTGTATGGCCTTGCTCCGAGTGGGGTTTACCTAGCTCTCCCGGTCACCCGGGACACTGGTGGTCTCTTACACCACCTTTTCACCCTTACCAGATCCCGCCCATAGGCGGTCCTGGCGGTTTGTTTTCTGTGGCACTGGCCTGCGGGTTACCCCGAGTGGGCGTTACCCACCACTCTGCTCTGCGGAGCCCGGACTTTCCTCGGCAGCAGGTTTGCACCTGCCAACGCGATCGCCCAGCCAACCCATCCAGTTCCAAGGATACAGTCCGCGGCACGACGCGCGGACACCTCCGGCGGAATCTGTAAGCTCGTAGGGTGCTGATTCTGCTTCCTCCCTCCGAAGGTAAAACCGCCGCCGCCAAGGGCCATCCGTTCGAGCTCTCGGAACTGCATTTTCCGGAGCTGAATCCAGCCCGCGAAGAAGTACTGAACGCCCTGGCCCATGTCAGTTCGCAACCGGATGCGCTGGTCAGTCTCGGCGTCGGTGCGTCGCTGGCCGCCGAAGTGGAACGCAACACACGCCTGCACAACGAGCCGTCGGCCGCCGCCCATACCGTCTATTCGGGCGTCCTTTACGACGCTCTGGGCTACCGCACCATGACCCCGGCGCAGAAGCGCAAGGCCGACGCCGCCGTCGTTATTGTCTCTGCCTTGTGGGGAGCCATCGGCTTCCCGGACTTCATTCCTGCCTACCGGCTCTCCATGTCGGTGGGCCTGCCCGAAACAGGGAAGCTCGCCAGCTACTGGAAGAAGCAGTTGCCCGCGGCGCTGGACGCTCATGCGGACGGGCATCTGCTGGTGGACTGCCGCTCCAGCAGCTATGCAGCAGCTTGGTCGCCTGCTGCCGACAGGACGGTAGTGGTCAACGTTTTCCAGGAGCGCAACGGCAAGCGGACCGTCGTCTCCCACTTTGCCAAGCACACCCGGGGCGAGCTCGCCCGCCATTTGCTCACCCGCCGGGGCAAGGCGCCGGAAACCCCGGCCAACCTGCTCAAGGCCGCGCAGGAGAAATGGCAGGCGGAGCTGGTGGCAGGAGCCGGGCGCAAGTCGCACGCGCTGAACATCATCCTGCCGGAATCGGCGGGGTAGCAGGTTGACCGTTCAAGAACTGGAATTCAGGCACGGCAAAAGTACCGTTCTGTACAAGCGGCGCAAGGCGAAGCTGGACCGCAGGCATTTGATCGTGATGTTTGCGGGAATTCGCCCCATTGACTCGTACGAGTTCGATGGCCGGGCTTCCCGCAACAGCCAGTCGCACTGGCTATGGATCAAAGACAAATTCCACGGCCAGTTCGCCTACTACCTCTGCCACGGCATGGACTTCTCCATCGAAGATGCCATCGTCAAACTCATCGAGGCGGAGCTGGATCGGCTGGGACTGACGAAGGACCAGTGCACGCTGGCGGGCTTTTCCAAAGGTGGATTCGCGGCTCTCTATCTGGGCATCAAGTACGGTTTCAAGAATATTCTCGCCAGCGCTCCGCAGCTATTTATCGGCTCCCATGCCCGACGGCATCGGCCCGTCATTTTTGATCATATGACTGTGGAGGGTTCTACCCGGGAGCAGCAGATTCTCGACGGACTCCTCCCGGAGGCGATCGCGGCGGATGCCGGCAAGGATAGAAACATCTATCTCTTCAGTTCGCCCGAAGACCAGTTCCATGCCGAACAGATTGTTCCGGGCCTTCCATTGTTCTCCGACTACGCGAATTTCAACTACGTCGAAACCCATTCCGATCTGGTGAACGAGCATTCGGACGTCACGCGGTACAACCTGCCGCTGATCCTGTCCACGTTGTACGCTTTGGCCGAGAACGTTCCGCCGCGTTTCGGCGTGGTCCGCAACGGCCAGCGTTTGGCTCCTGACCTGGCTGCCGGGACACTCGCTGATCAACAGGCCGCGGGAGAAGTGGTGGCCAATCTCGTGTCCTGCCGGACTGGGCCCGGCCGTCTGTTTCCGGCCGGCGTCGCCTTCCCCAAAGGGCACGGCGTCGGCCACCCTGCCGCAGCGCCCGCCCAACTCGTGCTGACTGGTGCTGCCGGTTCTTTTCCCTACCCATTGGAACGAATGGGCAACCGCAGTCTCTACTTCAAATACTTTGAGGATGCGTTCGCCGACTACCGGTACGGGCAGTTCCGCACCCCCGCGGATGCCGGAATCGACGTCAGCGGGCTGCCGGAAGGGTTCTACCACCTCGAGCTGGAAATGGACTCCGAAGACGGTCCGGTCAGGGTCCCGTTGACTGCCGCCGAACAGCTGGAGGCCGAGGTGAACTGCGGCCAGCATCTGGTCCGCTTGCGCTCGGATAACGCGGGTAGCCGGGTGGACAAGAGAGCGATTACGAGCCCGACGACGGCCCAATCTGACGTCGCCCTGAACCGGACGTGGGTGCGGGGAAACCTTTTGCACGTCGAAGGCCCGTTTGCCGTGCGGGGTGTGGAAATGCCTGATTGGAGTTCTGGGCTCTACTACCTGCTGCTTTCGGACAGCGCCAGGACCTATTCCTTCAGCCTCGGTACCGGACGCATCCAAGTGCCCACCGATCCTTTTGGCGACGGATTGAGCGACTACACCCATGCTTATTTCGCCACTGAGGACTTCGCGGGCATAGACACCTCGCAGCTCTCCGCCGGAGATTACCGATTAGCCGTCTCCCTTAGCGCTGCCGGAGTCATTGCCACTAGCCACGCGCTAGCCACGCTCCGCATCCGGGCCACGTCAGAGGGCGGCCGGACCGTTACCGTGGAGCGCCCCCACTCTTCGACACGCGCGCACATTCCGGCGGTCGCGGCGGGAGGAAGGATCGTCCGGTCCTTGCGGCGCAGGGCCCGACGACGGATGGCGGCCAGGGGCGGGAGATTCAGTTAGGTTTTGCCCTCCAGCCGGTTTAGCTGGCCCACTCTGTGGAGCGGACCAGGATGCAGCCGGAATCGGGGCAGAAGACAATGTCGTCCTCGGCGGCCTTCTTGATATCGGCTAGGTCGCCCGGGCTGAGCTGCATGCCGGAACCTTCCGACTTGCCGTGGAAGAGCCTGGCTGCGCCCACGCCCCGCTGGGCGCGGGTCTTCTCATAGAGCGCCAGCAAGGCCGGCTCGAAGGTGCCGGCCAGCTCGGCGCGCTCGGCGGCTACGGCTGCACGCTCGGAGGCGATGGCGGCCAGGTCCGCGTCCCGGGTCTTCTCCAAAGCGGCCAGTTCCTCCCGCAGGGAATCATGGGACTTCTGATGGTCGGCCTGCCGCTCACGGGCGGCTTCGAGCCGCTCCATCACCTCGAGTTCGACGTCTTCAAGATCCGAACGCCGCTTGTTCAGCGACACGAGTTCGCTCTGCAGGGCGGAAAGATCCTTGGGTGATCCGGATCCGCTGTCCAGCCGCTTCTGGTCCCGGTCGATCCGCGTCTGGACCATTTCCACGTCCGTCTCGGCCCGTTGGAGTTCGCGCTGCGTGTCGCCAACCTCGGTGTTGATCGTGACAAGTTCCGAATCGGCAGTGGCCAGCTTCTCCAACAAGGCATCGATGTCCGCGTTCTTGGCCACGCTGGCGCTGCGGCGGTCCAACTGGGTTACCTTGCTGTCCAGTGCCTGGAGGTCGAGCAGCCGCAACTGCTCCGATGCTGGTGCTTTCGCCATGAAAATCCTCCGGATCCTGCCCGGCCCCTGCGGCCCGGCGTGCCTTCTAGCCTATCCTTTGCGTCCACCGCCCCGGCACGGGATCAAGACCCGGGCGTCAGAATGAAATCCCACGGATCGGTGTTGATGCCGCTGACGCTGACCTCAACGTTGTATCCCTGGTCCGTAAGCACGTTGTCCAGCGCATCGGCCGCCGGTGTGAGCCATAGCCACTCGCTGCCGAAATGCGAGACGTCGATCAGGTAGGGCCGCCCGTCGACCGCACCCTCACGAGCTTCCGACGCCGGGTGGTGGCGCAGGTCAGCGGTGACGTATACATCGGCCAGTGCCGCCCGGACAGCGTCGAAGAGCGAGTCCCCGGCGCCGCCGCACACCGCCACGGTGCGGACAATGCCGTCCTTGTCCCCTGCCACCTTCACTCCCCCGGCTACCGCCGGCAGCATGCTGAACACAGTGGCGGCGAATTCGCCCAGCGTCGTCCCGTCGGCCAGTTCCCCGACCCGCCCGATGCCTTCCTCGGGCAGGCCGTTTTCGGCGGCGGCCAGCGGCCGGACATCGCGCAGGCCCATGGCGTCGGCCAGGACATCGGAAACCCCGCCCACGGCGCTGTCGCCGTTGGTATGTACGGTCACCAGCGCGCAGCCGCCCTCGATCAGGCGGTGGATGGCGTCACCTTTGAAGTGCGAGGTCGCTACCGAGTTCACCGGCTTGAGCAGCAGCGGGTGGTGAGTGACCAGCAGGTCCGCGTCCCAGGCCAGTGCTTCGGCGATCACGTCCGCCGTGGGATCCACCGCGAAGAGGATGCGTTTTACCTCTGCCGAAGGCCTGCCCACCACGGGGCCAACAGCATCCCACGGCTCGGAGAGCGATTCGGGCCACAGCTCTTCGATGGCCAGCAGCACGTCGCCAAGAATCGGGGTCCCACCCGCTTCCGGCGCAGGCTCGCTGGACGTGTCTCCGGCGTCCTGCTTGGTCTCGGGCTGCTCATCGTCGTTCATACGTCCTTTTCTACCCCATCGGCCGGTTCGAGTGCGCGTTTTTGTCGTGACGTGGAACACATTGGGAATCTTGGCAGCCCGTCTGACATTGTTAACGACCATGAAGACTTTTGTTTTGGGCGGCGGCTGCTTCTGGTGTCTGGACGCGGTGTACCAGAAGACCCGCGGAGTGACCGAAGTGGTTTCCGGCTACACCGGCGGCCACACGCAGAATCCCTTCTATGAAGTGGTGTGCTCCGGCACCACGGGGCACGCGGAAGTCGTGGCGGTGACCTTCGACGAGACGGTGGTGCCCGAGGACGTCATTCTGGACATGTTCTTTGTCTCCCACGATCCGACCACTCTGAACCGCCAGGGGTACGACGTCGGCACTCAGTACCGCTCGGTCATGTACTACACAGACCAGGAGCAGAAGCAGTCGTTCGAAACCGCGATCGAGCGGGCCCAGCCGCTGTGGGACAACCCGATTGTCACCGAGGTGTCCGAGCTGCCGACATTCCACACAGCCGAGGAATACCACCAGGATTTTTACGCCAAGCACCCCGAGCAGGGGTATTGCCGCGTCATAATCGACCCGAAATTGGCCAAAGCCAGAAAATATTACGCCCAGTGGCTGGCGGCTTAGCCCGGCGCTGTGAGCGCTGGCTAGGCTAAACGTATCTTTGCTCCGGGCGTGTCAGCACTGCCCGCTGCGTGTACATCCATATCGGCCATGGGCCGGAAAAGGCAGGAATCAGCAATAATGGCACGTATTTACGACGACGTAACCCAGCTTGTTGGACGCACTCCCCTGGTTCGGCTTAACCGTCTGGCCGATGGGCTGCCGGCGACGGTAGCCGTGAAGCTGGAGTTCTACAACCCGGCCAACAGCGTCAAGGACCGGATCGGCGTCGCCATCGTGGATGCCGCCGAGCAGGCCGGCGCACTCAAGCCCGGCGGAACCATTGTAGAGGGCACCTCCGGCAACACCGGCATAGCGCTGGCCATGGTGGGCGCTGCACGCGGCTACAAGGTCATTCTCACCATGCCGGAGACCATGTCCACCGAGCGCCGTGTCATGCTGCGCGCCTTCGGCGCCGAGATCGTGCTGACCCCGGGTTCCGAAGGAATGCGGGGCGCGGTGGAGAAGGCCAAGGAAATCGTGGCCACCACGGACAACTCCATCTGGGCGCAGCAGTTCGCCAACCAGGCCAACGTCGCGATCCACCGCTCCACCACCGGCGAAGAGGTCTGGGCAGACACCGACGGCGAAGTAGACATCTTCGTTGCGGGCATCGGCACGGGCGGCACCATCACCGGCGCCGGCCGCCTGCTGAAGGAACGCAAACCTTCAGTCCAGGTCATCGCCGTCGAGCCCGAGGACTCCGCCATCCTTACCGGCGGCAATCCCGGGCCGCACAAGATCCAGGGCCTGGGCGCGAACTTCGTCCCCGAAATCCTGGACACGGATGTCTACGACGAGGTGCTCGACGCCCCCACTGAAGCTTCGGTAGCCGTGGCACGCCAGCTCGGCATCAAGGAAGGCATCCTCGGCGGCATCTCCGCCGGTGCCGCCGTCTGGGCCGCCCTCGAGGTAGCCAAGCGTCCGGAGAACGCGGGTAAGCTGATTGTGGCCGTGGTCCCGGACTTCGGCGAGCGTTACATCTCCACCATCCTGTACGACGACATCCGCGGTTAAGTTGTCCGGCCGCCCAGCGGTTACTGCCGATCAGAAAGCTTCCATGGGTTTCATAGCGCGACTGCGTGAAGATCTCGAGACCGCCCGGTCACACGACCCGGCGGCCCGTGGGTCCGTAGAGAACTTTTTAGCCTATTCGGGCCTGCACGCCATCTGGATCCACCGGGCGACACATAAGATGTGGGCCAATCCGTCGTTGCGCTTCCCTGCGCGGCTGCTCTCGCAGCTGGGGCGGTTTGTGACCGGCATCGAGATCCATCCCGGTGCCACCATTGGCCGCCGGTTCTTCATCGACCACGGCATGGGCGTGGTGATCGGCGAGACGGCGGAGATCGGCGAAGACGTCATGATCTACCACGGCGTCACGCTCGGCGGCCGTTCGCTGGCCAAGGTTAAGCGACACCCCACCATCGGTGACCGCGTGGTCATCGGGGCGGGCGCGAAAGTGCTGGGTCCGGTTGTTATCGGCGCGGACAGCGCGGTGGGAGCCAACGCCGTCGTTGTTAAGGACGCACCCCCGGAATCCATCATCACCGGCATTCCCGCAACGTTCCGGCACCGCGATCCGCAGCGGGAAACGACGCCCGCCGTGGACCCGGCCGAATACATCGATCCCGCCATGTGGATCTGATCTGCTGACTTCCGAAGGCCCCGGACTGCTCCTGCGGCAGCCCGGGGCCTTCGGCGTTTCCGGCCCGCTTCCACAGGGGCCGGTTGAGCTTGGCACGAAAGTGCTGCCCGCCCGCAGCTCTGCTCGGTGGGCGAACCTGATGAGCGGACTGACCATGGGTGAAACCATCCGCATCGGCATTGCCGGCTACGGAAACCTGGGCCGCGGCGTGGAGGCCGCGGTGGAGAAGAACGCCGACATGCAGCTGACCGGGATCTTCACGCGCCGCCAACCGGCGGACCTGGTACCGCTGCATCCCGGGACCGCCGTGTACGCCATGACCGACTTGGCTGCCTACGAGGAGGACATCGACGTGCTGATCCTGTGCGGTGGCTCAAAGGAAGACCTCCCTGCGCAGGGACCGGTCCTGGCTGCACAGTTCAACACCGTGGACAGCTTTGACACCCATGCGCGCATTCCGGAGTATTACGACGCCGTGGACGGCCCGGCACGCGCCAACCGGAAGACTGCGTTGATTTCCGCCGGCTGGGATCCGGGCATGTTCTCCATCAACAGGGTTTACGGCGAGGCTCTCCTGCCCGACGGCGACACGTACACGTTTTGGGGCCGGGGCCTGAGCCAGGGGCATTCCGATGCCGTCCGCAGGGTGCCCGGGGTAGCCGGCGGCGTGCAGTACACCATTCCCTCGCAGACGGCCATCGACAAGGTCCGCAATGGCAGCCGTCCGCAGCTGGAGACCCGGGAGAAGCATGTACGCGAGTGCTTCGTAGTGCTGGCAGACGGCGCGGACCCCGCGGCAGTCAAGGAGGCCATCGTGACGATGCCGCACTACTTCGACCAGTACGACACGGAGGTGCACTTCATCACGGCAGAGGAACTCGCCCGGGCCCACCGCGCAATGCCGCACGGCGGTTTCTCGATCCGCAGCGGCAACACCAGCGGCGAGCATGCGCAGGTCATTGAATACGGCCTCACGCTCGAGAGCAACCCGGAGTTCACCGCCAGCGTCCTGGTGGCCTACGCACGCGCGGTGCACCGGCTGAACCATCAGGGCCAGTTCGGCGCCGTGACCGTCCTGGACGTGCCGCCGGGACTGCTCTCGCCCAAGTCCGCAGCGGACCTACGCGCCGAACTGCTGTAATCCTGCCGAAGCTAGTGGTCCTGCCGGTGCGGCCCATCAGACCGCTCCGGCAGGACCGTTCGCCTTGTTAGTGCGTGTCCACAGCCTCGACCTCGGACTTATCGCCGCTCCACTGCGTGTGGAAGGTGCCCTCGGCGTCAACCCGACGGTAGGTATGGGCGCCGAACAGGTCGCGCAGGCCCTGCGTCAGGGCAGCCGGCAGCCGCTTGCGGCGCAGGCCGTCGTAGTAGGCCAGGGAGCTGGAGAAGACCGGGACGGGGATGCCCAGTTGCACGGCGGTCGCCACGACGCGGCGCCAGGCCGGTACCGCTGCCGCAATGGCTTCGGCGAAGGCCGGAGCGAACAGCAGGTTCTCGGGGCGGTCCTCATCGGCGTAGGCCTTCATAATGTCATCGAGCAGCTCGGCGCGGATGATGCAGCCCGCACGCCATAGCGAAGCGATTTCGTCCAGCTTCAGTTCCCAGCCGTATTCCTTCGCCGCCGAGGTGAGCATGTCGATGCCCTGGGCGTAACTGACCAGCTTCGACGCGAACAGCGCCTGGCGGACGTCCTCGACGAAGCCCTCGGGTACCTGCACCTGCTCTTCGTGGCCGGCCAGCACGTCCTGCGCCAAGGCCCGCTGGTCCCGCTGCGAGGACAAGCCGCGGGCGAAGACGGACTCGGCGATACCCGATACCGGCGAGCCCAGTTCCAGTGCCGAGACAACCGTCCAGCGCCCGGTGCCCTTCTGGCCGGCGGAATCAACAACGACGTCGATAAACGGCTTCGAGGTCCTGGCGTCCGTATGTGCCAGTACCTCCGCAGTGATCTCGATCAGGAACGACGACAGCTCGCCCTTGTTCCACTCGGTGAAGATCTCTGCCTGCTCGGCAGGCTCAATGCCGGCGCCGGACCTCAGCAGGTCGAAGGCCTCGCCGATCACCTGCATGTCCGCGTATTCGATGCCGTTATGGACCATCTTCACAAAGTGACCCGCGCCGTCGGTGCCGATCCAGCGGCAGCAGGGATCGCCGTCGTACTTTGCTGAAATCTTTTCCAGCATGGGGCCGAGGGAATCGTAGGATTCGCGCGAACCGCCCGGCATGATGGACGGACCGAGCAGGGCGCCTTCCTCGCCGCCGGAGACTCCGATTCCGACGAAGTGCAGGCCCTTCTCGGCCAATGCGGCTTCGCGCCGGCGAGTGTCCTCATAGTGCGAGTTGCCGGCGTCGATGACAATGTCGCCCTCTTCAAGCAGCGGAGTCAGCTGCTCGATGACCGAATCCACGGGTTTTCCGGCCTTGACCATGATCAGCACACGGCGTGGCTTCTGCAGCGAGTCCACCAGCTCCTGCAGTGACTCGGTGCGGACGAAGTCGCCTTCATCCCCGTGCTGGTCCAGCAGGGCATCGGTCTTCTCCACCGAACGGTTGTGCAGGGCAACGGTGTAACCGTTACGGGCAAAATTCCGTGCCAGGTTGGCGCCCATGACTGCCAGACCTGTCACACCGATGTGTGCGCTCATTACTCTCCAGTGCTTGTTTGCTTGCGTGGACCCGGGCCTGCTCGCGTGGGCAGCCCGGATAGGTATCCACGCTCCAGCCTAGTCCGGCAGCGCCCGGGCGGTTAAGCCGTTGCACTATTTTGCACGGCCAGCTCTTGGTGCCCACCGGCATTACGGGGGTCAGTTGGATCCGGCACGCCCCTGGGCTGCATCGCTGCGTTCGAGTTCATGGATGATGCCCGCAATGTCTTCGATCAGTGAGACACCGTCTTCCATCTCCGGATGGCCCGACGAGAGAACGGTGATCCCGTACTCCGTGCTGTCCTCACTGACGTAGCCGATGCTGTTGACATCCCATTTGCCGTCGTCGTCCTGCAGCCAGCCGTTCTTCAGTGCCACTGAGGCGTGGGTGGTGCCGGAAGGAACTCCCCAGTACTGGGACGATTCCACCCGGTTCATCAGTTTCTGGAGATAGGCCAACTGGTCTTCATTCAGCCAGTCGGTTCCGTAGATGACGGCGTTGACGATCTTGAGCTGGTCAGCTGCAGTGGTGGTCGACGCGCCCCAGAGGGGGCCTGCCTCCGTGCTCGTCAAGGCCAGCAGGTCGTAGGTCTCCTGCAACGCCTCGGCCCCGCCGATGTTCCGGTAGAGCTCGTTAGTGGCGTCATTGTCGCTTGACTGGATCATGCGGGCCGCCAGGTCCATCTCATCGGAAGTCAGTCCCCGGCCTTCCTCCGTGGCTTCACGGATCAGCGTCAGGACCATGGACACCTTGACGATGCTTGCTTCCATATAGCCTTGGCGGGCGTTGTAGGTCCAGGTTTCATCCGTGGCCGGGTCGTACACCGCGGCGGAGAACGTCTTCCCTGTTGCGGCTGCATACTCGTCCATTGCGGCCGAAAACTGCTGCTCATCCAGGCTGGGCTCAGGCGCCTTCGCATCCGCGCCGGCGCCTTCCTGGCCGTTCACCCGGTGATTCTCTACCTGGCTTGCCCTGGAGATGGCCTGGGCCTGCAGGTCCTCGTCCCCGCCCCGGCTGTCGACCGCTACGTCTACAGTCTGCGCGGCAAGGAGGATGGCGGCCGCACTCCCCAGGAGGGCAAAGATCGGCCGACGTTTGGTGCTAGGCATTGACTACCTTCGGATCGGAAACCGGTTTCATCTTTGCTACCACAGCAACATGGCCGGGGTCTCAACGCAACCTGTGCAGGAGCTGGACGCTGCGCCTGGAACTGGCCACGTATTGCCGTTAAATACAGCAGGGCTCCGTTGCCGGAACCCTGCGAGGGTGGGTCCTACCGGGATCGAACCGATGACATCCACGGTGTAAACGTGGCGCTCTACCAGCTGAGCTAAAGACCCAATGGTGATGTTTTGTACAGTGCCGCAGTGCGTTATCCGCCGCAACATCACAAGGAAATACTCTACCGGATAACTGGCCCGATGTGCCAACTGGACTCACTGGCATCATCTGCATCATCGGCGAACAGGGCAGGAAGCTCCGCTGTGAGGCTCTCCAGACTCTCAGAGACGCCTGCCTCGAGCTTCACCGCCGCCAGTTCATCACCGCGTGTGCTGCCGCGGTTGATGATGACCACCGGCTTGCCTGTTTTGGCGGCATGGCGGACAAAACGCAGCCCGCTCATGACCGTCAGCGATGATCCCGCCACCAGCAGTGCCTCGGCGCGGTCAACCATGGCATAGGCCGCGGCAACGCGGTCCTTGGGAACGTTCTCGCCGAAATAAACAAAGTCCGGCTTCAGCATCCCCCCGCACACTTCGCAGTCCGCGATGACAAAGTGCGCCGTGTCACCGACGTCGGCGTCCGCGTCGGGGGCCACATCGCCGGGATCGGCTGAGAAGTCGGGCCATCCGGGATTCATGGCTTCCAGTCGGTCCGCGAGTTCGGAACGGTCGATTACCCGGCGGCACTGCAGGCAGATGACCTTATCGAACCGCCCGTGTAGGTCAATCACATTTATGCTGCCGGCGTCTTCATGAAGACGGTCCACGTTCTGGGTGATCAGCCCTGTCATCAGCCCCGCATGTTCCAGGGCCGCCAGGGCGAGATGGCCGGCATTGGGCTCGGCCCGGTGCATGTGGCGCCAGCCGACATGGTTGCGCGCCCAGTACCGGCGACGCAACAGTTCATCCGACACGAACTGCTGATATGTCATGGGGCTGCGCGGCACGGAGTCCGGCCCACGGTAATCCGGGATGCCCGAATCCGTGCTGAGGCCGGCACCCGTGAGGACAGCAAGACGACGGCCGGCCATGGCACTGAGCGCCTGGTCAAACCGTCGCCGGTCCATAAGCAGCCTAAAGCTCTTTCAGCAGGCGGTGGTACTCCTGGATATCCCGCGCCTGGGTACGAGGGCTGTTGATCACGTGACGCAGGATTCCGTCCGCGTCCACGATGAACGTTCCGCGTCCTGCCATTCCGGATTCTTCGTCGAACACGCCATAAGCCTTCGCCACGCCGCCATGCGGCCAGAAATCGGCGAGCAGATCGAATTCGTAGCTTTCCTGCTCGGCAAAGGCCCGCAGCGCGAACTTATGGTCAACGGACACGGCTAGCAATCGGGCGTTTTGATCCTTGAAAGACGCCAGATCGTCACGTAGCGCGCACAGTTCGCCGGTGCAGATCCCGGAGAAAGCAAAGGGGTAAAAGACGATTACGACGGACTGGCCGCGGAGTTCGGAGAGACGGATCGGCTCCCCGAACTGGTTGGACAGCTCAAAATCCGGGGCAGCCTTGCCGACGGCGGGAAAACTCATACGGTTATTTGTTCCTCTTGCTTACGAGCCGGGCTGCCGCCCAGTCATCGGAGACTCCTGCTGACGTGGTGACGTGCAGTCCTGCCGTGGGTGCTGCTTCCTGGATATCCGACGGCGGCACGTAGCCGTCCCGTCCCGATTTCGGCGTCAGGACCCACACCACACCGCCGTCGTCGAGCATGGTGAGGGAATCCACCAGCGCGTCTACCAGGTCTCCGTCACCGTCCCGCCACCAGAGAATGGCAGCATCGACGGAATCCTGGTCGTCCTCGGAGAGCAGTTCGGAGCCAGTCAACTCTTCGATGTCGGCACGCAGATCGAAATCCACATCCTCGTCGTAGCCGAACTCCTGTATTAGGTCTCCGTCTTTGAAACCCAACTTGCCTGCCACATTGTCAACCGTGGCGGCCTCGGCCTCGCTCACTGTGCTCCTCCTGGTTGGAACTGTCTTGCAACTGTCGTACCTGCATGTACAGGACCGGGGCGGTCCTGTAATGGATACTACAAGCCAACACCCTATTGGCGGATGCATCAAGCCAGCCGCCGCGTCCGGTGTGAAAAAGGCTGCCCCTGCTGCAATTGTGATAATGCGTCCATCCACCGCGTAATCAACGGGTTCACGGGCAGCCCCGCGGCTACGCTATGGCACTATGAGCGGCTAGAGTTGCACGAAGAATATCCGCGCGCGTCCAAACCGGACTGCGCCGGGATTCAGCGACCAATGCTTCCGCTTGAAGCCGGAGACATTGCCCGCCGTAAGCGCGGCCGGGACGCTTGACCATGCACGGCGCAGACACAATCTGCACATAAGAGAGGTTGGACGTGAGCGCAGGAGAAGATACCTCGCACATCCTGAGCGGGCTGACACACCAGCTCCCGGACCGCGATCCTGAGGAAACCGCGGAATGGATCGAATCGCTGGACCAGCTGATTCAGTCCCAAGGCACCGAGCGCGCACAGTTCATCATGCGCTCCCTGCTGCAACGAGCGGGCGCCCAGAGCGTCGGCGTGCCCATGGTCACCACCACGGACTACGTCAACACCATTCCCGCCGACCAGGAACCTGCCTTCCCGGGCAAGGAAGAAATCGAACGCAAGTACCGGGCCTGGTTGCGCTGGAATGCCGCGGTGCTGGTGCACCGCGCGCAGCGGCCCGACATCGGCGTCGGCGGTCATATCTCCACCTACGCCGGCGCGGCCACCCTGTATGAAGTCGGGCTTAACCACTTCTTCCGAGGCAAGGACCACCCCGGCGGCGGCGACCACGTCTTCTTCCAGGGACACGCTTCCCCAGGCATGTATGCCCGTGCCTTCCTCGAAGGCCGCATGAGCGAAGAGGACCTGGACGGTTTCCGGCAGGAGAAGTCCAAGGCCGGCCATGCGCTCTCGTCCTACCCGCACCCCCGGCTGATGCCGGAATTCTGGGAGTTCCCGACGGTCTCCATGGGTATCGGCCCGATGAACGCCATCTACCAGGCGCAGTCCAACCGCTACCTGCACAACCGCGGCATCAAAGACACATCGGACCAGCACGTCTGGGCCTTCCTCGGCGACGGCGAAATGGACGAGCCGGAAAGCCGCGGCCTGCTCCAGCTGGCCGCCAATGAAAACCTCGACAACCTCACCTTTGTCATCAACTGCAACCTCCAACGCCTTGATGGCCCGGTACGCGGCAACGGCAAGATCATGCAGGAACTCGAAGCGTTCTTCCGCGGCGCCGGCTGGAATGTCATCAAGGTTGTTTGGGGCCGTGAGTGGGATCCCCTGCTGGCCGCCGACAAGGACGGCGCCCTGATAGGCGTCATGAACGAAACCCCGGACGGCGACTACCAGACCTACAAGGCCGAGTCCGGCGGCTTCGTCCGCGAGCACTTCTTCGGCAAGACGCCGCAGACCAAGGAAATGGTGTCGCACCTTTCTGATGAAGAGATCTGGAACCTCAAGCGCGGTGGCCACGACTACCACAAGGTCTACGCCGCCTACAAGGCTGCCACCGAGTTCGAGGGCAAGCCGACGGTCATCCTGGCGCACACCGTCAAGGGCTACGGCCTGGGCACCCACTTCGAGGGCCGCAATGCGACCCACCAGATGAAGAAACTGACTCTGGATGATCTAAAGCAGTTCCGCGACCACCTGCGGATCCCGATCAGCGACGAGCAGCTCGAAGCCGACCCGTACCGGCCGCCGTACTACCATCCAGGACAGGACTCCCCCGAGATCCAGTACCTGCAGGAGCGGCGCAAGGCTCTGGGCGGTTACGTGCCCGAGCGGCGGAACACTGCGGAGCCGATCCATCTGCCTGACGACAAGGCCTACGAGGTTGCCAAGCGCGGCTCCGGCAAGCAGATGGCTGCGACCACGATGGCCTTCGTGCGTCTGCTGAAGGATCTGATGCGGGACAAGGACTTCGGCAAGCGGGTTGTCCCGATTGTGCCGGACGAAGCCCGTACCTTCGGCATGGACTCGTTCTTCCCGACGTCGAAAATCTACAACCCCAAAGGCCAGAACTACCTGTCCGTGGACCGCGACCTGGTCCTGGCGTACAAGGAGTCCATTTCCGGGCAGATCCTGCACGCGGGCATCAACGAGGCCGGTTCCACCGCCGCCTTCACAGCTGCAGGAACCGCCTATGCCACCCACGGCGAGCCGCTGATTCCGATCTACATCTTCTACTCGATGTTCGGTTTCCAGCGCACCGGTGATTCCTTCTGGGCCGCCGGGGACCAGATGACCCGAGGCTTCATCATCGGCGCCACGGCCGGCAGGACCACGCTCACCGGAGAAGGCCTGCAGCACGCAGACGGCCATTCGCCGCTGCTCGCTTCGACCAACCCGGCGGTCGTCACCTACGATCCCGCGTACGGCTACGAAATCGGACACATCATGAAGTCCGGCCTGGAGCGCATGTATGGACCCGATTCCAAGGATCCGAACGTCATGTACTACCTGACGGTCTACAACGAGCCGATCCTGCAGCCGGCAGAGCCCGAAGAGCTCGACGTCGAAGGTCTGCTCAAGGGCATCTACCTGCTGGCGCCGGCCAAGGTTGACGGTCCTAGGACCCAACTGCTGGCTTCCGGTGTCTCAGTACCCTGGGCGCTTGAGGCGCAGCAGATCCTCGCCGATGAATGGGGCGTCTCCGCCGACGTATGGTCCGTCACTTCCTGGACCGAGTTGCGCAGGGATGGCCTGGCGGCAGAGGAAGAAGCCTTCCTGAACCCCGGCTCCGAGCCGCGCAAGCCGTTTGTCACGGGACAGCTTGAGGGCGCCACCGGGCCCATTGTTGCCGTGAGCGACTACATGAAGGCGGTGCCGGACCAGATCCGCCAGTTCCTGCCCAATGAGTTCGCCACGCTCGGTGCGGATGGCTTCGGCTTCTCCGATACCCGTGCAGCTGCCCGACGGTTCTTCAAGATCGACAGCCACTCGATCGTCGTCCGCGCCTTGGAAATGCTCGCCCGCCGCGGTGAGGTGGACCAGAACGCTCCCAAGGAAGCCTTCGACCGGTACAAGCTCAACGACGTCACGGCCGGTACGTCCGGAAACGCCGGCGGCGATTCCTGACCAAGCGGCATGAGTGGAAAAGCAGCGGAACCTCCGGAAGGGGTGCCCGCTGCTTTTTTATCTCCCCGACCCGCGTCGGGCTCGGGAACAGTTCCCGCCTTTTTAGTAGGAACCACACAAAAGAGCGAATGGAGCACAGGACGCCAAGTGCGTATGCTCAAGGCATGCCCCAGCCCCGGACCAACGCCGCAACCCCGGCCCCGCAAGCGTCGCCGAAGAGCGCGGCGCGCGGCACCAGACCGCCCTCAAGCAAGCAGCCGCCAGCTACCGCAGCCACCCTTGACCGGCTCAGGTCAAAGATCGGCGCATTGTCTACCACGACGCTCAAGCGGCTGGAAAGCGAGCTGCCCTGGTACCGCAGCCTTCGTCCCGACGAGCGGGCCGCGCTGGGCCTGGTTGCACAAAAAGGTATCGCCTCCTTCGTAACCTGGTATGAACGTCCGGCATCGCCTGCCTGGGTCATGAACGACGTTTTCGGTACGGCTCCGACCGAACTTACCCGGTCAATCAGCCTGCAACGCGCCCTGCAGTTGATCCGGGTGGTCGTTGAAGCCGTGGAGGACCAGGTCAGCGACTTGGCCGGCGGCAGCGACGAAGCATCGCTGCGTGAGGCAGTCCTGAGGTACTCCCGGGAGGTGGCCTTCGCCGCCGCGGACGTCTATGCGCGTGCCGCCGAGACCCGTGGTGCTTGGGACACAAGGCTGGAGGCGCTTGTCGTCGACGCGATCCTGCGTGGCGAGAGCTCGGACGCCTTGCGTTCTCGTATCGCCGCCGTCGGTTGGAAATCCGCCGGCAGGATTACCGTCATGGTCGGCAGCTCCCCGTCGGAACCGAGCCCGTCCTTCGTCGCTGAAATACGCCGGGCCAGTTCACGGTTTGCCGACGATACCTTGGTGGGGATCCAGGGCGAGAGGCTGATTCTGGTACTTGGCGGCATCTCCGACCAGGGCTCAGCCTTCATCCGGCTCAGCGAACTGTTCGGTCCCGGCCCCGTTGTCTACGGACCGGAAACCAAATCGTTGGTTGACGCAAGCATGTCGGCGCAGGCAGCTTTTGCCGGCCTCTCGGCTGCAAGGGCATGGCCAGGTGCGCCACGTCCTGTGGCGGCAAACGATCTGTGGCCCGAACGTGTCATGTCGGGAGACGACGCCGCACGCCGCGACCTGTACAAGTACATCTACGTGCCGCTGGTCAACGCCGGAAATGGACTCAGCGAAACGCTCTCCAGCTACCTGTCCCTCGGCCATTCCCTGGAGGCGACCGCCAGGGAACTCTTCGTCCATGCCAACACCGTGCGGTACCGTCTGCGGAGAGTGTGCGACGTGACGGGCTGGGATCCGCTGCTCCCCCGCGAGGCGTTCGTTCTGCAAACAGCCCTCGTTGTTGGCCGTCTGGTGGCCGCGGCGCGGCCCGCCCAGGAGCGCGCGCCTACTCGGCAGTAACAACCTGTCCTTGTAGACTTCCTACAAAGGGATCAGGCGAGCTTCGTTTGCCAAAACACCCTAAGAAACCCAACCTCTTTGGAAAGCTGGATAAGTGCTTGCAATTGTCTGCCCGGGCCAGGGCTCCCAGACCCCAGGATTCCTCTCCCCTTGGCTAGACGTCCCCGGCGTCGCTGAGCACCTGAGCTTGCTCAGCGACATTGCGAAGCTGGACCTCGTAGCCCACGGAACCACTTCCGACGAAGAGACCATCAAAGATACAGCCGTCGCCCAGCCGTTGATCGTCGCGGCCGGCCTCATGGCGGCCAGGGCGCTGACGGCGGACGAGCCGCTGGATCTTTCCACGGTTGTGGCCGGACACTCCGTCGGTGAAATTACGGCCTCGGCCATAACCGGCGCCCTAACGGAAAACGATGCGATGGCCTTTGTCCGCGAACGCGCCAACGCGATGGCCCAGGCCGCGGCCCAGACGCCGACAGGCATGAGTGCAGTGCTCGGCGGAGACGAGTCGGAAGTTCTCGCAGCTATCGACGCCGCCGGGCTTACGCCCGCGAACGCGAACGGCGGCGGGCAGATCGTGGCAGCCGGCACCTTTGACCAACTCCAGAAGCTGGCGGATAACCCTCCGGCCAAGGCCCGTGTCATCCCTCTGAAGGTGGCCGGCGCCTTCCATACCGAACACATGGCGCCCGCCGTCGGTGTCTTGGAAGGGCTGCGTCCGCAGCTTTCCCCTGCCTCTCCGGCACTGACGCTGCTATCCAACTACGACGGCGAACCGGTTGCCGGCGGCGAGCAGAACCTGGACAGTCTGATAGCCCAGGTCTCCAGGCCCGTCCGCTGGGATCTGTGCATGGAGGAACTGCTCTCCGTGGGCGTGACCGGCCTGCTCGAACTGCCGCCAGCGGGGACGCTGACGGGGCTGGCGAAGCGTGGCATGAGGGGTGTCGCTACAATGGCCCTGAAATCCCCTGATCAGCTCGAGCAGGCCCGTGCCTTCATCGCCGAACATACACAGCAGACACCGGCCGGCGCCGCCCTTACCAATGAACATAAGTCTGGAGACATCCACCAGTGAGCACCCCCGTCATGCGCCAGTCCCCACTGCGCGAACATTCCCGCATCCTCGGTATGGGAGCCTTCCGGCCCGATGTCATCGTCACGAACGACGATGTCTGCCAGTGGATTGAATCATCGGACGAGTGGATCCGCCAGCGGACCGGAATTGTGACGCGCCACCGGGCCGGGGCGGACACTTCCGTTGTGGACATGGCCGAGGGCGCTGCCAATGAAGCACTCGAGAAGGCCGGCATCGAAGCCTCCCAGCTCGGGGCCGTCATCGTCTCGACAGTCTCGCACCCGTACGCCACACCGTCGGCCGCTGCAGCCCTGGCAGACCGGCTGGGGGCAACGCCCGCGCCGGCATTCGATATTTCCGCTGCCTGCGCCGGTTACTGCTACGGCATTGCCCAGGGCGACGCCCTGGTCCGTTCCGGCGCGGCCGAATACGTTCTGGTGGTAGGAGCTGAGAAGCTCTCGGATGTGATCGACAACTCCGAACGGACCATCTCCTTCCTGCTCGGTGACGGTGCAGGCGCCGTTGTTATCGGCCCTTCCGACACACCCGGCATCGGACCATCGGTCTGGGGCTCGGACGGGAGTAAATGGGACGTCATCGGCATGACCCATTCGCTGAACGACGTGCGGGAGCTGTCCTTGGCGGCAGAGGCCGCGGGCTCTCTCTCCGCAGCTGCCGCACAACGGAGCGAGGACGGCAAGAAGCTGTGGCCCACCTTGCGGCAGGACGGACAGTCGGTCTTCCGCTGGGCCGTGTGGGAAATGGCAAAGGTTGCCAAGCGCGCCCTGGACGAGGCCGGGGTCAAGCCGGAAGAGCTGGCCGCGTTCGTCCCGCACCAGGCCAATATGCGCATCATCGACGAGATGATCAAGCAGCTCAAGCTTCCGGAAAGTGTCGCGGTCGCCCGCGACATCGCAGATGCCGGGAACACGTCGGCGGCGTCCATCCCACTGGCCGCGCACCGGCTGCTGCAGGAAAACCCCCAGCTCAGCGGAGGCCTGGCGTTGCAGATCGGCTTCGGCGCGGGGCTGGTCTTCGGTGCACAGGTCATCGTTCTGCCGTAGTATCGCAGTCGTTCCGCTGCATTTTCCCCTGCATGTGAACAGTTTTCCATTCCAAGCCGTATTCAGCGGTTTGACAACCCCGGCCGGACACCGTGCCGGCACCACAAGAAAAGGAGCCTTCAATGGCTAGCAACGAAGAAATCCTGGCAGGCCTGGCCGAAATCGTTAACGAGGAAACCGGCCTCGCTCCCGAGGCTGTCGAACTGGACAAGTCCTTCACCGACGATCTGGACATCGACTCCATCTCCATGATGACGATCGTCGTCAACGCTGAGGAAAAGTTCGGCGTCCGCATTCCCGATGAAGAGGTCAAGAACCTCAAGACCGTTGGCGACGCCGTAGACTTCATCGCCAACGCCCAGGCGTAAGTTTTCCCTTCACAGGGACCGGCGGCCGGGTGGAAATCGGTCCGGCCGCCGACTCTTGCATTTTTTGCCCCACACCCTTGGAGAGAATAAGTAAATGGCACGCAAAGTAGTCATCACCGGCCTTGGCGCCACCACGCCCATCGGCGGCGACGTCCCCACGATGTGGAAGAACGCTCTAAAGGGCGTATCAGGCGCCCGCACCCTTGAAGACGATTGGGTAGCCCGCTACGAACTCCCCGTGACCTTTGCCTGCCGGGCCTCGAACAAGCCGGACGAAGTACTGACCCGCGTCGAGGCCAAGCGAATGGATCCCTCCACGCAGTTCGCCGTGGTCGCCTCGCGTGAAGCCTGGAAGGACTCGGGAATCGAGGATATCGACCACGACCGGCTGGCCGTAGCTTTCGCTACCGGTATCGGCGGCGTCTGGACACTTCTGGATGCTTGGGACACCCTCCGGGAAAAGGGGCCCCGCCGGGTCCTGCCGATGACTGTGCCCATGCTGATGCCCAACGGCCCGTCAGCAGCGGTGAGCATGGATCTAGGTGCCCGCGCCGGCGCCCACACTCCTGTTTCCGCGTGCGCCTCAGGCACCGAGGCCATCGCCATGGGCGTTGATCTCATCCGCGCCGGCAAGGCCGACGTCGTCATGACCGGCGGCGCCGAAGCTGCCATCCATGCCATGCCGATTGCCGCCTTCAGCGCCATGCAGGCGCTCTCCAAGCGCAACGACGACCCTGAGCACGCCTCACGGCCGTACGATGTGGACCGCGACGGATTCGTCATGGGCGAAGGAGCCGGCGCGCTCGTCCTTGAGGCCGAGGAACACGCCCTGGCCCGCGGCGCCCGTATTTACGCCGAACTCGCCGGCTCCGGAGTTACCGCCGATGCGTACCACATCACGGCCCCGGATCCGGAAGGCCTTGGAGCGACCCGGGCGCTCAAGGCAGCTATGTTTGACGCCCGCGCCCAGGCCGTAGACGTGGTCCATGTCAACGCTCATGCCACCTCCACTCCGGTCGGCGACAAACCCGAGTACACGGCGCTCAAGGCTGCCCTGGGCAATCAGGTGGACAACGTCTCGGTCTCGGCAACAAAGTCACAGACTGGACATCTCTTGGGTGCCTCGGGCGCCGTCGAATCTGTCATGACGGCTCTTGCCGTGTACGAACGCAAGGCACCTGTGACCATCAACCTCGATAACCAGGATCCGGAGATCCCGCTGGACGTCGTGACCTCCGCTCGGGATTTGCCCAGCGGCGACATTGTGGCGCTGAACAACTCCTTCGGTTTCGGCGGACACAACGCCGTCGTCGTGTTCCGGAACGCCTGACCGTACGGGAACAGGAATTCCTGCCGTAGATTAGCAAAGGAGAGGCTGCCCAGCGGTTCGCTGGGCAGCCTCTCCTTTGCTTTGATGTTGGATGAGCGGCGAAGACGCTTGATGCAGGAGTGTCACCCGACTTGGTGAAGCCACCGGACGGGCGCGCCCTCGGCTGCATGCCGGAAGGGTTCCAGCTCTTCATCCCAAGCCTCGCCCAGTGCCAAGGAGAGCTCGTGGTACACAGCTGCCGGATCACCGGCGCCCGTCTCGTAGGCGTAGCGGATGCGGTCTTCCGAAACCATGATGTTGCCATGGACGTCTGTTGCCGCGTGGAATATGCCGAGCTCGGGCGTATGCGACCAGCGGCCCCCGTCGACGCCGGGGCTCGGCTCTTCTGTCACCTCATAACGCAGGTGGGCCCAGCCGCGCAAGGCGGACGCCAGCATAGAACCTGTCCCCTGTGGACCAATCCACGAGAGTTCGGCCCGGAACATTCCGGGCGCAGCAGGTTGAGGGGTCCAGTCAAGATCCGTTCGCTTGTCCACGACGGATCCGACGGCCCACTCGATGTGGGGGCATAGCGCTGTAGGCGCCGAATGCACAAACAGCACACCACGCGTCATCACAACAGACATCCCATCCTCCAATTTGCTGTAGGTACGTCTTCCCCAACGACCTTCAGCCCACGGACAGTTATCTGATTCCGACGCTGCTATTGCTCAGGTTGATTCGACGATACATCTATCAGTATTTCGTCAACCCGATGGATTATGTGACTCATTCTGCCGCATGTCCGGGAATTCCGCCAGCGTAACTACCGAGTTGCCATTCACCGACCGCATTAGGCGCGTGGATGTGCCTGCTTATAGCTTGCTCGCAGGCGATCCACCGATACATGGGTATAGATCTGTGTAGTCGCCAGGGACTCATGGCCAAGAATCTCCTGGACGGCGCGGAGGTCCGCGCCACCGTCGAGCAGATGGGTAGCGGTACTGTGGCGCAATGCGTGCGGGCTGGTGGCGGCGGTGTCGCCCAGTCCGGCAAACAGGCGTGCGGAAACGTCCCGCACCTGCCGCTGGTCGATCCGTTTTCCCCGGCGGCCCAGAAACAGCGCCGGACCGCTGGCATCCGTGGCCAGCGCTCCCCGACCGCGGCGAAGCCAGTCGTCCAACGCAGTAGCGGCAGGAACGCCATAGGGAACAGCGCGCTCCTTATTGCCCTTACCCAGCACGCGTACCAGCCTGCGGTCCTGGTCAAGGTCGTCAATGTCCAGTCCGGCTAACTCCCCAACACGAATTCCTGTGGCGTAGAGAAGTTCGATCAGCGCACGGTCGCGCAGCGGAACGGGCTGCCCCTCGGCCGCTTCCTCGGACAGCGTCAAGAAGAGTTGTTCCACTTGGCGCCGCTGCAGGACGTGGGGCAGCGTCCGTTGGCGTTTGGGGGCCTGCAAGCGCACTGCAGGATCGTTTCCGATCAGCTCTTCGCGCAGGGCCCACGCGGTAAACATTCGGGCGGCCGCGGCACGGCGGGCGATGCTGGACCGGGCCAGTCCGTCGGCATTCATGGTGCCCAGCCAAGCACGTAAAGTCAGCAGACTGAGTCCACGTAAATCAGTTATGGAGTTGTCCGCCGCGAAGTTGAAGAGCTGATGGAGGTCGGCGAGATAGGCACGTGTGGTGTGTTCCGAATGGGCACGTTCGGCAGTCAGGTACTTTTCAAACCCGCTGAACGCTGAGCAGAAGCTTTCCGGCCATGGCCGGCTCAATGCAGCTTCCGGCGTCTCACGAGCATTCATCGTTCCACTGTCCTCGATCCCGGTCTCGAACTCAAGACGCCACACGTTAGGCTTGGGCAGGATTTAGGAAGCTAGGACCACCCAGCATTCAGCCCCGCCGTTGCCGCCGCCAGCCCGACGAATCCTGCTGGGCAAGGGACATGATCTCCAGCCGGCCGAGCCCCGCCAGCACCGCCCTCATGGGCAACCCTGCTACAGCCGAAAGCTTCTCGACCGTGGTTCCCTGCCTCACGGGCAGTGCGTCCAGCAGGAGCAAGTCCTCCACGCTGAGACCGTCATGATCGGAGAGCGGCGCCTGCTGCTCTCCGGCTACCCCTGCATCAAGGGGTCCCGCCAGTTCAGCAACTTCCGCAGCGTTGGTTACGCAGACTGCGCTGCCGTCCCGCAGCAGCCGGTGGGTGCCCGCAGAGTTCGCCGAGTAAATGGATCCCGGCACTGCGCCGACCGGACGGCCAAGTCCAGCAGCATGGTGCGCCGTGTTCAGCGCACCCGAGCGCCACCGGGCTTCTACGACTACCGTGGTACCGGCCAGCGCGGCGATTAATCGGTTGCGCTGGAGGAACCTCCAGCGAGTTGGTGCGGCGCCCGGCGGCAGCTCGGAGAGCAGAAGTCCTCGGCTGGCGACCGTTCGGAGCAGTTCCTCATTCCCCGCCGGATAATAGCGGTCCAGCCCGCACGCCATGATGGCAACGGTGGCTGGCCAATGCCCTGGCTCCGCGGCTGCCAGGGCGGACCGATGCGCCTGGGCGTCGATGCCGTAGGCACCTCCGGAAGCCACGCAATAGCCCTTTTGCGTCAGGCCTGCTGCCAGGTCGCCGGTAGCAGAGTTGCCGTAGTTCGTGCTGTCCCTTGAACCAACCAGGGCTACGGTGCGTTCTGCTGGAGGAATTCCGCCTGAGTGTTGCCCGCGGACCCACAGGCACAGCGGTTCTGCGAGCTCGAGATCAGCCAGTGCCATTGGCCAAGACTCATCGCCTGGCACCAGAACAGTCCCGCCAAGGCGATCGATCGTGGCCAGGTCCCGATCCGGGTCCAGATCCTTAATGCGCGGATGCCAGCGCTGCAGGGCTTCGGAAAGCATTCCCTGCTGGCTGCGTGACTGTTCCCGGTTCAGCAGGCGGTACAGCTCAGCCTGCAGCTCCGGCCCCGGTTTCACCTCGCCTGTAGCGATACGCAGCCCATCCAGGGCGCCAACGGCCGCGACAAGGGCGAGTCCCACCCAGTCCGAAGGCTCCATGAGCCGCGATAAGGCCGCCCGCGCCCTGCGGTCGGCGGCCGGAGTAGTCGTCGTCATCATGCTGCACCCACCTGTTGGCGGAAAGCCAGCGCTGTGCTGACGCAGTCTCGATCGGGAACCGCCAGACCCGCCAGGTCGGCCATGGTCCAGGCCACCCTGAGCACGCGGGCATAGCCCCGGCCTGTCAGCACATCGCGCTCCATTGCCTTGTCGAGGTCAACCGTTGCCGTGCGCGAAAGCCGCAGCTCGGTCTTGAGCAGCTCGGCTGAAACCTCAGAATTCAGTTCGTGTCCCCAACGCCCCAGCCGCTCCCTTTGGGCCCTCCTGGCTTCGCGCACCCGCGTCGCAACGGTACGGCTTGCTTCCTGCTCAGCGGCGCCGGCCATGTCGGCCAGCGACAGCCGGTTGAGCCGCAGCTGAAGATCTATGCGGTCTATTAGAGGTTTGGACAACTTGCCGAAATACCGGCGGCGTTGCATGGGCGTGCAGCTGCACTCCAGTCCTTTGCCGCTGGCCATCCCACAGGGACAGGGATTCGCCGCCAGCACCAGCTGGAAGCGGGCAGGATAGGCAGCCGTCCCCGCTGCCCGGTGGAGCACCAGGTTCCCGCTCTCCAGCGGCTGCCGCAGCGCATCCAGTACGGCGCGGTCATATTCAGGCGCCTCGTCGAGGAAGAGGACGCCGCGGTGTGCCCGGGATGCTGCACCAGGGCGCGGGACTCCGGAACCGCCGCCGATGATGGAAGCAGTGGTGGCCGTGTGATGCGGGTTCTCAAATGGCGGACGCCGCAGCAACTGGGTCAAATGAGCGGCTGTATTGCTCAGGGAATGAACCGCCGTGACCTCCATGGCGTGGTGGTCCGGCAGGTCCGGCAGCAGACCGGGCAGGCGTTCCGCCAGCATCGTCTTACCGGCCCCGGGCGGACCGACGAGCATGACGTGGTGCCCGCCGGCAGCCGCAACCTCCATGGCAGTCCTGGCTTCGTGCTGGCCTGCGATGTCTGCCATGTCGGGTTCGCGGCATTCACCGGCTGACGGGCTCTCGCGCCCGGTGGGAGTTTCCTCTGCCCCTCCCACCGGAAGCAGCAGCGGGACCGGATCCGCCCCATAGGCAAGGAGCAATTCAGCCAGAGTTCCATAACTCCGGACCTTGCCCCCCGGAACCAGTTCCGCTTCCGCCCGATTGGCCGCCGCCACGACGACCTCTGGGTGGCCGTCATCAACCGCTGCCATGACGGCCGGCAATACTCCCCGGATGGGCCTCAGCCTGCCGTCAAGTCCCAGTTCGGAAAGGAACACGGTCCCGCCGCTTGGCCGGACATCACCGGCTGCCTGCAGGGCCGACATCAGAATTGCCAGGTCAAAAGGTTACTCTAGACACATTATGAAAAGCAATCGGATAGCAGGGATCTACACCCGAATTTCCAACGACCGGGAAGGGGCCGGGCTCGGCGTGCAGCGGCAGGAGCAGGACTGCCGCGAACTCGCCGCACGGCTCGGCTGGACCGTCGGCACCATCTACCAAGACAACGACATTTCCGCCTACCAGCGGAAGAAGCCGCGCCCCGGTTATAACGCCATGCTGCGCGACTTACAGGCAGGCACCGTCAACGCCGTCATCGCCTGGCACTCCGACCGGCTGCACCGCCGCACAGCCGAACTCGAACAATTCATTACCATCGTTCAGGACTCCGATGCTGCTATTGCCACCGTCCGTGGCGGCAAGATCGACCTCAGCACCCCCGACGGCCGCATGAATGCAAAAATTCTCGGTTCCATTAGCCAACGCGAAGTGGAGCACGGCCGGGATCGGATGATCCGTGCCAAGCAACAGGCGGCGGAAAAGGGCCAATGGCGTGGCGGTCCCCGCCCGTTCGGATACGAAGCAGACGGCCAAACCATCAACGAACGCGAAGCCAAGGCCGTGCAGCAGGCCGCAAGCGCACTGCTGGCCGGCCAGTCCCTGCGCTCCATCGCCAAGGAGCTAACCGCGCAGGGCTTCACCAGCACCTCGGCCAAGGCACGCCCCATCACTGACCGCTCCCTGCGGGAAATCCTGCTCCGGCCAAGGAACGCCGGATTCATCGAGGCGAACGGGCGAATACTGGATGAGCCCGCTAAGTGGGATCAGATTCTGCCGGAGGCAACATGGCGCGCCGTCGTTTCCATTCTCAAAAACCCCGACCGCCGCACCAACGCCGGAAGCGAGCGCAAATGGCCTGGATCCAACCTCTACCGCTGCGGCATATGCGGGGAACCTGTCCGCGCTTCCATGACCAGCGGGCAGCGCCGCGTCTACAGGTGCAACCAAGGCAGCGGGCACGTTACGCGGAACCTCACAGCCACCGACGAATACGTTTTCAAAGTCATCGCGGCCCGGCTGTCCATGCCCGACGCGCTGCAAGCACTCACCGCCGGTAACGACGTGGACATAGCACCACTGCGCGACGAAGCCGCAAGCCTGCGCGAACGCCTCGCGGGCCTCGGCACGGACTACGCCGACGGGATCCTAACCCCGTCGCAACTTAAGACAGCCACCCGGCGGCTCGAAGAAAAAATAGCCGGCATCGAAGAGCAGCTGGCCGACGCTGGGCGGGCAGCCGGCATGAACGACCTGCTCACCGCACCGGACGCCGCCACCGCGTTCCATGCCGCGCCGCTCGGGCGGCAGCGGGCCATCATCGACGCGCTGGCTACGGTGACCATCCTTCCGACAGGCCGGGGCCGTCCGCCCGGCTGGGAACCCGGCACACCCTATTTCACGCCCGACTCCATCCGGATCAACTGGAAGTAAGAAGTCTCACTCCCGAAGCCTCCACAAAGCCGCTTTATGTTGCAGAAACGCCACTTATGATCAAAACTACCGGCGCAGAATCCGCGCCAAGGAGATACCCCAACAAGTACAGATAGACGGAGGACACAATGTGTCCACCAAACAAACCCGTCCCGTATCGGACGAACCACCGCGGCTGAACATCAACCAGGCAGCCCAACTGCAAGGCGTCAGCGCAAGCACCATCCGGAGACAGATAAAATCCGGCGCGCTGCCAGCCGTCAAAGTTGGCCCGCATTCCGTCCGCATCCGGCGCGATGACCTCGACAAGGCCGCCGTACCCGCCGGGGCGGACCCCGTCGAAACCCACATCCAAAAACTCGTCGAATCCGCCCCGAAGCTGACCCCCGAGCAAGCGCAAAAAATCGCCGCACTGTTGCGCGCTTCCGGAAACGGCGGTGCCACGGCATGACGGCACAAGAAAGCCCCTCGGTCATATCGGGTACCGAGGGGCCATCAAATCGTCCTGCTGCGGACAATCCCATTATAGGCCAGAGTGCCGACGCTCACGCCGGCCGTACAGTCACGAATCCATTACTCGAAGACGCCGAAGCGCTCGAATTCATCCTTGCGCTAAATGCCCTCGGCGTCCCACTGTTCACCGCGCCGCCCGGCAGCAACGGCAGCGAATACGACCGCCCGCAAGGCTGGCAGCAACTCACCGCAGACGGCAACCCCGAGCGGCTGCGCCGGATGCAGCACGGCGACGCCATCATGGCCGCAACCGGCGGCCCCCTCGCCGTCATCGACGTCGACACAAAAAACGGCGCGGACCCCGACCAAGTGCGGCACCTGCTCGACAGCCTCAGTATCACCATTCACGCCGAAATCGCCACCCCATCCGGCGGCCGGCACTTCTACGTCGCCGGACACCCCGACCTGCCCAACATCGCCGCACAGGACGGCCGGCCAGGACTCTCCGGATACGCCGGCGTCGAAATCCTCTCCCACGGCCGAAACGCCTTTGCCCCCGGCACCCGCCGCGCCAGCTACCACGGCGCTGGATACCGAGTCATCACAAACGACCTGCCCACGCCGGAAGACGGCACCGACCCCGACGAAGGCGAAACCCTCGCCGCATGGGCAACGGACAACCGGACCACCAAGACGGCCGAATTCATCCCCGGCCCCGCATGGGACGGCACACCGCCGGACAAACGCCAAACGGCCTACCTAGAAAAAGCCCTCGCGCGGCAGACCGCAGAAGTCGCCGCCACGCAGCCCGGCGGCCGGAACAACGCACTGCGCAATGCCGCGCTCAAAATGGGCTCATTCATCAGCGGGGCTGGACTCAACGAACAAACCGCGTTTACACGGCTGCTCGACGCAGCCACCGCGGCCGGACTCGCGGAAGCGGAAGCCATCCCCACCATCAGATCCGGCATCGGCGACGGCCGGAAAAACCCGCGCCCCGTCCCACCGCCCAAGACCATCGAAGGTTTCGACGCACCGGAAAAAAACGGCGGCACCATGACCATCAACACCGCCACCGGCGAAATCATCGACCCGGCAGAAACACCCGCAGGGCAGCAAAACAAGTGGAACGACCACGGCCTACGCTCGCACCAGCGCATCGCCGCCAGATTCACCCAATACGCCGCCGGGCGCGCCCTCTACGTCAACGGCGCAGGCTGGCACTACTGGGACGGCACCCGCTGGGCACCCGACCACCGGGAAGCCCGCGTAAACCGCATGCTCACCAAACTGCTGCGGCAGTCCTGGGCCGAAGCCATCGGAGACAAAGACCTGCAGGCCGACGTCAAGGCCAGCATGACCGCCAGCGGATCCGACGGCGTCCTCTCCCTCGCGTCCCGGCAGTTGTTCGCAGCGCAGACCGACACAGACCCATGGCTGCTCAACTGTGCGAACGGAACCCTCGACCTGCACACGCTGACACTGCGCCCACATGACCCGGCCGACCACATCACGAAAGTCACGCGCGCGGCCTACCGGCCCGGGACCACCAGCAACCCATGGACCGGATTCCTGGCCTCATCCCTGCCGGACCCGCAGGTACGGGCATTCCTGCAACGCTACGCCGGGCTCGCACTCATCGGCCGCGTAATCGAGCACGTTTTAGTGATCGCAACCGGCACCGGCCGCAACGGTAAAGGCGTCATGGCCGGAGCGGTTTCCAACGCACTGGGCGACTACGCCGTGACCGCCAGCAACGACCTGCTGACCACCGGCCGGCATGGACACAAATCCGCCAGCGAGCTCGCCGCACAAATGGTTCTGCGCGGTGCCCGCTGGGCGGTCATGTCGGAATTGTCCAAGGGCGACCGGATGAACGAAGCCACCATGAAATATCTGACCGGGGCCGACACGATCACCGCGAAAAGCATGGGCCAGAACTTTGTGGAGTTCGCACCGTCCCACACCTTCCTGATGCTCACCAACGATCTGCCCGCAGTGGACGCCACGGCGCAGGCGGCATGGGACCGCATCCGCGTTGTCCCGTTCGACGTGTCGTTCAAAGGCCGGGAAGATACCAGCCTGCCCGAACGTCTGGAAGCCGACGCCGACGCGGTTCTTTCCTGGGCAGTGGAAGGGCTCGCGGCCTACCAGCGGCAGGGCCTGGACGAGCCGCCCGCCGTTCGCGCCAAGACCGAGACTTACCACACGGAAAACGACCCGCTGGCCCGCTTCCTCGCCGATGAATGCGTGACCGGCCCGGCGCAGTCCGTAGCTAAGCGGAAACTGGCCAACGAGTATGCCGATTGGGCTCGCCGGAACAGCGAACCGGAGCTAAGCGCCCATGCTATTGCCGCCCGCCTGAAGCAGGTTCCCGGCGTCACCGAAACACGGTCAAGCAGCGCGCGCGGATGGCAAGGACTCGGCTTGCGCGTGAAGCCCGAAAATGGCCCTGACTAGTGACAATGACACTTCATGACGATTACTCCCAGTGGTTCTCGCGGAAATCGACTCTAGGGGATCACTGGGAATAACTGTCACAAAGTGTCACCACCCCAAACACAACCACCCAAATCACCCGTCTGCTGGACGGCCCCACCCCGAAGGGAAACAAGCCCATGAACCCGCCCAGGTTCCACACCCGGTCCGGCGAATACGGACAGCACGGAGCCGCCGGAACCCTGCTGACCACCTCCCTGGACGGCCAGCCACACTACCTGTTGATCCGCCGCGCCTGCGGAACCCGGCACCCCGGCCTATGGGGAACCCCCGGCGGCGCACTCAACGACGGCGAAACTCCCGCACAGGCGGCACACCGCGAAACCCGGGAAGAAATCGGCATCGACACCGCCGCACTGCCCGGCCTCGGCGCAACGGTCTGGCACCACCCCGCCGGCGGCTGGACCTACACAACATACGTCATCCGCGCCATCCAGGAACCCCGGCTGCGGCTCAACCGGCGGGAAGTGGAAACGGCCGCATGGTGGACCGAACCCGGGCTGCACAGGCTCGCCGCCGCCGGCGAGCTCATACCCGGCCTGCCGGACGTGCTCCCCGAACTGCTCGCTAGAGCCACCCGCCTCACCCCGTCAGGCTTCCACGACCCCGACCGCACGCACCGCACCAAACCACAGCCCACACCCCTGCCCGAACGTGACAACCCCATCGAGTTCTACGACGTGCTCAACCACAGCCGCGTCTACCTGCTCCCCCAGCCGGTTCCCGGCTGGCGCGTCGAACCCTTCACCGCCGACGGACAGATCTACGACTACCACCCCGACGGCACCAGCCCCGCCGCCGAATGCCTCGCGTTCCCCAAATGCCACGGACTGGACCCGGCCTGCACATGCGGCCGGCGGATCGTCCGCGACCTGCCCGCACTGCGCGAATACGTCGCCCGGCACTCCGGGGTGCCGAACCTCGTTGGCTCAGACTGGCGGCGCGGCTACATTGCCGCCGCACTCATCTACTGCCACGGCAGCGGCCTTGCACTGCACGGACAGCTTTACAAAGACCCCAAAAAAGCATCCGCGCCCAACACACCACCCTCAGCGAAGTCTGGTTGCCCCGCGTCTACGGCGGCCACGTCGACAGGCGAGGGGGAGCCATACTCCCCGCCGGCGTCGCAAGGGCCGTCCGCGACACCTACCCAGGCATCAAAATCCACACCCTCCCCGGCGACATTTTTACCGGCAACCCCCGCCCCACCAAGACAAGGAAACCCCACCATGGCTAAGCAGCGTCACGACGTCGGTGTAACCAAACGCAGGCAAAGGGCACTCACCGCACTGCGCCGGGATCCGCTGAACAGCACCCGCCTCGAAGACCTCGCCCGCCGGCTAGTGGACCGCGGCCTGGCATCCCCCGCCATCAGCCACGACACCCGCCCTGCATGGCATAGCAGACGCCACCCCCGAGACGCAGACGACCCCATGCACCAGCTCCGGCGGGAGCTAAGCCAGACCCACCCCCGCCCCACACACCCAGAGAAGTAGGCCCCCACCATGACGCAGCACCCATTCCGCGCAGCTACCCAGGCAGACGCCGAACTGGCACAGGCAGCAGCAGACCTCGCCGCACGGCAGGCACGCCACGAACGCGACGTAACCATGGCTGTCGACCTCGCAGTTGAGGCGCAGGTTTGCCTCAAGCAATACGAGTCAAAGAGAACCGAACCAAACCTCGAGGCAATGAAGAACGCGTTCGAACGGCTAACACTGCTGCTCATCGCTGGAATACAGCCCAAAACCACATCACGGAACGCGGAAACGACATGAAAAACCCTTCAGTGTGCGCGTTTTCGGCAGGTTCATGCACAAAGCGCCCAGAAGCCCCAGGAACGCCGCAAAACGGCTCCAACGTCTTACCGTCCACGCGCGCGCTGCCATTAACCCTGGCCTATCGCCGGGCCTCAGCCGGCAGGCGATCCGGCAGGGGTAAGGGGGTCGAAATCCCACCAATCGAGGCCAGCAGGCGCGGCACGGGTAAAAATTCGTCTGGCGGCGCGTTTCAACACCCGTAGCTGTTACTGCGATCACAAATCTCGTGTGGCAGCGTGCGCGGCTCGGGCGCCCGAGGCGTCTCGTTCATGCTCAACATTCCGTCAGCGGCCACAGCTCAGCGACGGTGGCGATGGGGCGCCAAACAAAACCAAGCGTTGCCCAATGGATCATGTGCTCCATCCTCCTCAAAGCAGGACAACTCTTCGGGCCATCCAGCTACGCCGAACCAGCCGTGCCAGAACTGACAGCTCGGATTCATTCGTGGCTCCAGACCCAAAATATGATGCTTCGGGCGCCACTGCCGGGACCGGTGCGTACCGTTGTCAGCGCACAGCTTGGCTGCCGTGCTGGCCCCTCCCCTGGCCCGGGCCGGCCAGTCCGGAGCCTTCCAGCGCTATGAGTCCGTGCTGGCATCATCGATACCGGCATCAACTCACGGCTAACGGCTAACGGCTAACGGCTAACGACACGGTATGGAGCGGAAAGACGAAAAGCGATCGAACATGCCACGGGGCACGGGCACAGAGATCGCAGCAGGGCTTCCCTTAAGGGATTGGACGGAAGAAACTGCCCTGGTGAACCCCAAGGTCGAGGCCGTCCTGTGGCGCCTTCGAGATGAGACCGTCGCCTCACTGCTGCGCGAACCTCTCCGGCTAATGTGGCACGGCTACCGTGGGGTCGCCAACGCCAACGCTAGCCAGACGATGCTGGGCCGCACTAGATCCCAGGAGAAGTGTCCGACATAAAGGATCCCGTCACCGCATCAAAGGCCATGAATCTCATTCATGTAAATAATGAATGGGAGACAAGTTGATGAGGCACACCAGATACAGGCAGTCTACGACGGGTCAGGCCGCCACCAGTACCGGCGACTTATCCTGATAAACGATCCTTTTCTGAGATGTCCCGTAGGCAGAGGACGCTCCCTACCTTTACATTCATTCCGCTCAGCGAGGCTTACTAACGGTTAAGGCGACATAGCTCTGCTTTGTCTATGTTGGCGAGCCGACGTTCCCCGACAGCGCCTCCACCCTGTGAATCAAACACTGACTCGCGATTACGGGTTCAGCCGGGAAACTGTATACCCAGTACCTCCGATGGGCGCCCGCAGCTCGTGTAGTCACTGCAGCGCCGCGCGGTGGAACAACCGGTGTCCCACTTGCAAGTGACGGTATGCGTCACTAGCCTTGGCCTGTCCACCCAATAAGATCGTGGATCGAATGCTTAGCCGTATCGGCCGTCGCAAATTAGTCATGACTGGCAAACGGATATTCCACCAGCTCGGGCAAGACGCCGTGCAATCTCATTCGTCTGCTCAACAGTAAGCTCGGGGACATCTTCGAAGTCTGTGCCGCCACCTGGGAGTGTCCCTGCGATATGAAAATGGAGATGAGGGATGGCCTGATGCGCGGCAGTTCCATTGTTCTGCCAGACCGCAATTCCGGGACGCCCATATGCTTCATCGATTAACGCCGCGGCAGAAGCAACCGTGTCGATGAGAGCATGGCGCTCCTCGCGTGTCGCCTCTAGCAAAGTCGGGTAATGCCGTATGGGAACGACTAGGAGGTGGCCGATCCCTCGCTGTTCCCGTGTGACAAGTACGGCAACGACGTCCGTCCGGCACATGACAGTGAAGGGTCGTCTACCGGAGAGGTAATCGCAAAAAGCACAGGGTTCATTCTCGGGCACGTCGAGGTTGGAATCGGTCATGAAGCTGCCAGAGACGTAAGGAATGCCTGAAACTCGAGGAAGTTTATTTTGTGCCGCTCCGAGGGGTGAATGACAATGCGCAGTTCGTCTGCAAAACGTGATCGCCTGGTTCGGAGAAGGAAAGAAAGGGCTATGAGGCGGATGGATATTTCGGGAGTGAGTTCTTGGATGCGGGACTGTCCTTGGCCAATGAGAGGCACACAGATTGGGGCGCCGTTACCATATACATCCGCCTGGTCCCAGACGTTATCGAGGCTGTCCAAAACACTGCGAATTGTTCCAGTTGCTCGGTTATCCTCGTCCATCTGAGTGTATGCAGCGCAGTAATAGCGGGCCGTGCCCGGGGGTGCAAGCGTGACCGCTGTGGCCATGGGATAAACCTCCTGTTTCCCTAGCTTCTGAATGGTTCCCGACGGCGGCACCCCCATCAGAGCTTGGGCGAGGTCCTCATCCAAGCTCTGATGTGAACCGGCATAAACCTCATGAAGAAAGTTTCCCTGAACACTATCCCGCGCGATGACATCGGGAACGAGCGTGTCGAAAGTTGTGGTCATCCCGATGACTGCACTTGCGTTCTGCTTGAAGAGATCTCCAACTACCAGCCGGATGACGACATTATCCCGATAGCGCTGACTCGGGTCGGTCCTCCGCAAAGCGACAGCAGCCCAAATAGCGGCGACTATTACCACCAAGAGGATCAGCCACCATTTTCCTTCCCACCATGCCGGCGACAAGGGAGCCAAGATTCCTATCGGCACCGCGCTTAAGCCGAGTACCGATAAAAATCGTTGCCCCAGAACTTTTGCCTGCCGGCGCGTCAGTTTTGCCATCTCAGGAACTCGTCGCCCTACAGGCCCAAGCCCGAGTAGACGTTGGCCTTGTACACGCGTTCCCCTGTTGTCGCACTGGCCGCGAAGGTGGATGCGTAGTTATCAAGGGCGTACTTGATAATTGCAGGTTGGAAGGAGACCGACATGGTGTGATGATCAGCGTCCTTCAGAGGCTTCGGATAGTTGGCAGTGTTGCCGCCTCGGGAGCCATCCAAGTGCGCCACTACGATGGGCAGGTTGAACTCTAGTGCCACCTGGATCTCGTAAGCAAGAAAGGAAATCCCATCCCCTCCCTTGCTCTTGGCGCTTGGGCTACCGAGCAGAACGATCTGTTTTGCGTTCTTCATTCGCTCCCGTAAATTCCTCTTGATGGTCTCGGGCCTGCTGGTGTCACGGGCGATGTAGAGATCGTGCGCATCGTAAAAGTTGAAATCGATGTTCTTGTTCTCCCGCCAGGCTTCCATCAATCGATAGGAACTGATGTCTTCGCTTGCGAAAGCGACGTAGGTCTTATTGCTGTAGCTCATAGGTAATTTCCTCTGGATCTCGGATGGAAGCCCGCCCATGAGGATCAGCATTACCGGCGCCGGCAACGGCCCGGACCGCTGCTCCCCCTCAGGATTGGCCTAGTGAGAATGACACTAGGGCTAAATGGGGTCTGCCCGCTGCGCTTCTGCTGATAAGGCCCCTTATCAGCAAGAACCGTGAATTTATTGGGTCCCCGGCTAGGCTGGCCCTATTGCTGCAAACGCGACGCGAGAAGGACAACACACGGAGGGGGACTAGTGGAGGCTCATGAACAATCTCCTTTGCGCCTAAATCTTGTCGACATCGCCCTGCTCACCCAGGTCCAGCGTCCCGTCGTTTCCATGTGGCGTACCCGAAGCCGTGGGACGAGCACGCCCTTTCCAGCCCCTGTAGTCATCGAAAATGCCCAGGAACTCTTCGACGCCGCCGCGATCATCGAATGGCTGGCGACCACGAACCGGGGCAATAATCAGAACGTATCCGAAGATGTCGCAGCCTTCGCTGCCTTGGACGGTTTCCACCAGCAACCGGACCTATGCATGGATGGAGTAACGGCGCTGCTCACCCTCCGGAAGTTACTGGACCGGCGGCTACACGGCTTGGGCGCAAATGACTTGTTGGACGAGGCCGACACCGTGGACCCAGATGACGAATTTCTTTACTCCGAGCTCGAAGCAATGGGTATGGACCTGCCCCGTTTGGCTGCTTACAGCGATCTGTTGGCCGAAGCGGCTTACAGCCCGGAGGCTGCCTTCGAAAAGCTAATGGCAGACCGCTTCCGCAACGGTCAGCGGGAGCGGTCTGCCGCTGCCCTCAGCGAAGTGGCAGTTGAGCTCGTTACAGAGACCGCCCTCGAACTTTCCGCCATTCAAGGGAACCGGGAAGCACAGGTTTTTGTGGACGCCACGGGCGGAGGTAGTGATCTGCTGATGAGAATCGTACGGGCGGCCGGCGAGGACGCACATCTCACCCTACTCACAACCGCCAAAGACGACAGAGTATCCCGGCTATTGCTCCGTCGTTTCCGCATCCATGACGTGCAGCGGAAGGGTCTGGAGGTGGATGAGGTCGGCCGTTTCAACCTGACCGGCCGGGTGGTGCACGTGGTTCAGCTCCCTCCGCTCGGTAACCCGGACATGTCCGAAGCCCAGATCCTGGCTGCGTTGGAGAACATCATGTTGCAGATGAACGACGAGCAGCGCGGGGTAATCATCGGCCCAGCCGGCGCGCTGGTTGACGCCCTCCCGTCACGGGGACTCGATAAATTACGCTCCGGCCTCCTGCGCTTGGGCACCCTGCGGGCGGCGGTGCGATTGCCTGCAGGGCTGTTGAAGAGCAAGCCACGACAGGCTCAAGCGCTGTGGGTGCTGGGACCATCACAGTGGCACGTGGACATCGCTGAACGCTGGACCACGGTGGCGGACCTGTCAGGGCAGGAGCTCAGCGATGACGTCCGTCAGGACTTGATCAGCGATCTTGCCGCGTCGATGGGGACCCGGGCCGCCGTGCGCGCGCACTCTTTCCGGTTCGCTCGGCCCGTCTACACCCGGGCACTGCTGGCCAGCCGCGGGTCGCTGCTGCAGCTCTCGGCATCGCATTTCTCCGGTCAAACCGGCGCCGAGGCCGCTGCCCGCATCGATCACTTGGTTCGCAATCTAAATGAAGAGCCTACCCTGCCGCCGCTGAACCTGGACGTCGAAGCGGCGGACCCAGCGGGACATCTTGTCCCATCGACCATCGGTGGGATGATCGCCACCGGAAACCTGAAGTACTTGCCGGGAAATCGCGTGGACGAAGGCCTCCTAAAGAGTGGTGACACGGGTGGCGTGTGCGTCTTCGGTCTCCCCGAGCTGCTTGGCCAAGCGGCACTTGGTACCCGTCGCATTGACCAACTGGTGCTCGCCGCCAATTTTTCGGCTGCCCGACGGACCGAACCAGGTGACATTATTTTCTGTACCGGGAAGAAAACAGTAGCCAGTGTGGATCAGGAGGGCGGCGCCCTCGTAATTTTTCCGGCTCGTGCACTGCGGATCAGCGATGCCGATCCCGGCGGCCTGCTGGCCGAGGTGCTAGCGGCCGACATTAATGCTGCACCGGCCAACGGCGATCGTTGGAGGAATTGGCCAGTCCGCCGAATTCCGGAGCCCGCAAAAGGACCCCTGCGAAAAACCCTCCGAGAACTGAAGCGAGCCAGCAAGCGGCACAGACGCCGACTGGATGCCCTTACCGAACTCGAATCCCTAATTTTGGACGGCGCTGCGGGCGGCCGCCTCAAAATCGTGTCAATGAAAGGAAACGACTGATGCCTCCAAAGCAAAAAGTGGATGCGTTGCCATCGACCATGAAGGAACTGAAGGACACCCTATGGAAGGCCGCGGACAAACTGCGCGGTTCCATGGATGCATCCCAGTACAAGGACGTGATCCTCGGGCTGGTGTTCCTCAAGTACGTCTCCGACGCCTTCGACGAGCGACGCGAGCAAATTCACGCAGAACTGGCAGCTGAGGGCATGGACGAGGACCAGATCGCCCAGTTGATCGATGACGTGGACGAATACACAGGCCGCGGCGTCTTCTGGGTTCCAGCCTCCGCCCGCTGGACCTTCCTCGCCGAGAATGCCAAGGGCCTGCCTGCCATGGGAAGTGAGCCAACCAAGTCAATCGGCCAGCTCATCGACGAGGCCATGGACTCCCTGATGACCGGCAACCCTTCACTGGCCGCCACCCTCCCCCGTCTGTACAACAGGGACAACGTAGACCAGCGCCGGCTGGGCGAACTGCTGGACCTGTTCAACTCCGCCCGCTTCACTGGCCAGGGAGCCAAGAAAGCACGTGACCTCCTCGGCGAAGTCTATGAATACTTCCTAGAGAAATTCGCCCGCGCCGAAGGCAAGCGGGGTGGCGAGTTCTACACGCCCGCCGGCGTCGTCCGCGTCCTGGTCGAGGTGCTGGAACCGACCAACGGCCGGGTTTACGACCCCTGCTGCGGCTCTGGCGGCATGTTCGTCCAGACCGAGAAGTTCTTGGAAGCCCACCGTAAGGAGGGCTCAGATATTTCCGTTTATGGGCAGGAGAATAACGAACGCACCTGGCGGATGGCCAAAATGAACCTGGCCATCCACGGTCTCAACGGCAATCTGGCCTCCCGCTGGGGCGACACCTTCGCCCGGGACCAGCACCCGGACATGCAGGCGGACTTCATCATGGCCAATCCGCCCTTCAACATCAAGGACTGGGCCCGTTCCGAAGCCGACCCGCGCTGGAAATATGGCGTACCCCCTGCGAACAACGCTAACTATGCCTGGATCCAGCACATCATCTCCAAGCTGGCCCCCGACGGTTCGGCGGGCGTGGTCATGGCCAACGGCTCGATGTCCTCCAACACCGGCAGCGAGGGGGACATCCGCGCCCAGCTAGTGGAAGCCGACCTGGTCTCCTGCATGGTGGCCCTGCCCACCCAGCTTTTCCGCAGCACCGGCATTCCGGTCTGCACCTGGTTCTTCGCCAAGGACAAGAGAATTGGCACGCGAGGCTCCGTGGACCGCACCGGGCAGGTCCTCTTCATCGACGCCCGGAACCTTGGTCACATGATCGACCGCGCCGAGCGCGCCCTCTCGGACGAGAACATCGCAAAGATCGCGAAAACGTACCATGCGTGGCGCGGCACCGCTTCCGCGGTGGAGTCCGATCTGAAGTACGTCAACGAACCCGGCTTCTGCTACTCCGCCACCCTTGCGGAGATCAAGGCTGCGGACTACGCGCTGACGCCCGGCCGGTACGTAGGTGCCGCCGCGGTCGAGGACGACGGTGAGCCGATCGAGGATAAGATCGCGCGGCTCTCCAAGGAACTGTTTGAGCAGTTCGAGGAGTCCGAGCGGCTGGCCAATGTCGTGCGCGAACAGTTGGAGCGGCTCGATGCATAACTGGGCTGCCGTGCGACTGGAGGAGCTAGCCGCAGATGAGAGGAGTGCAATTTCCAAGCCATATGGATCCGCGATCCTCAGGGATGACTATCGCCCCAGCGGAATCCCGGTCGTACGAGGTGTGAATCTCGCACGAGGTGTCTTTCATGACGACGACTTCGTGTTCATCAGCCCTGAGCTGGCGGACAAAATGCCAGGTGCACAGCTCGCATCGGGCGATCTAGTTGTCACCCACAGGGGCACTGTCGGCCAGGTTTCGATGATTCCACGAGCATCTCGATATGAGCGCTATGTTGCCTCAACAAGCCAGGTAAAAGTGCGCCTCGACCCGACACGCGCAGTTCCGGAGTTCTTCTACTACTGGTTCTGTTCACCGCATGGCCGGCGCTCGATTCTCGAGAACTCCTCCACGGTGGGAGTCCCAGGCCTGGCCCAGCCAGTGGCCACGGTCAAACGCCTTATGGTGCCGTGCCCGCCACCACACACACAGCGGGCTATAGCAGAGGTGCTGGGGGCAGTTGATGACAAGATCGCCACGAACACCAAGCTCGTTGAGACTGCCGATCAATTGGCTAGGGCGACTACAAGGCACGCTACGCATCCTGAAAAGAACGTTGCGCTTCAGTCTGTAGCCACGCTGACCATGGGTTCATCTCCGGCAGGGACAAGCTATAACGAATCGGGAGAAGGATCCGTCTTCTATCAGGGAATCCGGGACTTCGGAATTCGGTACCCTGAAAATCGCGTTTGGACAACTTGCCCGGTTCGAATGGCCCAACCGGAGGACACCCTTTTGAGCGTCCGGGCACCAGTAGGACGAGTGAACCTCGCTCAAGAAGAAACCTGCATCGGTCGAGGCCTCGCTTCTGTCCGTTCCACGTCAGGAACTCCGTACACTCTGTTTCACCTACTGAAGGACTCCAGTGCTCTCTGGGCTCCTTATGAGGCTGAAGGAACCGTGTTTGGATCGATTAACAAGAAACAACTGGCGTCAATTCATATTCCAGAAGTTGTCCAGAACAATGTGGATTTTCTGGAGACACAGCTTGCAACCATAGAACGGCAGATAAAAAGTTCGCTTGATGAGAACTCGGCGCTCATAGCCATCCGTGACTCTGTCCTCCCCCATCTGATGTCCGGCAGGCTTCGAGTGAAGGAGACGGAATCAATCGTGGAAAGCTACATATGACTCTGATTGGATATGAATTACCGCAACGAGCGTTGCATAAACGCGGCGCCCGTGATTTTGAACAATCGATATTGCACCAATAGCCCTTCAACAGTGCAGGTGCCACTTGTACAAATGGTTCAAGGCTCCGCAACCGGTCGGCACTAAGGTTCCTACAAGAGAAGGTAGTCCCGGGGAGGACAAGAACGATGACACAGGCAGTCACGGGTCTCAGTGAGGCCGACTGGGAAGGGCTGACCCTAAACCAGCTTGCTGAACCGTTGGGATGGAAATCCACATCCGGTGATGTGATCGCCCCGGGTTCCGGAGAACGGGACTCGTGGGGTGAGCTGCTGATCAGGCCGCGTCTGCTCAAGGCACTGCAGAAGCTAAATCCGATGGTTCCGGTGCAGTATCTACAGCAGGCGCTAGCGGAGATGGCCCAGCCCAAATCCATCGACGCTGTCGCCGAGAACCACCGGATCCACGGTTACCTGGTGGATGGTTTCCGGCTGTCCTACATCGATTCAGACGGTACGGAGGCCAATCCGACCATCCGGCTGATCAGCTCCGACCCAGACGAGAACGACTGGCTTGCAGTCAACCAGGTGACCATCGTCCAGGGCGATTACCGGCGCCGCTTCGACGTAGTGCTCTACTGCAACGGCATGCCGGTGAGCATCGTTGAGCTGAAGAAGGCCGGCAGTGCTGCGGCGGATGTGGTCGCTGCGCATGCACAGCTGCAGACCTACCTGCGCGAGTTTCCGACGGCATTCCGGTTCTGCGTGTTCACGCTGGCCTCGGACGGGCTCTTCGCCAAGTACGGCACACCGTTCACGCCGCTGAACCACTTCTCGCCCTGGAATGTCGACGACGACGGCAACCTCGTCCGCCCCGGTGACCTGCAGGACGGCGAGACCACTACGGGTCTGGAGACCGCGCTGCTGGGTCTGTACAACCAGGAACGGTTCCTGCAGCTGCTGCGCAACTTCACCGCGTTCGACCAAGGATCGGGTGGGCTGGCCAAGCGGATCGCCAAGCCGCACCAGTACTTCGCCGTCACCAAGGCAGTGGGAAGCACGGTCCAGGCGGTAGAGAGCAACGGCAAGGCGGGCGTCGTCTGGCACACCCAAGGCTCCGGGAAGTCCATGGAGATGGAACTCTACGCCAACTTGGCCGGCCGGCACCCGAAGCTGAAGAACCCGACCATCGTGGTCATCACCGACCGCAACGAGCTGGACGGGCAGCTCTACGAAACGTTCGCCCGCAGCCTGCTGCTGCCCGAGCAGCCAAAACAGATCCGGAAGCGCTCCGAATTGCGTGAGGAGCTGAGTAACCGGACCACCGGCGGCATCTACTTCACTACGCTGCAGAAGTTCGGCCGCAACAAGGACGAGAAGGACGCCGGCTTCGACCATCCCCTGCTCTCCGACCGGCGCAACATCATCGTCGTGGTCGACGAGGCGCACCGCAGCCACTACGACGACCTGGACGGCTACGCCCGACACCTGCGCGACGCACTGCCGCACGCCACCCTGATCGCCTTCACCGGCACCCCAGTCTCCTTCGACGACCGCAACACCCGGGAGGTCTTCGGCGACTACATCGACATCTATGACCTCTCCCGCGCAGTAGAGGACGGAGCCACCATCCCGGTGTACTTCGAGCCGCGACTGATCAAGGTGGCCCTAGCGGTGAACCTTACCCAGGAGATCATCGACGAGGCCGCCGACGAGGCGACTATCGGGCTGGACGAAACCGAACGGGCCCGCATCGAGGCCAGTGTTGCCGTCGTCAATGCAGTCTATGGCGCGTCGAAGCGCCTTGCCGCGCTGGCCGATGATCTGGTGGCGCACTGGGAAAAACGGCGTCCGCAGATGGCCAAGTTCATCGAGGCACCGGGCAAGGCCCTGGTCGTGGGCGGAACACGGGAAATCTGCGCGAATCTCTACGCGGCGATCACGGCCCTGCGGCCGGACTGGCACTCGGACGAACTGGACAAGGGCAAAATCAAGGTTGTCTACTCCGGCACCGCCTCCGACATGCCGCCGGTCTCCGACCATGTGCGGCGGGACTCCGCCAACGCGGTGATCAAGGAACGACTCAAGAATGTGGATGACGAGCTGGAAATCGTGATCGTCAAAGACATGATGCTCACTGGCTACGACTCCCCTCCCCTGCACACCCTCTACCTGGACCGGCCGCTCAAGGGCGCACTGCTGATGCAGACCCTGGCCCGGGTGAACCGCACCTTCCGCGGCAAGGAAGACGGCTTGCTGGTAGCCTACGCACCCCTAGCCGACAACTTGGCTAAGGCACTGGAGGAATACACCCGCACTGACCAGGAAAAGAAGCCCGTCGGCAAGAACATCGACGAAGCCGTGGCCCTAACGGTGACCCTGGTGGAGACGCTGCGCGGGCTGCTGGCCGGGTACGACTGGAAGTCCGTATGGATGAAGGGCGGACCCAAGGGCTTTCTCAATGCGGTCACAGGAGCAGTCAACTACCTGCGCAACCCCGCCACCCCCGGAAACCAGCCGTCCTCGGACGGCGATGAGACCGTGGCCTCCAAGTACCGGCGGTTCTCCGGCCAGCTCGCCCGCGCCTGGGCGTTGTGCTCTGGAGCCGAGACCCTGGCCGAGCTGCGCCCGGAAATCCAGGTGTACGAGGAGATCCGGGTCTGGATGGCCAAATTCGACGCCGACGAGCGGCAGTCACGCGGCGAGTCGATCCCGGCCGAGATCCAGCGGATGCTCAACGAACTGATCGCCACTGCAACGGAAACCGGCGAAGTCCTGGACATCTACAAGGCCGCCGGAATGCCCAAGCCCTCCCTCGATGACCTGACGCCCGAGTTCATTGCCAAGACCAAGCAGGCCCGGAACCCACAGCTGGCCATCGAGGCCCTGCGGAAGCTGATCACCGACGAATCCGCGAAGACAACCCGAAACAACCTGGTGCGCCAGCGGGCCTTCTCCGAGCGGATCACCGAGCTGATGAACAAGTACACCAACCAGCAGCTGACCTCGGCCGAAGTCATTGCCGAACTGGTGGAGCTGGCTAAGGAAGTGGCCACCGAGGGCAACCGCGGTGCGCACTTCTCGCCGCCGCTGAACAACGACGAACTGGCCTTCTACGACGCCGTGGCCCAGAACGAATCCGCGGTGGAGGTCCAGGGTGAAGGCGTACTCGCCGAAATTGCCCGAGAACTGGTCTCCGTCATGCGACGGGACGTTCGGACCGACTGGACCGTCCGCGATGACGTGCGGGCGAAGCTGCGGTCTTCCATCAAACGGCTGCTGGTCAGGTTTGGGTACCCGCCGGACAAGCAACCGGCCGCCATCAAGCTGGTCATGGAGCAGATGGAATCCATGGCACCGCGGTTCGCGGAGGGACACCGAGGATAACTTTCACCTGTGTTGATTAGCAGAAAACCGCTTGGCAACGGCTCTGTTCCTCAATAAGAGGTGTCAAGCCAAGAGTTTTATGGGCGGGGCACGTCCGAGGCGCCGGCTATAAATGAATGTACTGTTCAGAGACTTGGAACTGATGCAGGAGGCTGACGCCGGCATGGAATGGACTTACACGATCAAGTTTCTCGCCGGGATCGGGGGAAAGCTAGCTGCAGACGCAGTGCCGGGGTTGTTCCGGAAAGAGCTGGTTGCCTTCAATGCCAAACGCAAGGCGAAGAAGGCCGGCATCATGGTCGGCTATTGGGACTTAAGGCGCCTCATCGCCGACGTGAACCTGTTCGAAACCCTCCAGTCTCCGTCGAAGAAAAAACTGGACATGCTGGTACCGAAGCTTCGCAGGTGCATAGAATCCGCGCAGGACGGAGTGACGGATGATGTCCTGGACAAGCTGCTCGAACTCATTACGGATGCGTTCTACCTGTCTTTAAAGCCGTCCCATGCGGTCCGAGTAGACGGAATCACCAGCCGCCAACATTCCAACGAGCAGTTCGAGACGTTGAAGGACGAGTTGAAGGAAGAAGCGGCAGATGTCCGCAATTTCCCGAGCAACTGTGCCAAGTTGAATGCGTACCGGGCGCAAGGAGCAGAAGATCTTCGCAATGAGTGGCCGACAATAACCAAGGTTGTGGCCGAGATTGTGGCTGCTACAGACCGAAGTCAGCAGATCCGGGACTGGACCTCCCACCGTCCGGACTGGTTGGCCGATATGCCGCCGAAGGCGCTGTGCTGGATGGCATCTGCTGCTGAAGACCACGGTGCAGGGGACGCAGCACGACAACTTTTCGATGAAGCCCTTGCTGCGGGAGTGTCTCCTCGTGGCTACTGGACCGCTCGGAAAGTACTCGCCCTGCCTCTTGGACGCCAGCAGGCCCTTGAACAGCTTCAAGCAGAAACGAATCATCCCCTTTGCGCTGCCCTGCTGGCGGACCTGCAGGATGATCAGGGCGGTGCCCTAGCGAAGATCCGCGAGTGGGAACCATCAGCCAATGAGCAGCGGGCGATGCGGCAGTCCATAATGGCCCAACTCCTGCATGCCGCGGGAAGTACCAACGAGGCGATCGATGAGGCGCTCACGGGACATGAAAAGTACGGTGGTATTGGTTGCGCGCTGCTCGCTTCCAGCTATCTTCTGGAACGTGGTTCCTCACGTAGCCAGCGCCTCTATATGAACGACCTGTCCCAAGCCTTGCAACTGGCAGAAAAAGCGAGAGACTCACGCCGCCGTTGGGGCGGCGACAGCTGTGAGGCTGCCCTAAAAATGGTGAGTGCCTACCGGCTCTTGGGGTCCTCTGAAAAGGGCTGGAGGCTATGTCTTGCACAACCTGAAGGGGAAGCAATGGATGTCGAAGCAGCCGACATTCGCCTAATCACCGAGCGTGCTCTGCTAGCCACGGAACTGGGATTTGGACAACAGGCCCGTGAACTGCTTCCGTTGCTCGGCGATGGCCCGACCAAAGACCAGGTTCAGGCATTCCTCTTAGGTCCTCTGGAGGAATCCAAGAGTGCCGTTGATTCATGGATCACCGCCCTGACATCAACGACGGACCCGACTGATGCCCTAAATATCGGTATGCGTCTCGCTCATGCTGGGGAGCCTGTTGCCTGGCCGGAATGGGTGCGCAGGGATTTTCCGTCAGAGACCCAGGAAATCGACACAATTTCGGACCTCTTTCGGGGTGCGGCCGGATCCATCCAGCAGGCCCGAACCAAGTCCGCTATATCCCGCCCTGTCGCCGCGTCCCTCGTGCGCTTTCACGAATCCAAAGGCAATTACCTCACAGGTGCCGAAGTCGCAGTCGAGGGAGGGCGCCGGTGGAATGATCCTGACCTGTGGTTACGAGCCGCAGACCTGTATCTGCTAGCCGAAGACCAGGAAAAGGCGAAGGAAGCGGCAACCAGATCTTTGGAGGCAGGAGGATCTGTCTGGCTAAGAAAGCGAAACGCATACCTGGTGCTCATAGAAGCGGAAACTTCCCTGGGCAGATGGGAACGTGGGCTGGCCGTAGCGGCGCGCCTCATTGAGCTGGAACGCGACGATCCTTCAGCCCAATGGGCGTTCGTGACATGCCAGTTCATGACTGGCGACTACCAGGGAGCCTGGGAAAGCTTCAGAACGTTCGGCAGCCCTCACCCACTAAGCAGGAGCAACACGACATTATGGATCGAACTTCACTCGAGTTTCGCCTCGTCGCTTGAATATATTGAGCATGCAGCCGAGATTTCTGACCGGTACCCGGAGGATGAGCATCTGCGAGCCGCCATTGTCAGCAGTGCAATGTATGCCAACGCGAAAGATGCCGATGAGTACCAAACCAAGACACTCCAAAAACTCATTCAGGACTTTAGAGACGATTTTCCTGAGAGCACGTTGTTTCAGGCCATCACCATCGACGAAAGCGATCCGCTCGGCTTCTTGACAGAACCTCTCGAACGGATGAGACAGATAGAAGAAGCCCTGCTGCCTGTGACGGACGGTAGCCTTCCGCTCGGCTTCGCCTCCGAGCTGACAGGTAAGAGCTATGCAGAAGTTTGCCTAATGCAGGGCGCCGGAAGGGTTAATGCCGGAGATCCGGAATTCCTCGATGCAGAAGTCCAAATCGCCGGAGAGGCCCTGGACGGGGAAGTCGTCGTTGACCTCACAGCACTGGCCACCTTGACATTCCTGAAGCAGCAACCATCGGATGATCTTCTGGGACTTTTTTCAGGCTGGAGGGTACCAACGGCCTCTATCCACGACATTCAGCGGGGCGTCTCACAGTTCGGGTTGAAAGCGACGATGACCGTAGGCATCGACTCTGCCGGGCGCCGGAAAATATCTGAAATAGGCGAAGAGGAAGCCGAAAAACGGTATGTAATGGCCCAGAGCATGCTGAGACTCAGCGAAAGCCTCTCCACGGAAGAACACTCGGAACTTTTGACTTTTCCCCGAACGGAAGCCGAAAGGCCAGACTTCGTCTGGCTTCTGGCCGCCGATCTGGCGGCCACCCGGCACGTTCCTTTCTGGTGTGATGACAAGTCGCTCCGCCAAATCGCTGCCGCGTTCGGCGTTAAGACGTTCGGAACCCCTGCTTTGCTCGAACTGCTGCGGAGGAACGGCCTGTGGCAGCAAAACGCCGTGGAAGTCTGTGAAGCAATCCTGATAAATCACTGCTACGTGGGTATCCGCTTCAACTCGCAAGTGATGGAATTGGCAGCAGCTATGGATTCATGGAGGCCGGCAGGAGCCGCTGTCGCCATCGCCGCTGCCCCTCCGACAGCACCACTAGAAGACCAGATGAAATTCGTCCTCAAGGCACTGTCAGTGTGCCTCGATGATCCAACAGCCATGGAAGGCTGGGTCGCGGCAGAGTCAGCTTGGCTAGTCTCCCTTGCCCCGGACGAACGGGCGGCTTCCCGTAATCTCTCCTTATGGTTCTCAGAACTACTTACTCAGCCATGGATGAGTGCCAGCGCTTTGCCGCACGTACTCGCAGGCCTACACTCGGTCGGCCCCGATAAGGCCGATACAAGCAACGCCGTTTCTGACGCCTTCGGTGATTACTACACGAAGCTGGCACGCCAGAGCGACCACACTGTCGCTGTCAACTACGTCCGGAACCTCGTCCGGTTGGTTCCGGCCGCGGACAGATCGACGGTCCTCCGACGAATAATTACGACGCGAGACTGACAGCCGCCAATTCGCAGGACGGATCGACTTCGGTTCCCTTTAGTTGCTAAAGCGCCAATAACGGCGCTTACGACGACGGCCGATACAAGGATTGGTTATCACCGTTCCTGTGCCCATCGACTAATCTGTCGGCTTGGTGAATTCTGTCCATCCAGTACCGTCCCACCAGCGGAGCAGATCCTTATCGCCTTGAGGATCTGTATAAAACCCCGGAGGCGGTCCTGAGGATGCTGAGGGTTCTATCGCTGCCGCTTCAGGTTCTTCGCCTTCCCGGCTGCCTTGTTGCCGCTTAGCGATTCTCTCCATCATTTCGTCGAGGTCGGACTTGTCCTTTTTGAATTCTGCATTCTGCTGCCAAGGTGCCTGTCCCAAATCTGCCGCACTTGGCGACCGATTGCTCGCTGCCTTGGCCTGCGCTGTCCGCTGCCGAGCCTTTGCCGCTTTTTCCCGCAACTCTCGCTCGGCTGTCTGCTCTTCGATTTTCCGACTTAGTTTGTCTGTGAGCGATTCTCGATGCAATGACTTTTGATGCCCGCAAACCCTGCACTTCGGCATGAAAGCCAAGCCAACCTCAGTCACTCCGCCTGTGCCGACGGCCAACATTCCACGGGTAACGTTTCGCGCACCCACATTGACACTAGTGCCCATACATTTGACACAGTCACGGCAGCCTGTGTAGACCTTCTTAGCCATATCTCCCCCATCGAGTTACCAATCAAGCAACTATCACCGCTGCGCTCCACCCATTGCAAGAAGAACACGCTTAATTGCTGCATCTCCGACGAGTAAGAAATATGCGACGCAGATAAAGACAACGCACACAAAAGTTGGCATCGGAGCGGATAGCCTGCAAGTAGCCCAAGAACCGAAATAGGGAGTGAGCGATTCATGCCTGCAGTGCAGAACAATGCCCGACGGCTTCGTCTGATCCTTGAACTACTGAGCGAACACGACGAAGGCCTGCACAAGACCACAGGCGCAGATGCCCTATATCCCGCGGCTTTCGAACGCATCCCTCTCGAAGGCACTGAGACCGAAATGGGTTCCAATGGGAGAAACCGCGGGGAGGTCAACTTAACCTGGTCCACGGTGGACCTGGTCAAAGCGGGCTGGCTCAAAAAGAGTGGAACCGGCCTGTGGAAGATCACGGACGGAGGGAAGCAGGCCCTCTTGGACTTTCCCGACGCTGTCGAGCTGGCTGCCGAAGCGCGCAGCCGCTACATCGCGTGGAGCGCGGCGACTACGAACCAGAAACAGGAACAACTGCGCACCACCATCTCCCCTGTCGATAAGGACGAGGAAAAAATCCGGGAAGCGGCCCTGCTCTTTGTTGAACGAGGGTTGCAGGGTGGTGAGTCAGTATTTGCCCCGGGGAGACAGGTTTGGGCGCGCGGACCGGTAGATGAACTGCGCGAGGTGTTTGTGGATGCACCCGATGCGGAAGCCGGCAACTTTGTCGACAAGCTTCGGTTCCAGATGTCCGATGTTTCCGACGATGCGCGCCTGTTGATGACGGAACTTGTCTGCTGGCAGCTGCTGCCCATCAGCCCCAGGCGGGTCGGTGAACGGATCAAAACGGAGCGGATCCAGTCCCTGCTCGGCTATATGGATCATCCGGTGCAGATTCCCGCCGAGATCGCTAAAGCCTTTAAGGCGGGCAGCTTTGATCCTGGACGGGCGATGATCAATCAGCTCTACCAGGCCGTGTCTATGATCATCGGGCTGCTGGATTTGTGGTTGCAGAAGGCTGAAAGCGAGCGGGAGTCGCTGCTCGGTGACGCGTGGGCGTGGAGGCAGTTCGTCAATGATCTACCAGGGCACCGCTTCCCGACTCAAAGAAACGCCCTTATCTACCTGGTCCACCCCCAGCACATCACTTCCGTTGTGTCGGCGGAACATAAGACCCAGATCAAAAACGCTTTCAGCGGTGAACTGGCCGACCCCTCCGGCGATGTTGACCGGGATCTGCTGGCCATCGTGCTCAAGCTGCAGCAAAAGACAGGGGGTCCCGTGAACTTTTACGCAGACCCTTATGAGCAGGCGTGGAGGGGCTCTGCCGCCCCGGCTCGCTCCGTTGCGGAAATCGATGTTACGGCCGAGGCGGAGGAAGCGGCCGCAGCAGGCCTACGCCACCGGTTCAGGCCTGCTGATGCTGCCCTGGCGGAAGCGGTATTCATGGATCAGGCATGGCTGCAAAGGCAACTGGATCTGTTGGAGCGTCGACGCCAGATCATCTTCTACGGCCCGCCGGGAACAGGGAAGACGTATGTCGCTCTGAAACTGGCAGGACACGTGGCCGGCGATGACAAGTACATGGAGATCGTCCAGTTCCATCCCAGCTATTCTTATGAAGACTTTTTCCAGGGATATCGGCCCGTCACTTCCGAAACCGGATCGCTCACCTACGAGCTCCAGGACGGACCGCTGCGGCGGATTGTCGAGCAGGCCGTGAAAAACCCAGAGTTCAACTACGTCCTTGTCATTGACGAAATTAACCGGGGTAACCTAGCCAAGATTTTTGGTGAGCTTTACTTCTTGCTCGAGTACCGGAACAAACCGATAAAGCTCCAGTACAGCAGGAACGACGAGGACTTCTTCACCCTCCCTTCCAACCTTTTTTTGATCGGCACCATGAATACCAGCGACCGCTCCATCGCCCTGCTTGATGCGGCCATGCGCCGGCGGTTCTCCTTCATTGAATTGCACCCCCGGAAGCACCCGGTCAATACTGTCCTGCGACAATGGCTCGACCGCGAGGACCTGCACCAGGAACCGGCGGAGTTGCTCGACCTCCTCAACAGCAAGATCAGCGATCCGGATTTCAACATCGGGCCCAGCTACCTGATGTCCGCGGACATGCCCTCGGGCTGGCTCGAAGACATCTGGGAACATGAGATCCTGCCGCTCCTGGCCGAGTACCACTACGGCGAAGACCTCGATGTTCAAAAGACCTACGGCCTTAATGCGCTGCGAGCCGAGAACGTCAACCTCGGACCCAACCCGGCAGCGGCGCATGGGCAAACCGGGTGAACCGTGGAAACGCTACATTTGCGCGAAGGAAGTGCCCCGCAGCGGCTTTGTCTCCCCGAGGACGTCGCCGCTGCCCTGAACCAGCTTGATGCCGCCACCGTCGTTCCTGCCGGCGGAGGCGACTGGTCAGTATCGAACATCCGGAAAGTCGGCGTCATCCGCGTCGGCGGATACCAGGTCGAGATTCAGCCCAAGGTCTCCATCGCTCGCCTGTTTTTCATGATGTGCTACTCAGTGCACCGCGAGTTCTGGAAGGACCAAGATGCAGTTATCAGCGCAGACGATGATCTACCGGAGATGGTCGCAGAGGCCTTTATCCGTCACGCCGCCCAGGCAACTGGCGCCGGGCTCTTGCAAGGGTACGAAACCCTCAATGAAGCCCTCCCTATCATCCGCGGACGCATCGATATTGCGGCACAGATCAATCGGCGGGCAGGCCTGGCGCTCCCCATACAGGTGACTTTCGATGAATACAGCACAAACATTGCGGAGAATCAGCTTCTCCTGGCAGCCGCCCACCGGCTGCTGCACATTCCGTCCCTCAACCAACAAACTCGAGCCCGACTCGGAAAACTGACCCGACGCCTCGACGGAGTCGCCTTCTTGCAACGCGGAGCGCCGCTGCCACGGGTACACTTCACCCGGTTGAACAGTAGATACCGGAACGCGCTGATTCTGGCAGAACTGATCTTGAAAAACTCGTCCTTGGAGCAACGTCCCGGACACGTTATCGCTACCTCATTCCTCTTTGACATGTGGCAAATATTCGAGGACTTTGTCATTACCGCATTAGCCGAAAACTTCCGCCAGATCAGTGGAAATACGGAAGCACAGGCCCGCGGCCGCTACCTCGATTCCAAGACCAGCATCGCGCTGAGACCTGATCTGCTCTGGACGGATGGCTCCGCGGCACTAGCCGTAATTGACGCGAAATATAAAAAGTCTTCCAACTATCCCAATGCCGACATTTACCAAATGCTGGCCTATTGCGTGAGGTTCGGCCTGCATGCGGGACATCTCGTCTACGCCGAGGGCGAGGAGGACCCGAAGACCCACGAGATTTTGGGACATGACACCAGCATCCACTGCCATGCAATTAACCTGGACCAACCACCCGCTGCCTTACTCGAACAGATCAGCCGCTTGGCCAGGGGAATAGCCGACACAGCAATATTTAGCGGTGCCGTCGATTTGGAACTAAACGAGGAGTTCGAATCATCCATCGACGAGGAAGGAGAGGGGTACGGGTTAAGAACGGAAAACGTGCCGGGGGTCGCCGCAGAAGGGCAACCGACTGTTAAAGCTCAACTCGGAAATAACCCCGCTGCAGATCACTTTCTTCGGTTTCTAGCCGAAGCGTCCGCTTGGCCGGGCGTGTCGGTGCACGGCATTAAGCCAAGGGGTGGCCAATCAGGAGCGCCCTTGGACTACACCCGCTACCTTCGCATTCGGCGTCGCGGGTCGCGCGTCGGCGGCTTCGTCTACACCTACCCGATTGATGGTCAAGTCAATTTTCGCCTGGCTTTCGATTCCGATGAGGAACTGCACGGCATCGCCCCTGATGCCTGGAGACCGACAACAGGGCACCCCGAGTACCGCACGTCCATCCACATCCTGGATAAAAAAACCCTGGACCAGGCACTTGAGCTCGCCAGCATGGCCTACAAAAAGACCCAACCATCGTTAGAGGATGCTGAAGAAGCGCGTTTTGAGGAAGTCGACGAAAAACAGAACATCCTTATCAAGAAATTTCGTGGATAGGACCTATCCCAATCAAACTAGAATAACGAAGTGCCGTCCTTCGATTTATTTCGTTGTTGGTTCGACGGTTTACAGGAAATAGCCAGGGGGCGGCAATGAGCGACAAAAACAGCGACAGTTCCAATGAAGTGCGGGACCATGTCCTGGAACTGATTGATTTCCTCAGTGCGTACGACGCCCGCCGAAACTTACCGGTTCGCAACCTTGCAGATTTTCGCATGTTTGGTCTACGGGATTCAGACCTTCCCGACCATCCCGCTGTAAATCTCCTCCGTGGAGTAGAAGCCCCTTGGCTTACAGTCGATTTCATCGATCTGCCGGTTCCGCCCACCGTTCCGGAACATCTGAGGCCGTTGCTGGATTCGGTTACGCCGCTGGCTGCCAACAAGAAACCCAGCGTCGTTGCTCCATGGCCGGCCAACGATGAAGAACCAGCGGCCGCAGACATCGCTGATGTGGTAGGCCCTCCTGAAGTGTCCCCGGAGGAAGCCCGGCGCCGCTCTGATCTTCTTGCTGAGGCCGCTACCTGGATTCAAACTGAATGGCTGCCATGGAGCGAACAAACACACTTAGCTTCAGCGGTGAAAAGCCTGCATCGGAACCTGTTCGAACAACGTGAACAGCTCTTGCTGGAACGGGAATCCACCGAGCTTTTGTGGGGCTTCGGCCGCGGCCGATGGGTGAAAGACGGATTCACCATTGATCACCCTCCCCTGACTTTTCCCGTCGAGATCGATCTCGACTCCCAAAATCAGCGGATGTCTGTGCGGCCGGCCGGATCTCATCAGATCGAGTCGAACTATCTGCTGGGTCTGGATCTTCACGACCGCCCATCACTGTCCGCTGCCCGGATAGCATCAACCGGGCTCGATTTGGATCCGTGGTCCGGCACAGAATGCACCGAGCTGATAACTCGGCTTGCTCGATTCATTGATGACAATGCCGTCGTCATGGAGAGCGCGACGACGGCAGGTCCTGATTTCCGCGCCGACAACTCGTGGACGCTCTTCATGCGGCGGAAAGTGCCGGATTCGCAAGGTTTCCTGGAGAAGATGCGCCAGACGTATCTTGACCCTGAAGGTCTCATACCCATGGCTCTGCAGGACATCGTCGCCCATGCGTCGGGAGTCCCAACATCCCCGGCCGATGGGACGGCTGCCTCGGAACCCTCTGCAGTCTCTCTAGATCCCCTGTTGCTGCCGTTGGCCACGAACGAGCAGCAACAGCGCATCCTCCGCCTTGCCCAAACCCACCCCGGTGTCACGGTGCAGGGACCGCCGGGGACGGGAAAATCGCATACCATTGCGAACCTAATCAGCCACTACGTCGCATACGGCCAGCGGGTTCTTGTCGTAGCGGAAAAAGAACAAGCCTTGAGAGTCCTGGCTGAAAAGGTCCCCAACGGCATTCGCGACCTGACGGTCTCCGTTCTTGGTGCCGATGAGGACAGCCGCAAGCAGCTGGAAAAGTCGATTTCAAATATTCAGGCCCACGTGAGCGTGCTGGACAAGCAGGAATCCGATGAACAGATACAACGATTGCGCAGCGAGCTCGATGCCATCGACCGCGGCATCGCCGGTACCACCAAGGACATGTTTGAAGCCCGCCAGGTAGAAACTGTCTCGCTCGAAGGCGGCTGGGCAGCAGGCACAAGTCCAACACCGCAGCAGACAGCCCAATGGCTTCGAGAGAATGCTGAACGCTTCGACTACATTGACGACCAGCTTTCCCCGTCGACGCCTTGTCCCATCACACCAGCGGAATTCCAAGAGCTTGTGGGTCTCCTGGGATCCCCAGGAGTCAGTAGGGCATCCGAGGCCCTGCAGATACTGCCGGAGCCGGCCGACCTACCCAACGGAACCCAGCTGCAGGAACTCATCGAGCACATCCGCACAGGTCACGACAGCGCCAACACCGTGAAACCCGCGTTCCGAAGCTGGGAGACCTTTGAAACGGCTGATCCATCAGAGATAGCCCTGCTCGCCTCCGATCTGGATAAAGCCGCCTCGACACTGGCCCAGATCGAAGACTCGGTGTATTCCTCCGTCCTGACGCATACTTCCGACCCCCTGAGGTCCCAGGAATGGGCCCTCTATTTGGAGCGGCTGATCGAGCTGAGAGAGGCCGCGTACACCCTGCGCCGGACGTTGCTAACACGTGCTGTGGTCCTTCCCGATGTCATGAATCCGGCCGTTCCTCAACGGTTGCAAGAAGCACATGATGTCCTGGCATCCAAGGGCAAGTTGGGCATGTTCGACCGGCAGGCAAAGAAGGCGCTTGAGTTGTTCTCGGTGGGCTCCCGGACGCCAGCCACGGCCGAGGATGTGGCCCTGTGCATCGCCGCGGTCTCCCTCGAATCAGTCCGCAGGCAAATCGCTTCCTTGTGGAGCAGTCAGTCTCCTGCCCACGGCAGCCAGGGGCTTTCACAACGCCCGGAGGATGACATAGCCGCAGAAATAGCCGTGTTCCAAAGGCTGTTCGACTACCCGAACCTGGCGGACGATCTCGATAGCCGCCTCACGCGCATCGGATATGGGCGTATTCCTCAGGCAGGTTCCGACGCGCTCACTACCGCATCGCGCCATCTGAAGTCGGGTAAGCACTGGCATGACGTATCCCGAGCGGCAGCCAAGGTCGAAATCATCCGGACGGTGTTGAATACCGGTGCCAACAAGTCCGGTGCTTCACCCCTTTTCCAGCACTTGGCGAAGGATCTCTCCACCCACGACTTCGGGTCGTGGGACGAACACCGCGACACGGTGTTGCGCCTGTTGGAAACGAGACCTTCGGCCCGCCGGCTGCTACACCTGCAATCCACGCTTGCCGCTGCTGCTCCGACCTGGACCGAGGAAATCGTTGCCGACCCGGCAGCTGCCAAGGACCCACAGAAAATCCACACAGCATGGCAGTTCCGCCAGCTCGAGTCCTGGCTCCGGGCTCTCACCAACAAAGCCAATCCCGGCGAGCTCCAGGCACAAATCGACGAATTCTCAAGTCGACGCCGCAAGACTGTCTCGGCGCTGGTCAGCGAAATGGCCTGGCGGAGACTGGCGGACAATCTGGGCCCGAAGGAACGCCAAGCATTACAAAGCTACATCCAGGCGACAAAGAAGTATGGAAAAACCGGCGGCAAGTTTGCGCAGCGGTGGATCAACGAAATGCGCCGGTCTCTGGACGAATCGAGCACCGCCGTACCAGCCTGGATCATGACGACGTCGCGGGCTTTGACGAGTTTCAAACCGGACAAAATTCCGCCCTTCGACGTCCTCATCATCGACGAAGCATCCCAGATTGGCTTCGAGGCCCTTCCGCTGCTGTCTCTGTCAAAGACTGCCATCGTCGTCGGCGACGACAAACAGACCAGCCCCGAAAACGTTGGTCTTAACCGCGAGCAAGTCTTTGAAATCATGGACGACTACCTGTCCCGGGTACCCAATTACCGAATCCTGTTCGACCCGGATAACAGCCTGTACGACCTGGCGGTTCAGAAGTTCGCTACGCCGATCATGCTCACGGAACACTTCCGATGCCTGCCCGAGATCATCTCGTTCTCAAACCAGCACGCATACAACGGACTCATCACCCCCTTGCGGGACCAGCCACCAACACCAGGATGGCCGCCCCTCGGCCTGGTCAAAGTCCGCGACGGGTACCGCCAAGGTGACATTAACGAGCCGGAGGCAGCACAGGTTGTTGAACTGATCTGTGAACTCTGCGGCAACCCGGACTACAAAGGAATGACCTTCGGGGTGGTCAGCCTCCTCGGATCCAGCCAATCAAAACTTATTTGGGAGATGCTCTACGACCGCCTCGGCCCGGAGGAGATGGAACACCGGCAAATTCGCTGCGGAGAGGCAGCCAATTTCCAGGGCGACGAGCGTGACGTCATCATCGTTACCACCGTGGTTGCGATCGACCCCTCGCTGCCCGCCAAAAGGCTCGGCTCCATGACCAGCCTCCGCGACCTGCGCCGAATAAACGTGGCTACTTCGCGCGCCAAAAATCAGATGTGGGTCGTGACCTCCGTAGAACCCGACCAACTTCCGAACGGTGACCTGCGCGCGGAACTGATCCGGCACTGCACTTCGGCCGGCACAGCCTCCGTCATGAGCGAGAACCTCTTCGACGCTTGCGATTCTGAGTTCGAGATCCGCGTAGTCCGCGACATCCTAAACAGGGGCTACAAGGGCGTGGAAGTCCAACACAAGGTAGGCAACTACCGCCTAGACATCGTCGTCTCCGGGCCCGACGGACGGCTCGCCATAGAGTGCGATGGCGACCGCTGGCACGGCCCCGATGTCTGGCACCGGGACCGGGCAAGGCAAGAGGTTCTGGAACGAGCCGGATGGACATTCGCACGCATCCGGGGCTCAGCCTATTTCCGTGATCCGGAGACAGCCATGCAGCCAGTGTGGGAACGCTTGGATTCGCTCGGCATCCCCACAGGCGATGAATGGATGACCAGCCCCCGCGGACCAGTCGTTCGCGAAGTTTTCGAAGAACCCGCAGAAACCAAAGCTACCGGTGAATCCACGAATGACTCAGCCCCCGATTTTGATCTCTGGACAAATGAAATGGCTGCCACCAAAGAGCCACGGCCCGAGCCCGACGAAGTGGAACAAAAGCCGGCCGCCACCATCGACTTCCTTCCCGCTGACCCCACTTCGCAAGAAGACGAATCCACGCAGTCACCCGCATCCGAGGGGGGGCCGGAGACAAGCGCCGCCATCACCGCTGATAGGACCGACACTCTCCGCCCAGCAAATGTCTTGCAACACCCCGATAAGCCGCACGCGGAGCAGGATCAGGACGAGAACGAAAACGCTGATGAACTCAGTGACGACAGCGAAATGGAAAGCGCCGAGACCGTCGACGGCCCTCTGACACCGCAAGGATATGTGCCCCTTGCCCCGTATATAAGCTGGAACCGCCAGGAATTACCGGCGGTCGCTCCAACTAACCTCCCCTCCATTCAACTGGGGCTGGTTTCCATCATTGGCGCAGAAGGCCCCATGATCGCCCGCCAAGCCTATCTACGCTACGTTCAGGCTTCCGGTGGTCAGCGAGTTGGACGGGAGACTCAACGGCTATTCAACCAAGCCGTCAGCCGCGCACTTCGGGCCGGGTCGCTAAAGCGCATCACCGATGGAGTGCCCGGAATCGTCAAGGCAACACTGCACACACCGGGACAGACACAAGTCAGACTAAGAGCCCTGGGACCACGCACAATATTCGACGTACCAGCGTCGGAACTACACACCTTGATGGAACTGCTCACCGCTCAAGGGGTGCTTCCGGACGAACTCCCCCGCGAAGTCCTCAACTGCTACGGCCTCCGCAAACTCACCCAAAAAACGCAGGCTTACATTCGGGAATGCCAAGAGTATGAGTGGTCCCGTTAGCGGCAGGCCAGAGCCGTAACGCCGATAACGGATCCAATTGTCACCCCGGCTCGGATTCGCTGTCCGAACCGGGATAGCTGTCATATGCCGGGTGAGCCGAAACTTGGGACGATCAGCAGATAGGTCTTCGCCCAAGCCTTCGCCTTGTTAGATCCGATGGTTTTCCCGCCAACTCTCTGCTGTATCGTCATGCCAGTGACACACCCGCTAATCAGCTGGCCGGTCTCCTGTCCATCGTCACCGTATTGAAACAGAGATAACAGCAATTACGACGTGACCACGAGCATCTTCATGGAATTCCAGCCGCCCAATTCCATCCAATTCCTGCCTGTTCCTACCTACCCCTCCCCAGAACAACGCGAGATCGGTACGCCTCGAAGATTTTCCACCACTGATTACGAACGTCTTCGTATGGCTCCAACCATTGGGTGCTGGGCAAGGTTATAGGGATCCCAAGGGCATCAAGTAAGCATTCAACTGGGATCCATGACCTGCTTTGAGGCTTTTGCCGCTCTATCGCATCTCCTACCTCACTCAGCCGGGAATAATCCTCCGCAACAAACGCTCGAATGGCTTTGACGAGCGCGGTGCGAAATCCGATTTGAGCACTATTCGCAATGTCGAATGTCTCGAGACGCTCAACGGCAGCCTTGTCATCAGTTTCGCTCCCTGGACTCAGAAGAGCGAGCGAAACTAAACAGTCTTGCGTCGCGGCATCATGTCCGACGGCTTCCGCGAAACCAAGCAAGCGTTCAACGTCTGCACGATCCACATTTCCTTCAACGACAGTCTTCCACCTAAGCAAGACGCCTGATTTCTCCAACCACTCCCTTTGTCTCCCACCCTTCTTGAGCCGATCGATGGCTTCGTGGGCACCGATCATCCAGCTTTGGGGTCGCCCGTGGGCCAATTCGATGTTCGCCTTCCCGACATCTCCACGTTCCCTCGAGAGTTGATGAAGCGTCTCAGACGCCTCACGGAAACGTCGGGCTGCTATAAGGGTATGAACACGTTCATACCTGTTGAGATCTGTTGGTGATCGCTTAATCAAGTCGTCGAAGACCGCAAGAGCCTCTTCCCACAGGTACTTATTTCGGAGGTTGTAGGCAAGATGCCGGCCGGCCGGTAACGCCAACGGATGTTTGGAACTGAATAATCTACGAAGTAGTGCCCTTCGCTCCTCTATCGGGACGCCCGAAGTTTTCGCTGTTACGAAGTCCAGCACTGATTGTCCATATTCCGTCTTTGAAACTGTCGGAATGTAATTCGAGAGACCGGAAACGGATGGACCATACACAATCGCCTTGGTCAGCCAATCACTGTAGCTCGGAGAATCAGACGCCTCAATTGCAACATCTTGGCCACAAACGATAGAAATTGCCAATCCGACAGCTGCATGGCATGACGGTCCATCACCCTTCCCTGCAGCATTAAGGTAACGCCGATGGGCCTCACTGCAAGCTCTAGTTCCGGCGGTGTACCAGTCCTGCCCCGACCAGCTAGCGATTTTTCGATGATCGCTCCAGCGGATAGCGGTGCGGATTTCATCGTGCATGCGATACGGGTAGTGCGCATCCTCCTCATAGTCGATCATCGGCCGCAGCACTGCTCGCTCCGCAGTCCCATAGTCAACATCAGCCGCGGCGGCAATCAAGCTCGAGTCGAAATACATGAACATCGAAGCAGCCCTCAAAGCTCGCTGTTCATCTGATGGAACATACTCCAGCACTCGCATTACCAGTTCGCCCAAAGAGCCGGTGACATCTGCCACCGTGACCTCTGCGCGGCCATTGAGTTGAGCGGTCAAAGCAACTACTCGTGCCAACTTCAGATACTGTGGGAGCCCTCCAGATGCGATTACAAGTTGGTCAACAACCTCGTCTGATATTGGTAGGTCGTACTTAGCCCGGCCGAGGACAATTACTTTCCTTGTGTCCGCTGATGACAATTGCCTAAGGCAGTGTTGTCCATCATGTTGTGCACCGGGGACAAGTCCAGGCCAGACAACTGGACCAGCCACATGAAGATTCGTCCTCCGTTCATCAAACCAGTCGAGCCTGTCGCGGCCGGTCATCACGAAGAGGACATTCGGCATCAACCAAACCAGCTGATTTAACCGACGTTCTCCAATCCTGCGTGGATCCAGAGTTAGGCGTTCGAGAGTGTCGACAAAAACGACGACAAGAGGTGACAACTCATCCCAACCATTTGAGAGGTCATTCGCGAGCAACCAAGCCAAGTCAACAACTAGGTCCAGTTGCGGATCAGCGGGGCTTGGGAGCTCGACGCAACGCTCTAAAAGGTTTCTGTACCCGTCGAAAGTTTCGAAGGCGAGCCTCCGCACCTTCCTATGTTTAAGCTCCCGCACCACGCTGCGCGCCGCGGTGAATCCAAGCCCGATGGCTGTATCAAACATTCCCAAGTCACTAAGTACGGCACGGAAAGTTTCACCGGCAGCGTCCGCAAACCCATTGTCTTGATGACCTTTCATGGGCAGTGATTCGCCGGGATGGGCAGCCCCCCAGTAGGCAGCAAATGCAAAGTCGAAAGCGGGCCATGATTTCCGGAGCCGGCCTAATTCTTGTCGAATGGCGACAATCGCGCCGATCACGTCAAAGTGCCCACCGGACTCCGACAAATCGATTCGGATCAGCGCATCAACGGCGGTAGAAGTCCTTGACCCCCAACCATTTATCAGTGGCAGGTCCCCTTTAGCCCACAACCCCAGCCGTTCGGAGAGCTCGGACTTTCCCACTCCCCCACTGCCGTAATACACCAGGACGTTCTGCCGCACGTTCCAATCCGCGTTTTCGCTGTCAAGTCTGCGGCGGTGAGCCAAGAGAGCCTTCTCGAACACGGTGGATTCGACCTCTCGGCCTGTGAATAAATCAGAATCGTGCGGCTCATAACCGCCCCCCATAACTCGCGGATCCATCCACATAGCAGCTCTGCTTTCTACCCCGCATACAGTGCAATATGGCTCAGCCTATGGCATTGCGTGCTACTGAGCGAGGGTGAAGTTCCTGTAGTGCTCAGCAGGCCAGTGCCAGGCAACTGTCTTTCATAGCACTTGCGCTTGCAAGAACCGGGTCCGTTGCGCTCTCGTCTCTGTCAGGTAGCAAGGGACAGCATGACGCCCAAGCGGTCGGTGCTGTAGACGACCTGTAGCGTGCCAAACAGTGACGGCCGTACAAGAAGACGTAGAAGACAAAGTATGGCCGCGATCGTTCCCGTGGATCCTGGGCGGAGCCCTGACGGGGACATGTTGCGGCGGTAGCCCAGTTCCTCCGCGATCTGGCGGACACGCAGCGCCGGTCGCCGAGCGACGACGGAATCCTCAAGAAACTCAATGGTCGCCCCCTCCCTGCGCTTTGAGCGCGCCTCCCCACCCAGTCGAGCACCTATGGCGGGCAGTCAGCGAACCCGCGGAACTTGAGCGCTACGGCGTGCCGGTGGGCTGGATGCTTCGCGATCACTACCCGGTACGCAAGAACGTAGTGCGAGCGGACATCCCGACCGCCGTGGTCTACGGGAGCGCGGACACCATCGTGCCCGCACAGCAGAGCCGGGACGTGGCTCAGGCGGCCCGGGACGCCGGAAACTACGTCATCGAGGTGGAGGTAGCGGCGGCGAACCACAACGATGCAGCACTGGCGATGGGTCCCGAACTCGTTGGTGCCCTCGTCGACGTGGCTGGCCGCGGCGGGGCGACCGGGTGCCCGTGACGGCTCAGGACGCCGAGTACAAGCGCGTTTCGGCCGCTCACCACGCACGCTTCACGTCAATGGCCAGCTGGAAGTCCCCGGCGGAAGGCGTCCAGACGCTGCAAGAGCAGATTCCCGTGCACACCTGCCTTAGTGTCTCCAACATGGACTAGTGAGGCTGTACCAGTGCCGCTTGGTCGTTCCGGTCGCCGACAGGGGGTGCTTTGATCCACTCCACCCCCTTCGACGAGCAAGCCGAGGCCGCCTGAAGCCGCATCCCTCAGGATGCGGCGGGTAAGGAGACGTCGAAGTCGACCGGGCCCCTGGGACTGAAGGATTGCGATTTTCCCTTGATCATTAATCCCTCCACTCCTGTGGCGGGCAGTTCTTTGAACCAGGTGTTGGCCTTCTCACGATCGGTGGTGGCCGGCGACAAGTCCAGCGGTGCTTCCCAGTCTTTGGCGAGCTCATCAAGCAGAGCCCGGCGGCTGTCCAGGGGTTCCCGGCGGGTGTCGTGTCCGGCCACGGCGAGGAGATCGAAGGCAACGAAGTGGGCCGGCTGCTCGCGGACCTGCCGGGCCAAGGACTTTGCCGATGTTGTCAGGCGCTGCTGCAGCACCGAGAAATCCAGCCGGTCATTGGACCAGATGACGGCTTCGCCGTCGATGAGGCATCCGGGCGGCAGCTGCACGGATGCTGCCGCAATGAGGTCAGGAAAGTACCGGGTGAGGTTTTGCCTTGGCGGGACCACAAAGCCTTGGCGGGACCACAAAGAGGTCTCTTTCCCGTCCCTGGCGAGGACAGCCCAGTAGCCGTCACACTTGGGCCCAGAAAGCAGGCCGCCGGGCAGGGCATCCGGCCGCGGCATTTTCTCCACCGCTTTGGCGAGGACAACCTCGACGGGCGGGCGCAGTCCGGCCGGAAGCCTGGTTTCCATGAGCTAACACTACAAAGCCGTTCCGTGATGTTCCTATATAGGCAGTCGCCAGCTATAGGCAGTCGCCAGCGGAAATTTGTCACCTCACAGAGCCAAGGACGCGCGAAACACTGTGCCGCATAGGGCCCCGTGACCGGACAATTCACCAGATCGGTCTTACGGCACACCGTTCTGGCCATTGCCGCAACGCCACAGGTCAGAGGGTGCTCTGTCCGCAAGGGACGGGCTTACGAACATCTTTACAAAGGGTGTCAGGTTTCGGTTTACTAGACGCCGATCTTGTGTTCTACGTACTTTTGTAGGATGTCAAGGCCTACGCCGAGCCCGCGGTTGCCGAGGTCCGCCAGGAAGCGCTTGAGACGACCGCGCGCCGCGACACGCTCGGCCCCTCGCGCACCGCCGTCCTCCAGCTCGTGAACCGCCGTTTCCAGCTGAGCGCGCTCGTGGCCGCCAAAAGTCGCAATGAGTTCGAGCAACTGTTTCGCTTCGGCTCCGAGGTTGACGGTTCCCGCGATGTTCTGGACCACCGAACCCGTAACCTCGTTGATGAATTGCGGATTGAAATTATTGACTGTTAACGAAGGACTTGGGTTCATCCTCGGCCCCTCGATAACCCCAATGGCCGCCGGAGGCGGAAGCATCTCGTCCAAAACAGCCTCTACATTCCTTCTAGTCAACCCGTCGACCTCAAGGACGATGTTCTCGAGTTGATGCTTCAAGGTCAGCATCCGCTCCTCCCTTCGTTGTTTAAGGTCGAGGCTGAGACGGCGTGCCCTGGTCGCATACCGCGACACAATGATTGTTGCTGCGTCCTCCGCTACACCGTGTTCGATCAGCTGGGCGACAGCGGCCGCTGGCATGGACACACAGTCCCCGAGGAAGGACGAGAAGTCCTCGAAGTAACGGCTCAATCCACCCTCAGGCTGACCGTCCCCACTGAAGAATTCGAACACCTGGCCGGCGGCAGTGCTGTAGCCCTCCTGACGAACGCGGCTGTGGCCCGTCTGGCCAAGCCACTCGCGAAACAGGCCGAGGAGAGCCTCCGCCTCTTGGGCGTAGAGACGACCGCTGGGGACGTAGAAGCGGAAGAGCAGGTGCCGCTCATTGTCCTCTAGGAACCCGCTCGCGATGATTGAACGTTCCACGTTCGTGCGGTACGGAAAGACGTTGAGTTGACGATCACGGAGCATGGCGTTCACGCGCTCCCGCGTGACATCGGAGATCGCTCTGAAGGGATCCTGCCATTCCTCCCTCATAGATTCGAAGAGGGCGCGATCCTCGTCGCTAAGCCCGAGAGGGAAGAAATTCTCCCTCACATGCTCATCTGCCGGAACGTCGTTGGCCGCGCGCTGCTCGTCGCTGAGGAACACTGCTTCATGGACAAGAACGACATGAGAACGGTCGGCGAGAGCATCTAGCAGGGCCCTGGACGCTTCTTCATACTCGGACCGGCACATTGCCTCGTAGTCGTTGCGCCTCAGAACGACCAGTGCGCCACGACAGTGCGGCGAAGTAATCATAGTGACGATCCTGGCCCAATTTTCAGGCTTCGAACTAAGCAGCTTCTTAAGATACAAGACACCGCTCGACCTCAATTTCGTTGTGGCCGATTCGCTGTCAACGTCTCCTATGAAAAGGAAGTAGTCAGGCTCATCCGTGGTCATCCTCTATTTCTACAGGCTTCGCGCAGTGGAGCGAAGCCGGGCCGGCCGTGTTCACTACTGAGTAGGCGTCCGAAAAGGAATTCCCTTACGATCGTTCCCGGTTTTACCGGGTGTACTTGGCGCAACAGTCTCACGCTTCGAATTTGTCACTCTAGACTGCTGGGGTGGCGAATACAGGCGAACGGTTGCAGCTGGCGGCAGCTGGCGGTGTCACGATTCTGTCGACTCTCGTGGCCCTCCACTTTTCCCAGCCGGCCTTCGCTCCGGTGCCTCCGCTGGATATGCCTGGTGCAATCTTTGTGGGCGTTAAAAAGGGGTCGGCCTCGGCACCGGTTCGAGTGGATGTTGCGTTGGGCTTCCAGCCCTCTCCGAGCCTGACCTCATTCGACATGTTCCTGAGGGGAGATGTCGACGCCGCTGTCTCGCCGGAACAAGCAGGTGACTTGATGATCGGGTTCTGTGGAGCAATGAAGGACGTTCAATTACGCAAGACGAGCGACGGCGAAGAACTCAGATTCGATCCTCCAATAGCTCCGTCGGATAGGGATCTTTCTGTAGGTTCGGTGGGACTCGAATTTTCCCTGAGCGATGACTGCGTTATGACCGTCATCAGCAAACAAGACTTCTCGGATCAAACCGTCGGAGAAGCCGGCATCGGCTGGGGCGTTGCCCTCCAGGGAGAAACGACAGCTCCGACTGAAACCGTTGCGGGCGCCCAGCACCGCTATGCCTTTCCTCGTATCGCAACCCTGACACTGCCTGTCGAGATCCTGGACATTGAGTCGGTAACTGCTGCATCCGTTGTCAGCATCAAACCTAACGGCCTTCCAGCCGAGTACGTGCCGACAGTTTCAAGCCCAGAAGTGGAAGATCCGACAGCCCCTACGTGGAGCCTTCCCCTTCAAAGTGCTGACAAAGCCGCAGGGTTTCGACTGACTGGCGTCGATCAGCGACGCGAGGCGGCCGTCCAGCGCGAGCTGTTCCTTGCCTCCGCGTCGGCAGGTACCGCGGGTGGTGGCCTGATCTGGTTTTTTGGAGCTGCTGGCCCTTTTGCCGATGCACTTCTCCGCAAATTTCGGAAAGGCGCAGCGCCTGTCATTGAAGAGGCAGGTGAGCTGACTCCATCTCCTGCCAGTGGGAACGATGTCCCGGATTCTCCGACTTACCGTCGTTTGGTCGCAGCGTCTCTACTTTCAGGCATCGCTGGATCTACGCTCGCTTGGCTGGTCAGCAGACGCAAGCCTTAGTTCCAGGGCTGATGTTCCCGCCCCAAAAGCATCTGAGGTTGTGCATGGTCACCCACCGATATCCGGAAGAAGGATAAGCTACCGGGCGCGCGTGCCTAAATCGCTGGCAGACTGAAACCGTGAACGATCGATACGAGCCTTAACGATGATCAAGCGTCCACGGAAGAGCCGTGTTCTAGCCGAGCCCGTTAGACCGACATTCTTAATCGATCTTCGTACGACCATTGATTCCGCCGTGGCGCGGAATAGGGCTCTCGTCGTTGCGGCACATTCCTATGACGGCTGGGAAGCCGGCCACGAAACCGTAAATGGATGGCGCACTCAGATTGCCCTAGTGGCCGACCCAGAAAGGGTGTTGGAGGTTTGGTACGACAACCTCGACCATGACGTGTTCGTATCAGGCGAGGTGGAGTACAAGGAATGGACCTGGGAGCCAGGTGACGAGACGTCACAACGCAAGTGCTTGGAGGAGGTGGGCCAACTTGTCGATGCCTACGCGCGCGGCCGGCTTCCACCGCCCGTCCGTCGCCGCTCAAGCTAACCCTGTAACTATTCAGTCGGTCGTCGCCGTCGCAGCTAATGGGGTGGCCCGATTCGCCGCCGACGTCAGAACTGCGTGCAACGATCGAGGATGGACGGTAGCGGATCGCTTACCGGGCTAGCCGGCGGACGTCAGTCGAACTTTTTGAGTCTCCACACGTTGCCGTCGGCCAGAGGTGCAGATAGGTAGGGCCGGCCTGGGATTCAGCTCTTGCGCTCGACAGGCATCCTGTCGGAAAGGAGGAAACTGACCGTGGTAGACGATCTCGGGCGCTTCGCTTCCGAGTACTAGCGTGAAAATCGCCAGCCGGGGCCCCTGGATATCTACATATACATAGTTACCGCGGATGCTCACCGTCCCTTCCACCCCTTCGGGCAGGTTTGAGACGATCCCCTCCATTTCCCTCGAGAGACCTGAGAGATAGCTACGTACATCCTGGTCACCAGTCATTGTCTGTTATTTTGTCGTGCTTGGTACGGCTGCGGAAATCAATGGTAGAGGATCCTCCAATGCACATCGCTACGTTGGCGCTTTGGTGGTTTGAGGAACATTGGGGAAACTTGGAGCATGGTTCCTCACCGCCGGAATGTTCTGACGCTGCGGCCGTCCCTCATGACAATGGAGACAACCATCTCGGCACGGCGAAGCCATCGGGTGCCCGTTCCGTTCCTCGACTTCTTGGTCGATGGAGTACCTATAGCGGAAGGAATCCTGGGAGACGGATCCGACAGGCTGCCTACTCGGCTGCAGCCGGAGTGGGCCGAGTTCAACCTGACACGGCAGATCGAGCATCCGGGCGCAACGCACGCTGAAGGACAACGGCGGGACGCAGTGGTTGCTCAAGGAACGCGAGGGCGGTTCCTTCCGGCGCCAGCTCACGCTGGGCCAGGACATCGACCTCGACATTGCCGCGCACTACGACAACGGCGTGCTCAGCGTGACCATCCCGGTCACCGAAGCAACCAAACGCCGCAGGATCGAAATCGTTGGAGGCCGCCGGCAGGAAGCGATCGAAGAAACGGCCAGGCAGGAGAAGTCCGGAACCTGAAACCCTGCCTCCGCCTGCAACAATCCGGCGAGGGAAAGGGTGCACCGGAGTCCACCCTTTCCCTGGCACTGCTGGCACTGCATTAAAACAGGGCTGTGTATCGGTGCCCCGCTGATAGGAGTCATCTAGACCGAGAACACGTGGATGTGTCGGAAGAGGCGCGGTTATGGATGTCCTCACGAAACCCCCGTGACCTCCTGGCGATCTTCCACCGTCATGTGCGATTCGTCGGTGAACTCCTCCACGCGCTTGCAGACGGGGTTAGGACGATGCGAGAACTAATGGATGTGGCAGCGACCGATTATCAGCTGCAGTGGACAACGCTGGATCAGGTCCGAAGACGCATTACCTGGATGTCGGCTTTGGGGCTCGCGGAGTGCAAAAGCAAACACACATATCGGATTGACCAACGCCGGGCGGGAGGCGATGGCTGGCTTGCAACTTGGCGGGCCCGAGCAACGGCCAAGGACGGTGGCATCCGTCATGACCGTCCCGGAGCCGCCTCAATCGATCGCTGCACTCATCAAGGGCCTTGCCCCGGAGGTCCTTCTGGGCAGAAACTCTTCTCTGGGATACATACCGCGGGGGAACGGCGAAACCCGAGATTGTCGAGTCCCTGTACTTGCTGGTCAGTGCGTCATCCCCCAGCATCTCAAGAGCCGACCTGCTCGCCTTCGCACAAAAAACCTTCGAATTGTCTGAAAGCTCCTTCAGCGCTGTCATGACGACCCTGAACAAGTCGGGCCTCCTTGAACAGACAGGGTTTAACATCTACTCCCCGTCAAAGCCCGCCACCGCATGGCTAGAGACCCAAAGCACCTTGGACCTCGTGCTCATCCTGCACCACAGATTCCTGTTCATGCTAGAGATCATTCCGATGCTGGCGGAGTTTGATAGGGCCCCCGACCTCGCTCGAGCTGCCTACGAGCACTATGGGATGGCAAGGGTGGACGTCGGAGGAGTCAGAACTCGACTGCAGCTGCTCAAAGCAGCCGGCCTCATCGAGGAGCGTGCCAACTGGAGGTATCAACCAACACCGTTGGGAGAACGGATTGCCCTGGAAGTTCCTCGCTTTAGACGAGTATGACGACGAAACCAATGGCATGGACGAGCCGTCCAGAGACTCAGGCCCGTCGCCAGCATTCAAATTGGCTCTTGAGTTAGAAGCAGCGGCAGTGGCCGGAGATTCCCCGATCCGCTTGGAGAAGGCATGGACGGCGCACCCCATTTCGCGGCCGACGGCGTAACGGTCAACGGCAGCCTGTGGGACCACAACGAGGTTGCCCTGCGTGCGGAAATCCGCGTCGGCGGCCTCGCAGTCACCCGGCCGAAGGCGTTCGCCGTCGTCGACCTCACCGCGTAAAGACCGGCGGACCGGACCCGCGCGGGGAGTGCTTACTCCAATTCGACTCCCCCGCGGGGAACGTCCGCCCGGTGGCGAGTACGGCCCTTGCCCTAGCGGCCCGAAAACCACCACCCGACCCCCGGCCCGGCTTGGGATACTGGCCGGCGGTCACACAGGGCCGCCCCCTGCCGCTGCTCGGGGCGGCCCGTCCAAAGACCCGCCGGGAACGAAGTCCCCCGGCGGCAGCGGCCGTCTGCTGGGGAGCATGGCCGCGCGACGGAAGGCACGGACCACTTGCGGCGGCGGTCCGGGCCTTCCCCCATGCGGCCCTGCCATAAACTGCCACTATGACATTGGAACGGTGGCAAAAAACATCCGAACGGCCTCTCATAGCCGTCTCGCTCATTTCCCTCGCCGCATGACCGACACAACAACTACAACTGTCCTCACAGCAGTTATCACCGCCATTCTTTCCACAATCGTCCTGCAGTACGTGTTTGCACCGTGGCTGGAAGCGCGCAAGGCGAGACTGCTGAAGCGTTCAGAGGCTATCGCAGACTTCGCGGACATGCTCCTTGAGGCGGCAAACATCCTCGCTCCGGTCCTCCGCGTCGGCAAACAGTTAGAAAAACCGCTCGCGGATGCCGCACGCGAAATGTGGAAACGCGACTTCGATATGGAACGAAGGAAGTTCGTTAGACAACTATCGGCCATGAATCTTCCAAAGGCACAGCGGCGCTTACTCCTCGGCCGCGTCTACAGACAGCAGACCGACACCGTCATGGATTTTTTGGAGCAAGTTGAACGGCTTGAGGATCGTCCCCTTGAACCGGCATATATTCGCCTGGTGGAGCACCAACTCCGGCTCGCCTCTAAAGCCCTCGATCCTGCAAGCGTGACATGGCTGAAGCACCTCAGCGTCCTACGCGCCGCTTACCACTTGCGGAAGATGAAACCGGTCCGTCAGGAGGCACTGGTGGCATGGGCAGAAGCTAGCAACGAGGAATCAGAGCGCCACTGGATGAGGAAGTGGAAGGAAGATCCAGAACGATTCGCACGCGTTATGGGCGAGGAAAGCGCCGAACGCTTCCGTAAAACAGCTGCCCAAAAAGGCATCAGACCGCTCAAATAGCAGGCAGACAAGAAAGGGCCGGGGCGATTCACCCCGGCCCTTTCGATCCCTGCGCTATTCGTCATCCACCCTATCTGCTGCAGCCCGCAGTGCCGCCCCAAGCCCGCAAAGCCTGGCAGCGAGGTGCCGCAATCCATGGGCTGTTAAATCGGCGTCACAGCCCTCAAGGACGACGTGGTAGACCGGCGACGACCCACGGCAGCCGAGCAAGTACCCGAGCGCGACGCCGAAATCCTGTTCCGGGCCAAGGTGCAGCAGTTCAAAACCGCGTTCGTCGATCAACTCTTCCGGCGTGTGGCCCCGGGCACCAAGCCGGGCAGCTGTTCGTGATTGTTGTGGCAACCATGGCCGTTCTTCTTTCTATCCAAGAAGTGTCTTTCTTGACACCTCGTTAGATCAAAGCCCGAGCCCTTCTTCGGCAATGAGGCCGGGATGAGGTTCACGGTGATTTTGCGTCGACTCAACGGGATTCCGGCGTTCTTCGCCGCCGCCTTGATCCGGTCCTTCGCCTCGTTCAGCGACGCGTCCGGCAAGCCGAGAAGGACAAATGCCGGGAGGGTCTGGCCTATGTCGGCTTCGACCTCGACAATGTGCCCTGACAGGCCGACCAGTGCCACGGAGAATGTTCTGCCGAGCCCCATCAGCCCACAGCCTTCACATGCTCGATGACCGGAGGCGTTTGCCCGTCATGGAGAATGGCTACGGCATCGATGCGGTACCCGGTGCCCGACATACCGTGCGCCCGCAGCCATTGCAGGGTCAGGATCTGCAGCCGCTGCACCTTGGCAGGCGTAATCGCCTCGAGTGGATGCCCATAGTCTGGACTCCGCCGCGTCTTGACCTCGGAAACGACAACCGTGGCCCCCTCCAGGGCAACGATATCGATCTCCCCCGTGCCGGAACGCCAATTGCGGTCAACCACCCGCTGCCCGGCCTGCTCCAAATACCTGGCCGCCAGGTCTTCGCCGTCTTTGCCCAGTTTGTCTTTGGCTCTCATACCCCCAGCGTGGCGGCACGGACCGGCATGACACAGGGACTTGGGCCCTTATGTGGACGTTGCTGCTGACCGTGATTGCTGTGCAGGACTAGTGCATTGGCCATTGGCCGTCGGCAGGCGGGGAAAACACTAGTTGCCGAGGTCTGCGTCCTTGGGCAACGTCAGGTCATCGGTCTTGGTCAACTCTTCGATGTTCACGTCCTTGAAGGTCAGCACGCGGACCTTCTTGACGAAACGTGCCGAGCGGTAAATGTCCCAGACCCAGGCATCCTGCAGGGTCAGGTCGAAGTAGATCTCGCCATCGGCGGAGCGGGCCTGCAGATCAACGTGGTTGGCCAGGTAGAACCGCCGCTCGGTCTCCACAACATAGCTGAACAAACCCGCAACGTCGCGGTATTCGCGATAGAGCTGCAGCTCCATGTCCGTTTCATAGTTCTCAAGATCTTCGGCGCTCATGCCACTATCTTCTCGCAGTTCGGGTAGGTCTGTGTTCCCCGCCGGGCTTCGGTCCTCACGGGAGGCGATTACGGCGGGCGAAGAACCGGTCAGAGCGGTCCTGCTCCGCTCAGTTCAACGGCGGCCATGGCCGGGCTGTCCGGCGTCAGCCGCCAGCTCTGCCTGTGCTGGCTTGAAGGTCCCTTGTCCAGAATGGCCGCGCGGTGACTGCCGGTAGCGTAGCCTTTGTTGGCCTCCCAGCCATACGCTGGGTACTCGTCGGCGAGCTTTACCATCATTGCGTCGCGTTCCACCTTTGCCAGGACACTGGCGGCGGCCACACTAAGGCACTGCAAATCGGCCTTGATCTTTGTATGCACTGGTGCGTCGCACCCGGCGCCGTCGGATACCTCGAAGAGCGATGCCTGCGGCTGTGCCGAGAGCCAGTCATAGTTACCGTCCAGGATCACGACATCCGGCCGGGCTACGGCGAGCACCTGCAGCCAGGCGCGGGTTCCGGCCAAGCGCAGCGCGGCCATCAGGCCCAGGCTGTCAATCTCGGCTGGGGAAGCGTGGCCAACGCCGTAGGCGGCGGCCCAGGTCCGGATCACCGGCACGAGAGCTTCGCGGTCCGGGGCGCTGAGCAGTTTGCTGTCGCGCACACCTCTGAGCGCCTTGGCAGTAGTGGCGTCGATCAGCACCATGCCCACGGAGACGGGGCCGGCCAAAGCTCCACGGCCAACTTCATCCGCACCGGCAATCAGCCGGTGGCCCTGCGCCTTGAACGAACGCTCGAAGCGCAGATGCGCGTCCTTCGGCGTCATCGGCTGGCCCCCTGTGCCGGTTCTGTTTCTTCCACTGAGCCCGATTCCTGGCCGGGGTTCGCTTCATCAGGCGCCGGGACGGCGTCGAACACCTCCGGATAGCTGCCCAGCACACCCATCCGGCCCAACGGCCAGGCGATCACGGCTGCCCTGCCTTCCACCGCGTCGATGTCAATGAATCCGCCGGATTCCTCGTCGCGGTGTTCGCGGGAATCGGCCGAGTGGTTCCGGTTATCCCCCATGACCCAGATTTTACCCTCGGGAACAACGACGTCGAAGGGCTGGCGCGCATTGTCGGATTCAGGATGCAGGTACGGCTCGTTGAGCGGATAACCGTTCACGGTAATCCGCCCGTCGGCATCGCAGCAGACCACGCGGTCGCCGCTGACACCGATCACACGCTTGACCAGATGCTGCTGCGAGCTGTCCGGCAGCAGCCCAACAAAGGTGAGTGCCTGCTGGAACCAGCCATCGCCGTCGTTCGATTCTCCCGGAGGCAGCCAGCTGAGGTCATCCTGGAAAACAACAACATCCCCGCGGTTGAGGCTGAACGGTTCAGGCACCAGCAGATTGACGAAAATGCGGTCGTTGACCTCCAAGGTGTCTTCCATGGAGGTAGACGGAATGTAGAAGGCCCGGAACAGGAAGGTCTTGATCAGGAACGACAGCACCAGGGCTACCGCCACGATGACCGCGATTTCGCGCAGCCAGGCCAGAACCGGGTTTTTCCGTTTGCCTGCCGCCTGCTCCATGTTCACTTTCCTTTGTCCGTTTCGGGATCGATGCCAAGAGCGGTCCGCTCCAGCGGGCCGGACCGTTCCAGCGGCCACACGATTTCCATCGGCCTGCCGATTACCCTTTCCAAGGGAACCATACCGCCGCCGGGCGCACCGAGCAGTACACGCGAATCTGCTGAGATCGACCGGTGGTCCCCCATCAACCACAACCTATCGTGCGGCACCTCAACCGCGAACTCCTGTTCGCTGGGCGCATCTCCGGGATACACATAGTCTTCAGTCACCGCTTCCCCGTTGATCATTAGCCGGCCGTCCGGAGCGCAGCATTCCACCGTGTCGCCCGGAAGCCCGATGACCCGCTTGACGTAAACCGTATCGCTGCCGATGAGTCCAAACCATTGCCCCAGTCCAAGCAGCGCGTCCACGTAGGCGGGGTTCCCGCTGTCGAAGGGCGCAAAGGAGCCGCGGCCGTCGAAAACCACCAGGTCGCCCCGCTCGATGGGTCCATAGGCATAATCAGTTCGGGAGACCAGTACCCGGTCTCCGGTATCCAGCAGGGGCTCCATCGAATCCGAGGGGATGTAGTAAACGTCGATCAGGGTAGCGCGCACCACGGCGCTGAGCACGATTGCCGCGGCGAGCACAGCTAAGACAAAACGCCAGCCCGGGAATCCGGACCGGCGTTTTGCATGTTCCCCGGACGAGGCCCGGGGAACTGGAATTTCTTGCACCACTTAGTTCAAGCTGCCCTAAGAAAGGGGAGGCTACTTGGCAGTGCCGAAGTCGCGCTTTTCCTTGATCTTGGCAGCCTTGCCGTGGCGGTCGCGCATGTAGTACAGCTTGGCACGGCGAACGTCACCCTTGGTCAGAACTTCGATCTTGTCGATGATCGGAGAGTGAACCGGGAAGGTTCGCTCCACGCCGACGCCGAAGGAAACTTTGCGGACGGTGAACGTCTCGCGGACGCCGTCGCCCTGGCGGCCCATCACGAAGCCCTGGAAGACCTGGATACGGGCGTTCTTGCCTTCGATGATGTTGACGTGAACCTTGACGGTGTCACCGGCGCGGAACTCGGGAACGTCGCTGCGCAGTGAAGCGGCGTCTACTGAATCGAGGATGTGCATTGTTATCACTCCTGGTGAACGCCACAGGTCATCCACTTTGGTCACGGCCTGAGGGTCCGGCGCGCGGCAGGACCATCAATACCGAAAGATCTGATAGACCGGCGCATCCGGAAATGGCACGCCGGTGTGTCTGGCTGTTGGCTCTACGCCCCCTGTGGCAGGCGTGAACCCAGCAAACACAAGTCTTCATTTTGCCACACCGCTGCCGGCACCGCCAATTGAGCCGGCTGGGTCAGCGGCTGGCTGGGCGCGGCGCGACGCCGGTGGCCGAAACGGTGTAGCCCTGGCTGTCGAGCAAGGCCTTGTCCGCCTTGTCCAGCGTGCCGGGATCCAGCCGCGCAATCAGGTCCGGGCGACGGCGGAGAGTGCGCAGCAGTTGCTCATCGCGCCGAAACCGGGCGATCCTGGCATGGTTGCCGCTGAGCAGCACCTCGGGAACCTCTTTGTCCCGCCACTGCGAAGGCTTGGTGTAGACGGGGTACTCGAGCAGGCCGTCGGAGTGCGATTCCTCGACCAGGGACTCCGGGTTACCCACCACACCCGGAATCAGGCGTCCGATGGCCTCCACCATCGCGAGAACGGCCACTTCCCCGCCGTTGAGGACATAGTCCCCCAGACTCATCGGCCGGACGGTAAATTTCTCCTCGGCCCAGTCCAGCACCCGCTCGTCGATGCCTTCGTACCGGCCGCAAGCAAAGACCAGGTGCTCTTCCTCCGCAAGCTCATGGGCGGCCGCCTGCGTGAACACTTCACCCGCCGGAGACGGCACGATCAGCACGGGGCGGCGGGATTCGTCCGCGGGCAGCACGGATTCGAGGGCCTGCGCCCAGGGTTCGGGCTTCATCACCATGCCGGCGCCGCCGCCGTACGGCGTGTCATCCACCGTGCGGTGTTTGTCCGTCGTGAACTCCCGCAGGTCGTGCACGTCCAGCTGCAGCAGGCCGTCCTGGCGCGCCTTGCCGATCAGGGAAAGCTCCAGGGCAGCCAGATATTCGGGAAAAATGCTAACGACGTCGATGCGCACTTAGCGCTCCCCCTCGCCGTCGTCGGGGGTGCTTTGGCTCTCGGCCGAGTTGAGTTCGAAAAGACCTGCGGGCGGGGTGACGCGGATGAAGCCGGCCTCTACGTCGACTTCGGGGACAATCTGTTCAACGAACGGAACCAGGACTTCGTCGCCGTTGGCTGCAGTGACGACCAGGAGGTCCTGGGCGGGAAGGGTGTTCAGGGCGGCGACCTTGCCGACTTCCTGTCCATTCACCAGCACCCGCAGTCCGACCAGCTCGTGTTCGTACCAGGCGTCTTCATCGTCGTCGACGTCTTCCGTATCGACGAACAGCTTGGCGCCGCGGAGCTCCTCGGCCCCGTTCCGGTCAACCACTTCCGCAAAGCCCAGCAGCAGGATGTCCTTGTTCCAACGGGCCGATTCAACCGTCAACGGCCCCAATCGCGCCGGCTCAACGACAAAGGCGGTGCCCGGAACGAAGCGTTCCTCCGGTGCATCGGTCATCACCTGGACAGTGACCTCGCCTCGTATGCCGTGGGGTTTGCCAATCCGCGCAACCTGGACCTGCATGGAATCTCCTGTCGAACTACGTCTGAGGGTAGAAAATCGGGCACAAAAACATCCGGCCCACACACCATTATCTGGTGCGGGGCCGGATGCGATGACTAATGTGAAGCGTGCTCAGCGGCGGCGGTCAGTATCCACTACATCCACGCGGACCTGCTCGCCACCGGCCAGTGCGGCGATGACGGTGCGCAGTGCGCGTGCAGTGCGGCCCTGACGGCCAATGACGCGGCCCAAATCATCCTGGTGGACCCGCACCTCAATAATGTCTGAGCGGCGGTTGGTCTTTACCATGACCTTGACGTCCTCGGGACGGTCAACGATGCCACGGACCAGGTGTTCGAGCGCTTCAGCCAGCATTTACTCAGCCTTTGCGGTTTCGTCGGCAGACTCTTCAGCCGGTGCTTCTGCAGCGGCTTCGTCGGCGGCCTCTTCCTTCTTGGCCTTCGGGGTGATGGCCTCGGGGATGATCACGGACTCCTTCTCGGGAGCAGCGAAAGCTTCCTTGGGAGCCTTGGTCTTGAGCGTGCCTTCCTGGCCCTCAATACCCTTGAACTTCTGCCAGTCACCGGTGATCTTGAGCAGGGCGGCAACCTGCTCGGACGGCTGGGCGCCTACGCCAAGCCAGTACTGTGCACGGTCGGACTTGATGTCGATGTACGACGGCTCCTCGGTGGGGCGGTACAGTCCGATCTCCTCGATGGCACGGCCGTCGCGCTTGGCGCGGGCATCCATGACAACGATTCGGTAGTGGGCTGAGAACTTCTTGCCGAGGCGCTTAAGGCGAATCTTTACGGCCACTTTTGTGGTCACTCCTGGTTCTGAAAATGGGCGAACCCGTATGTCTGCACCCGTGGGGCGGGCCGTGGTTGGGGTTCAAAGGACAAGATACTTGCGCGGAGAGAGGGGCCGCGCAGATCGAGTACCTGTCTATTGTGCCAGATACAGCCCAATCCGCGCGACTCGACTTCCCGGACCGGTGCGAGCGGCTACGAATGCCGGTCAGACGGATTCGGTACCGCTCCAGACGTAGAGCTGCTGGCGGCCGTCTTCCGCAGCATCCGCAGCGAGTTCGCCGATCCGCTTGACCGACTCCACTGCGGCGTCCCCGCTGAGCGGCATGTCTTCTTCGGACGCCCACGCGGCGGCGACGTCGGGCAGGACGGGGGCGCCGTCGTCGGACGTTTCGGCCAGCAGGTCGGCCAAGGCGCGGACCATCGACTCCGGCGCGACATAGAGGGTCTCGCTGGCGACGTCGGCAATTGCCAGTTCGTCCTCGCCGACGGAATGGACCGCCTGCCCTGCCAGCTGGCCCAACCGTTCGATTTCCCAATCGGTAATGCCATTGATCCGCGTGTGCGGAGCATCCGGAATCTCCACCTGGGCGCCGTCTTCGCCAATAGCCTCCAGCGCTTTATCAAGCGCAGCGGCGCGCTGCACCGCCGCGTCGTGGGTGGCCACAAAAACTTCAGTAATTCCGGACATAGCGCCTCCGCCTCGGATTGGATGCATTTGGTTTCAGCCTATCCTGCGCGGGGCCGCGGCCAAACTGCGCGGTATCAGGAGACGGCGACGCGCAGCTGGTTGCGCCAGGGATCCTCAAACCGAAGCTCGGCACCGGTGTGATGATGGCTGACACCGGCACTGGCAAGCCGCTGGGCCAGGGCGCCGACCTCGTCGTCGTTCGGAACATGGATCAGCACCTCCCCCAGGCCGAGGGTGTCCTTACGCGGGCCAGCGCCGCGGCTGTTCCACACGTTCATCGCCATGTGGTGGTGGTAGCCGCCGGCGGAGACAAACAAGGCCTGGCCGTGCCAGCCGGCCGTGCGCTCGAATCCGAGGGTGTTGACGTAGAACTGCTCCGCCACCGAGGTGTCGCCGACCTGCAGGTGGACGTGGCCGATGGCCGCGCCGGCGTCGTGCTGCTTGCGGACGGAGTCCTCGGTGAGGTGGCTCTGCAGGTAGGACTGGGGGTTCAAGGCCAGACTGTCCATGTGGACTTCCTTGCCCGTGGCCGTCTCGTTCCATTCCCACCGTTCGCGGGGCCGGTCGTAGTACAGCTCGATGCCGTTGCCCTCGGGATCGGTGAAGTAGAAGGCTTCGCTCACCAAGTGATCGGCGCTGCCAACGAAACGCGTGGGGTCCGTTTGGGCCGCAGAGGCGACAGTAGCGGCAAGGTCCGACTGGCTGTCGAAAAGGAATGCCGTATGGAACAGTCCCGCCTCGCCGCGCGACGGCAACTGGAGCCCGGCGGCGGGCGCCAGGTGGACCAGCGGCGTGGAGCCGCGGCCCAGATACACACCGCCGAGACCTTCCGCCACAGGATCCAAGCCCAGCGCGTTCTGGTAGTACTTGGTCATGTTGGCCATGTCCCCCACCTTGAGCATTACGGTGCCCATGGAGAGGTCGCCTGTCAACAGATCCTGGTTTTTTGCTTGAAAGTTCATGTATATAAGAATACTTGAAGCTTCACGTTTATTCCAGTCCCTGTGGCGGGGCTGCCCAGTTCCCGCATGATCCCGGCGGGCAACGGCCCCTCGGTGCAAGATTAGCGACGGCGGTTGCGCCGGGACTTGAGGAAGCTGTAGAAGACGAGCTCGCCTGCTGCCTCCGTTACCAGCGACAGCGCTCCCGCGCGCATGATTCCGTTGCGAGGGCTCCTTTGCCTGGCCGCGGCGCGGAAGAGGACTGCTGCAGCGCCGGCCGCCACGGCCGCACTTCCGGCCAGCAGTTCCGGATGCGCCAGCACGGTCCGGTGCCATTTAGCGAAGGGAGAACGTCCGGAGGTGGGAGTAGCGATGACTTCGAGCAAGGCCTTGGGCATCGGCAGCGGGGCCATCACCGTGACCGGCTGTCCCACGGCAGCCACCGGCGCTTCGGCCAGCCGGCCCGCCAGTTCCGGCAGCCCCAGGGACACCGCTGTCCGGGCCAGGATCGCGCCGTCCTCCGGCCCCTGCAGCAGGTCCCTGAGCCGGGACTCCCCTTCAGCATCAAGATCGAAGGCTTGGGCGATGCCGGTGGTGCTCGGTTCGGTGGAACGGACCAATGTTCCGAGCAATCGCAGGGCTTCCGCCGAAGCCTTATCGGTAGTGGCGAACGGTTTGGGCTGCGGCTGCCAGGCGTGCCAGAAATTGTTGCGCGGGTCGTGCACGGCACCGGGAAGCCAAACTTCAACGGCTCGCAGTCCGTCCAGATTCATTAGCGCGACCAATGGCTTGGTTTCGGCCGGCCAGTTGTAGAGCCCGGGTGCGGCTTCCCCTTCCACAAACACCACAGAGCGGCCCGGCATGGCTTCGTCTTCAAGGACCCGGAGTTCGACGCGGTTCAGCGCGCCAAACATGATCAGATCCTCGTGGCGGATCTGCCCCACGAGCACGGTGCGCAGCACCATCGAATCTTCCGCATCTGTCGCACCGGCATCCCCGAGCTCAGGCTCCTCGGCCAGCCGGAACGCGGCCTCTGCTGCGGGGGCCTGATAGCTGAAGCCATCCATGTCCACCGCAGCGCCAAGGGCCAGCGAGAAACTTTGGGCGAGCATACGGTAGTCGGGGCCCGGAACGGCTTCGCCGCCCTGGTCCAGGACAGCGACGCGTCCGGCAGCATTTCGAGCGAGAAGCATTTCAACGACCGTTTGGCCCGCCTCGGGCTGGCCCGCGGCAAAAGCACCGAGCAGCGAACGGTCCGTGATCTCTTGCATCAGGGCCGCTACGCCAGCCTCGTCCAGTGGCCACGGCCACCAAAGTTCACCGGTCATGGGCTCCCACGAAGATTCACTCATGGCATCAACGCTAGCAAGTCCCGCTAGCCGGGCTGTCCAGCGGCCAGGAAGTCGACCAACAACCCATGACCTTCCGGCGTGTCCTGCGGGCGGTGGTTGTTGGCCGCATGGCGATGCACCGCGCCAGTGGTAGCCAGATATTCCGCGACCTCTTCATAGAGCGGCTCCCAACCACCGGTCACGACGAGAGTGCGGACGCCGGGAACGATGTGCAGCGGGGCGGTCCAGGGCGGATCCTGCAGCCGGAGCCGGCTGGCCTGCACGCGGTCCGCGGCCGAGGCCAGGGGTTTCGCCGCCGCGCCAAGGACGAGGCGCGAGAATTCATGGTGGTACTGCTCATCGTCCAGCTCGTCCCTCGCGGCGAACAGGGGCTCCAGCCGCTTCCGGTGCGCCTTTGTTGCCGGCAGGTCCGCAGTCAGCGACAAACACGCAGGTTCGAACAGGGTCAGGGAGGCCACCAGTTCCGGCCTTTCCACCGCCGCCATCATCGCCGCAACGGCCCCTTGGGAATGCGCGACGAGATGACCGCCGTCGCCAAGGTTTTCCACCACTATGTCCATATCTGCACGGAAGTCCGTCCGTTGTGGAGCGGTATCCGGAGCGAATCCGTGCCGCCGGACAAACAGGCAGTCGTAGGCGCTGGCGAGACGGTGTTGGTACGGCCACGCGGCGATGCCGAAGCGACCGGTTCCGTGCACAAAAACCACACGGGGCTTGGGGCTGCTGCGCTGCATAAGGGCAGTCTAGGATCCGGAGCTGATGGTGGCGTCGAAGTCCGGAAGCAGCTCGCGTGGCGGCACGTGCCGCTGGACCGTATCGATCCGCTGCCCGTCCCGCAGCTCCAGCACCGAGAGCAGCTCATGAGCGTCGAGGGCGGCTTTCAGCTGGGCCGACTGGGGACGGCCCAGCCCGGCCAGCGCCAGGTCCGCCGCAAGGAACTCGGCCTGCCCGCCCGCCACAGCGGCGAGCGAACCGCCGTCGTAGGTCCCGCCGTCGTAAATAAAGGTGATGGCTTCCGCCGGGGAGGCCGGCGTCTGCTGGTAATCAATAGCCAAAATGCGTCCCAGCGGCAGCGACAGCGAGGTTGCCTGCAGAACTCGTCCAGCCGTTGAGCGCGGGTCCTCCCCCGATCTCACCATCCCGGCCGGCAATGATGCATGACCGTCGGCGTCAGGGTTGAGCAGAATGGAACCGCTGACGGTGCGTACCACCACCGCCACGTTGGCAGGGCGCTTCCATTGGGAACCATAGAATCCACTCAGATCGTGCCTGCTCACAAAAGCCCTTCGTAGAAGCCCCAACTCTTACCAGGATGCGGAACGGTATGCTCCCGTGGTCCGGCCGGTGCCGGCTCGGACCGCGGCGAGCCTACTTGCCCAGGAACTTTTCGAACCCCTTGGGCAGGTTCAGTGCGGACGGGTCGAAGTCTTCCTGCTGCTGGCCGAAGGCTGCGCCGGTGGGCAGTGCCTTTTTGGCGTTGGCGCGGCGCTCCTCGGCTTCACGCAGTTCCTGCGCGGCCTTGGCCGGATTTCCCGAACGCGCCTTCTTCTTGCCCTTCGAGACCTGCTTGCCTTTACGGGCACCACCGCTGAAGCCGCCCGGGCCAGCCATGCCGGGCATGCCCGGGATGCCGCCACCCTGGGCCATCTTCTTCATCATCTTCTGGGCCTGGCCGAACCGCTCCAGCAGTCCGTTGACTTCGGAGACGTGGACACCCGACCCCCTGGCGATGCGCGCGCGGCGGGAGCCGTTGATGATCTTCGGCGCGACCCGCTCGTGCGGGGTCATGGAGCGGACAATGGCTTCGACGCGGTCGATTTCGCGCTCGTCGAAGTTCTCCAGCTGCTGACGCATGCCGGCGGCGCCGGGCATCATCATCAGCATCTTCTTCATCGATCCCATCTTGCGGATCTGCTGCATCTGCGCGAGGAAGTCATCGAGCGTGAAGTCTTCCTGGTCGGCGAACTTCTGCGCCATGCGCTCGGCTTCGCCCTTGTCCCAGGACTTCTCCGCCTGCTCGATCAGGGAGAGGATGTCGCCCATGTCCAGGATGCGGTTGGCCATCCGGTCCGGGTGGAAGATTTCGAAATCGTCCAGGTTCTCACCGGTGGAGGCAAACATGACGGGCTTGCCGGTCACGGACGCAACGGAGAGGGCGGCACCGCCGCGGGCATCGCCGTCGAGCTTTGAAAGCACGACGCCGGTAAAGTTCACGCCTTCGTTGAACGCCTGCGCGGTGTTGACCGCGTCCTGGCCGATCATGGCGTCGATGACGAAGAGGACCTCGTCCGGGTTGATCGCTGCGCGGATGTCCGCGGCCTGCTGCATCATTTCCGAGTCCACACCGAGGCGGCCGGCGGTGTCCACAATGACAACGTCGTGCAGCTTCTGGCGGGCTTCCTCGACACCCTGGCGGGCGACGGCGACCGGATCGCCCGTGGCGGATTCAAATTCGGACTGCACGCCCGGGTGCGGCGCGAAGACGGGCACGCCCGCGCGCTGGCCGTTGACCTGCAGCTGGGTGACGGCGTTGGGCCGCTGGAGGTCAGCGGCGACCAGCAGCGGGCTGTGCCCCTGTCCCTTGAGCCACTTGGAGAGCTTGCCGGCAAGCGTGGTCTTACCCGCACCCTGCAGACCGGCCAGCATGATCACGGTGGGCGGGTTCTTGGCCAGGCGGATGCGCCGGGTTTCACCGCCAAGGATGTTGACAAGTTCGTCGTTGACGATCTTGACGACCTGCTGGCCCGGGTTCAGCGCACCGGAAACTTCCTCGCCGAGCGCACGCTCCTTGACGTGCGCGGCGAATTCACGCACCACCGGTACGGCGACGTCCGCGTCCAGCAGGGCACGCCGGATCTCGCGGACAGTGGCGTCGACATCCGCCTCCGAGAGACGTCCCTTGCCGCGCAGATTCTTGAAGGTCGAGGCCAACCGGTCAGAGAGTGAATTGAACACGCGCCGTGTACTTCTTTCGTCGATCTAGGCTCACAGTCCCCGGCCGCGCCGGAGTTCAACTATCTAGGGTAGCAACTGCGGGCGGGCTATGTCCCAATTCCGGAACGACGACGGCGACCGGACCGCGCTTGACGGTAACGAACCGGCGACATCGGGCGCCATAGATGGCAAGGTAGGAAAGGTGACTGCCGAACAGACCTCAACCGGGACAGAATCCGCAGAAACCACCGGCGGAGACGTGGAAATCCGGACCTTGCTCATTTTGGGTGCTTCCGGGGACCTGACCGGACGGCTGCTGCTGCCCGGACTCGGAAAGCTCATCGCCCAAGGGCGGACCCAGGGCCTGAGCCTCGTCGGCGCGGGATCCGACGACTGGGACCAGGACCGGTGGCGCGGACGCGTCGACGAAGCCTTCGGGTCCTGCACCCAGGGCGCTAACGACGCCGGACTGCGGGAACTGCGCAAAGTACAGGAAAACACCGAGTACCACACGGTGGACGTGACGGCCGAGGGTGCTCTGGCGGAACTGCTCGGCTCGGTCAAGGGACCGGCAGCGGTCTATTTTGCTTTACCGCCGGCCGTCAGCCAGCAGGCCTGCGAGGTGCTCAAGCCCGAGGACGTGCCCGAAGGCACGCGCCTGGTGATGGAGAAGCCGTTCGGCTCCAGCCGCGTCTCGGCCGCCTCGCTGAACGGGACGCTGCTCCGGCTGGTGCCCGAGGACCACATCCACCGTGTGGACCATTTCCTGGGCAAAGCCACCGTGTTCAACATCCTGGGCCTGCGCTTTGCCAACCGGCTGCTCGAGCCGCTGTTCAGCAATGAGCATGTGCAGAAGGTCGAAATCTTCTACGACGAGTCGCTGGCGCTGGAAGGACGGGCACGGTACTACGACAATGCCGGCGCCCTGCGGGACATGATCCAGAGCCACCTGCTGCAGATCATGGCGCTCATAGCGCTGAACGCCCCGGCCACGTTGCACGAGCGGGACCTGCGCGACCACATCGGCAGCGTTCTGCGTGCCAGTTCGGTCAAGCCGGACTTCGCGAAAAGCACGCGCCGCGCCCGGTACACGGCCGGCGAGGTGGAGGGCCGGAAGATCCCCGACTACGTGGCCGAAGAGGGGATCGATCCCGCGCGGAACACGGAGACGCTGGCGGAGATCGAGGTGTCGATCAACAACAGCCGCTGGACCGGCGTCCCGTTTATCCTGCGTTCGGGCAAAGCATTGGGTAAGAAGCAAAAGGAAGCCATCGTCACCTTCAAACCGGTCAATCATCTGCCCACCGGCTTCAAGGGCGTGGATGCACCCACGCGCCTGCGGATCGGCTTCGGCCCCGATACCCTGCGGTTGGAGATCGATGTCAACGGGCCGGGGGACATCTTCACGCTCGACCGCGAGGTGATGGAGACCAACCTGCACTCCGCAGATCTGCTGCCGTACGGCGAAGTCCTGGACGGCATCCTGACCGGTGACCCGATGCTCTCGGTCCGCGGGGACATTGCGGAGGATTGCTGGCGGATTGTCGAACCGGTACTGAAAGCATGGGAGGCCAACGAAGTGCCGCTGGAGGAGTACGCAGCGGGATCGAGCGGACCGGCTGGCTGGGAAACATCGCGGGACGACACGCCGATGCGGACGGTGGACGGCGAAGCCTGAGCCGGAGGGTACGGCTCACACAGAACTGCACCTCCGAAGGCCGGATCCGATGATTCGGTTCCAGCTCCCGGAGGTGCAGTGAGAGCTTTCCTGTCCTGCTAGATAGCGGCTTCCCCGCGCTCGCCTGTGCGCACCCGCACGGCTTCTTCGACGTCGATAAGCCATACTTTGCCGTCGCCGGCATGGCCGGTGTTGGCTGTGGCAACGAGGACATCCACGATGTCGTTGGCCCATTCGTTGGCGACCAGGACCTCCACTCGTACCTTCTGCAGCAGATCGACGGTGTATTCAGCGCCGCGGTATACCTCGGTGTGGCCCCGCTGGCGGCCGTAACCGCTGGCCTGGCTGACTGTGAGTCCCTGCACGCCGTAACTTTCCAGGCTGCCGCGGACCTCGTCGAGCTTCTCGGGACGGATAATAGCGGTTACCAGTTTCATGCCTTGACCTCTTCCTTGATGTGCGCGCTGCGGTCCGTGGCCGGATGCGGCACGAAAGTGCCTCCGGTGCCCAGCCCGCCGAACTCGTACGCGGTTTCGGCGTGCTGCGTCAGGTCCACGCCGATGACCTCCTGGTCCTCCGTGACGCGGAAGCCAATCGTCTTGTGCACTGCCAGACCGATGACAATCGTCATGATCGCGGTGAACGCAACGGAGACAACCGCTGCCACCGTCTGGGCCCCTAGCTGGGCGGGACCGCCGCCGTAGAACAGCCCGCCGCCGGCCCCGTCCACGGGGAGGGCAACAAAGCCAAGGGCCAGCGTGCCGACCAGTCCGGCGACGAGGTGGACGCCAACGACATCCAGGGAGTCGTCATAGCCGAACTTGTACTTCAGCCCCACGGCGAGGGCTGCCAGCGCACCGGCAACGACGCCGAGCCCGATGGCGCCGAGGGGAGAGACATTCGCGCAGGCCGGTGTGATCGCTACCAAGCCGGCGACGACGCCGGAAGCGGCGCCCAGGGACGTCGGCCGACCGTCACGGATGCGCTCGACGACGAGCCAGGCGAGCATCGCGGCGCCGGGTGCCACCATGGTGTTGACCCAGATGAGCCCCGCTTCCTCCGCAGTACCGGCGGCGCCACCGTTGAATCCGAACCAGCCGAACCACAGCAGGGCGGCACCGAGCATGACGAACGGGATGTTGTGCGGTCGCTGCGCCGGATCCTTGCCGAACCCTTTACGCTTGCCCAGGATCAGGGCCAGGACCAGGCCAGCGATGCCGGCATTGATGTGGACCACGGTGCCGCCGGCGAAGTCGATGGCTTCTCCTGCCCAGCTGCCGACAGCACCTTCTGCGCTCAGGAGGCCGCCGCCCCACACCATGAAGGCCAGCGGGCAGTACACCAGAGTGACCCACACCGGAACGAAGACTGCCCATGCGCCGAACTTCGCGCGGTCGGCGATGGCTCCGGAAATGAGTGCCACGGTGATGATCGCGAAGGTAGCTCCGTAGCCGGCGCCGATCAGGTCCTCCGTGTCCAGCAGTGTCTGCATGCCGAACGCCGCGAACGGGTTACCGAAGAGCTGGACGATCCCCTCGCCGCCGCTCATGGAGTAACCCCACAGAACCCAGACGACGGCGACCAGGCCGATGGAAATGAAGCTCATCATCATCATGTTCAGGGCGGCTTTTGCACGGGTCATGCCGCCGTAGAAGAATGCAAGGCCTGGCGTCATGAGCAGCACCAGTGCCGCGGAAATCATCACCCAGACGTGACCTGCTGACAGATCCATTTTCGCGTCCTCTCGTCCGAGGCGGGCCCATCCCGCATCTGGTATCCAGATTGCCGGTCGATTGTTTCCGCCTGTCTGGCGCTTCGTTTCAGCTGCGTTACAAGGACGAGGCCACCGTAAATCCGGTGTCACGGCCATGTTTCATTCATGTTTCGCACCGCGGATAGGCTTGATGCCATGCCCCTCTTCCGCCGCTCGGCCCGCTCCTCGGCCGAGCCCGCCCGCCCCCGGCCGCCGCGCCAGCGCCCCACTCCTATCCCCCGCGATATCAAAGTACTGGTGGCAGCCGCCTTCGTGATCGCGCTGGGTTACGGCCTCGTGGCTCCGGTACTGCCGCAGTTCGCTGCCAGTTTTGACGTCGGCGTCGCTGCCGCGTCCATCATTGTCAGCGTTTTTGCCTTCACCCGGCTGATCTTCGCCCCGGCGGGCGGGGCACTGGTGGGCCGCTGGGGCGAACGACGGGTCTACCTGACCGGACTGCTGATCGTCGCCGCCTCTACCGGCGCCTGTGCCCTGGCGCAGGGCTACTGGCAGCTGCTGCTGTTCCGCGGGCTCGGCGGCCTGGGTTCCACCATGTTCACCGTTTCCGCCACCGCGCTAATCCTCCGGCTCGCGCCGCCTGACAGCCGGGGACGCGTCTCCGGCCTCTACGCTTCAACGTTCCTGATGGGCGGCATCCTCGGGCCCGTTGTAGGCGGACTGTTGGCCGGGCTCGGTTTGCGGGTCCCCTTCGTGGTTTACGCCGTCGCACTTCTGGTCGCTGCCGCCGTCGTCGCTGTCATGCTGAAAAAGCCGGAGCGCAGCTCCGCAGACGGCACGGACTCCCCTATCCAGCCGATGCCGCTGGGCGAAGCAATGAAGGATCCTGGGTATCGGGCGGCCATCGCATCCGCCTTTGCCAATGGCTGGGCCACGTTCGGCGTCCGCATGTCGTTGATCCCGCTCTTTGCGGGCGCCGTCCTGGGCGCGGGGCCGGAAACCGCCGGGCTGGCCCTGGCAGTGTTCGCCGTGGGCAACGCCCTGGCGCTCACATTTTCGGGTAAGCTCTCTGACACTTTGGGACGCCGGCCACTGGTGATTTCCGGACTTGCCGTTGCAGGCCTGGCGATCGCCGCCATCGGGTTTACAGACTCGGTCCCGGTGTTCGTCGCTGTATCCGTGATCGCTGGTTTCGGATCAGGGCTGCTCGGACCTGCCCAGCAGGCAGCCGTGGCGGATATCATCGGCAATCAACGCAGCGGCGGAAAAGTTCTCGCGGTGTTCCAGATGTCTACAGACGCCGGTGCCATCGTCGGGCCCGTGCTCGCGGGTGCCTTGGCAGACAGGCTGGATTATGGCTGGGCCTTCGCAGTCACCGGCTGCGTAACCATCATCACGGCCCTGTTCTGGCTCTTTTTCGGTCGGGAAACCCTCGTCGTCCAGCAATCGGAGTCCTCTGCCGACGGCTCCCGCCCCTAATTCATCTGCTGGGAGCAAGAAGGCCAGACGGGCTCCTCGCTTCCGGCTTCCGGCTTCCGGCTTCCGGCTTCCGGCTTCCGGCTTCCGGCTTCCGGCTTCCGGCCAGGATCTCATCTGCCCAGGAGCTGAATCGGACATTGACTTGAAGCTTCAAGTAAAGGCCGATACGATGGATTCATGACGCAAACGATGACCCAGCCTCCGGTCCTGTTCCTCAGCCATGGCGCTCCCCCGCTTGCCGACGATGAGCGCTGGACCACCCAGCTCGCCGACTGGTCGGGCACTTTTGAAAAGCCAAAGGACATCCTGATGGTGTCGGCACATTGGGAGAACGCCCCGGTGACACTGAGCGCCACCCAGCAAAAGACCGGACTGGTATACGACTTTTGGGGTTTCCCGCAGAAGTACTACGACGTCACGTACGACGCGCCACTGGCGCCCGAACTCGCCGGAGAGGTGGCCAGGCTCGTCGGAGACCGCGGCCACCACGTCGAACAAGATGAAACCCGCGGGCTGGACCACGGCGCATATGTCCCGCTGGTGGAGATGTTCCCGAATGCCGATGTGCCGGTGGTCCAGATGTCCATGCCGACACTCGACCCGCAGGGACTCTTTGAGCTCGGCAAATCCTTGGCACCCTTACGCGACCGCGGCACTCTGATCGTCGGCTCAGGCTTCACCACACATAATCTGCGCTGGTTCAATCCTGCCGCCGGCCCTGACACCACACCGCCGGCCGCCTCAAGTGAATTCGACCATTGGGCAGAAGAAGCGATGGCCCGCGGCGATGTGGACTCGATTTTGGACTTCCTCAATAAGGCGCCCGCAGCCCAGGAAGCCCACCCGCGCAGCGAACACTGGGCGCCGCTATATGTAGCACTCGGCGCCGCTTACGGTTCAGGAGGAATTGTAGCGAAGACTGCTATCGACGGCTTCTGGTTTGGCCTGTCCAAGCGCTCCTGGACGTTGACCTAACCCCACTCCCCGAGGACGGGGAAGCGACAGGGCGCATTTTTTGCGGCATTGGGCTCGGTCGTGCGGCATCAAATCGGGTTGCCGTGTATGAATGTCGAGACAGGCTGTGGAGTCGAACAATCGCACCCGCGTGGGCAAAACGGTGGTTTCTCCACAGCCAACAATATGTGTTGTGCCCTCCACCACACCCCGGTAGAGTCGAATGTATGTTCGAGTCAATCGTTCCGGCGGAGATGGATCCGGTGAAGCCGGTTCCCGGTGATCCGGGTGCTGTGCTGGTCCGGGGC
>NZ_JBNHFQ010000006.1:0-310788 GCF_059090425.1 Arthrobacter sp. B055-34
CGCGGCGCGAGTACACCGATCGTCCACGCCAAGACCGTGGCGCCGAGGGGTATAAGCCTCGCCGTGAGTACGGGGACCGTCCGCGTCAGGACCGCACCGATGGTCCGCGGCGCGAGTACGGCGATCGTCCGCGTCAGGACCGCGGCGGCCCCCGTGGCTCCGACCGGGGCGCGGCGGGATTCAAGCCGCGCCGCGATGGAGAAGAGCGCTTCGGCGAACGGAAGTATGGGGCTGACCGAGGCGCTGGTCAGCCTCCACTGAAGAATGCACAGGATCTGCGCAGCTCCAACAGGGCTGATCGTCCGCGCTCTCCCCAGATCGACGATGACGTTACCGGGCAGGAACTGGACCGGGTTATCCGTGCACAGTTGCGAACGCTGGAATCAAAGAGCGCGGAGTGGGTTGCCAAGCACCTGGTGATGGCCGCGCGGCTGATGGACGAGGATCCCGAGCTCTCGTTCCAGCATGCCCTGGCAGCCAGCCGCCGTGGCGGCCGGATGGCTCCGGTCCGCGAGGCTGTTGGACTGACTGCCTATGCTGCCGGCCACTACGGTGAGGCGCTGCGGGAATTCCGTACCTACCGTCGTATCAGCGGCTCCAATGCACACCTGCCCGTAATGGCAGACTGTGAGCGCGGACTTGGGCGCCCTGACCGTGCCCTCGAGATGATCCGTTCCGAGGAAGCTACGGACCTGGACGCTGCCGGCAAAGTGGAACTGGCGATTGTGGCGTCTGGTGCCCGGATGGATCTGGAGCAGTATGACGCTGCCGTGGCCGCGCTTGAGATTCCGCAGCTCGACAAGAACCGGGCATTCTCATACAGCCCCAGGTTGTTCCGGGCCTACGCGGACGCCCTTGAGGCCGTGAACCGAGCCGAAGAAGCCGAGCAGTGGCGTCGCCAGGCGCGACTGGCAGAGAGCGCGTTGGGCGTAGGAGAGTTTGCCGAGCCTGAAATCTTCGACCTCGTTGATGAAGATGAGGAGCCGGAAGCCCGGCGTCCACGCGACGTGTCCAGTGGATACGAAGCGGCTCCGGGTGAGGCAGCAGGCAGCGCCGAACCAGATGAAGAGCCATCAGGTCTCGCGGAAGGCGACACCGCGGGCAACGACGGTCAACCGCGTCTTTCCGAGGCAGCGCTCGAGGACGAAGACCTCCATGAAATCGAGGACCCGGTTACAGGTGAACAGGACGTCAAGCGACCCGGAGACGAAGACTGAACCGATGTTGATTGATGGGTATGACGCTCTGCTCTGTGATCTGGACGGGGTGGTTTACGCTGGTGCCGGTGCCATAGCAGGAGCCACTGAGGCTCTCGACAGGTTGCCGGCGGCCGGCGTCAGACTGGGCTATATCACCAACAACGCGTCCCGGTCCTCCGAGCAGGTTGCGGCCCATCTTCGCGAACTGGGCGCGCCGGCGCGGGCCGACCAAGTGTTTGGTTCCGCCCGTGCCGGCGCCGCGCTGCTGGCAAAGCATGTGGCGCCGGGAGCCAAAGTCCTGGTGACCGGCAGCCGGACCTTGGTCCACGAGATTGAAGCCTTGGGTTTTATCCCCGTGGACTCCGCTGCCCAGCGGCCCGACGCTGTCATCCAGGGCTTTGATCCTGCGGTGAGCTGGCTGGATCTGGCCCAGGCATCGTATGCCATAGCAGCCGGTGCATTCTGGGTAGCCACCAATACGGACCTGACGATTCCCCGCGCCGAGGGGATAGCACCGGGAAACGGGTCGCTGGTGGCTGCCGTCCAGACAGCCACTGGGGCGACGCCGCTGGTGGCAGGTAAGCCTGAGGCGGCTCTCTTTACGACGGCGGCGGAAAGCCTCCAGGCGAAGACACCGCTTGTCGTCGGAGACCGTCTGGACACCGACATCCTTGGCGGCAACAACGCGGGCATGCATACGGCGGCGGTGCTGACCGGCGTCGATACGGTGGAAACGATCCTCGCCGCCCGGACAGCCGAACGGCCGCGCTACCTGTTGGCCAATCTGGGCGATCTGTACCAGCCGTATCCGCAGGTAACTTCTGCCGCTGGAATTTTCACCTGTGGCCGCTCGAGCGCTACGGTCGAGAACGGCGTAGTCCGTTATAGCGGTGACCGCAACGAGCTCGACACCTGGCGGGCCGCCTGCGCCGCATGGTGGAACGCCCACCCTGAAACGCCAGCCGCGTTCTTGCCGGAACTGGCCGCGCACGCGTCGATAGACTGAAGCAGGCCGGGCGAACAGCCCCTGATGGTGGAAGGAACTGACCGATGGATTCGATGACTGACCCGATCACTTCCGCTGGACAGCCGTCGCCGGAATCAGCCGCTACGCAGTGGCCGGTCTCGGTTGCGTCCACCGAGGACGAGAGCGTGGACGAAATCATCGAGCCGTTGACTTCGCTGCCGCAAGTCCCGATAACCGAACATGCTGCCGTCTTTACCTACATGCATGATGGCCTGCTGGCTGATTTGGATGCTGGAGCAGACTGAGGCAGGAATGACGAGACTGGATCAGGAACTGGTAGCCCGCGGACTGGCAAGATCCCGGACCCATGCCGCAAAGCTTATCTCCGCCGGCTTGGTGAGCCGCGGGGGGAACATCGTACGGAAGGCCTCCGCCGCTGTGGCAGCCGACGACCAGCTGGAAGTGGCGGCAGCGGGCGAGCCTGAATACGTCAGCCGGGCCGGGCACAAACTGGCCGGCGCGCTTCGTGCCTTCCCGGCCGTAGACACCGAGGGCCGCCGCTGCCTGGACGCCGGGGCGTCCACCGGTGGCTTCACCCAGGTGCTCCTTGAAGCCGGCGCGCGGGAGGTAGTAGCGGTCGACGTCGGTCATGGCCAGATGGTGCCGCAACTGAGCGCCGATGAGCGGGTCCATCTCTTCGAGGGCGTGAACGCCCGGTATCTCGACAGTGCCGATATCGGCGGTCCGGTCTCGCTGACGGTTGCGGATCTGTCCTTCATCTCGCTGACCTTGGTGATGGCGGCCCTCAGCGCGGCCACAGAGCCCGACGGCGACATGGTGCTGATGGTGAAGCCCCAATTCGAGGTGGGACGTGAGTCATTGGCGAGCACCGGCGTCGTCAGTTCGGAAGCCGAACGGCGAAGGGCGGTGGAAAAGGTGGTACGCAGCGGGCTGGAGCATGGACTGCACATCAAGGGGCTGGCCCGCAGTCCGCTGCCCGGCCAGGACGGTAATGTTGAGTTCTTCCTGTGGATGAAGGTACCCGCTATCCGGGCCCCGGCTAGGATCGGAACTGAGCTTGATGCCGCCGTCCGCAATGCCATGGAACAGTATCCGGAACCGCCGGATGCGGAACAGCCCAACAAACTACCGGGAGTAAACGCATGAGCAGACGGATTCTGGTTCTGGCCCACACCGGGCGCCACGACGCTCTGGCCGCCGCCCAGGAAACGTGTGCCCAGCTCCATGCCTCCGGGCTGGTTCCGGTGATGCGGCGCAAAGAAGCGGAGCATATCCGCCAGGTTTATTCCCATCTGGCAGCTCCCCTCGAGATTTTGGACGAAGACGTGAAGCTCAAGGACGTGGACCTGGGCATGGTGCTCGGCGGGGACGGTACCATTCTGCGCTCCGCCGAACTGGTCCGGGACTCCGATGTGCCCCTGCTGGGCGTCAACCTGGGCCACGTGGGCTTCCTGGCGGAAAGCGAACGTGCTGACCTTGCCCAGACCGTCCACTGGGTGGTGGAGCGCCAGTACACCGTTGAGGAACGGATGACCATCGACGTGCAGGTCTGGCTGGACAAGCGCAAGATCGGCCACACCTGGGCGCTGAACGAGGCCACCGTGGAAAAGGGGGACCGCCAGCGGATGGTCGAGGTCGTCGTCGAAGTCGACGCGCTGCCCATCAGCTCCTTCGGCTGTGACGGGGTGGTGATGGCAACGCCGACCGGTTCGACGGCGTATGGTTTCTCGGCCGGGGGACCGGTGGTCTGGCCCGAGGTGGAGGCCCTGCTGATGGTCCCGATCAGTGCGCATGCGCTGTTTGCCAAACCGCTGGTGGTGGCCCCGGACTCGGTCATGGCCGTGGAATTGCTGAACCGCACGGATGCCAATGGGGTGCTCTGGTGCGACGGCAGGCGCAGCCTCGACCTGCCGCCCGGTTCCCGTGTCGAGGTAACGCGCTCGGACAAGCCGGTGCGGCTGGCCCGGACCAGGCGCACGCCTTTTGCCGAACGGCTGGTACGCAAGTTCGAGTTGCCGACCAAGGGCTGGCGCGGTCCGGTCAGCGCGGACGAGGCGCAGCCGCAGACAACGCCGCTGGATACCATCCGGACGGTCGAACCGCACCACACCCCGCCCGAGGAGGAGCGTCGATGATTGAGGAAATCCGAATCAGCAACCTCGGTGTCATCACCGAGGCCGTGTTGCCGCTAGGCCCCGGGCTATCCGTGGTCACGGGTGAAACCGGCGCCGGAAAGACCATGGTGGTGACCGCGCTGGGTCTGCTGCTTGGCGCCCGTTCGGACGCCGGGGCGGTGCGTACCGGTGCTTCCTCCGCCGTCGCCGAAGCCGTGGTCCGGCTTGCTCCGGACAGTCCCGCCATCGCCCGCGCGCAGGATGCCGGCGCGGACATTGAAGAGTACGACGGCGAAGCGGAGCTGATGCTCGCCCGTACCGTTAACGCTGACGGCCGCAGCCGGGCGCATGTCGGCGGCCGTTCGGCTCCGGTGGGTACGCTGGCTGAAATCGGCGAACAGCTGGTGGCGGTCCATGGCCAGTCGGAACAGCTGCGGCTGAAGAGCCAGAGCGCCCAGCGGGAGGCCCTGGACAAGTTCGGCGGGCCCAAGCTGGCCAAGGCGCTGACGGCGTTCCGCCAGTCCTACGAGCGCTGGCGGCAGGCGACGGCGGAGCTGCAGTCGCTGCGGACCGAGGCCCGTGAACGGTTGCGCGAAGCGGAGTCCTTGCAACTGGCACTGGAGGAAATCGACGGTATCGACCCGCAGCCTGGTGAGGACCTGGTGCTCAAGGCGGAGGCCACCAAGCTGGCCAACGTGGAGCAGCTGCGCGCTGCCGCACAGCTGGCGCACCAGGCGCTGATCGCGGAGGAATTCGCCGACTCCGGCGATGCCACATCGCTGGTGGACGCGGCGAAACGATCCTTGGAGCAGGTCCAGGCGGATGACCCGGAACTGGGCAAGGCCGCAGGCCGGCTCGCAGAAGTCGGCTACATCCTGGCCGACGTTGCGGCCGATCTGGCCAGCTACTCTGCTTCGCTGGACAACGAAGGCCCCGAACGGCTGGCGGAGCTGGAGGCGCGCCGGGCCAGTCTTGCCGGTCTGGTGCGCAAGTATGCGCCGAGCATCGACGAGGTGCTGGACTGGAGCGCAATCGCCCGCCAGCGCCTGGAAGAGCTGACCGACGATTCCAGCCGGATCGAGGCGCTGGAAACGGAAATCGCCGCGCTCGAGACCGAACTCACCGAAACCGCCGGCAAGATCACCGCCATGCGTGGCAAGGCCGGCGGCGAACTCGGCCGCAAGGTGGGCAAGGAGCTGGCGGCACTGGCCATGCCGGACGCCGAACTGCACATCCAGCTCGAGCCTGCCGAGGAGCTGGGACCGCACGGGGCGGACAACATCGCGTTCCTGCTGAAGCCGCACCCGGGAGCACCGCCGCGTCCGCTGGGCAAGGGTGCCTCCGGCGGTGAGCTCTCCCGTGTCATGCTCGCCATCGAAGTAGTGTTGGCTGCGGTGGATCCGGTGCCGACGTTTGTCTTCGACGAGGTTGATTCCGGCGTCGGCGGTAAAGCCGCGGTGGAGATCGGGCGGCGGCTGGCCATGCTGGCCAAGTACGTTCAGGTCATCGTGGTTACCCACCTGCCGCAGGTTGCAGCCTTCGCCGACCAGCACATCCGTGTCTACAAAACCTCAGGCGCCGCAGCCAAGAATTCCGAAGGCGTGACGGCCAGCGACGTCACCTTGCTCTCGGATGAAGAGCGAGTGACGGAGCTCGCCCGGATGCTGGCCGGCCAGGAGGAATCCGAACTGGCCCGTGCCCATGCACAGGAACTGATCGAAGGGGCCAAAGGAAGCCGCTAAGCTGTACGATCGGCTGGAGGAACAGACTCCCGCCGCCGCTATTGGCGGCGGGAAGCTGAGGCTGTGTCATCCAACACGAACGGGTGGCCGTAGCGGTTCTGGCAGTCGGAGCCGCTGGAAAGGTGATAGGCTCGAATTCCGTGGTGCAGCGAACAAATTCCCGGTTTTCCAAGTCGTCCAAGACGACCAAACATATCTTCGTCACCGGTGGCGTGGCGTCTTCTCTCGGGAAGGGTCTGACAGCTTCCAGCCTCGGACACCTGCTCCGGGCGCGTGGACTCTCCGTGACCATGCAGAAACTGGATCCCTATCTGAACGTGGATCCGGGCACGATGAACCCCTTCCAGCACGGCGAAGTCTTTGTCACCGACGACGGCGCCGAAACGGATCTGGACATCGGACACTACGAGCGCTTCCTGGACGAGAACCTGGACGGGCTGGCCAACGTGACAACGGGCCAGATCTACTCCACGGTCATCGCGAAGGAGCGCCGCGGCGAGTACCTCGGGGACACCGTACAGGTCATTCCCCATATCACCGATGAAATCAAGCGCCGGATGCGACTGCCCGCCGAGGGCAAGAAGGCGCCGGACGTCATCATCACCGAAATTGGCGGCACCGTCGGCGACATCGAGTCCCAGCCGTTCCTCGAGTCCGCCCGCCAGGTGCGGCAGGATGTCGGGCGCAATAACGTCTTCTTCCTGCATGTCTCGCTGGTGCCCTACATTGGCCCGTCCCAGGAGCTGAAGACCAAGCCGACGCAGCACTCCGTGGCGGCGTTGCGCTCCATCGGCATCCAGCCGGATGCCATCGTCATCCGCTCGGACCGCGAGGTCCCGGAGGCCATGCGGGAGAAGATCGGCCGCATGTGCGATGTGGACGCGGATGCCGTGATCGGCTGCCCGGACGCCCCGAGCATTTACGACATCCCGAAGACCCTGCATGCCCAGATGCTCGACGCATACATCGTCCAGCACCTGGATCTGAAGTTCAAGGACGTGAACTGGACCAAGTGGGATCGGTTGCTGGAGGCCGTCCACAATCCCAAGCACGAGATCGAGATCGCTCTGGTCGGAAAGTACATCGACCTGCCGGACGCCTACCTTTCCGTGACGGAAGCGCTGCGCGCGGGCGGCTTCGCCAATCAAACCAAGGTCAAGATCCGCTGGGTGCCTTCCGATGACTGTGCCACAGCAGAAGGTGCGGCCAGGTCGCTGGCCGGCGTCCACGCCATCTGCGTGCCGGGAGGCTTCGGCATCCGCGGTCTGGAAGGGAAACTGGGCGCGCTGAAATACGCCCGCGAACGCAAGCTGCCGACGCTGGGCCTGTGCCTGGGCCTGCAGTCCATGGTGATGGAATACGCGCGCAACGTGGTCGGTCTTGAGGACGCCTCGTCCACCGAATTCGACCCCGATACCAAGCACCCGGTGATCGCGACGATGGAAGAACAGCTGGATATCGTCGAGGGCAAGGGCGATCTTGGCGGCACGATGCGGCTGGGGCTTTACGAGGCCGCGCTCAAGGGCGGCTCCGTGGTTGCCGAGACCTACGGCTCCACCAAGGTCAGCGAACGCCACCGCCACCGCTATGAGGTGAACAACAAGTACCGGGAGCAGCTGGAAGCGGCGGGCCTCGTGTTTTCCGGAACGTCGCCTGACGGCAAGCTGGTGGAATTCGTCGAGCTGCCCAAGAAGGTGCACCCGTACTACGTGTCGACCCAGGCGCACCCGGAACTGAGCTCCCGTCCGACGCGGCCGCATCCGCTGTTCGCCGGCCTGGTAGCCGCGGCGCTCAACCACGGCAAGCCGGTCTCGAAAGCCGGAGCCTAGCCATGTCCGACGCCGGTCCGAAGGTGTTTGCCGATCAGCCTGATCCGCGCACGCTTGTTGCTTCCGAGACGCTGTACGAGGGCAGGATCTGGAACGTTGTCAGCGATACCTTCCGTCTCTCCGGTGACGCCGAGGACGTCCTGGTCCGCGACTACATCGCCCACCCGGGTGCGGTAGCCGTCGTGGCCATGGACGACAACGGCCGCATCCTGCTCCTGAAGCAGTACCGGCAGCCGGTCCGGATGTCCCTGTGGGAGATCCCGGCCGGCCTGCTGGATGTTGAGGGCGAGGACTTTGTGGTTGCGGCTGCCCGGGAGCTGGCCGAGGAAGCGGACCTCGCGGCTGGCCGCTGGGATGTGCTGGTGGACTTCTTCAATTCACCGGGCTCGTCGAGCGAAGCCATCCGCATCTACCTGGCCAGAAACCTGACTGAAGTTCCCGAAGCTGACCTGCACACGCGAACGGACGAAGAAGCAGAAATCGAGCACCTGTGGGTGGATCTCGACGACGCCGTGCAAGCCGTGATGGCAGGCCGTCTGCACAATCCGTCGGCCGTGGCCGGCGTCCTGGCTGCCGCCGAAGCGTCACGGCGCGGCTTTGAAGGGCTGCGTCCGGCCGACGCACCTTGGCCGGAGCATCCCTCGCAGCGGCACCACCCGGCGCCGGCCGCCGGGACGGGGCAGTGACGTTGCATGGCCGGAAGCGTGCAGGCCGCCACCACGGCCGGTGATCTAGGAACGACGGCGCTGGGCGGCGCCATATCGGACTACCTGCAGCACATGGCCGTTGAACGCGGCCTGGCGGCCAATACGGTGGCCGCCTACCGCCGGGACCTGAAGCGGTACCTGCACTTCCTGGAACAGCGGTCGGTCGATGACCCGGTGAAAATCAGCCGGCAAGACGTCACTGCGTTCGCGCAGGTTCTTTCCGATGGATCGGACGGAGCGTCGGCCCTGAGCATCCGTTCCGCGGCACGGACCATCGTGGCGGTGCGCGGCCTGCACAAGTTCTGGAGCCTGGAGGGGATCACCGCCACGGATCCGGCCACCGACGTCCACCCGCCGATGCCGGGCAAACGCCTGCCCAAAGCCATCTCGGTCGGCGAAGTTACCCGGATTCTGGAAGCGGTCAGTACCGAAACGCCCACCGGCCAGCGTGACCGTGCGCTGCTCGAATTCCTCTACTCAACCGGCGCGCGGATCAGCGAGGCCGTCGGTCTCGACGTCGATGACGTGAGCGTCGAGACCATCGACGAGGGGCCCGCCGTCGTACGTCTGCTGGGCAAGGGTTCCAAGGAGCGGCTGGTGCCGCTGGGATCCTATGCGGCCAAGGCCGTGGACGACTATCTGGTCCGCGCCCGTCCGGGCATCGCTGCCAAAGGCCGCGGCACACCCGCGCTTTTCCTGAACGCCCGTGGCGGACGGCTGAGCCGCCAGAGCGCATGGACCATCCTGAAAACGGCGGCAGAGAAGGCCGCCATTGGCCGGGACGTCTCGCCGCACACGCTGCGGCATTCATTTGCGACCCACCTGCTTGAAGGCGGCGCGGACGTGCGGGTGGTGCAGGAGCTGCTGGGCCACGCGTCGGTCACCACCACACAGGTGTACACGCTGGTCAACGCAGACACGTTGCGCGAGGTTTACGCCGCGGCCCATCCCCGGGCGCTGGGTTAGCACGCCTTGCCGGCAGGTCAGGAAGGATAGACTCGGCTCATGACTGAAGTGGCCGTGGCTTTGTGCTTCCTGGTGCAGGAAAAGGACGGCGGACTTGCGGTACTGCTGGGCCACAAGAAGTCCGGTTTCGGTACCGGCAAGGTCGTCGGGGTCGGCGGAAAGCTTGAGCCGGGGGAGACCGCACCGGAGGCTGCCTGCCGCGAGGTCATGGAAGAGACGGGCGTGACGGTCCGGCAGGAGGACCTGGAACCTGCGGGACGGATCCTGTTCGACTTCCCGTCACAGCCGCTGTGGAACATGGATGCCGCGCTTTTTGTCGCGCGCCGCTGGTCCGGCGAACCGGCAGAATCCGAGGAAATTGTCCCGGAATGGTTCGGGTTGGACGCGCTGCCGCTGGCGCTCATGTGGCACGACGCCGGCACGTGGCTGCCCCTGGCACTCACCGGGGCGATGCCCAACTTCCGCATCGTGCTCAACGACGACAATGAAACCGCGGCCAGGTTCGATCCGCTGGAGCCGCTTTCGTAAAGCCGGCGCTCTGCCGCGAGCCATGGAACTACCCGCAACGCAGGATGCCCGCCGAAAGTACGGCGGGCATCCTGCGTTGCGGCTGTTTATCGGTCAGAGCGAACGCTGGTCGGGTCCGTTGTACTCGCTCAGCGGACGGATCAGGGAGTTGGCTTCACGCTGCTCCATGATGTGTGCCGTCCAGCCGGTGATGCGGGCGGCGACGAACAGCGGAGTGAACGTCTGGGTGTCGAAGCCCATCAGGTGGTACGTCGGGCCGGCCGGATAGTCCAGGTTCGGCTTGATGTTCTTCTTCTCGGCCATGGCCGATTCCAATGCCGTGTACAGCTCGGCCAGGTCCGGCCGGTTGTAGTACGCGATCATCTTGTCCAGGGCGGCCTTCATGGTCGGTACGCGCGAGTCGCCCTTCTTGTAGACACGGTGCCCGAACCCCATGATCTTCTTCTTGGTGGCCAGGGCATCCTCCAGCCACGCCTGCGCGCGCCGGGTGATGTCGCCGCCTTCGGTGCCGATCTCTTCGAAGGTGTCCATGACGGCCTCATTGGCGCCGCCGTGGAGCGGGCCCTTGAGCGCGCCGATGGCCCCGGTGACGGCGGAATGAAGATCCGCCAGGGTCGAGGTGATGACGCGCGCCGTGAAGGTCGAGGCGTTGAACGAGTGCTCGGCGTAGAGGATCATCGAGACGTTGAAGGCCTCGATCACCTCAGGTGCAGCTTCCTCGCCGAAGGTCATGTAGAGGAAGTTGGCCGAGTAGTCCAGGTCTTCGCGGGGCTCTACAACGTCCAGGCCGCGCCGGCGGCGCTGGTCATAGGCAACCACGGCGGGGAACGCGGCGAAGAGGTCCTTGGCCTTGGCCAAGTTGGCTTCGGGCGACGAGTCCTCCGAGCGCGGATGCCGTGCCCCGATGACGCTCGCCGCCGTTCGGCACACGTCCATGGGGTGGGACGATGTGGGCAGCGTATCGATGACGGACTTGACCACCGGGTCCAGTGCCCGCCCGGAGCGCTCGTGGGCGGTGAATTCAGCCAGCTCCGCGTTGGTTGGAAGTTCGCTGTGCCAGAGCAGATAGGCGACCTGCTCGAAACTGCACTGGGCGGCCAGATCCTGGACCGGGTAACCGCGGTAGAGCAGGGAATTGGTGTCCGCGTTGACTTTGGAAATGCGGGTAGTATCGGCGACGACGCCGGCAAGTCCCTTGTGGATCTGCGGTGCTTCTGTGGTTGCTTCGCTGGTCATAGCGACTCCTTTATCAAGACAGCGATGCCGTCAGTGTTGTCCGGGTACCTGGAAGTTGAAGACCGAAGTGTCGAAGTGGTTATAAGCTTCATAATCCACCAATTCGTACAAACGTGCACGGGTCAACATGTTTTCCACGTCGGTTTGCTGCGAACCCTTGGCCTTGATGGTGTCCAAAGTGCGTTCCGCGGCACCCATGGCACTGCGCAGCAGCGTGACCGGATAGATGACAATGTTGACGCCGGCTGAGGCCAGTTGCTCGGTGGTGAAAAGCTCGCTCTTGCCGAACTCCGTCATGTTTGCCAGCACCGGTACATCCACCGCGTCGCGGATGGCCTGGAATTCCTCCAGGTTGCGCATTGCTTCGGGGAAGATGGCGTCGGCACCGGCATCCACCAGGGCCTTGGCACGGTCCTGTGCTGCCTCGATGCCGTCCACGGCCCGGATATCGGTCCGGGCCATGATCAGGAAGTTCGGGTCGCGGCGCGCATCGGCTGCGGCGCGGATGCGTTTGGTGGCGGTCTCCAGATCCACCACGTTCTTGCCGTCCAGGTGGCCGCAGCGCTTCGGATTGAACTGGTCCTCGATATGGCAGCCGGCCAGCCCGGCGTTTTCGAGTTCCTGGATGCTGCGGGCCACATTCATGGGCTCGCCGAAGCCGGTGTCGGCGTCGACGATCGCCGGCAGCTCGGTCATCCGCGCGATCTGTCCTGCCCGGGTAGCCACTTCGGTCAGCGTGGTCAGTCCGATATCGGGCAGGCCCAGGTCATTGGCCAGAACGGCGCCGGAAATGTAGACGCCGTTAAAGCCCTTCTCCTCGATCAGCCGTGCCGACAACGGGTTGAACGCACCGGGGAACTGCTGGATGGTGCCCGAGGCCAGGCCATCACGCAGCGCTACGCGCTTCTGCTCGGGGGTGGTTTTCGCGTACAGCATTTAGAAAATCCCCTTCGGTCCGGCGCTCAGGTCGATGACGCCGTCGGCCGCTGCAATGTTGAGCTGGTCCAGTTCGCCCGCGCCAAGTTCAGGCAGACGTTCGACGGCGGCGAGGAACCTGTCGATTTCGGCCTCCTCCACCAGGCGGTAGCCGTTCTGGCCGGCAGCCAGCGTGCGCAGTTTGTTGATGTACTGCTCGCGGGCAAACGGGCGGGCACCCAGCGGGTGGGCGTCGGCCACGGCAATCTCATCCACAATGGTGCTGCCGTCCTTGAGCGTGATCTCCACGCGGCCGCCGAAGGCTTTTTCGCTGATGTCCAGCGAATGGTAGCGGCGGGTCCATTCCTGGTCTTCTTCCGTGGCCACCTTGTGCCAGAGGTCCACGGTATCGGCACGTCCGGCGCGCTCCGGGCTGTAGGAATCGACGTGGTGCCACTTTCCGTCCTGCAGGGCGACGGTGAAGATGTACGGGATGGAGTGGTCCAGCGTTTCCCGCGAGGCCTTCGGATCGTACTTCTGCGGGTCGTTCGCACCGGAGCCAATGACATAGTGCGTGTGGTGCGAGGTGTGGATGACGATCTTGTCCACGTTCGCCGGGTTGGTGGCTTCCGGGTGCTCGCCGTGCAGCTTGCGGGCCAGATCGATCAGGGCCTGTGCCTGGTATTCGGCGGAATGCTCCTTGGTGTAGGTATCGAGGATGGCCCGCTTGGCTTCGCCGTCGGCGGGCAGCGGCACCTCGTAGGCGGCCTCGGGTCCGTCCAGCATCCAGGCGATGACGCCGTCTTCGCCTTCGTAGATGGGCACCGGCGAGGTCTGCCCGCGCATGGCCCGGTCAACGGCTTCCACGGCCATCTTGCCGGCGAACGCCGGTGCATGGGCCTTCCACGTGGAGATCTCGCCCTTGCGGGACTGGCGGGTCGCCGTCGTCGTATGCAGTGCCTGGCCCACGGCCTGGAAGATGGTTTCGACGTCGAGACCCAGCAGGGTGCCGATGCCGGCTGCGGCGGACGGGCCGAGGTGGGCGACGTGGTCGATCTTGTGCTTGTGCAGGCAGATCGCCTTCACCAGATCCACCTGGATTTCATAGCCGGTGGCGATCCCGCGCACGAGGTCGCGGCCGTTGGCGCCGGTGTGCTGCGCGACGGCGAGAATGGGCGGAATGTTGTCGCCCGGGTGGGAGTACTCGGCGGCGAGGAAGGTGTCGTGGTAGTCCAGTTCGCGCACGGCGACACCGTTGGCCCAGGCAGCCCACTCCGGCGAGGTCTTGCCGGCAACGCCGTAGATCCCTGCCCCGTTGCCGTTCGCCGAGACCGGGTGGCTCAGCGCCTGTGAACGGGCGGCCACGATCGGGCCGCGGTTCAGCGACGCAACGGCCACGGAGGCGTTGTCGATAATGCGGTTGATGACCATATCGGTCACGTCGTCGCTGACTTCCACCGGGTCGACGGCGACCTTCGCGATCTTGTAGGCAAGCTGGTCCTGCCGCGGAAGGTTCTCTTCACTGCGGTAGACACGGACTTTGTGGTTGACGGTCATGAGGCTGTCCTCTCGGCTGACGGTTGGGTGGTTTTGAGATGTTCAAGGCTTTGGTAAAGATGTACTGCGGTGGCCGCCGCGGCGAGCTGGCCGTCCCCGGCGGCGATGGCCCCGGCGATGTTGGCGTGCTCCGTGGCTGCTGCCAGCAGGCGTTCGGGATTGTCTTTGGCCAGCCGGCGGATCCGGACCAGATGCACCCGCAGGTTCTTCAGCGCCTGCAGCAGGTAGGCGTTGTCGATGGCCTCGTCGATGGCCCGGTCCAGCCGGCCCACGAGAGCGTAGTAGTCATGGCGGGCCGGATCATCTCCGCGCAGCAGCTGGGCCGCCGAGGCGAACTCCTGCTGCAGGCGCTTGAAGACTGCCGGGTCCCCGCGCCGTGCCGCCAGGGACGCGGCCTGGCACTCCAGCGCGGTGCGCAGTTCGAAGAGTTCGGCAGCGGTATCCAGCGAGATGGCCGTGACGACGACGCCGCGGCCGCTGTGCGGGGCAGCCAGGCCTTCGGCAGTCAGCCGTCCCAGCGCTTCACGCAGGGGAGTGCGGGAGACCCCGAGCCGCTCGGCCTGTTCCACTTCCCCGAGGACGGTCCCCGGCGGCAACCGCCACTCGACGATGTCCTCCCGCAAGGCCCAATAGGCACGTTCGCTGGCACGCATTGGCACCTCCCGTTCTGCAGGTTCTGGTGAATTTGAATACAGCACCAGTGTATACACAGCAGGGAGGGAATCAAGGGTAAGCGCGGATTTCTTGGGAGAACCGCACGAAAATGTATACACCGCTCTTGTTTGCTGCAGGTTTGGGCCGATAGTATGGCGAGCATCACATCGAAGTTTCGAAAGGGATCAGCGTGGACAGCTACCGCACTATGTACGAGGCCAGTTGCGATGAGCCGGAGAAGTTCTGGCTCGATGCAGCCTCGGCCATCCAGTGGGACCAGGCGCCTGCCCAGGCGCTCGACGACGGCAACCCGCCGATCTACCGCTGGTTTCCGGACGGCGAGCTCAACACCAGCGTCAACGCCCTGGACCGCCATGTTGCTGCCGGCCGTGGCGGGGATACCGCGCTGATCTATGATTCGGCGATGCTGGGGCGGCAGCGCAGCTACACCTACCAGGAGTTGCTGTCCGAGGTTGAGCGCTTTGCGGGGGTGCTGCGCGGCCGGGGAGTGGGGCACGGCGACCGGGTCATCATCTACATGCCCATGATTCCCGAGGCCGCCGTGGCCATGTTGGCGGTAGCCCGGCTCGGAGCGATCCATTCAGTGGTGTTCGGTGGGTTTGCGGCACAGGAACTCGCCGCCCGGATTGATGATGCACGCCCCTCCTCCATTGTGACCACCAGCGGCGGAATCGAACCGTCGCGCCGGATCGAGTACCTGCCGGCGGTCGCCGAAGCCATCGAGCTCGCAGGCCACGCCGTTGCCGATGTGATCGTCAAGGCGCGGGAGGGTTTCCATCACACCGTCGAGGACTTCACGGCAGCCGCCACGGTATGGCATGACTGGGACGCGCTGGCGGCAACAGCCGAGCCGGCGGAGCCGGTGTCCGTCAAGGCAACCGACCCGCTCTACATTCTCTATACCTCCGGTACCACCGGCGCCCCGAAGGGCGTGGTGCGGGACAACGGCTCCCATGCGGTGGCGATGGCGTGGTCGATGAAGAACATTTACAACGTTGGCCCGGGCAACGTCATGTGGACCGCTTCCGACGTCGGCTGGGTAGTGGGGCACTCCTACATTGTTTATGGACCCCTGATTGCCGGAGCCACCACGGTGCTTTACGAAGGCAAGCCGGTGGGGACCCCGGATGCCGGCGCATTCTGGCGGGTAGTCCAGGACCATCGTGTGGATGTTCTCTTTACCGCCCCCACTGCGCTACGGGCCATCCGCAAGGCCGACCCTGCGGCCGAGCTGGTCAAGGACTATGACATCTCTTCCCTGCGCACACTGTTTGCGGCGGGGGAGCGGCTTGACCCGGAGACCTATGAGTGGATTTCGGCTGCCCTGCAGGTGCCGGTTATCGACCATTGGTGGCAGACGGAGACCGGTTGGGCCATCGCAGCCAATCCGCTCGGTGTGGAGCAGCTTCCGGTCAAGGCCGGATCGCCCACTGTGCCGGTGCCGGGGTACCGGCTGGAAATCGTCGACGCAGGCGGGCAGCCCGTGCCGCCCGGCACCGAAGGCAACATCGTGCTGCGGCTGCCGCTGCCGCCGGGAACCCTGACAACGCTCTGGGGCAACGACGAGCGGTACATCCGGTCCTACCTGGACATCTTCGACGGTTATTACACCACGGGGGACTCCGGCTACCTGGACGAGGACGGCTATCTGTTCGTCATGGGCCGCACCGACGACGTCATCAACGTCTCGGGCCACCGGCTCTCCACCGGGGCAATGGAACAGGCCGTGGCACGGCACCCGGTCGTGGCCGAATGCGCCGTCGTCGGTATTGCCGATGACCTCAAGGGACAGCGACCCAGCGGATTTGTGGTGCTCAAGGCCGGCAGCGAAATGGCGCAGGACCAGCTTCAGCGGGAACTGGTGGACCTGGTGCGCTCGCAGATCGGGCCGGTCGCGGACTTCAAGGAGATACGGATCGTGGCCGCACTGCCGAAGACGCGGTCAGGCAAGATCCTGCGCAAGACCATGCGGCAGATCGCCGACGGCGAAGCGTATACTGTGCCTTCCACCATCGAGGATCCGCTGGTGATCGACGACCTTGTGCGGCTGCTGCGGTCCTAGCCCGGCGCTCGCCGGCATCACACCCGGCGCCAGGCGTACTCGAATTCCGGCCGTCCCCGCGTGCCGTAGCGGGGAGACCGGACGGCAGCGTTCTGCTCGGCAAGGTGCTCCAGGTACCGGCGTGCGGTCACCCGGGACATGCCCAGCTGTTCGGTGACTTCAACCGCCGAGATGGGGGACTGGCTGCCTTTCAGCAGCGTGATGACGCTTTGCAGGGTCTCTTCGGAAAAACCTTTGGGCAGGGTGGCCGCGGCCGGGGTGCGCAGTGCGGCGAAGGCGCGGTCCACAGCTTCCTGGGTTGTTGCGCTGCCGTGCTGGGCAAGGCTGTCCCGGAACTGCCGGTAGTGATGGAGTTTGTCGCTGAAGGCCGCGAAGGTGAACGGCTTGATCAGGTACTGCGCAATGCCGGAGGCAATGGCCTTGCGGACAATAGGCAGCTCCCGGACCGCAGTTACGGCGATGATTTCCACGGGCAGGCCGGAACCGCGGATTCTGCGCAGGATATCCAGTCCGTGCAGATCCGGCAGGTTCATGTCCAGCAGCACCAGATCGACGGCGACGGCGGACTCCTGCTGCCTTCCGGGGGACAGCCCCAAAAAGGCCAAAGCCTCGGAACCCGTGTGCGCCACACCCGCGAGCTGGAAACCGTCGATCCGCCGGACATACTCCGCATGGGCGGCAGCTGCCACGGATTCGTCTTCGACCACGAGGACGCGGATCGGATCAGGCATGGGTGCCTCCTGTTTCCTCTCCCGCGGCCGGCTGGACCGGATGCAGTGGCAGCGACACGGTGAACACGGCTCCATCCTCATTGTCCACGGTCAGTTGCCCGCCCAATCTCCTAACGGCTTGGCGCACGAGGGCCAGGCCCACGCCGCGGCGCCTGCCGCCGTCGGCCTTGGAGCTGAAGCCAAGGCTGAAAATGCTCTCCAACTCCGATTCCGGAATCCCCGGTCCGCTGTCGTGAACCTCGATCCACAATTCTTCGGCAGTGCTGAGGAAGTCTATCGAGACTTCCCGGTGCTCCGACCCTGAGACTGCGTCAAATGCGTTATCCAGCAGGTTGCCCACGATGGTCACGAGCGCGGCCGGATCGAGCCCGGCACGGGCGCCGGCGGGAACTGTCTCGGCGCCGAAGGCTGTGTCCGCCGTGATGTTGAGCTCGATACCGCGCTCATTGGCCTGGGCTGCCTTGCCCACCAGCAACGCCGAAATGAAGGGTTCGTCGACGGCGGAGACCACCTTGTCCGTCAGCTGCTGCGACTGCTGCAGGTCGCGGGCCGCGAACTCGATCGCATCGCTGTCCCTGCCCAGTTCGATCAGCGACACGATGGTGTGCAGCCTGTTGGAGTGCTCGTGCGTCTGGGCCCGGAGCGCGTCGGTGAGGGTGTGCATGGACTCCAGCTCGCCGGCCAGGGACTGGACCTCGGTCCGGTCGCGCAAGGTCGCCACGGTTCCCAGCGGCGCGGCCGGCTTTGCGGTACGGCTTCCCGCCGCGGCGCCGGCTGCCCGAGTCCGCTGCGGCGGGCGCACGGCAGGGTCCTGGCTGACGACCAGTACCTGGTCATCGGTCACAAGCACCTCTTCCCGCGCAACGCGGCCGCTGAGCAGCAGCTCTTTCAGCGGCCCCGGGATCTTCAGGACGGCGATGTCCAGGGCCGGGCCTCCCGGCGGCCTGGGCGGCAGGTTCAGCAGCCGGGCCGCCTGGTCGTTGTAGAGCACCAGCTGTCCGCCGGGATCGACCAGAACCACCCCTTCGCGGACCGAATGCAGGACCGAATCGTAGAAGATGAAAATTCTGGACAGCTGTTCCGGGCCCCAGCCCAAGGTGGCTCGGTTCAGGTAGCGGCTGAGGAGCCAGGAGGCCACCGACGACGCCGCCATGACGGCCACGGCAGTGAGGATCACGAAGGGGAGCCGGGCAGCAATGGCCACCGAGACATTGGTGACCGTGACACCGGTGGCCACCATCCCATGGACGGTGCCGTCCTCGTCCTGGATCGGCACGATGGCCCGGACGGAAGGGCCCAGCGTGCCGGCAACGGTTTCGGTCCAGATCTCGCCTCGCAGCGCCTGCTCGGTGCTGCCGATGTACGTTCTGCCTATCTCGGCGGGATCCGGATGGGTGAAGCGGGTGCCGTCGGGAGCCATGATCGTGATGAAGTCCACCGAGGCATCGTGCATGATGTCGCGCGCATACGGCTGCAGGGCCGAGGTCGGATTGGGCGACTGGACCGCTTCCAGGACAAAGGGGCTGGCCGCGATGGTCACGGCGACGGAGCGCATGCGCTGCTCGGCGCGGCTGTAATTCTGGTCCCGCGCGTCGAGGAACAAAACCGTAGCCACCACTGCCGTCAGCACCGTCAGGAAAATGAGCTGGCCGGCGAATATCCGCGCCGCGAGGCTCCAGCTCTTCATGCGGTTTCCTTTCGGTCTGCGAACAGTATGAACGTAATGGTGATGGGAGTCACTGTGACCGGCAACATGGTTTCGAACGCTCCGCCAGCCCCGGCGGCACCTCACCTTCCAAAAGGAGCAACCCATGGCATCGACGCTGAAGGTTCCCCAGACTAAGCCAAAGCCTAAGAAGGAGAAGAAGGACAAGACGCACTTTCTCTACATCGCGGTTATCGTAGCCGTTGTGCTCGGTGCCGTGATCGGGTTGGTCGCTCCTGACTTCGCCCAGTCGCTCAAGCCCATCGGCACCGCATTCATCGGGTTGATCAAGATGATGATCGCCCCGGTCATCTTCTGCACCATTGTGCTGGGCGTCGGTTCGATTGCCAAAGCCGCGACGGTGGGCAAAGTCGGCGGCATGGCCCTGGGCTACTTCATGCTCATGTCCACCTTTGCCCTGGGCCTGGGCCTGGTCGTCGGCAACCTGATCCACCCGGGCGAGGGCCTGGACATTTCGGGCACCGGCTACGAGGTGGAAGCCACCGAGAGCCACGGTACCGTGGACTTCCTGCTGGGGATCATCCCCACCACGTTGCTGTCCTCGTTGACGGCGGGCAACATCCTGCAGACCCTGTTCGTCGCGCTGATCGTCGGTTTCGCGCTGCAGAAGATGGGCCCCGCAGGCAAGCCGATCCTACGCGGTATCGCCCACATCCAGACGCTGGTGTTCCGCATCCTCATCATGGTCATGTGGCTGGCTCCCATTGGTGCTTTCGGCGCCATTGCCGCCGTGGTCGGCGCCACCGGCGTCCAGGCCATCATCAGCATGGCCACCCTCATGATCGGCTTCTACATCACCTGTGTCCTCTTCATTGCCGTGGTGCTGGGCCTGATCCTGAAGCTGTGCACCGGGGTCAATATCTTCAAGCTAATGAAGTACCTGGGCCGCGAGTACCTGCTGATCTTCTCCACTTCGTCTTCCGAGGCCGCGCTGCCCCGCCTGATCGCAAAGATGGAACACCTGGGCGTTTCCAAGCCCGTGGTCGGCGTGACGGTTCCGACCGGCTACTCCTTCAACCTGGACGGCACCGCCATCTACCTGACCATGGCAGCGCTCTTTGTTGCCACGGCAATGGGCAAGCCGCTTGAGCTCGGGGAGCAGATCTCGCTGCTGGTCTTCATGATCATCGCTTCCAAGGGTGCTGCTGGCGTCACCGGCGCCGGGCTGGCCACCCTGGCCGGCGGGCTGCAGAGCCACCGGCCGGACCTGGTCGACGGCGTCGGCCTCATCGTCGGCATCGACCGCTTCATGTCCGAAGCCCGCGCCCTGACCAACTTCACCGGCAACGCAGTGGCCACCGTGCTGATCGGCACCTGGACCAAGGAAATCGACCGCCCCCGGGTGGACGAGGTCCTGGGCGGACGGCTTCCCTTCGATGAAGAGACGATGAATGCCGACCACATGTCGGAAGAAAATGCCGAGGACCTTTCGGAGCCCGTCCGCGAGGCCGTTGCACCTGCACGCGACTCAGAACTGGCGACCTCCCGCCAGTAGCAGTCCCACGGAACCTGCGAGTCCGGGTTCCATAACGACGGCGGTGCGTGCCTTCCCGGCGCGTGCCGCCGTCGGTGTTTGGCCGTCGGTCCTGGCGGATCCAGCCGTTTCCACAAGGGTCGGGGAGTGTAAACCTTAGACCTCTACTTGAAGCTAAAGGCTCGCCGGTGACGCATGGCATATTCGGGAAATGACAGCACCGTGACTGTAACCTTGTCTGGAAGAAGAACAGCCGCGAAACGATGGAAGCTGGGATAGATACGTGAGTAGCGAACAGGGTTCGACGACTCTGCAGGAAGCGGAAGACGCGGTCATGGGCCCCACCGGCCGGCCGCTCACTGAATTTCCCGAGCCACCCGTGCTGACTTCACACGGACCTGCCCGGATCATCGCCATGGTCAACCAGAAGGGCGGCGTCGGCAAGACCACGTCGACCATTAATCTGGGTGCCGCGCTGGCCGAGGCGGGGCGGCGTGTCCTGCTGGTGGATTTCGATCCCCAGGGAGCCCTTTCCGCCGGGCTGGGCACAAATCCGCACGAGTTGGACCTCACCGTTTACAACGTGCTGATGGACCGCAAGGCGGACATCCAGGAAGCCATCCAGAGCACCGAATTCGAAAACATCGATCTCCTGCCGGCCAACATCGACCTCTCCGCGGCGGAAGTCCAGTTGGTCAACGAGGTCGCCCGTGAGCAGGTGCTGGACCGGGCGCTGCGCAAGGTCGAAGACGATTACGATGTGATCCTGATCGATTGCCAGCCCTCGCTGGGCCTGCTCACCGTCAATGCCCTCACCGCCGCCCACGGCGTGATCATCCCGCTGATCTGCGAGTTTTTCGCCCTGCGGGCCGTGGCACTGCTGGTGGAGACCATCGAGAAGGTCCAGGACCGGCTGAACCCGCGCCTGCAGATCGACGGCGTTCTCGCCACCATGTACGACGCCCGCACCCTGCACAGCCGCGAGGTCATCGGCCGGCTGCTGGAAGCTTTCGGCGACAAGGTCTTCGAGACCGTCATCAAGCGCACCATCAAATTTGCCGACGCCACGGTGGCCGCGGAGCCGATCACCACCTATGCAGGCAACCACGCTGGCGCCGGCGCCTACCGCCAGCTGGCCAGGGAGCTGATCGCCCGCGGCGGCGCACCCTGATGACTGATGCGGGACCGGCGGCGGAAACGCTGGCGGAACCGCAGGCCGAGGGCCGCCCCGGTTTCGAAGTCCGGTTGGACAATTTCAGCGGCCCCTTCGACCTGCTGCTGGGCCTGATCTCCAAACATGAGATGGATATCACCGAGGTCGCGCTGGCCCGGGTCACGGATGAGTTCATTTCCTACATCCGGCGCCCGCAAGAGTCCGGCCAGGACTGGGCGCTGGACGAAGCCAGCGAATTCCTCGTCATCGCCGCGACGCTGCTGGATCTCAAGGCAGCACGGTTGCTGCCCACTGGCGAAGTGGAAGACGACGAGGACATCGCTCTGCTCGAAGCCAGGGACCTGCTCTTTGCCCGCCTGCTGCAGTACAAGGCGTTCAAGCAGATTGCCGCGCTGATGGGCCGCCGGCTCGAGGAAGAAGCCGCCCGCTACCCGCGCCAGGTCAGCCTGGAGCCGCAGTTCGCCGCGCTGCTGCCGGAGTTGATCTGGCGGACGTCGCTGGCGGATTTCGCCAAACTGGCGGCCAAGGCACTGGAGCCGAAAGCACCGAAGCCCACCGAGGTGGGGCTGGCGCACCTGCATGCTCCTGCCGTCAGTGTGAAGGAACAGGCGGCGATCATCGCGGACCGGCTCCAAAGTGGCGGGCCGCTGTCCTTCCGGGCGCTGACCGCGGATGCTGCCGACACAACGGTGGTGGTCGCCCGCTTCCTGGCCCTGCTGGAAATGTTCCGCGACGCAGTCATCGCCTTTGACCAGGCGTCGCCGCTGGGAGATCTGACGGTGCGCTGGACCGGGCCCGACAGGGACTGGAGTACCGAACGGCTCAGCGAAGAATACGAAGACATGCCGGCGTCCGCGACCGTCCCCGGGGATGGACCCGAGCCCGCCGCGGCCGGAGAGGAAGGGCAGGATGACTAACGGAGCCGACCCCGCGCCGCTGGCCGCCGACGAAGCCGGCGCCGACCTGCAGTCCCTCCCCGGCGGACCTCGTGCTGCCCTCGAAGCGGTACTGATGGTCATCGACGAGCCGGCCACCGACGTCGAACTTGCCACCGCCCTGGGCCTGCCGGTAGCCGCAGTCCGGACGCTGCTGGAGGAGCTCCAAAGGGATTACGACGGCGGGGGCTCGCCTGACGGGGCACCCCGGGGATTCGAACTGCGCAGCATTGCCGGCGGCTGGCGGATCTTCTCACGCAGTGATTTTGCCGACATCGTATCCGGCTTCATTCTGGAGGGACAGACTGCCCGTTTGACCCAGGCCGCGCTGGAGACGCTGGCCGTGATTGCCTACCGCCAGCCGGTGTCCAGGGCACGGGTTTCGGCCATCCGCGGAGTGAATGTGGACTCGGTGGTGCGGACCCTCGTCCAGCGTGGTCTGATTGAGGATGCGGGCACGGATCCGGAGACAGGAGGCCTCCTGTACAAGACCACCTCGTATTTTCTGGAAAGATTGGGTATAGGAAATGTTTCCGAGCTGCCCAAACTGGCACCGCATCTGCCGGGGCTGGAAAATTTGGCAGACATCGACGACTCCGATATCTAAGACTGACTCTCGCTAGTTCTAAGGACAGACCATGACACAGGCGCCCCGATCCGGTTCCGGCCGCAACAACCCACGCGGCGGCGGCAAGGGCCCCCGGCAGTCAGGCAAACCCGGTGGCGGTTTCTCCGGCGGCGCCGGCAAGGGCCGCTCCGGGAAGTCCTTCGGCAAGCCGCAGGACGGATCCCAGGCCGGCAAACCGCGCCCGGGCCAGTCCGCCGGCGCCAAGCCGGGCTCAGCCGCAGGCCGCAAGCCCGGTGCCCCCGCGGGCCGCAAGCCCGGCCCCAACGCCGCGTCCGCCGGGCCGCGCCCCTACGGCAAGGAGCGTTTCGGCCAGAACCTCGGTCCGGTGAACAACCGCCCGAAGAAGGCCAAGACGCCCAGAACCGGACACGGCGAGACCTCCGATCAGCATGATCCGCAGGGCGTGCGGCTGCAGAAGGTGCTCGCCGGTGCAGGCGTTGCCTCGCGCCGCGTCTGCGAAGACATGATCGAAGCCGGCCGCGTGGAGGTCGACGGCGTTGTCGTCACCGAGCTGGGCGTGCGTGTAGACCCCGCCACGGCGGTCATCCACGTGGACGGCATGCGGATCCAGACGGACGAGTCCCTGGTGTACTACGTCTTCAACAAGCCCAAGGGTGTTGTCTCGACCATGGAGGATCCGGAAGGCCGCCCCTGCGTCAGCGACTACTTGAAAAAGAACAAGGACCAGCGACTGTTCCACGTAGGCCGGCTGGACCAGGCCACCGAGGGTCTGCTGCTGCTGACCAACGACGGCGAACTGGCCAACCGCCTGACGCACCCGTCCTACGAGGTGCCCAAGACCTACCTGGTCCAGGTGCGCGGCCCGATGGCCCACGGCATCGGTGCCCAGATGAAGGACGGCATCGAGCTCGAAGACGGCGTAGCCAAGGTTGATTCCTTCCGGCTGGTGGATTCGACCCCGGGGCACGTTCTGGTGGAGGTTGTGCTGCACTCGGGCAAGAACCGGATTGTGCGCCGGCTTTTCGACGCCGTTGGACATCCGGTGGTGCGGCTGGTCCGCACCCAGGTGGGCCCGATCAGGCTGAACGACCAGCGGCAGGGCACCATCCGCGCCCTGGGCAGGACGGAAATCGGTCACCTGCTGGCAACGGTAGGGATGTAGAGCTTGAATCCTGCACACCTACAGGCCACCCATCTCTCGGGTCCGGTTCTGGTCATCGGCACCGGTCTGCTCGGCGCCAGCATCGGACTCGGACTGCGCGCCCGCTCCGTCGACGTCGTGCTCTCGGATCCCTCGCCCTCGGCGCAGGCCGTGGCCCAGGACATCGGCGCCGGACGGGCTTTGGACCCGGGGGAGGGGTTGTCCCCGCAGCTTGTCGTCGTGGCGTCCCCTCCGGACGTGACCGCCCGAGTGGTTTCGCAGGCGTTGCGGGACTACCCGTCCGCCGTCGTTGTTGATATTGCCAGCGTGAAGGCCTCCGTGCTCACCGAACTGCAGCAGGACCCGGCACTCGGAGCCGCGGATCTTGCGCGCTATATCGGCACGCATCCGATGGCGGGACGGGAGAAGTCCGGCCCGGTGGCGGCCCGCGGCGAACTGTTCACCTCGATGCCGTGGGTGCTGTGCCCCAACGAGCAGACCAGTGCCGCAGCATTGAAGACGGCGCAGGCGCTGGCCATCGATCTTGGCGCCGTGGTCTCGAAGATGTCCGTGGATGAACATGATGCCTCGGTGGCCCTGATCTCCCACCTGCCGCAGGTGATGTCCTCGCTGCTGGCCAGCCGGCTGCAGGACACGGAACCGCATGCCCTCTCCCTTGCCGGGCAAGGACTGCGTGATGTCACCCGCATCGCCGCCAGCGACCCCGCCCTCTGGGTGCAGATCCTGGGCGCCAACGCCGCGAAGCTGGTCAAGATCCTCTACGGCGTGCGCGAGGACCTGAACAGGCTGATCGGCACCTTGGAGCATCCGGAGGCCACCGGCGCGCGGCTGGATCTCGCGCAGCTGATCAGCGAAGGCAACGCGGGCCAGGCCCGGATTCCGGGCAAGCACGGCGCGCCGCCGCAGTCGTTCGCCTGGCTGACCGTGCTGGTTGATGACAGGCCTGGGCAGATTGCACAGCTGCTGACGGAGATCGGCGAGGTGGGCATCAACCTGGAGGATCTGCGGCTGGACCATTCCTCCGGACAGGATGTGGGCATGGTGGAAATCTCCGTCCTGCCCAGCAGACGGCAGGAACTGATCGACTACTTGGATTCGCACGGATGGAAGGTACTGCAATGAGTTCGGCTGCTACGGATATGAGGCACTACCGGTTGGGGAAACCACTGGTGGTGGCCATCGACGGGCCGTCCGGTTCGGGCAAATCCAGCGTCAGCCGGGAAACTGCACGCCGGCTGCATGCGGCGTACCTGGACACCGGCGCCATGTACCGGGCGGTGACCTGGCATTGCCTGGATACGGGTGTGGACCTGCAGGAAGCCGCTTCCGTCGAGAAAGCCAGTCGCGAAGTGGACCTGAAGATCAGCACGGATCCCGACCAGGAACTGGTCAGCGTCGGTGGCACCGATGTGACCTTGGCCATCCGCGAACCCAGCATCTCCTCGGCGGTCAGCGCCGTGGCCACCACGCTGGGTGCTCGGGCCGAGCTCATCCGCCGCCAGCAGCAGATCATCGCGGACTCAGGAAGGCGGATCGTCGCCGAAGGCCGCGACATTACCACCGTGGTGGCCCCTGACGCCGAGGCCCGCATCCTGCTCACCGCCAGTGAAGAAGCCCGGCTGCGCCGCCGCGGTATCCAGCTTGGCGGAACCCAGAGCGATGCGCAGCTGCAGGAACAGGTCCTGACCCGGGACGCAAAGGATTCAACGGTAGTCAACTTCCACGAAGCCGCCGACGGCGTGTTCACCGTGGATTCCTCCGACCTGGACTTCGAGGAAACCGTCGAAGCCGTCCTCGCCGCGGTCCGCAGCGCCGCGCACTGACCTGCACGAAATCCGGTCCTCACGGCGGCCCTGTGGACATACACCGTCACGGTTGAATCTGCCAGCATGTTTCAATGGACACTGCGGCAGAACCGATCTACATGCATTAACAGAAGGACAGCGACCATGAGCGCCACACAATCCGGCAACGGGCCCACCGGAGACGGATACACCGGCAGCGAGTACGAGCCCGCCGGCGAAGACAACATCGCCGAGCGTCTCGAGGCAATCGACGATGCCGAGGCCGAGCAGCGCGCGCAGTCGCTGCGTGCCGGGTTGGCGGACTATGAGTTGGACGAAGAGGACGCCGCCCTACTGGCCGGAATGGACCAGGACGTCGACGAGGATGCGCCAAAGCGCGTAGATCCCGTCCTCGCCATCCTTGGCCGCCCGAATGTGGGTAAATCGACCCTGGTCAACCGTATTTTGGGCCGCCGCGAGGCCGTCGTGGAGGACACCCCCGGTGTTACTCGCGACCGCGTGACCTACGCCGCACAGTGGAGCGGCCGCAATTTCACCCTCGTCGACACCGGCGGTTGGGAGCACGATGCCAGGGGCATCCATGCCCGGGTGGCCGAGCAGGCCGAGGTTGCCGCAGACATGGCCGACGCCGTGCTGCTGGTCGTGGATGCCAACGTCGGCGCAACGGCCACGGATGAGTCTGTGGTGCGCATGCTCCGGCGCAAGAAGAAGCCCGTCATCCTGGTCGCCAACAAGGTCGACGACATGGCCCAGGAAGCCGATGCCTCCACTCTGTGGGGTCTGGGCTTCGGGGAGCCGTACCCGGTGTCGGCACTGCACGGCCGCGGCACCGCCGACATGCTCGATGCCGTCATGGAAGTCCTGCCTGAGTTCTCCGCATACGGTGGACTGGAACGCACCGGAGGCCCGCGCCGCGTGGCCCTGATCGGCCGGCCGAATGTGGGCAAGTCTTCGTTGCTGAACAAGCTGGCCGGCAGCGAACGCGTTGTAGTGGATCCGGAGGCCGGCACCACCCGTGACCCAGTAGACGAGATGATCGAGCTCGGCGGACGGACCTGGCGGTTCGTGGACACCGCAGGTATCCGGCGCCGCGTCCACATGCAGCAAGGTGCGGACTTCTACGCCTCGCTGCGGACGCAGTCCGCGTTGGAGAAGGCGGAGGTCGCCGTCGTTCTTCTGGCGGTGGACGAGGTGCTCAGCGAGCAGGACGTCCGCATCCTGCAGCTGGCCATCGACTCAGGCCGGGCCCTGGTGCTGGCGTTCAACAAATGGGATCTGCTCGACGACGAACGACGCCGCTACCTGGAACGCGAAATCGAGCAGGACCTGGCCCACGTCGACTGGGCACCGCGCGTCAATATCTCCGCCAAGACCGGATGGCACAAGGACCGCTTGGTTCCAGCCCTCGACACGGCTTTGGAATCGTGGGACAGGCGCATCCCGACCGGACGGCTCAATGCGTTCCTCGGCGAGCTGGTGGCCGCCCATCCGCACCCTGTGCGCGGCGGCAAGCAACCCCGGATCCTCTTCGGTACCCAGGCCTCGAGCCGCCCGCCGAAATTTGTGTTGTTCACCACTGGGTTCCTGGATCCCGGCTACCGCCGCTTCATCACCCGCCGCCTGCGCGAGACGTTTGGCTTCGAAGGCACGCCGATCGACGTCGCTATGCGTGTGCGGGAAAAGCGCAGCCGTAAGCGTTAAGTAACGCGGGCCACGGGTGGTAATCGCAGGCCAAAATATGCTGTAAGGTATTTGAGGTAGTTCAGCCGGGCAGGCCCCGGCGGGACGACGGGTTGTGGCGCAGCTTGGTAGCGCACTTGACTGGGGGTCAAGGGGTCGCAGGTTCAAATCCTGTCAACCCGACAGTAGGTGAAAGTCCCGGTGATCGATGATCACCGGGACTTTTTTCATCCGTGCGCAGGCTCCGGTGGTGAGCGGCGGTGCGTGCCGACATGTGTCGCCTCTGGCTGTCGGAGGGCGAATTTCTGTGCCTATACTTTCAGCTGTGGCCCGTTGCCGTCGGCAGCACCGGCCCAGAGGATCCAGCGGCGCAAGAAAGGCATTTACATGAGCAATGTCCCAGCAGACCTTCACTACACCGCCGAACACGAGTGGGTGACCGCTGCCGGCACCGACGGTGTTGTCCGTATCGGCATTACGGATTTTGCCCAGGACGCACTGGGTGACGTCGTCTACGTGCAGGTTCCGGAAACCGGAACCACGATCACCGCCAACGACGTTGTGGGCGAGGTCGAATCCACGAAGAGCGTCAGTGACATCTATGCTCCTGTCACCGGCGAAGTAGTGGCTTCCAATGACGCGCTGGAATCAGATCCGGCCCTGATCAACTCCGATCCCTACGGTGAAGGTTGGCTGATGGAAATACGGCTCGCTGATGCCTCGGCAACCGAATCGCTGCTCAGTGCTTCGGAGTACGAACAGCAGGTAGGCTAGAGCTACCGGAACCGTAGTTTTTTGAACGGTCAACCGGTCACTGACCGGTTGACCGCTATTTTTTGCAGGGGAGGACGTTTTAATGGTGGGCGAAGAGCACAACGCAAGAGGCACCGGACATGACCATGGTGCTTCGGAGGCTTCTGCCGAGACCACTTCCATCAGTCTGCCCCCGCAGGCAAAGACTTACCTGCCGACACCGCAGCTGACCACGGAAGAGGAAGCTGCAGTTTTGGCACTGCCGGCCGGTTCGGCCTTGCTGATCGCCCATAGCGGCCCCAACCACGGCGCCCGCTTCCTGCTCGATCAGGATGTGACTACCGCTGGCCGGCACCCGGACGCGGACATCTTTCTCGACGACGTGACCGTATCCCGCAAGCATGTCGAGTTCCGCCGCACCGGTGAAGGATTCACCGTGGTGGACTCCGGCAGCCTGAACGGCACGTACGTCAACAATGACCGCGTCGACAGCTTGGCGCTGCGGACCGGTAACGAGGTGCAGATCGGAAAGTTCCGGTTGACCTACTACGCCGGCAGCGGGGCCGCTGGGAAGGGCCAGGACTAGGCGGTGCCCGCATCGCAACCTATACGGCGTCCGCTCGGCACCGGGAGGGACACGTTCCGCAGCAGCGTCCTCAACATCGGGGAAGTGCTGCAGGAACTGAATGCGGAATTTCCCCAGATCAGCGCCTCCAAAATCAGGTTCCTGGAAGAAAAGGGCCTCATTTCCCCGCAACGGACGCCGGCGGGATACCGCAAGTACACGAGCCAGGATGTGGAGCGTCTTCGCTTCGTGCTGGCTCTGCAGCGGGACCAGTACCTCCCGCTCAAGGTCATCAAGGACTACGTTGACGCGATCGACCGGGGGGAGCGGCCCGAGGCGCTGCCTGGCGGCATGTCGCTGACCCCGCGCATGGTTTCCGGCCGGCTGGCCGAAGAGCTCAACGGGCGGGCGCGGTCCTTGACCTTGGCGGAGCTGCGCGATGCGGCCGGTGCTTCGACGGCACTGGTCCAGGAGCTGGTCAGCTTCGGACTTATCCAGGCCGCGGATTCCCGTTATGATGAGCACGCCCTTAAGGTCGTCAAGGCCTGCGTGCAACTCGAAGCCCACGGCATAGAGCCGCGGCACCTGAGGCCCTTTCGGACTGCAGCGGACCGCGAACTCGGTCTCGTGGAGCGTGCCGTGGCTCCCATCTCGTCACGGCGGGATGTGGCCTCAAAAGCACGGGCGGCCGAAACCGCCAAGGAAATCAGCGATCTTTGCCTGAACCTGCACAGCGCCTTGGTCAATGGACATATCGCGCGAATGGACCGCTGATCGGAGGAGCCATGCTCGAAGTCGAGGTTGTCGGGGTGCGGATTGAACTGCCCTCCAATCAGCCGCTGGTCCTGCTCAAGGAAACCGAGGGCGAACGCCACATCCCGATTTGGATCGGGGCGCCCGAGGCCAGCGCCATAGCTTTTGCCCAGCAGGGCATTAAGCCTCCGCGCCCCATGACGCACGATCTGCTGTGCAGCGTTGTCCAGGAGCTCGACAGGACGATCACCGAGGTGCGGCTTGTCTCCGTTCAGGACACCGTTTTCTATGCGGAGTTGGTGTTCGACGGCGGCAAAACAGTCAGCTCCAGGGCGTCGGACGCCATCGCTGTGGCTCTGCGCGTTCCCTGCCCGATCTACTGTGCGGAAGAGGTCATGGAGGAAGCCGGCGTACAGATTGCCGAGGCTTCCGAGGAGGAAGAAGGCGAAGCCGGACCCGCTGAGGAAAATGCTGAATCGCAGTTGCGCGAGTTCCGCGAGTTCCTGGCCGATGTCGAGCCGGAGGATTTCGAGAAATAGTGCCGGGGCATGCCACGGCAGGACGCGGAATTCCGCGATTCCAACCGACACGCCGGATTCTAAAAAGCCAACGTCTTTGACCGAAGCGCCCAGCCGTTCTAACGTCGAAGCATACAGTTCCCATTGCATGGCCGGATAACTCAGGGCAGACTTAGACCAAACCCTGAGAGTGTCGGCGGTGCCGACTTCCCCCTAGGGAACTTTCGACAAGGAGGGTTCACGTGAGTCCTAAAGGTGATGCGGGCGAGTTGTCGCACGCCGTAACGCCGGGTGCCGCGATTCCCGCTAGTGCACAGGGTTTGCTGTTCACCGAGGACCTGCCGGTTCTGGATGAAGACGCCGGCTACCGTGGCCCAACGGCCTGTAAGGCCGCAGGAATCACTTACCGGCAGCTGGACTACTGGGCCCGCACCGGCTTGGTGGAGCCGGCGGTACGCGGGGCTTCGGGCTCCGGCTCGCAGCGGCTCTATAGCTTCCGGGACATTCTGGTACTGAAGGTAGTCAAGCGTCTGTTGGACACAGGGGTTTCTCTGCAACAGATCCGTACCGCCGTGGAACACCTGCGGGAGCGCGGCGTGGAAGACCTGGCCCAGATCACGTTGATGAGTGACGGTGCGAGCGTATACGAATGCACGTCTGCGGACGAGGTTATAGATCTGGTGCAGGGCGGCCAGGGTGTGTTCGGCATAGCGGTCGGACGTGTGTGGCGCGAAGTCGAGGGCAGCCTTGCCGAACTGCCCAGCGAACACGTTGCAGAACAGGATTTCCCCGAGGACGAACTGAGCCGGCGCCGGGTCCGCAAAATCAGTTAACGCCGGCAAGCCGGGCGGCACGCACACGGTGTGCTCGGAAGACTACGAAAGAAGGGCACCCGTCCGGTGCCCTTCTTTCGTGTGCGTGGGAGGGGCCGGTCAGCTGGGAGTCCGGCGCAGGACGCGGTTGCGCATGCGGCCGGAGTCCGTCAGGTTCTTCAGCAGCTCGTCGAATAGGCCCGCGGCTTGGCGCGCTGACTCCCCAGGCCAGTGGTGAATGGCGTGAGCGGCACCCTGGATCTGCTGCCAGTTGGCCTGCTCAGCAATGGTAGGAGCCAGTAGCAGCTCGCCGAACATGGATTTCATCTCGGCCAGACGGAACGTGTGTTCATTCGAACCGGAGCGTACGCGGTTGGCGACCACTCCCGCCGTCGTGAGATTGGGCGCGTATTCGTCGCGGAATAATTCAATGGCCCGCATAGTGCGTTCCGTTCCGGCAACGGAGAAGAGGCTCGGTTCGGCAACCAGCAGCACGCGGTTGCTTGCCGTCCATGCCATGCGGGTGAGGCCGTTGAGGGAGGGCGGGCAGTCAATGAGTACCAGCGAGTATCCTTCAACCCGGGAGAGGACCGTGGAGAGCCGGCGCAGGTCCCGGCGGCCGAGGTCGGGCCGGTCATAGATTCCGGTGAATGCAGAGCCGACGGCGACGTCGAGAATTCGCCGGCCCACCGCATGCTGCCCGTTGGCGGCAGCGGTGGCGACCCAGCCGCTGGGGGCAACGTTCGCCCCCAGATCCGCCTTGCGGGCGTTTTTTAGCAGGCCGCCGATATCCGTCTGGCGCGAAGGCCGGACGCCGAGACCCGTGGTCGCGTCGGCGTGCGGATCCAGATCTACGACCAGTGTGGGAATTCCTGCCGCCAGTGCCGCGGATGCCAGGCCCAAAGTAACCGACGTTTTTCCGACGCCGCCCTTGAGACTACTGATGCTCACTACTTGCACGTGTTAAACCAATACCTAACATGTCTTGTCATGACGGCTGCCCGCTGCTGGTGAACCAGTCGGGACCGGCCGAGAACCAAAAATCCCTCCACCATCATATGTCGCCTGCCCGTCGATAAAGGATTCCGGCACCTGTCCCGCCTGTCGGCTCCGCCGGAGATAGTCCGGGTTCGCCGGGTTCCCGCTATCATTACGTTCCAAGTGGGTGCATTTCGTGATGTGCGCAACACTTACTTGCCATGCGCAATAGCAGTACTTGAGACTTGCACCACAACCCCGACCGATCGCAATGACGCAGGAGCGACATGTTCTCAAAAATCCTGGTGGCCAACCGTGGTGAAATCGCCATCCGTGCCTTCCGCGCTGCCTATGAGCTGGGCGCAAAGACTGTGGCGGTTTTCCCTTACGAGGACCGGAATTCGATCCACCGCCAGAAGGCCGATGAGGCATATCTGATCGGCCAGCAGGGACACCCGGTACGGGCATACCTCGACGTCAACGAGATTATCCGTGTTGCAAAGGAATCCGGTTGCGACGCGATCTACCCCGGCTACGGCTTCCTGTCCGAGAACCCGGATCTGGCCCGTGCGGCCGCCGGCGCTGGAATCACCTTTGTCGGCCCGAAGGCCGATGTCCTCGAGCTTGCCGGTCACAAGGTCCACGCCCTGGACGCTGCCCGGAAGGCCGGGATTCCGGTGCTGAAGTCCTCTGCGCCGACTGCGGATAAAGATCAGCTGCTGGCAGCGGCCGATGAAATCGGCTTCCCCATTTTCGTTAAGGCCGTCGCCGGTGGTGGCGGCCGTGGCATGCGCCGTGTCGACACCCGTGACGCACTGCCGGAGGCCCTCTCGGCCGCCATGCGCGAGGCTGACACGGCCTTCGGCGATCCGACCATGTTCCTGGAACAGGCTGTGCTGCGCCCTCGGCACATTGAGGTACAGATCCTCGCCGACGGCGAGGGCAACGTCATGCACCTGTTCGAGCGGGACTGCTCACTGCAGCGCCGCCACCAGAAGGTTGTGGAGATCGCTCCGGCGCCGAACCTGGACGAGAACATCCGCCAGGCTCTCTACCGGGATGCGGTGAAGTTTGCTACGGCGCTGAATTACACCAATGCCGGTACGGTCGAGTTCCTCGTGGACACGGTGGGCGAGCGTGCGGGCCAGCATGTGTTTATCGAGATGAACCCGCGGATCCAGGTTGAGCACACTGTTACAGAAGAAATCACGGATGTGGACCTGGTCCAGGCACAGCTGCGCATTGCCTCCGGTGAGACGCTCGCGGACATCGGTCTGAGCCAGGATACGGTGACGATCAAGGGTGCCGCACTGCAGTCCCGTATCACCACGGAAGATCCGTCGAACGGCTTCAGGCCCGACGTCGGAAAAATCACCGGTTACCGCTCTGCGGGTGGCGCCGGCGTACGGCTCGACGGCGGCACCGTTTATGCGGGTGCCGAAATCAGCCCCCACTTCGACTCCATGCTGGTCAAGCTGACTTGCCGCGGCCGCGACTACGCCACGGCTGTCGCCCGCTCGCGACGGGCACTGGCGGAGTTCCGCATCCGCGGCGTCTCCACAAACATTCCGTTCCTGCAGGCGGTCCTCAGTGACCCGGAGTTCGTCGCCGGGAATGTTGCGACCTCCTTTATCGACGAACGCCCGGAGCTGCTGCAGGCGCGTGTCTCCGCCGACCGCGGAACGAAGCTGCTGACCTGGCTGGCTGATGTGACCGTCAATCAGCCCAATGGTGCTCTGACCGCGAAGACGGCCCCGGTGGACAAGCTGCCCCAGATCGCCCGCGAAGCGCTCGAATCCACCGCAGCGTTGCCGGTGATCCCGGCCAAGGGAACCCGGCAGTCGCTCCAAGAACTCGGACCGGAGAAGTTCGCCGCGGCCCTGCGCGCGCAGCAGGCTGTCGCGGTCACCGACACCACCTTCCGCGACGCCCACCAGTCGCTGCTGGCTACCCGCGTGCGTACCCGGGACCTGGTCTCGGCCGGGCCGGCGATCTCCACACTGACCCCAGAGCTGTTCTCCGTGGAGGCCTGGGGCGGCGCAACGTACGACGTGGCCCTGCGCTTCCTCGGCGAGGACCCGTGGGAACGGCTGGCCGCCCTGCGCAAGGCTATTCCGAACATCTGCCTGCAGATGCTGCTGCGCGGACGCAACACCGTCGGCTACACGCCCTACCCGGAGGAAGTCACCGCTGCCTTCGTGAAGGAAGCAGCAGCAACCGGCATCGACATTTTCCGGATCTTCGACGCCCTGAACGACGTCTCGCAAATGGAACCGGCCATCCGCGCGGTACGCGAGACGGGGACCGCCGTGGCTGAGGTGGCCCTCTGCTACACCGGAGACCTGATGGACCCGGCGGAGGACCTCTACACACTCGACTACTACCTGGACCTTGCCCAGCGCATCGTCGATGCCGGCGCGCACATCCTCGCCATTAAGGACATGGCCGGACTGGTGCGTCCTGCGGCAGCCAGGAAACTGGTGACGGCATTGCGCGAGCGTTTCGATCTGCCTGTTCACCTGCATACGCACGATACGGCAGGCGGCCAACTGGCTACCCTGCTCGCGGCCGTGGAAGCGGGCGTGGATGCCGTCGACGTCGCCAGCGCAGCCATGGCCGGCACCACCAGCCAGCCCTCGGCCTCCGCACTCGTCGCCGCCCTGGCGAACACGGAACGAGACACCGGTCTGGACCTTGCGGCCGTAGGCTCGCTTGAACCGTACTGGGAAGCGGTCCGACGCGTGTACGCCCCCTTCGAGTCCGGGCTGCCCGGCCCCACGGGCCGGGTTTACCAGCACGAGATTCCGGGGGGACAGCTTTCCAATCTGCGCCAGCAGGCCATCGCGCTTGGACTGGGTGAGCAGTTCGAAGACATTGAGGACATGTACTCGGCGGCGGACCGTATCCTCGGTCGCCTGGTCAAGGTCACTCCGTCATCGAAGGTCGTCGGTGATCTGGCTCTCCAGCTTGTGGGCTCCGGGGTGGACCCGGCCGATTTTGCCGAGAATCCGCAGAACTACGACATTCCGGACTCTGTTATTGGGTTCCTCTCGGGCGAGCTCGGCGATCCTCCCGGCGGCTGGCCGGAGCCGTTCCGGACCAAGGCACTGCAGGGCCGGAAGATCAAGGTCCGCGACGTCGAACTCAGTGCCGAGGACTCGGCCGCGCTCCAAGCCGATTCCGCGACCCGGCGCAGCACTTTGAACAGGCTGCTCTTCGCCGGTCCCGCAAAGGACTTCGAATCGACCCGCGAGACATACGGTGACGTATCTGTGCTCGATACCCGCGATTACCTCTACGGACTGCAGCGCGGCATCGAGCACGTTATCGAACTCGAGAAGGGCGTGCGCCTCATCGCGACGCTCGGTGCAATTTCCGAGCCGGATGAGAAGGGCATGCGAACGGTTCACTGCACGCTCAATGGCCAGCAGCGTAACGTTGCTGTGCGGGACCGGAGTGTCGAATCCCAGGCAAAGGTTGCCGAAAAGGCGGATCCGAACGCTCCTGGCCAGGTTGCCGCGCCCTTCGCCGGTGCTGTCACTGTGACAGCCAAGGTGGGCGACGCAATCGCGGTGGGCGACACCATTGCCACCATTGAAGCCATGAAGATGGAAGCAGGCATCACCAGCCCGGTTGCCGGAACGGTGAAGCGGCTGGCGATCTCCTCTGTCGAGCAGGTGCAGGGCGGTGACCTGCTGCTCGTCATTGAGTAGTAGCTGATATGTAGGTTCCGTCAAGAGGCAATAGTATGCGGCTCCCGGTATATGGTTCCGGGGGCCGCTCTTTGCCGGTCGGATGGAGCCGGCGCACGGGAATCCCCGGCGATAATGGCCGCCCGGACGGGCCGGGAGCCGATGCCACTTACGGCGCCCGGCCCTCTATGTCGTCTAAAATGGTTGTTCGTGACTTACTTCGATTTGGCCATCATCGGCTCCGGTTCCGGCAACTCCCTGATAACTCCTTACTGGGACGACAAAAAGGTGGCCATAATCGATGGCGGCACGTTCGGCGGAACGTGCCTGAATGTCGGTTGCATTCCGACCAAGATGTTCGTCTACCCGGCGCAACTGGCTTCCGCGGCAAAGGAAGCGGCTGCGCTGGGCGTGGACATGGCGGTCAAGGACGTGCGTTGGCAGGAGGTCCGGGACCGTGTCTTCGGCCGGATCGATGCCATCTCCGAAGGCGGGCGGCGCTACCGTGACGAGGAACTGGACAACGTCACGTTGTATCCGGAATACGCGAAGTTCACCGGGCCGAAAACCCTGGTGACGGCAAGCGGTCAAAGCATCGAGGCTGAACACATCGTTATCGCGGCGGGTTCGCGTCCCCATCTGCCGGATGTTCCCGGTATTGATCTGCCGCAAGTGCATACTTCCGACACTGTCATGCGGATCGATCAGTTGCCGGCGCGAGTACTCATCGTCGGCGGCGGTTTCATTGCAGCCGAATTCGCCGCAGTTTTCTCTGGCTTTGGTTGTGAGGTAACGCAAATCAACCGGTCGGCTCCCTTGCTGAAGTCCGAGGACCGGATTATTTCGGAGCGCTTCACCGCCGCGGCTGCTGCGCAATGGAATCTGAAACTCGGCTGGACGCTTTCGCGGATCGAGGAGGCGGGGCCAGGGGTACGTGCCACCATCGCCGGCACCGACGGCGGTGAAGCTGTTGTGGACGCTGACATTGTCCTGGTGGCGACCGGAAGGCTGACCAATGCCGACTCCCTGGATGTTCAGGCTGCCGGTTTCGACCTGGAGGAAGACGGTCGGCTTGCCGTCGATGAATTCCAACGCGTGCTCGCCGACGGCAGTCCCGCCGAGGGCATCTGGGCCTTGGGGGATGTCAGCAGTCCGTACCAACTCAAGCACGTCGCGAACCATCAAGCACGGGTGGTTACTCATAACCTTGAGCATCCCGAAGACCTGCGCCCCAGCGACCATCTGTTCGTGCCATCTGCAGTCTTCACCCGTCCGCAGATTGCCAGCGTCGGTTTGACTGAGGAACAGGCGCGGCAGGATGCCGAGGTAAGCGGCGCGCAAATTGTCACGGTCATCCAGGAGTATGGAACCACGGCCTACGGGTGGGCGATGGAAGACTCAACCGGATTCGTCAAGCTCATCGCCGACAAGGCCACAGGACGGTTGCTCGGCGCCCACATCATGGGCCATGAGGCCTCTATCCTGATCCAGCCCCTGATCCAGGCGATGTCGTTCGACCTAGACGCGTACACCATGGCGCGCGGGCAGTACTGGATCCACCCGGCCCTGACTGAAGTAGTTGAAAATGCTCTGCTGGCGCTGGGGACGGACGCACCGTCCGCTTAGCGCCAGCAGGCCGGTTTCCGGCCGTGGCTAGCGCCGGGAACCGGCTGGCGCGTAGATTTCTTCTACTATGCCTGCATAGTCCTGCATCACCTGTGCGCGCTTGATCTTCATTGACGGTGTCAGGTGTCCCGAGGCTTCGGTAAAGTCCGTGGGAACTACCCTAAAGGCTTTGATCGCTTCGGCTTGGGACACCGACTGGTTGGCATGGTCAATCAGCGACTGGATTTCGGCCCGGACCTTTTCGTGTTCAGCCGCTTCGGCGACCGTAGTACCGGCTGGCAGTCCGTGGCGCTCCAGCCAGCCGGGAAGAGCCTCTTCATCCAAGGTGATGAGCGCCGCAATGAACGGCCTTTGGTCGCCGACCACCACGCATTGGGACACCAGGGCATCGGCGCGGATCTGGTCTTCCAGCAGTGCCGGGATGACGTTCTTCCCGCCGGCGGTAACGATGATTTCCTTTTTGCGGCCGGTGATTTTGAGGAAGCCGTCGTCATCCAGTTCACCGATATCACCGGTGCGCAGCCAGCCGTCGTCGAAGGTTTCTTCGGTCAGGTCCGGACGGTTGAAGTAGCCGCGCATGACGCAGATACCCTTGGTGAGGATCTCGCCGTCGTCGGCAATCTTGACCGCGTTGCCCGGCAGGGGAGCCCCTACCGTACCGATCTTCACGAGGCTGGGAGTGTTGACGGATATGGGCGCAGTGGTTTCCGTCAAACCATATCCTTCCAGGACCAGGAGCCCGATGCCGTGGAAAAAGTGGCCGAGCCGTTCGCCCAGTGGACCGCCGCCGGAAACCGCGTACTCGACGCGCCCGCCCATGGCCTCACGGATTTTATGGAACACGAGCTTGTCGAAGAGCTTGTGCTTCAAGCTCAGCATTAAGGGAACTTTACCGGCCTGCTCCGCCTTGGACCAGGCGATCGCCGTGTCCGCGGCGGCGTGGAAAATCTTGCCCTTGCCGCCGTCCTCGGCCTTGAGCATGGAACTGTTGTAAACCTTTTCGAAAACCCTGGGCACCGCGAGGATGAAGGTGGGGCGGTAGCTCTGCAGATCCGGCAGCAGGTTCTTGACGTCCGGCGTGTGGGCTACGGTGGCACCGCAAGTAACGCAGAGGACCGAGATGAAGCGCGCGAAGACGTGGGCCAGCGGCAGGAACATGATGGTCCGGGCCCCCTCATGGGCAACGGCCGGCAGCGCTGCAGCCCCGCTTGCTGAAAGCTCCACGAAGTTGCCATGGGTCAGTTCGCATCCCTTGGGCCGGCCCGTGGTGCCGGAAGTATAGATAATGGTCGCCAGGTCATCCAGCCCAGCAAGTCCGCGCCGCTCCTCGATGACGCTGTCGTCAAGATCCGCACCGGCAGCGCGCAGGGCATCCAGACCCGTGCCGTCCAGCTGCCAGACGTGCTTGACGGCATCCAGTGACTCATTCGAAACCGCTTGGCGGACGACGTTCTCGTGCGAAGCGCTTTCGACAAAAGCACCGACGGCACCGGAATCGCCCAGAATCCAGGCAACCTGGCTGGGGGATGATGTCTCGTAGATAGGCACGGAAACGCAGCCCGCAAACCAGATGGCAAAGTCCACCAGCGACCATTCATAGCGGGTACGCGCCATAATCCCCACGCGGTCCCCGGGAGCTATCCCGCTGGCAGCCATTCCCTTGGCCAGCGACACAACGTCGGCGAGGAATTCGGTGGCGCGGATATCCTGCCATGTCCCGGAAGCATCTTTGCGGGAAAACAATGCGGGGTTGGAGGCTTTCCCAGCCTGCTTGACCACGAGATCCGTGATGTTCGAGTTCCGGGGAACATCCACCATGGCAGGGACGCTGTATTCGCGCACATCGACTCCTTTATTGTCAGCAAACCACCCAATGGGTTTCCCTTTAGCCTATAACCTAAATCACATTGCTGTACTCGCTGGTAACCTACGAATCGATAACGGAGCGCCGCCCGGCTGGGTGCTGCAACGATTCCAGCGCCTTCGGTCACCCTACCTGCGGCGCCTGGGGCTTTTCAGACCTGCGCACCGTCGTCGCCGCTGTCCCTCTCGCCGGGCAGCCTCGAGACGAGGTACGCGCCGGCAGCAATGATCATGACGATCAAACCGACGACGGCGGCAAAGGGCGCGCTGCGCCAGAACATAGCCATGAGCAGCAAGGCCAGGGGTCCGCCGACGGCGCCACACCAAGCCAGCACCAGCAGAGGTTCGCCCGTGCCCAGGGGCGCAGGCTCTGGCGGTACAAACTCGTCGTCCTCAGGCTCGGGCGCGTAGTGGTCCCTGGGGCCCGTGACGGGCATGGCGCCTTCAGGCAGGTTTTCTGCCGGAAAGTTGGGGCCGGACAAGCCCGCTGAGGGTTGATTGCCGGCGTCAGCAGGCTCTGGATTGTCCTGACCTGGAATGTTCTTGTCCTGCGGATCCGGCGCTGCTTCGGCTGACTCGAGCCGGGCGACAAGATCCTGCCAAACAGCATCGTCCTGCGACGGTTCGCGGTCAGACATTCGTGGCGTTCCTTTCGCCGGCATTTTCCAGGATGAACCGGGCCGAGTGATCAAAGATCTGTTCAGCATCATTATCCATGGTCGCCACGTGGTAGCTGTTGCCAAGTTCCACGATCGTCAGGCGCCGGGAGCCGATCTGCCTGCGGATCAGCGCGGTGCTGGACTCCGGGACTACATGGTCTACGGTAGAGCGGAAAATCAGCGCCGGAGCGTCCACTCGTGGCAGCGAGGCGGTGGTATTGGCAAAGAGCCGGCTCAGCTGGTGCACAGCAGCCACAGGCGTACGGGCATACGCCTGCTCATCCTGCCCGGGCTTGCTGATGTCGTTTGCGATGGCGGGGGTGGACCTGACGATGTACTTGAGTACACCGGCAAACCGGGCCACAGGGTTGGCAAACGTGAGCCCCGGGTTGACCGCAACGACACCGGCGACCGGACGGTACGCCGCCAACCGCAGGGCCAGCGCGCCGCCCATGGAAAGACCTGCGGCGAAGACCGTGCTGCGTTCGCGCGCGAGTTCGTCATATGCCTGCTCGACCGCGCCGTACCAGTGCTCCCATGGGGTCTTGGCCAATTCCTGCCAGGTCGTGCCGTGCCCGGGGAGCAGCGGCAGCCGAACGGCGAATCCCGCCTCAGCCAGATAATCGGCCCAGTTCTGCAGGCTGCGGGGAGAGCCGGTGAACCCGTGGCTGAGCACCACGCCGATCCGTGAATTAGGACCGTGGCCATTGCTCGCAAAGGGCCGGGGCGGCTCCAAGGTGGTCATGACACTATGTTGTCATCTGGTACCTATAATCTTCTATCCGCCCTCGCCGTTGCCGCCGGGACGGGGGAGTCGACGCGGGCTGCGGAGTACCTAGAGTAGAGTCACAAACGGAAATCGAAGAGACCGGCGCTGCGCTCGGCTCAACCGGAAGGGCTCACGTGTTCTATTGGGTGATGAAGACAATCTTCATTGGACCGGTGGTCCGGCTCCTGTTCCGCCCATGGATCAAGGGCCTCGATAACATTCCAGATGGTCCGGCAATCCTGGCCAGCAACCACATGTCCTTTTCCGACTCGATCTTCCTGCCGCTGGCCGTGCCCAGGCCTGTGGTGTTCCTGGCGAAATCCGAGTACTTCAACGGTCGTGGACTAAAAGGCAGGATGACAGCTGCCTTCTTCCGGCTTACCAACCAGTTGCCGATGGACCGCTCAGGCGGAGCCGCGTCGGCGTCGTCGTTGTCAGGGGGAGCGGATGTCCTGAACGCGGGCGGACTGCTCGGCATTTACCCGGAAGGCACACGCAGTCCTGACGGTCGGCTCTACCGGGGCAAAACCGGCGTCGCCAAACTGGTTCTGAGCACCGGAGTGCCAGTGGTCCCGGTCGCCATGATCGGTACCGACAAGGTCCAGCCAATCGGCCGTCGCATCCCGAACATCCGACGGGTCGGAACGATTATTGGGAAGCCGCTGGACTTTTCAAGATACAAAGGCCTGGAGAACGACCGCTTCATTCAGCGTTCCGTCACAGACGAAATCATGTACGAGATCATGCGGCTCTCCGGCCAGGAATACGTTGACGTGTATGCCAACACGGTGAAGGCGCAGCAGGCAGCGCGCAAGTCCGCCAAGACCGGGCAGGAGCAGCGTAAGGCTGAAGCCGTGGGTGCTGTCGGCGAGGCTCTGCAGAAGCCGGGCACAGTCAAGGCACCGGGTGCCATCACGATCATCGGTAATCCGGAATCCCTTGCCAAGGCACCTGATGCCGCGCATACAGAGCGTGCGCCCAGTGCGCAGCCAGATACCGATGCCGCATCATCTGGAGCAACGGACATAGCCGGCAGTGACGACTCCGGGCAGTCCGGCGGGGGCCGGAAACCGCGCAAGCCCGGGTCCTGAGCCGGGGCAGGCCAAGCTAGAACAATGCCGTCAATGTGACTCATTCGGCCGCACGCATTACGGCCGGGCAGAAACGGGAGTTCAAGGGGTCTAGCATTGATGTGTGACTGAACTTAGTGCATCTGCCCCTGTATCCACTCCGCAGCCCGGTGCCGCCGAATATCCCGGCCTGGATGCCTGGCGTGATCTGCCTGTTGTCCAGCAGCCAACGTGGCAGGACAGCAAGGTGTACGAGTCGTCTCTAGCGGAGCTGTCCACCCTTCCGCCGCTGGTATTTGCCGGGGAGGTGGATGTGCTGCGCGGACGGCTGGCCGAAGCCGCCGAAGGCAGGGCCTTCCTCCTGCAGGGCGGCGACTGTGCCGAAACATTCGAAGGCGCTACCGCGGATAAGATCAGTGCCCGCGTGCGCACCATCCTGCAGATGGCAGTGGTCCTGACCTACGGTGCTTCCCTGCCCGTGATCAAGATGGGCCGGATGGCAGGACAGTTCGCAAAGCCGCGGTCTTCCAACGATGAAACCCGGGACGGTGTGACGCTGCCGGCCTACCGCGGCGACATGGTCAACGGCTTCGACTTTACGCCCGAGACCCGCGGCCACGACGCGTCACGGCTCGTTCGTGCGTACCACACGTCCGCCTCCACCTTGAACCTGATCCGCGCCTTCACCCAGGGCGGCTTTGCCGACCTTCGGCTGGTGCACCACTGGAACAAGGGATTCACCGCCAACCCTGCTCATTCGCGATATGAGTCCCTGGCCCGCGAAATCGACCGCGCCGTGAGATTCATGGATGCCTGCGGTGCAGATTTCGAGGCGCTCAAGCGGGTGGAATTCTTTGCCAGCCATGAAGCCCTGGTGCTCGATTACGAACGTGCCCTGACGCGGATCGATTCCCGCACCGGCCTGCCCTACGACACCTCCGGCCACTTCCTCTGGATCGGTGAGAGAACCCGCCAGATCGACGGCGCCCACGTGGACTTCCTGTCACGGGTCCGCAACCCCATTGGCGTGAAGCTTGGCCCCACCTCTACTGCGGATGACGCCCTGCGGCTGATCGACAAACTGGATCCGGAGCGTGAACCGGGCCGGCTGACCTTCATCACCAGAATGGGCGCCGGTAATATCCGGGAGAAGCTTCCCCCGCTGGTGGAAAAAGTTACGGCCAGCGGTGCCAAAGTTCTGTGGGTGACCGATCCTATGCATGGCAACACCGTGACTTCGCCGAACGGTTACAAGACCCGCAACTTCGACGACGTCATCGATGAGGTCCGCGGCTTCTTCGAGGTGCACAAGGGCCTGGGCACCTTCCCGGGTGGCATGCACATGGAGATGACGGGCGACGACGTTGCCGAATGCCTGGGAGGTGCGGATCCTATCGATCAGGACGCATTCCTGGACCGGTACGAATCGGTGTGTGATCCGCGCCTGAACCACATGCAGTCCTTGGAAATGGCGTTTCTTGTAGCGGGAGCGTTGTCCAAGCGCTCCTGATTCCTGCCGTAAGGCTCCGCCGTCCGCTTAGACTACGGTCAGCGTGATGACGGAGCCTTCGGGTACGGACTCGTCCACGGGATCCTGCACCCGTACCGTGCCGAAGAATCCGCCTAGGATCTCGTTGATCTCGACTTCGAAACCCAGCTCTTCGAGCTGACGCCGGGCATCGTCTGCCTGCTGGCCAACGAGGTTGGGAACGTGCACCATGCGGGGGCCCTTTGACAGCGTCAACGTCACGGTGTCGCCGCGGATGACATTGCCTTGTGCCGGATTCTGTGTGGCAATGTTCCCCTCGGGAATCTCCCGATGGAATTGAGCCTCCGGAGCGAATTCGACAGTCAGGCCGGTATCCTCTAGAGCCGCGGTGGCCTCGTCCCGGGACAATCCGGTGACATCGGGGACGGCAAACGGCTCTGGTCCCTTGGATACCGTCAGATCCACCGGGGTGTTTCGGCGCAGCTGCTCCTCGGCTGCAGGCTGCTGTCCGATGACTTCGCCGGACGGAACCTCTTCGTCGAAGGCTTCGGTGACATCGCCGGCGGCCAGATTCGCCCTGGCCAGTTCAGCCTGGGCCTGTTCGACGGTCATTCCGGTAACGGACGGTACAGGGAATAGCTGGGGACCTTTGGAGACGAGCAGCGTCAGCATTTCAAACCGCCGGATCTGCTCCGGGGCCGGTGGATCGGTTCCGATCGCCACACCGGCTTCGAGCTCCTCGTTGAAGGCTTCCTCAATCCGGAAGTTCAGACCCTGAGCCTGCAGTATGGACTGGGCCTCGCTGACAGGCTTGCCTGAGACTCCCGGAATTTCCACTGGTGCTCCCGGCCCCAGGCCGAAGAACCATCCGGCGGTCGCGACAAGGACCGCGAGGATTCCCAGCACGATTGCCCACAGCAGGCCCCGTCTGCGGGGATGCCTGCGCAGGGATTGCTCGGGTCGCCGTGCCTGCCGGGACAGCTCCTTCGCACGGGCTTTCGCCTCACGTTTCGTCAGCGGTGTAGCCGTATCGGAGACATCGGAAGAATCTGTCGCTTGCCCGTACCCGTTTCCGGCATTCATCGCAGCCTGCGGCCGGGTCAAGGCCTGTGTGTGCTGGTATGACGGCGCAATCACTGTGGTCCGGTTGTCGTCCTGGCTGATGACTTCGGTCGGCGGGCTTGCCGGGTTGGGCATGCTCTGTTCAGCCAGCGTGGGCGCGCTGCCGGACGGACTTGCCTTCGGCGAGTCAAGGTCGGCGTCGCTCAGCGTGGTGCGGATATGTCGCAGCTCCCCTAGGAGAGCGCCGGCATCGACCGGTCGCTGTTCGGGGTCGGACGAAGTGCACCATAGCACCAGTTCATCAAGGTCCTTGGCCAGGCCGGGCACCAGCGTGGACGGTGCGGGCACGGTGGAGTTCACATGCTGGAAGGCGACATGAATGGGAACTTCGCCGGTAAAGGGCTGCCGGCCGGTGAGCATCTCGAAGAGCATGATGCCTGCCGAATAGATGTCGCTGCGCGCATCCGCAGGAGCTCCCGTCACCAGTTCCGGCGCCAGGTACGCCACGGTTCCGATCAGGGTCCCCGTGTTCGAGGTGGTGGACACCGCACGTGCAAGCCCGAAGTCACCGATCTTGATCCGGCCATCGGAGGACATCAGCACGTTCTCGGGTTTCACATCCCGATGGACAAGGTCCGCTTCATGCGCAGCCGCCAGCCCCTCGATGACTGGATCCAGCAATGCCAGGGCCAGCCGCGGAGTCAAAGCACCCTTGTCATTGAGGACATCGCGCAACGTATGCCCCGGGACATATTCCATCGCCAGGTAGGCAACGTGGCCGTCGAACCCCTGGTCCAGGACACCGACCACGTGGGGGTGCGAGAGCTTTGCGGCAGACTTGGCCTCTCGGACGAATCGTTCCAGGAAACTCGTGTCCTCGGCCAAGTGCGGATACATGATTTTCAACGCCACATGCCGGTCCAGGCGGGTGTCGGTGGCCAGATAGACGGTGGACATGCCCCCTCGTGCGAGGCGCGAAAGAATCAGGTATCGCCCGTCCACTGTTGCGCCGACCATTGCATCCGTAACCCGTTCCTGCACTCTTCGATCCTAAGTCCTAACACGGCGAGGGTCCGGATCAACATGGATCCGGACCCTCGCCGCTACCGCGGGCAACCCCGTGGGCGCACCCGCGGTGCTGCTATTAGAAATTCTTCATGTGCGCCTTAATGGCTTTCACATACGTTTTGGTGTCGTCGAACATGCCATGGGTCTTGACCGAGTGCTGGCCCTGGTAATACGACGCAATTGCGTCGTTGAGATTATCGCTTGTGCGGACGAGCGAGCGGATGATGGCCACGCCGGCAGTGGCGTTGTCGTAGGGATCCAGGAGGTTCAGTTTCCGGCCAACCAGATCCGAGGCCCAATCGCCTGAGGACGGAATCACCTGCATGGCGCCGATGGCATTGGCAGGGGAGACCGCGGTCTGCTGGAAACCGGACTCCTGGTAGGCATGGGCCAAGGCAAGGGCCGGATCAACGCCCATGCTGCGTGCCGTGTCCGCAATGATGGCCTTCATCTGCGACTGGCTGGGCTGCGGGGTGGAGAGCAGCAGGCGCTTGTTCTCGTTGGCCTTCGCGACCACTGCCTCCGGGTACGAGTAATGGAGGAAGGTGCTGGGCACCAATGGTTCAGCCGATGCCGCGTTCACATCTGTCCCGCTGCTGCCGGCACCCGAGACCTTGATCTTCTGGCCCGGGTAGATGACCGACGTCGATTTCAGCCCGCTCGACTGCAGAAGCTTGCTCAGCGTGATGTTGTGCTTGATCGCAATGCCGTACAGCGTATCGCCGGCCTTGACCGTGTAGGAGGAACCGGAGCCCGAGGCCGTCGTCGAGGAGGTCTTGGCGGTCTGCACGGCGGCGGCTGAACCGCTGACCTTGATCTTCTGGCCCGGGTAAATGGTGGAAGTGGCCTTGAGGCCGTTGAGCGAGAGGATCTTGCTCAGGCCCATGTTGTGGCGGGCGGCAATCCCGGACAACGTATCGCCCGACTTGACGGTGTAGGATCCACCGGAGCCCGACGACGTCTTTGCCGACGAAGGCTTGGCGGTGGTCGTCGAGGATGCAGCGGAGCCGCTGACCTTGATCTTCTGGCCCGGGTAAATGATGGCGCTGGCCTTGAGGCCGTTGAGCGAGAGGATCTTGCTCAGGCCCATGTTGTGGCGGGCGGCAATCCCGGACAACGTATCGCCCGACTTCACGGTGTAGGACCCACCGGAGGATGAGGAGGAACCTGATGATGACTTGGTGGCTCCGGATGAAGCGCTGCCCGAGAGCTTGATCTTCTGGCCTGGGTAGATGATCGAACTGGGCTTCAAGCCGTTGAGGCTGAGAACTTTCGAAGTGCCCAGGCCGTAGCGAGCGGCGATTCCACTGATCGTCTCGCCCGACTTGACGGTATGGGCTGACGGCGTGGGCTTCAGTGCTGGACGCAAGGTGGACGGAAGCTGGAGGGCAACATCAGAAGCCGGAACAATACGGGACGGCTGCACGGGGAGGTCCGGGCCTGCCAGCTTGGGCTGCAGCGCCATGCGGGGAGCCTGCTCCGCCGCTTGGGCCGGAAGCGCAAAAGCAGCGGAGGAAAGTACGACGGCGGGAATCGCCGCGGTGGCCGCGGCGGTCAGCAGCCTGCGGGAAGGCTGGGCTGCAGTCCGTCCCTGGGCGCGGCTGCTGGAGAACGGGCGCTGGTCAGTCATGGACATTCCTCATCAGTGGTCAGCGGCATGTGCCGTAGGCCCGTAGGCTGTTGAACGAGTTACGAGTGTTTCAGTTGTTATCAATGTGAAACTTGTGACTTGAGTGAATCTACACTAATTCCGCATAACACAAAAGCGAAATTTGGAGCATGGATACCTGAGGCGGCGTGTCGACTTCGGAAGTGGTTTGAATGGCCCGCTCATGGCACGCTTATTACGTGAGTGAACTCGAAAAATTAATTACCGAATGGTTGCCGTTGCCCGATGTGGCCGAACGTCTCGACGTGTCAATCAAGAAGGTCCACAGCCTTATTGATGAAGGAGCCGTGATTGCCGTTCGGGTAGGGGAGAGGAATATCCGGTCCATTCCCGCTGCATTCATTGTCGAGGATCAGATCCTTGACAGCCTTAAGGGCACGATTGCTGTTCTCGGGGATTCAGGCTTTAGCGACGAGGCCATACTGCGCTGGCTCTTTACCGTCGATGAATCACTCCCAGGCCGACCGATCGACGCACTGCGCGAGGGCCGCAAGACCGAGATCCGGCGCCGCGCCCAAGCTCTCGCTTGGTAGGGCATGCTGGTCGGACCAGCGGCTGGGCCGGCGCGCTCGGCTGGACGTAATTCTAACTACTAGGCGGTGCGCCGCACCGCGCGGTCGGCGAGGTATTGCAGTGCCTCGCCGACAACGGGGTCCACGGGGAGCAGTTCCAGGGCACCAAAAGCAGCATCGCTGAGTTCAGCGATCATCGCTTCAACTGATCCGAGGGCTCCTGATTGTTCGATGATCCCGCGGAGCCCGTCGATTTCCGCTCCCGTGAGATCCGGTGATCCCAGATGCTTTTCGAGGTAGTCACGCTCCGAAGCGCTGCATCTGTTGAGTGTCAATCCGATCAACACGGTCCGCTTGCCTTCACGGAGATCGTCGCCGGCGGGCTTGCCTGTTGTTTCAGGGTCGCCAAAGACGCCCAGGACGTCATCGCGGATCTGGAATGCTTCTCCCAATGGAAGCCCGAATGCAGAATAACGGCGGATCAGTTCCGAGTCGCCTCCGGCTAAGGCACCCCCCAGGCAGAGCGGATGCTCCGTTGAATACTTGGCGGACTTATAACGAAGAATCTTCAGCGCCCGGTCCACCGCGTGCTCCCGCGGCCGGCCGGGACCGGCTACTTCTTCAAGTACATCCAGGTACTGACCGGCCATCACCTCGGCTCGCATTCTGTTGAAGATCTTCCGGGCAGTTGTTCCGGAGGCGCCCTCCGAACCGATTCCGGCGAAGACTTCTTCGCTGAAGGACAAACAAAGGTCGCCCGCGAGGATAGCGGCGGCTTCGCCGTAACGTTCTGCGTCCAGGGACCACCCGCGCTGGCGATGCCGGAGTTCAAAGCCACGATGAACACTCGGTTTTCCCCTTCTAGTGTCCGAACGGTCGATGATGTCGTCATGAATCAATGCCGCAGCCTGGAAAAGTTCAATGGCGATACCCGCTTGAACTGCCTGTCCGGCCAACTCGGCACCGCCGGCTCCGCGCCATCCCCAATACGCGAGCAAGGCACGCAACCGTTTTCCGCCATCTGCCAGAACCGCGACGGCGTCTATCAGCTCAGCGGCGTCCTCGGAGATCTCCTGTAACTGCGCCCGTTGTTCACCGAGAAACTCCTGCAACCCCGTGACGAGGCTGGTCTGGAATTTCTCCTGCTCGGCTATCGAACGGTTTCTGTTGACGGACGTCTCCATGTTCACCGGCTTTCCTCAGAAAGGGGTGATCCGGGCCGGTGATATTGCAGCAAGACATACTCCTCGACGGGCAGGCGGGTACCTGACCAGTCTAGCCACGGTAAAGCGCCGTCATGCCCAGCGGAACTTACCATAGAGAGGTGAGCGAGGTACGGCAACAGAACTGCCCCATAATGCATGTCGACATGGACGCGTTTTTCGTTGCCGTCGAACTCCTAGAGCGTCCCGACCTGGTCGGTCGGCCGGTGATTGTCGGATCACCGTCGGGAAGGTCGGTTGTACTCTCAGCTTCGTACGAAGCAAGGAAGCACGGCGTTCGGTCCGCAATGCCAATGTCGCGTGCCCAGCGCCTGAGCCCGCATTCCGTGATTATCGAACCGCATCAGTACAAGTACCACCGGGTGTCCGAAAAGGTGATGGAAATTTTCCGGAACATCACCCCCGAAGTCGAGCAACTGAGTGTCGACGAAGCATTTCTCGATGTCGGCGGTTCGATCCGCAGACTGGGCCAACCGCTGGAGATCGGTGCGCTCATCCGGCAGACCATCCGGTCGGAGTTGGGGATTACGGCCACGGTCGGGATTGCCTCGAGCAAATTAGTGGCGAAGATCGCCTCCACCCATGCCAAACCTGATGGTTTGCTGCTGATTCCACAGGAGCGCACGATCGAGTTCCTGCACACGCTACCGGTGGGGGCACTGTGGGGCGTGGGGGCGAAAACCGGCGACATCCTGGCCAGGCTCGGCATTCATACGGTCGCGGATCTGGCCCACACACCCCAGCAGACACTGCGTCGGGTTCTCGGAACGACCGGGGATCATGTGTATCGGCTGGCCTGGGGGATCGACGACCGGAAAGTGACACCGGAAAGGCTGGAGAAGAGTGTCGGCGCCGAAGAGACCTTTGCCGACGACGTCTCGGACACTGCGCAGCTGCAGCGCGAACTGCTGCGCCTTGCGCACCGTACCGCAGTGCGGCTGAGGGCGTCCGGAATGCAATGCAGGGGAGTGGCGTTGAAACTTCGCTACGCGGACTTCACTACCTTGAGCAGGTCCCGGCGCCTCGCCGAGCCGGCCGACAGCGCCCATCAGCTGTATGCTGCGGCTGTGGCACAGCTTGCCGGTTTGGGCGAGCGGCCGATGCCTGTTCGGCTGATAGGCCTGCGTGCAGAACAGCTGGAACCAACGGCCGGCGCGGGGCAGCAGCTGACCATTGACGGCACCGAGGATAACTGGCGGATCGCTGAGGAGGCACTGGACAAGGTGAATTTGAAGTTCGGCCGTGGCGGAGTCATGCCGGCCGCCTTGTTGCCGTCAGCCCAAAGGAGTATCAAGCCTGGCCGGAATCAAGTTTCGAGCGGTGATGCAGGCGGCGAAACGGGGTCTGCAAAGAGTGGCCGGAAGCACCCGGAGACAGGCCGGAAGGACGAGGGGACCTGATAAACCGTCATGAGCGCTGGATAAGCTGTCGATAAGGACATGCAGCTTTCGAATGGGCCGTTTGCAATCTATCCTTAGTAGTAAGGAAATGAAGTTTTTACGGGAAGTTCGAGGAACTCTTTTCCCAGCACGTCCGTTTCATAGATACGCGGACTACGGGGGACAGGAAGAAGGAGGTTCAGATGCCACTCTCAGAGCATGAACAGCGGCTGCTGGATCAGCTGGAGCAGCAACTGCATGCGGATGACCCCAAATTTGCCAGCCATATGGAGTCGGCCTCGGGCCGGTCGCTGTCAACGAGGCACATTGTTGTCGGCTCGCTGATCGCGGTGGCGGGCATTCTGGTGCTGTTGATTGGTATCTCCAACCAAATCATTGCCTTGGGTGTTCTGGGATTCATAGTGATGGGGGCCGGTGTTTATTGGGCGACCAGCAGGCGCTCAGGAGGGGGTAAGGATGCTTCCTCCACGGCCGGCAAGTCTGCCCCGCCATCCAAGGGAGGATTTATGTCCAACCTGGAGAACCGGTGGGACGAACGCCGCCAGGGCGAGGACCGTCAATGACGAAATCGCCATGAGGACAACTTAACGGCCAGCCTCCTTGCTCCACTTTCCTCCACGCGGCGGAAACCAGAGCTAAAAGAAAGACCCGTCCAGGACGGGTCTTTTCTTATTTAACCGCTTCTGGCGCTCCTGCGCATCAACCCGGGCAAATTCCCTCCACATTCCACCACCTTCACCATTCCCTGAACTGGCGCGGAATACAGACCAAGAGAAATACCCTCATCTGCGCTTTATGTGTTGACTGTGGTGAATTGTGGAGTAAAGTGGAGGACATCAGAGGGTAGTGGTGAACGCAGGAGGTTGACTAACTCCTTTATCGGCAAGGCGGTGGCGATGTTCCTTGGAACACATACGCCGCGGTTGGATGAAAAGGGGCGGTTGATTCTCCCGGCCAAGTTTCGTGAGGAACTGTCCGATGGCCTCGTGCTCACACGGGGACAAGAGCGTTGCATCTACGTCTTCAGTCAGCGGGAATTCGAACGGGTGCATGAAGAAATGCGCAAGGCACCCATATCGTCACGGCAGGCTCGTGACTACATTCGGGTTTTCCTGTCCGGAGCTTCTGATGAGGTACCTGATAAGCAAGGCCGGGTTACGATTCCATCCGCGCTTCGTGCTTATGCAGGCCTGGACCGGGAACTCGCCGTTATCGGCGCCGGAACGCGTGCAGAAATCTGGGACGCTCAGGCATGGAACGAGTACCTGACGGAGAAGGAAACCGCCTTCTCCGAAACAGATGAAGATGCAATACCTGGAATCTTCTGACCTTGGTCGGATATAGCACTACCGCCGGATTCTTGAATGAGATCTCCAGCCGCCCAGCACGACCACCTGAATCACCTTCCCCGGAATCAGGCGAGACGCTAGGCGCGGATGGGGATCTGGTCCAAGAATCAATCGGTTTAAGGGACTTGCAGGAAACAGAAGAACCCAGGGAACAAAAACAACCGGAGGAGCAGGCTGGATGAGCGAGGACCGCCCGACAGAGGACCGTCACGTCCCCGTGCTGCGCGACCGCTGCATCAACCTCCTGGCTCCGGCAATCGAGAAGGCCATTGAATCCACCGGACGTGCCGTTGTCGTTGACGCCACCCTGGGCATGGGCGGCCATTCCGAGGCGCTGCTCCGGAGGTACGGCCAGCTGCACCTGATCGGCATCGACCGGGACGAGCAGGCTCTGGGACTCGCGGGCAGGCGGCTGGCTGAATTCGGCAGCAGGACAGACTTGGTGCACGCCGTCTATGACGAGATTGCCGACGTCGTCCGTGATCTTGGCATGGACACCGTGGACGGGGTGCTCTTTGACCTGGGCGTCTCTTCGATGCAGCTCGACGAACGGGACCGCGGCTTCGCCTATTCCTACGACGCGCCGCTGGACATGCGCATGGACACCAGCCGGGGACGGACCGCGGCAGACGTAGTAAACACCTACAGCCAGGACGAGCTGGTCCGCATCATCCGCAAGTGGGGCGAAGAGAAGTTCGCCGGCAGGATCGCCTCGGCCATTGTGGCAGCCCGTGATGAAGCTCCTCTCGAAACGACGGGACAACTGGTGGACGCAATCCGCAAAGTGGTCCCGGCTTCGGCGGCACGTACCGGCGGGCACCCGGCGAAGAGGACCTTCCAGGCGCTGCGGATAGAAGTCAACGAAGAGCTGGAGGTGCTTGAACGCGCCATCCCGGCTGCATTGGACGTACTGGGTATGGGCGGCCGGGTAGTGGTCATGTCCTACCACTCCCTGGAAGACAAGATCGTCAAGGGCTTTTTCGCCTCCGGCTCGCGGTCGTCGGCTCCCGTCGGGTTCCCGGTGGAGCTGGAGGAGCACAAGGCCCAGTTGAAAACTTTGACCAAGGGCACCGAGGTGCCGACTGAAGCAGAGATCGCAGAAAACCCGCGGGCGGCTTCGGCCAGATTGCGGGCGGTAGAACGGATTCGGAACAGGAGCTCCTCATGAGTGCAACAGCTCGGAACACCAGGCCGGCAGTTCAACCCATGGTGGAGGGCAGCACGGCCCGGGACGCCCGGTATGCCGGCGCGCTGCCTGAACGGAGCGCGGCGCCCCGCACGCCGCTGTCGGTGGTACCTTCCGGACCGGCCCGCAAGCGTGTGCCTTTTGCCGTGTTCTGCTTCGTCGTGCTCGTTGCCGCCCTCGGGTGTGTGCTGGTACTCAATATCTCCGTGTCCGGGGGACAGTACGACATCGTGAAGCTGCGCGGCGAACAGGTTGCCTTGGCCCAGCAGAATGAAAAACTGACACAGCAGTTGGAAAACCGCCAGGCTCCACAGAATCTGGCAGCGGAGGCTGCACAATTGGGAATGGTGGTTTCGCCGTCTGTCGGTTCCATTGATTTGGAGACGATGAAGGTCAGCGGGGACCCGCAAGCGGCAAAGGAAGGTTCTGCGCCGTCACAGTTGGTGGAGCGTCCGGAACTTCCGGCGCAGGCACTGACGCCCGCTGAAGCCGCTGAAGCCGAGGCAGGAGCTGAAACGGGAGCCGAGGCTCCGGTTGAGGCCGAAGCGCCGGCAGCAGCGGAAAAGGCAGCTGAGGCAGAACAGCCGCCGGCCGAGCCGAAGCGGGCAGCCGAACAGCCGTCAGCCGGCGGCAGTGAGAAGACATTCAGCCCCGAGGAGCTGAACGGCGGAACCATCCCGGCACCGAAGCAAAAAACAGGGCAGTAACAACGAATTGCCCGGTGAGACGAACGAGGATCCCTAGTGGCAAGAACCAAGGCCCAAGTCCAAAGCAACCGGCGGGCCGAAGTGACGGCCCGAAGGCTCCGCGCAGGACTCGCCGTGGTGCTGGTTCTGCTGGTTATCCTCGGCGGACGTCTTTTCCAGCTGCAGGGCCTCGATACCGCCGGCATGGCTCAAGCTGCAATCGACAAGCGCCTGCGTACCTCGGAAATACCCGCCTTGCGAGGCGAAATCCTTGACGCCGAAGGGACCGTGCTGGCCCGAAGTGTGCAACGTTTCGACATCGTCGTGGACCAGCGCCTGGTCGAGGATTTCCAACGGTTCAACCAGGAAACCCGCCAGGTCGAAGATGTGCAGATCGAGGGCGAAATTGAGAATCTCGCGGCCATCCTGGGGCAGGACGTCGCCACGGTGCGGGACGCCGTCGTCGGTGATAAGCCGTTCAACTATGTAGCAAAATCGGTCACGCCTGAAATCCAGGAGAAAGTCGAGAATCTGGCCTTCCCCGGCCTGCAATCGCGCGAGACCACTACCCGGACCTATCCGGTGGGCGAGGTGGCAGGCTCGGTAGTCGGCTTCCTGGGGTCCGACGGCACCCCGCTCGAAGGCATTGAAGCCACGCAGCAGGAAGTGCTCGCCGGCACCCCTGGTGAGCGCACCTTCGAAATCGGGGCGGACGGAATCCGAATCCCGGTGGCCACCAACGAAGAAGTACCTGCCCAGGACGGCCAGAGTGTCAGGCTCACCCTGAACTCGGACCTGCAGTGGTATGCCCAGGAGGCCATCGCCGAGCAAGTCAAGGAATACGACGCCGAGTACGGAACCATCGTTGTGATGAACGCCAAGACCGGCGACATCATTGCGCTGGCCGATTCCACCACGCTGGATCCCAATGATCCCGGGGCGACACCGGACGGCCAGCGCCAATCCTACGCCGCGACGAAGGCCTTCGAGCCCGGCTCGACGACAAAGATGATCACGATGGCCGCCGCTATCGAAGAAAGCATCACGACGCCGATTACCAAATATAAGATTCCGCCCGAGTACACGGTCAACGGACAGACGTTCATCGATGCCCGGCCGCACGATGCCAAAACGATGACCACGGCGGGCATCCTCGCGAATTCCTGGAACACGGGCACGGTGATGATCGGGGAACAGCTGACCAGGCAGCAGCGCTACGACTACCTGCGCAGGTTCGGGGTCGGCCACAAGTTCGACATCGGCCTCCACGGGACCACCGCGGGCCTGCTGGCACCGCCGGAGACTTGGGACGGCCGGCAGGAATTCACAGTCCTCTTCGGCCAGGGCCTGGCGCAGACCGCCCTGCATACCGCCGTCGCCTTCGCCACCATTGCGAACGACGGCGTCAGGATGGAACCGCGGCTGATCGACGCCTATATCGACCCCGACGGTACCGAACACACCGTGGCCAATGAGGAAGTTGGGCGGGCCGTCTCCTCCGAGACAGCGGACCAGGTCCAGGACATGCTGGAGACCGACTCGCACGTGGCCAGTGGCCTGCCGGGTAGTATCGAGGACTACCGCATCGGTGTGAAGACGGGTACGGCCGAGGCGCCGTCCGACGACGGCGGGTTCAGCGGCTATACGATTTCCTATGCAGGCATCGCTCCCATGGAGGACCCTGAGTATGTTGTCGTGGCGACCATCCAGCGGCCGGAGGGCGGCGTGTTCTCGCTGACCGCCGGTCCGGTTTTCAAAAAGGTCATGAGCCAGGTGCTCAATACCTACAATGTGCCGCCGTCCACCACCAAGCCGGTTAAACTTCCGCTCGAGTAATGATTCTGGAGAACTTTGTGAGCACCACCCCCCGACAGCCGCACAGGTCTGCCTCGCCTATGCGGCCGGAATTTGTCGAGCCCGTCACGCTGCAGGAACTGCAGCTGGTCCTGGCGGACGCCGGATTGCCGTCCATGGCGTCGGCCGCAGGAACAGACTGGGACACTGCCGTGAGCGGGCTTTCGATCGACTCGCGTGCCGTGGAGCCGGGGGACCTTTACATCGGTTTGCCGGGAGCCAACCGGCACGGGGCCGAGTTCGCTGCGCAGGTTGCCGCAGCGGGTGCGGCGGCAATTCTTACGGACGACGCCGGAACCCAGTTGCTCGCGGGGCAAGACCTGGGCACGGTGCCGGTGTTGGCAGCCCCGGACCTGCGCGCCCTCGTTGGACCACTATCGGCCAGGGTCTACAACAGCCAGCCCGCAGGTACCCGGCCGAGCCTCTTCGCCGTCACCGGTACCAACGGAAAAACAACCACCACGTACTTCGTGAACTCCCTGCTGAAGGCACTGGACCAATCCACCGGCCTGATCGGGACAATCGAAATCACCGCGGGCAGTGAAGCGGTTCCCAGTGCACTCACTACGCCCGAGTCCCCGGAAGTCCACGGCATCCTCGGCCTGATGCGCGAACGGGGTCTGGATGCGGCAGCGATGGAAGTGTCCTCACACGCCATCTCCTACCGGCGGGTGGACGGAGTGCGCTTTGACGTGGCAGGATTCACGAACCTCACGCAGGACCATCTCGATCTGCACGGCAGCATGGACGAGTATTTCCAGACGAAGGCCGAGCTTTTCACCCCCCATCGGGTCCGCCGCGCCGTAGTCTGCGTGGATGATCCCTGGGGGCGGCGGCTGGCCGAAAGTTCCGACGTACCCACCGTCTCGCTCAGTACCACTGGCGCGCCTGCGGACTGGCGGGTTCAGTCCATTCAGCGCGCAGGGCTGGGACACAGGTTCGAGCTGCACGGCCCGGACGGGGTGCTGCGGCTGCATACCGGCCTGCCGGGGGACTTCAACGTGTCCAACGCTGCCCTGGCGGCAGTCATGGTGCTGGCCTCCGGTGTTGACGTTCAACGTCTCCAGACAGCGCTGGATGCGAGGGATCCGTTCACAGTAGATGTTCCCGGACGAATGCAGCTGATCAGCGAGCAGCCGGCAGGAATTGTTGATTTTGCCCACAATCCCGACGCACTGGAGCGCACTCTCGCGTCCGTGCGGCGGCCCGAAGCCGGCTCCCGCGTCATCATTGTTTTTGGGGCGACGGGGGACCGCGACCAGACCAAACGCCCGCTGATGGGAGCCATCGCAGCCCGGGGTGCCGACGTCGTTATTGTCACCGACGATGATCCGCACGGCGAAGACGAAGCCGCCATCCGGCAGGACGTCCTGAGGGGCGCCTTCGCGGCGAAGCAGGACGAGCAGCTGGACACCGTGATCGAGGAGGTCTTTCCGCGCGCCGCGGCGATCGAGCACGCCGTGGAAATGGCCACGGCAGCAGATACCGTCCTGGTTGCCGGCCGCGGACACGAGGTCTGGCAGGAGGTCAAAGGCGTGAACCTGGCCCTTGATGACCGGGTGGAGCTGCGGAAGGCGTTGCGCCGGCATGGATTCTATGCCCTTGGTGCCGACGCGGTAGAGTCCTAGATCGTCATGATTGAACTTACTGCAGCCGAAATTGCGGCAATTACACACGGGCGCATCATTGGGGAACCGACAGATGGTTCGGAGGATACCGCCGCTGTGACGGTTAATTCCGCCGCGACGGATTCGCGGGAAGTGATTCCCGGGTCACTGTTCGTGGCGAAGCCCGGCGAGAAGACGGATGGGCATCTGTTCGTTCCCCGGGCTTTTGCTTCCGGCGCCGTGCTGGCGCTGACCGAACGCGAAATAACCGACGACGCCGGCCGTCTGCTGCCGCAGATCATCGTGCCCGACGCCGTGCAGGCCATGGGTGCCATTGCCGCCGACGTCGTCGCGCGGCTGCGTGCCCACGGCCCGCTGTCGGTTGTCGGAATCACCGGCAGCGCGGGCAAGACCACCACGAAGGATCTGCTCGCGGGCATCTTGGCGCAGGCCGGCCCGACCGTGGCCCCGGTGGGTTCCTACAACGGCGAGGTCGGCGTGCCGCTGACCATTTTCAACGCCGACTTCGACACCCGTTACCTGGTGGTGGAAATGGGAGCCACCGGGCTGGGACACATCACTTACCTGACGGATATGGTGAAGCCGGACACCGGCGTCGTACTGGGTGTGGGTACAGCCCACGCCGGCGAGTTCGGCGGCGTGGAGAACATCGCCCGCGCAAAGGGTGAACTGGTTGAAGCGATCGGGGCCGATGGCACGGCCATCATCAACGCCGACGATCCGCGCGTACGTCAGATGGATACCCGCACCACGGCGAAGCTGCTCTATTTCACCGCCGACGTCGGGTTCTCGCCGGATGCTGCCGATGCTGAAGTTATGCGCGCCACCGAAGTGCGCACCAATGCCGCCGGGCACCCGGAACTGACGGTCCGCTTCCCTGATGGAACCGAAAGCCGCATCGTTTCCGGGCTGATCGGTATCCACCATGCCACCAACCTGCTGGCAGCGGCCTCCGCAGCCTGGTCGCTTGGCATCAGCGCCGAGCTGATCGCCAGCGGCCTGAACGGCCGCGGTCCGGCGTCCCGTTGGCGAATGGAACGCACCGAGCGGCCGGACGGTGTGACGGTCATTAACGACGCCTACAACGCGAACCCCGAATCGATGCGTGCCGCCCTGCGGACCCTGGCCGAACTTGGCCGCGGCGAGGGACGGCGTACCTGGGCGGTACTGGGCGAGATGCTGGAGCTGGGAGAGGATTCCATCCACGAGCACGACGCCATCGGGCGGACTGTGGTCCGCTTGAACATCGCCAAGCTGATCGTGGTGGGCACCGGGGCCAGGGCCATGCACACCGGAGCCGTCATGGAGGGTTCCTGGGGCGATGAATCCACCTTCGTCGAGACACCGGAAGATGCCTACAAGGTACTCCAGCGGGATCTGCGACCGGGCGACCTGGTGCTGTTCAAGTCTTCCAACGGGGCCGGGTTACGGCACCTGGGAGACCGGGTAGCGCGCCGCGAGCCGTCCCCAACTGCCCCGCCGTCCGGCGCGGCAGAAACACCGATTCCTGCAGAGGGAGGTATCCAGTCGTGATTTCCCTGCTTATCGGCTCGGCAATGGCTCTGGTGCTTGCCCTCGTTGGCACGCCGTTGTTCATCAGGTTGCTCGTCAAAAGGGGCTACGGCCAGTTCATCCGCGATGACGGTCCGACTTCCCACCACACGAAGCGCGGCACACCGACCATGGGCGGTACCGTCATTGTCGGATCCGTCGTCGTCGCCTATTTCGGCACGCACTTGCTCGAATGGATGATGAACCAGAACCACCCCGGTCCCACCGTGTCCGGCGGTGTGCTTCTGCTGCTGATGGCCGGTATGGGCCTGGTCGGTTTCCTGGATGACTTCCTGAAAATCTCGAAACAGCGCAGCCTGGGACTCCGGGCCTGGTCCAAGATAGTGCTCCAGGGCATCGTTGGCGTGCTGTTCGCCGTCCTGGCACTGAACTTCCCGGATGAGGCCGGGCGCACTCCGGCGTCGATGAACATCTCCGTGGTCCGGGACGTACCGTGGCTGGACCTGGCCGCAGGCGGCACCGTGCTCGGCACCATTTTGTTCATTGTCTGGTCCAACCTGATCGTGACCGGAGCTACCAATGGCGTGAACCTGACCGACGGGCTCGACGGCCTGGCGGCCGGCGCCTCCGTCATGGTGTTCAGCGCCTACATGCTGATGGGTATTTGGCAGTTCAACCAGGCCTGCGGTTCCATCAAGGTGGCGGGGGAGGTCTGCTATGAGGTCAGGGACCCGATGGATCTTGCACTGCTGGCCGGTTCGCTCTGCGGCGCCCTGATCGGCTTCCTGTGGTGGAACACCTCGCCTGCGAAGATCTTCATGGGCGATACCGGATCGCTGGCCCTCGGCGGCGCCATCGCCGGTTTCGCGATCCTTTCACGCACCCAGTTGCTGCTGGTCGTCCTGGCAGGCCTGTTTGTCCTGATTGCCCTCTCGGTCATCATCCAGGTTGCGTTCTTCAAACTCAGCGGCGGCAAACGAGTCTTCAAGATGGCACCGCTGCAGCACCATTTCGAGCTCAAAGGCTGGGCCGAGGTCACAGTGGTGGTCCGGTTCTGGATTATCGCCGGCCTGTGCGTGGCTGCAGGACTGGGCATCTTCTACGCTGAATGGGTTGTTGGACTGTGAGCGTGAACGAACGGCTGGATTCACTGGCATCCTGGGACGCAGACTGGTCCGGACTGCGGGTGGTAGTCACCGGCATAGGACTGTCCGGCTTCTCCGCGGCAGACACCCTGATTGAACTCGGCGCCAAGGTGGTTCTGGTCGACGCCCAGGACACCGAGGAAAACCGGGCTAAGGCGGACACGCTGAAAATCGTCGGTGCCCATCAGGTGCTGCTGGGGCCTGAGCACACCCAGTCGCTTCCGCTGGTCGACGGCGAACCGGCCGAACTCGTGGTCACCTCGCCCGGCTGGAGCCCGCGGCAGCCCCTGCTCGCCGCCGCCGCAGCAGCCGGGATCGCCATCTGGGGCGATGTGGAGCTTGCCTGGCGGGTACGCGAGCGTGCCGGGCGGCGGACCGCCGAATGGCTCGTCATTACCGGGACCAACGGAAAGACCACAACGGTAGGCCTGGCAGCTTCGATGCTGCAGGCGGCCGGACTGCGGGCCATCGCGGCCGGCAACGTAGGCACCCCTGTTCTTGATGCCATTCGGGACCCGCTGGGCTACGACGTGATCGCCGTCGAACTCTCCAGCTTCCAGTTGCACTGGTCCCATTCGCTCTCGCCGCTGGCAAGCGTCTGCCTCAACGTCGCGCAGGACCATGTGGACTGGCACGGCTCGTACGAGAACTATCTTGCGGACAAGGCCAAGATCTACGCGAACACCAAGGTTGCTTGCGTCTACAACGCTGAACAGCGTGAGACCGAGGCGATGGTGGAAGAGGCCGACGTCGTGGAGGGCTGCCGCGCCATCGGCTTCACCACCGGTATGCCGGCCGTGAGCATGGTCGGCGTGGTGGAAAATCTGCTCGTGGACCGCGCCTTTATCGAAGCACGCAAGGACTCGGCAGCCGAGCTGGCGGCCTTGACGGACCTGGGCGAGCTGGCCCCACGGCATCTGGTTGCCAATGCGCTTGCGGCCGCAGCATTGGTCCGTGCCTACGGGGTGGAACCGGCCGCGGTCCGCGACGGCATCCGCAATTACAACCCGGGGGCGCACCGGATCCAGAAAGTCGCCGAGATTGATGGAGTGCTGTGGGTCAACGACTCCAAAGCAACCAATCCACACGCGGCGGCGGCCTCGCTGGCGGCGTTCTCCTCGGTGGTGTGGATCGCCGGCGGATTGTCCAAGGGCGTGAACTACAGCGAACTCGTCGCTGCACACAGCGGACGGTTGAAGGCCGTCGTCGTTATCGGCCAGGACAGCACGGGCTTACTGGCCGCGTTGGAGCGACACGCTCCGGATGTTCCGGTGATCACGGTTCCGGCGCGAGACACTGATAAAGGACAGCCCGCGGGCGGAGACGAACAAGTCACCGGCGGGAAGATCATGGCTTCAGCTGTGGCCGCGGCAGCAGGGATTGCCGTAGACGGGGATACCGTGCTGATGGCTCCGGCGGCTGCCTCCATGGATCAATTCACGTCCTACGCCCATCGCGGCGATGCATTCATCGAAGCGGTCCGTGGCATCCAGGAAGGTCAGGCGTAGAGCCCGTAAGGAGCAGTAATGGTCAACACGCCCAACCGGGAAACACCCCGGAAACCGGCGTCGAAGGCGTCTGCCCGTCCGGCCGGTTCCGCTGACAGGAAGCTCCGGAGCCAGGGGGAAGGCCCCGAGGGGAGCCAAACCGGGCTGCGGGTCAAAGCCAAAGCACTGCTCGACCGGATTGAAGGAACCGGTCAGGAACCGACGGGCTTCAGCTACTACCTCATCCTGGGTTCGGCCCTGGCCCTGACTGCCATCGGCCTGCTGATGGTGCTTTCATCATCCGCCGTGGAATCCATTGCCGACGGCGAATCACCGTTCAGCTTGTTCCTGAAACAGGGCGTGTTTGCCGGTCTCGGTATCGCTGTGATGCTGATCCTGTCCCGGCTCAGCCCGGAGACTTACCAGAAGCTTGCCTGGCCGGCACTGGCTATTTCGGTGGTGTTGTTGCTTCTGGTCTTCACTCCGCTAGGCGAGTCGGTTGGTGGCAACCGCAACTGGATCAAGCTCCCGGGCGGGATGACCGGCCAGCCGTCCGAGGTCGCCAAACTTGGCATGTCGCTGTGGATGGCTACAGTTCTGGTCCGCAAGGAACATCTGCTGCGGGACTGGAAGCATCTGGTCATTCCTGTCGTACCGGGCGCCGGTTTGATCATCGGCTTAGTGCTGCTGGGCAGGGATCTGGGTACTGCAATGATCCTCATGCTTATTCTTGCAGGGGCTATGTTTTTCGCCGGGGCTCCGCTGAAGATGTTCGTTTCGGCTGGGCTGGTGGCGGCGGCCGGCGTGCTGGTCATGGTCGTGGCGAGCCCCAACCGGATGGGCCGCATCACCATGTGGCTGGACCAGAGCTGCGAGGTCACCACCGGGCTAAACATGCAGTCGTGCAACGGCCTGTTCGCGCTGGCGTCGGGCGGCTGGTGGGGCGTCGGCCTCGGACAGAGCCGGCAAAAGTACAACTGGATTCCGGAGGCACACAATGACTACATCTTCGCCATCATCGGAGAAGAGCTAGGGCTGCTCGGCACCTTCGTCGTCGTCCTCTTGTTCGGTTTGATGGCGGTTGCATTAGTGCGTACTGTCATGCGGCAGAACGATACGTTCGTCCGCATCTTCGGCGGCTCCATCATGGTGTGGATCATTGGCCAGGCGTTCCTGAACATGGGCGTGGTGACCGGGTTGCTGCCCGTCGTCGGTGTTCCGCTGCCGTTCATTTCCTACGGCGGGTCGGCCCTGACCATCACACTTGCCGCGGTCGGGGTACTGTTATCTTTTGCCCGGCCTGATGCCCGGGCGGGCAGGAACCGTGCCAGGAACCGTGCCAGGAAACTGGCGCAGCGGAAGGCTCCGGAGCCAGCCGCAAAGATCAGCAAGTAATGACCGAGGCAGAAGGTACCAGTACTTTATGAAGACCCATGAACCGTCCGTGGTTCTCGCCGGCGGCGGCACCGCCGGACACATCAGCCCTCTGCTGGCCATCGCCGGAGCCATTCGGGAGCAGACACCCGACGCCGCAATTCTGGCCGTTGGCACGGCTGCAGGCATGGAAACCAGGCTGGTTCCCGCTGCCGGCTACGAGCTGGCCACGATCGAGCGGGTTCCATTCCCGCGGCGTCCTTCACTGGATCTGCTTAAGCTGCCGTTCCGGTTTGGCACCGCGGTCAAGCAGGCGCGCCGCATCATCGAAGGCGCGGCAGCGGATGTCGTCGTCGGTGTTGGCGGGTACGTCAGCACTCCCATGTATATCGCCGCCAAGCTGGCCAGGGTGCCGCTGGTGATCCATGAGGCGAATGCACGCCCGGGGTTGGCCAACCGCGTGGGTGCTCGCCTGACCGACGACGTGGCGGTGGCGTTCCGGAGTACCAAGCTGCCTGATGCCACCTGGGTCGGAATGCCGATGCGTCGGGAAATCTCAACCCTGGACCGCTCGGCCGCGCGTGCTGCGGCGAGGGACCGGCTGGGCCTGGAACAGGATAAGCCTACGTTGATCGTGACGGGCGGATCATCCGGCGCCGCCAGCATCAACCGCACCATCCGGGCGTCGCTGGAGAAGTTTGCGGCGGCCGGCATCCAGACCCTGCACATAACGGGCAAAGGGAAAGAGCTTCGGGAGCCCGATGGCAGCCTGGTCAGCGTTCCCGGCTACCACCAGGTCGAATTCGTGGACGGTATGGAAAACGTCTACGCCGCAGCGGATCTGCTGCTGGCCCGGGCCGGCGCAGCTACTGTCTGCGAGATCGCCGCCGTCGGACTGCCGGCAGTTCTTGTCCCGCTGCCGCATGGCAACGGCGAGCAGGCGCTGAACGCTGCGGACCTCGTCGGGGCCGGGGGAGCGGTGATGGTCAAGGACGCCGACTTCACGCCTGACTGGGCAACTGCAGAGCTGCCTGCGCTGCTGCAGGACCACAACAAGCTCCAAGCCATGGCAACGGCGGCTGCCGGGCTGGGCATCAGGGACGCGGATACACGCATGGCGGCAATGGTTATCCAAGCCACAGGGAGGCAGCAGTGAAAGCGGTTGATTTCCATACAACCCAAGAGCTTGCTTTTGAGGATCTGGGCAGCGTCCACTTTGTCGGGCTCGGAGGTGCGGGCATGTCCGCGATCGCCCGGATCCTGCTCGCCCGGGGCGTCAATGTCTCCGGCTCCGACAGCCGCGACTCCAAGGTTCTGGGCCAGCTGGAGCGGCTGGGGGCGAGGGTCTACATCGGCCATGACGCAGCCAATGTTGCGGACGCGGACACCGTAGTCGTCTCAACGGCCATCCGTCCCGATAACGCCGAGCTGCAGGCGGCGGTCTCCGCGGGACTGAACATCATCCACCGTTCCGTCGCGCTGGCCGCTTCGATCGGATCGCAAGAGCTGATCGCCATTGCCGGTACGCACGGCAAAACAACGACGACGGCGATGGTCACCGTCATGCTGCGGGCCGCGGGCAAGGAACCGTCTTTCGCCATCGGCGGGGACGTGGCCGCGCTCGGGGTCAATGCCGCCTACGGTGCCGGCGAACTGTTCGTGGCCGAAGCCGACGAATCGGATGGTTCGTTCCTGAATTACCGTCCGAAAGTCATTGTGGTCACGAACGTGGAGGCCGACCATCTGGACCACTACGGTTCCGCCGAATCCGTTTACGCATCCTTCGACACGTTCGCGGCCCTCCTACCTGAGGACGGAACACTTATTGTCTGCGTAGACGACCAGGGGGCACGCGATCTGGCGGACAGGGTCCGGGAATCCGGTGCCCGGCACCGCATCCTCGGCTATGGATATTCGCCCGAGGCGGACGTGCGGATTGAAGACAGCGGTTTTGCCGCGGGGACCAGCAGCAGCTGGATTGTCGTCGACGGGCAGCGGCACGAGCTCCGGCTCCAGGTACCCGGTGCACACAATATCCGCAATGCGACGGCAGCCTTCGCCGTCGGGCTTTGCAGCGGTGTTGATCCGGCCGTTGCTGCGGATGGACTGGCAGGATTCACCGGAGCCGCACGCCGTTTTGAGGCGAAGGGCGAGGCGGACGGGGTCCGAGTCTTCGATGACTATGCCCACCATCCGACCGAAGTGCACGCAGCCTTGTCAGCGGCGAAAAAGGTTGCCGGCGGCCACGGAGTCCATGTGCTGTTCCAACCGCACCTTTTCTCCCGGACGCGGGAATTTGCCGCAGAGTTCGCGGAGGCCTTGTCGTTGGCGGACTCGGTGACCGTGCTCGATATCTATCCGGCGCGTGAGGATCCCATTCCCGGCGTGACCAGTGAGCTGATCACGTCCCGGCTCGAGCGGCCCGGCGGGTACGAGCAAGACCCGGACCGTGCGCTGAAATCCGTGGTCGACCGGGCCCGGAGGGGCGACATTATTATGACCGTTGGCGCCGGGGACATCACGCAATTTGGCCCACAGTTGGTAGACCGCCTCGCCCAGCGAACAGCGGACGGCGCTGCTTGATGGTAAGCAGGAAGCCGCGCAGACCCGTGACTCCTGCTGGTTCCCGGAAACAGGCTCCGCCGTCCCCTCCGGGCGCGTCCGCCAGCCGCGAGGATGAGGCGGTTCAACGGCCAGCGTCCGGTTCTGCCGGGCGGCAGGCGGCTACCCAAGCAGACCGCGGGAACGTGCGGGTGAATTCGGGCAAAGTGGGTGTCCTGCCGGCGGAAACCGGGATGAAGACCGCGCCAGCGGCAAAACCGGTACGTCCGAAGGGTCGCAAGAAAAACCGTGCCACCTCAGGCGCGGCCGGATCCATTCCGGACAAGAAGGTTGGGCCTGCCCCGCGCAGTACAACCGTTGTAGCCTTTCCGGAACATCCTGGAAGGAAACTGCGCCGCCGGATCTGGATCGGCGCCGTAGCAGCAGCGGTATTGGTGGTGGCCCTGATCCTGGTACTGGTGTTCTCGCCGGTCCTGGCGATCAAAACCATTACGGTCACTGGCACCAATCTGACATCGGAGAAGACGGTCGACGAGGCGCTCGCGCCGCTGAAAGAGCAACCGTTGCCGCAGGTTGGCGACGACGACGTGCGGCCGCTGCTCGAGGGGTTGCCGGCCGTTTTGGACGTTACAGTTGAAGCCCGGCCGCCATCGGAACTTGCCGTGGAAATCACGGAACGAATTCCTGTCGCCGTCCTGGAAACGGGCAAGACGTTCGCCTTGATCGATGCAGAAGGCAAAAGGATCGGCTCGGTGAAAGAGCGCAAGTCCGCCGAGCTGCCGCTGATTGACGAAAGCGCGGCCAGCAAGGACCAGGAGATATTCCGGACTATCACGGCTGTTCTCAGCGCGCTTCCGGCGGATATTCTGGCGCAGTTGGAACATGCATCTGCCAAGTCAATCGACTCGGTTGAGCTGCAGTTGACCAACGGACAAAAGGTGCTGTGGGGCAACGACAGCCAGCTTGAGTTGAAGGCCAAGGTTTTCGAAGCGCTGCTCAACGCGCCCGAACCAGACGTTGAAGTAGAGGTTTACGATGTTTCGACCCCGACCATGCCGGTCACGCGTTGAGACAACAATCCACACAGATAAGCGACACGCGGCAGCGGTCGTTGCATGAGGCCGGGGATACGCCTAGCGTCTCGGAATAGAAGTTACTTGACATAACTCTAACCCTCAAGTTGAGGGTTAAGGTTACCAAGTGAACCATTGGGCCGGTGTCCGCTCCGGCCTGGCGGAATTGATCAGTGCACAGATTCGAACAAGGGACACAGGACGTGGCAGCACCGCAAAATTACTTGGCCGTCATTAAAGTCGTCGGCATCGGCGGCGGTGGAGTGAACGCCGTCAACCGAATGATCGAGGTAGGGCTCCGCGGCGTGGAGTTCATTGCCATCAACACTGATGCGCAGGCTCTGCTCATGAGCGATGCAGACGTCAAGCTTGATGTGGGGCGTGAACTTACGCGTGGACTGGGCGCAGGCGCCGATCCGGAAGTTGGCCGCAAGGCTGCCGAAGACCACGCTGAGGAAATCGAAGAGGTGCTTCGCGGCGCCGACATGGTTTTCGTAACTGCCGGTGAAGGCGGTGGCACCGGTACCGGTGGCGCTCCGGTGGTGGCACGTATCGCGCGTTCTTTGGGTGCGCTGACCATCGGTGTCGTTACCCGTCCTTTCACTTTCGAGGGCCGTCGGCGGTCGAACCAGGCCGAAAGTGGTATCGAGACGCTGCGCGATGAAGTGGACACGCTGATCGTAATTCCCAATGACAGATTGCTCTCCATCAGCGACCGCAACGTGTCGATGCTCGACGCTTTCCGCTCGGCCGACCAGGTCCTGCTGTCCGGCGTCCAGGGCATCACCGATCTGATCACGACGCCTGGCCTGATCAACCTGGACTTCGCTGACGTGAAGTCCGTCATGCAGGGCGCTGGCTCGGCCCTGATGGGGATCGGTTCCGCCCGCGGCGAGGACCGTGCAGTCAAGGCGGCCGAACTGGCCATCGCGTCGCCGCTGCTGGAAGCATCCATCGACGGTGCGCACGGCGTGCTGCTGTCCATCCAGGGCGGCTCGGACCTTGGTCTGTTCGAAATCAACGAGGCCGCCCGCCTCGTGCAGGAAGTGGCCCACCCGGAGGCGAACATCATCTTCGGTGCGGTCATCGACGATGCCCTCGGCGACGAGGCCCGCGTCACTGTGATCGCCGCGGGTTTTGACCAGGTGGATGTTACGTCCGCAGCGCAGCCTGCGCAGAAGCCCGCGAACGCCCCGGCAGCGCCGGCCGTCCCGCCGTCCCAGCCTGCCGAACACGCACAGGTCCCGGCAGCGGCGCCTGCAGCTTCCAGCGGCAGCTGGGGGCAGATGCCGCAGCGTTACGACGTCCCGGCGGATGCAGGTTTCGATGTAGATCTGCCTGCCGTCGTCGAGCCCGACCTGACGGCCGGCCGCACCGATGACCTGGACGTCCCGGATTTCCTCAAATAGAACTGAAACCGCGACAACGACAGGATTGCCGGCAGTGCTTTGGTGGCGCGAACAGGTCGGCGACGGCCTGTGGGTGGCGTTTACTGACAAGGCTGCTGGCAATCTTGCTTTGCACGTGGGCGATGTGCCGGCGGCTGTCCAGAACAGACGCAGAACGTTGGAAGCCGAACTCGGTATGGTGCCGGGCTCGCTGCGCTTCATGAACCAGGTCCATTCCGCCAACGTGGGCATGGCGTCGACAGCACAGCCGCCGCCTCCGCCGGAAACGGAAATTGATGCGCTCGTGTCACCCCAGGCGGACGTGCCGCTTGCGGTGATGGTGGCCGATTGTCTGCCGGTCGTCTTCGTGGGTTCCGCCGCGGGTGGAGGACAAGCGTCCGCCGTCGCACATGCGGGCAGGCGGGGATTGCTGGATGGGGTCTTGGTGAACACTGTGTCCGAACTGCGGGCCGCGGGAGTGTCGGACATCCGGGCGTGGATTGGCCCCTCGATCTGCGGACGCTGTTACGAGGTCCCCGGGCACATGAGGGCAGCATCCTGCGAGCAACTGCCGCAGCTATACTCTGAAACTTCTTGGGGAACGCCGGCTTTGGACCTGCCGGCCGGCGCGGCGGTCCAGTTGGAAACGCTGGACGTGGAAACGCGGCGGCTGGGCGGATGCACCATCGAGGATTCCCGGCTGTTCTCCTACCGGCGCAATCCGCAGACAGGCCGCTTCGCCGGTCTCGTATGGAGGGAACATGACTGATAGAGACAGGACTGAGGAGCTTCGCCGGAACCTTACGAAGGTGCGGATGAGGATTGAGCCTGCTGCTGCCCGACGCACCGGTCCTGCCCCCGAACTGATTGTGGTGACGAAATTCTTTCCCGCCGCCGACGTGGCCGCGCTAGCGGCACTCGGTGTTAGGGACGTGGGGGAGAACCGGGACCAAGAAGCTTCGCATAAGGCGGAGGAGCTGGCGGATACGGCGGCGGGTGAGTCCCTTCGCTGGCACTTCATCGGGCAGCTGCAGAAGAACAAGGCCAAGTCTGTGGTGCGGTATGCGCACGCCGTACATTCGGTGGACCGTTCCTCTTTGATCGGTGCTCTGGACAAAGCGATGGCCGTTGAGCAGGACCGCCGCAGTGCCGCCAACCAACCTCCGCGGCCGGAACTGCTGTGCCTGATCCAGGTCGATCTCGATGAGCGCACAAATGTACCCGAAGCCGGGGAGGCAGCCGGTCCTCGGGGAGGCGCCAAACCCGAACAGATCGAGGAACTCGCGCGCGCCATTGATGCAGCAAGTGGTCTCCGGCTGGGCGGCTTGATGGCCGTTGCGCCGCTTGGAACGGACCCGGTTCCGGCCTTTGACCGGTTAATGGATTATTCGGCCAAGTTGCGCGAAATTTTTCCGGACGCTTGGATGGTCTCGGCGGGCATGAGCCAGGACCTGGAGGCGGCCATAGCGGCCGGTACGACACACCTGCGTGTCGGCTCAGATGTCCTCGGACCGAGACCTGCTTTGAGGTAGCGTTTTTGGCGAGAGCAGTGTTGAAGACACGATAGGAGCTAACCATGGCCGGCGCTTTGCGCAAGACAATGATCTATCTTGGGCTCGCCGACGGTGACGAGCACTACGAGTCCGAGGAAAACGAGTCGCTGAACAGGGAGCCCCAGAATCGGGACGAGGACCAGCGTGTGGAACAGAGCCGTGAGGAGCGCCGGGTGGAGAGCGCGCCGTCGCCCGTGAAACCGGTGGCGGAGGAATACCGTGCTCCCGTTACGCCGATCAAGCGTGCCCCGTCATCCCGTGAGGAGTCATCCGTGCTGCGTCAGATCACTACAGTCCATCCCCGTTCCTACAATGACGCTAAAATCATTGGTGAAAGCTTTCGCGACGGCATTCCCGTGATCATGAACGTGACCGACATGGGCGAGGCCGATGCCAAACGCTTGGTTGACTTCTCGGCCGGATTGGTTTTCGGACTGCATGGCAGCATTGAACGGGTCACCAACAAGGTGTTCCTGCTCTCGCCGTCGACCATGGAAGTGCTCGGCGAGGATAAGCAGGCCAGCGACCACCAGGCGACATTCTTCAACCAGAGCTAGCGGAGCATACTGCCCATACGGCAGTATGCTCATTTAACTGCTCGTCTACCGCTAGGAATCGTGGAACCCGCGTGTCCATTATTTTTGCTCTGCTGTATTTAGTGCTCATGCTGTTCCAGCTGGCGCTGATTATCCGCATTGTTTTTGATGTTGTCCAGACATTTGCCCGGCAATGGCGCCCGCGTGGCGTCGCCTTGGTGGCTGCATCGGCCATCTATGCTGTGACTGATCCGCCGCTTAGGGCACTGCGACGGATGATTCCGCCGCTGCGCATCGGCGGCTTTGCATTGGACCTGGCATTCCTGGTTCTCTTCATTCTGACCAGCATTGCGTTGTTCATCGTTGCAGGCCTTGCCTAGGGACCGACCTGCTCCAGACGCGGTTAGTTTTCAAGATCGAAAAGATATACTCTGATTCAGATATCCCTAGTGAATGTAAATCGTCATGGCGATTATTCGCTACCGTTGTCATGAGTGCATTGGCACGAAATCATGATCCACAAGAACCAGTATGAGGTGACCACATGGCTCTGACGCCAGAAGACGTTGTCAACAAGCGGTTCCAACCGACGAAGTTCCGTGAAGGATACGACCAGGACGAGGTCGATGACTTCCTTGATGAAATCGTCGTAGAACTGCGCAGGCTGAACCAGGAAAACGACGAGCTCCGTAAGAAGCTCGGCGAAGCCACCTCGGGCCAGTCATCCGCTGGTAACGTCCCGGCCCCTGTTGCAGCCGCTCCGAAGGCCGAACCGGCCAAGGAAGAGGAGCCGCAGGAGGAGATCAAGGAAGAGCCTAAGCGCGAGAAGCCTGCAGCGGCTGTTCCCGCTACGGCGGCCACTCCGGTGGTCAGTGCTCCGGCTCCCGCCGCTCCAGCAGCCGGTGGCGGCCACACAGCCACTGCCGAGTCCGCCGCGGGTGTTCTGGCTATGGCGCAGAAGCTTCACGACGAATATGTCAACGCCGGCGTCGAGCAGCGCGACAAGATCATTGCCGAAGCTCAGATGGAAGCGAGCACTCTCGTCAACGATGCACAAGAGAAGAGCCGCAAGACGCTGGGCTCTCTGGAGCAGCAGAAGGCTGTACTGGAGCGCAAGCTCGAGCAGCTGCGCGGCTTCGAACGGGACTACCGTTCACGCCTCAAGGCCTACATCGAAGGCCAGCTGCGCGATCTGGAAGCCCGCGGATCCTTTGCGACTCCGGACGTCAAGGAGAGCTAGAGTCCTTAGCTTGACCCAGTTTTGAGCCCTTTGTTCAAGGGTAAGGATGGCCGGTGCCGGGGGTTCCCTGACACCGGCCTTTTCTTTAGCAGGGTTCCGTGCCGCCATCCGCAACTGCCGTTAGAAAAGAATCATGTCTGAACCATCTTCCGCGGACCAGCCCGCGGACAGCAGCATTGAAAGCCAGCACACCGGTGTCCGCAGCCGGCGTACCGCTGGTTTTGTCCTGATCCTGGCAGGCTGCGCCGCGTTTGCCTACCTCTTCGATCAGCTGACCAAATGGTGGGTTGTCAGCACCATGACGGAGGGCGATATCATTCCGGTGCTGCCCCCGCTGCTGCACTGGCACTTCATCCGGAATTCCGGCGCGGCGTTTTCGATCGGCCAGGACTATACCTGGGTTTTTACGATAGTGATGGTCCTGGTGTCCGGTGCCATCATCTTCTACGCACGCAAGGTCCGTTCAGCCTGGTGGTCCGTCGCCCTCGGCCTGCTTCTGGGCGGTGCGTTGGGGAACCTGACCGACAGGCTCTTCCGGGAACCGTCTTTCGGTGTAGGGCATGTGGTGGATTTCATCGCCTTCCCCAATTTCGCCATCTTCAATATCGCGGACTCTGCTGTGGTCGGCGGCGTAATACTCTGGTGCATTCTGACCTTCATGGGCATTGGCATCGACGGCGAACGCGTACCGTCCGGAAAACAGCCTCCGAAAGACGGCAATCCGGAGCAGCGCGGTGCCTGATCAGCTTCACCAGTTCTCCCTTGACCCGGAGACTTCGGGCAAACGCGCCGACGCCGCCATAGCCGGCCTGCTCGACATATCGCGTTCGGCGGCTGCGGCGTTGTGCACAGCGGGCAATGTCAGGCTTAACGGCAAAGTCCTGGGCAAATCAGACCGGTTGCCGGAGGCCGGAGAACTTGAAATCCGCAGACCCGAAGAGCGGGATCCGTTGGAGATCGTCGTCGAAGAGGTGGAAGATTTGAAGGTTCTCGGTGACGATGATGACTTCGTCGTGATTGATAAGCCTGTGGGAGTGGCTGCCCACCCCTCGCCCGGCTGGGTCGGCCCCACGGTGGTGGGTGCACTGGCCGCACTGGGATACAGGATTTCCACGTCCGGGGCGGCCGAGCGTGCGGGCATTGTGCACCGGCTCGACGTCGGCACGTCGGGAGTCATGGTCGTGGCCAAGACAGAGCACGCTTATACGCTGCTCAAGCGGGCCTTCAAGGAACGTACGGTGGATAAGGTCTACCACGCACTGGTGCAGGGCCTGCCTGACCCGCTCGAAGGAACCATCGACGCCCCCATCGGCAGGCACCCGGGCTACGACTGGCGTTTCGCCGTGGTGGAGGACGGGCGGAACTCGGTCACCCACTACAAGGTGATTGAAGCGTTCGGAAAGGCTTCGTTGGTCGAAGTTCACTTGGAAACGGGGCGGACGCACCAGATCCGCGTCCATTTCGCCGCCCTCCGGCACCCGTGTGCCGGGGACCTGACGTACGGGGCGGACCCGAAGCTCGCGGCCGAACTTGGCCTGACCAGACAATGGCTCCACGCCAAGAAACTCGGTTTCGACCATCCGGTCACCGGCAAATGGGTGGAGTACGAAAGCGAATATCCCCAGGATCTCGCCTATGCACTTGATGCACTGGCCGAACACCGGGTCTGATCTGTATGACGGCGGAACCGCGGCATGAGACGTGCCCGCCTAGAATGAAGTGGTGGCAACTGTGACTAGCTCGATTTCCGGTACTGATTCGTTTGTACATCTCCACAACCACACCGAATACTCCATGCTCGATGGCGCAGCCCGCCTGACGGACCTCTTCGAACATGCCCACGAACTCGGCATGGACTCCGTGGCCACCACGGACCACGGCTTTGTCTTTGGCGCCTTTGATTTCTGGAACAAGGCCAACAACGCTGGCATTAAGCCGATCGTCGGGGTGGAAGCCTATTTGACGCCCGGCACGGCTAGGTCGGACAAGACTCGTGTGCGCTGGGGCGACGGTGGCCGCGGCGACGTCTCGGGCGCCGGTGCATATACGCATATGACGATGTGGGCCGAGACGACCGAGGGCATGCATAACCTGTTCCGCATGTCATCGCTGGCGTCACTGGAGGGGTACCTGTACAAGCCCCGCATGGACCGGGACCTGCTGCAGACTTACGGCAAGGGCCTGATCACCACCACGGGCTGCCCATCGGGCGAGGTGCAGACGAAGCTGCGGCTTGGGCTCTACAAGGAAGCGATGCAGGCCGCCTCGGATTTCCGGGACATCCTGGGGGCGGAGAACTTCTACTGCGAACTGATGGACCACGGCCTGGACATCGAGCGCAATGTCCAGGCGGATCTGCTTAAGTTGGCCCGCGAGCTGCAGCTGCCATTGGTGGCGACCAACGACCTGCATTACACACATGCCGAGGATGCGAAGGCCCACGCGGCACTGCTGTGCGTCCAGTCCGGCTCGACAATGGCCGATCCCAAACGCTTCAAGTTCGACGCCGATGAGTTCTACCTGAAATCTCCGGCCGAGATGCGGGCCATTTTCCGCGACTACCCGGAGGCCTGCGACAACACACTGCTGATCGCCGAACGGTGCAACGTCGAGTTCAACACCCAGGCCAACTACATGCCGCGGTACCCCGTTCCGGAAGGCGAGAACGAGGAGTCCTGGTTCATCAAGGAGGTCGAGAAGGGCCTTCATTACCGCTATCCGGCTGGTATTCCCGACGACGTCCGCAAGCAGGCGGACTACGAAGTCGGCGTCATCTCCCAGATGGGCTTCCCCGGGTACTTCCTGGTCGTGGCCGACTTCATCAACTGGGCCAAGAACAACGGTATCCGGGTGGGACCGGGCCGTGGTTCGGGCGCTGGTTCAATGGCGGCATACGCCATGCGCATCACGGACCTCGATCCGCTCAAGCACGGTCTGATCTTCGAACGGTTCCTCAACCCGGACCGTGTTTCCATGCCTGACTTCGACGTCGACTTCGATGATCGGCGCCGCTCGGAGGTCATCCGGTACGTCACCGAGAAGTACGGCGACGAGCGGGTGGCCATGATCGTCACCTACGGCACCATCAAGGGCAAGCAGGCGCTGAAGGACTCCTCGCGCGTCATGGGTTACCCCTTCTCGACGGGTGAGCGGCTGACCAAAGCGATGCCGCCGGACGTCATGGGCAAGGGCATTTCGCTGCAGGATGTGCACAATCCGGAGGCCAAACGCTACAGCGAGGCCGAAGAGCTGCGGGAACTGCTCAAGTCGGATCCGGATTCAGCCAAGGTCTTCGAAACGGCGCTCGGACTCGAGGGCCTGAAGCGGCAGTGGGGCGTCCACGCGGCTGGTGTGATCATGTCCTCGGATCCGCTGATCGACATCATCCCGATCATGCGCCGTGAGCAGGACGGCCAGGTCATTACGCAGTTCGACTATCCGACTTGTGAAGGCCTCGGCCTGATCAAGATGGACTTCCTCGGCCTGCGGAACCTGACGATCATCACGGACGCACTGGAAAACATCCAGATGAACCGGGACTTCGAGCTGGTGCTTGAGGACCTGACACTGGATGATCCGGACTCCTACGCCCTGCTGGCACGCGGCGACACCCTGGGAGTCTTCCAGCTCGACGGCGGCCCGATGCGGTCCCTGCTCAAGCTCATGCGGCCGGATAACTTCGAAGACATTTCCGCGGTGCTTGCGCTGTACCGCCCCGGTCCGATGGGCGCTAACGCGCACAATAACTACGCGCTGCGCAAGAACGGGCTGCAGGAGATCACTCCTATCCACCCGGAACTTGAGGAGCCGCTGGCCGAAATCCTGGGCGGGACCTACGGCCTGATCGTCTACCAGGAACAGGTTATGGCGATCGCGCAGAAACTGGCCGGGTACTCGCTCGGCCAGGCAGATATTCTGCGGCGCGCCATGGGCAAGAAGAAGAAGTCGGAGCTGGACAAGCAGTACGCCGGCTTCGAAAAGGGCATGCAGGACAACGGCTATTCCGCCGCAGCCATCAAGACACTGTGGGATATCCTGCTCCCGTTCTCGGACTACGCGTTCAACAAGGCACACTCGGCCGCGTACGGCGTCGTGTCCTATTGGACGGCGTACCTCAAGGCGCACTATCCGGGCGAGTACATGGCTGCGCTGCTGACCTCCGTCGGTGACGACAAGGACAAGCTCGCGATGTACCTGAACGAGTGCCGCCACATGGGCATTACGGTGCTTCCGCCGGACGTCAACGAATCCAGCCTGAACTTCACCCCGGTCGGCACGGACATCCGGTTCGGCATGGGCGCCATTCGCAACGTCGGCGCCAACGTGGTCCATGCCATGGTCGCCGCCCGCGAGGAGAAGGGGCACTTCAGTTCGTTCAGCGATTTCCTGCAGAAGGTTCCTGCGGTTGTCTGCAACAAGCGGACCATCGAATCGCTGATCAAGGCCGGCGCGTTCGACTCGCTCGGCGATCCGCGCCGTGCCCTGGCCATGATCCATGAAGAAGCGGTTGACTCCGTCATTGTGCTCAAGCGCAACGAGGCAGCCAACCAGTTCGACCTCTTCAGTGCCTTTGACGACGGCGGTGAAACCACCGGCGGACTGGCCGTGGAAGTTCCGGATCTGCCGGAATGGGACAAGAAGGACAAACTGGCGTTCGAGCGCGACATGCTCGGCCTGTATGTCTCGGATCATCCGCTTCAGGGCTTGGAAGGTCTGCTGAGCCAGCATGCGGACCTGACCATTACCTCCGTTATCGGCGAGGACGGTCCGGCGGACGGTGCCATCGTCACCATTGCCGGAATGATCACTTCCTTGCAGCGCCGGATAGCCAAGAACAGCGGCAACGCGTACGCCCGTGCCGAAGTGGAAGACCTGGGCGGCTCCATGGAAGTGATGTTCTTCGGCCAGGTCTACGGACCGATCTCGACCATCCTGGCCGAAGACCTGATCGTCGTCGTCCGCGGCAGGTTGCAGCGCCGTGATGACGGCGCGGTAACGCTGAATGCCCAGGAGTTGACGGTTCCCGATCTCAGCGATGGCCATTCCGGGCCGGTGGTGATTTCCATGGCCAGCTTCAAGGCGACCGAGACCGTGGTGTCTTCCCTTGGCGATGTGCTGCGGACACACCCGGGAACCACCGAAGTCCAGGTACGGCTGAACAGCTCACGGAAAGTTGAAGTGATGAAACTGGGCGTGGATCTCCGGGTCAACCCCACGCCGTCGCTCTTTGGGGATCTTAAGGTGCTGCTGGGCCCCGCCTGCCTCGACGTCTAACGCCTCCGGGACTTAGATCTGGTATTCGAGCGGGCTGGGGCGCATGTAGGAGCCGCCGTGGTACAGCAGCGGCGTCGCTTCGTCGCCGAGCGAGCCTTCCACTACCTCGACGATCACCACAGCGTTGTTTTCGAACGACACTCGCATTTGGATCTTGCCGACCAGATAGGCATGTACATCCTTCAGAAGAGGAACCCCGTAAGGACCTGCTTCCCAATGGTCTCCGCTGAAGCGGTCTTTCGTGCGGGCGAAGCGGTCGGCGAGTCCGCGGTTGTCTTGGCCGAGAATATGGGCGCCAATATAGTTCGAGTTCGCGACGGCGGGCCAGGATGAGCTGGAGCGGGCCATGTTGAAGGTGAAGCGCGGTGGCTCTGCCGACAGGGACGCCACCGAGGTCGCCGTGAAGCCAAAGGGCTTGCCCTCGTACTCAACGGTGAGAATCGCCACTCCGGCAGCGTGCCGCCGGAAGACCTCCCGGAAGGTGGTTCCCAGCAGCTGCTCGGCGGGCGTGACAGACTGTGCTGCTACGGATTCGGCACTCACAACAATGTTTCTCCAGAACTACTCGGTGGGGACAGAAGACAGCCTGACCCATTATTGTTCAGCGTATTCGGCATCGGGCGGCGCGGGGCATTGTGTTAAGTTGTGCTAATTTTCCTGCCTGCTCCCCAACCGCGGCTGCCGGCAGGAAAACGACTGGGCCGGGCTCAGTAGAATGGAGACGTGAATCCTGCTTCGAACGTTGAATCCTTTTCCCAGTTTCCCCTTTTGGACCTGCGCGGGCGCCATTTAAATACTGCAGAACTGAAGGCCGCCATGCCCCGGGCAGAGACGACTTTTGACGTTGCCTCGCATGCGGTCGAGGAGATTATCAACGAGGTGCGAAGCGGCGGGTTCACGGCGCTTGCCGAACTGGCTTCGCGGTTTGACGGCGTGCAGCAGCAGCACCCCCTCGTGCCGCAGGAAGAACTGGTCCGTGCATTGGAGGCACTTGATCCGGCGGTCCGTGCCGCCCTGGAGGAGTCCATTGCGAGGGCGCGGGTCTTTGCCGACGCGCAGAAGCCCGCCGATGCTACGGTGGAGATCGCCGCAGGCGCCACGGTCACGCACAAGTGGGTACCGGTTTCGCGGGTGGGCCTGTACGTCCCGGGCGGGCTGGCGGTCTATCCTTCGTCTGTGGTGATGAACGTCGTTCCGGCGATGGCCGCCGGCGTTGGTTCGATCGCCTTGGCCTCACCACCGCAGAAAGACTTCGGAGGCCTGCCGCATCCCACCATTTTGGCCGCAGCCCGTCTGCTGGGTATTGACGAGGTCTACGCCATCGGGGGTGCGCAGGCAGTGGCGGCGTTTGCCTATGGTGTTCCCGCCAATGATTTCGGTCCCGCGCTTGCCCCGGTCGATGTGGTCACCGGTCCCGGCAACGTCTTCGTTGCCACGGCCAAGCGCCTGGTCAAGAGTGTGGTGGGCATTGACGCGGAGGCGGGCACCACCGAAATTGCCATCCTTGCGGATGGCAGTGCGGAGCCGGCTTTCGTCGCGGCGGACCTGATCAGCCAAGCAGAGCATGATCCCCACGCCGCGTCAGTGTTGGTGACGCCGTCGGAGAGACTGGCTCAGGCCGTGCGTCGGGAACTTGCTGTCCAAATTGGCAGCACGAAGCACGCGGACAGGGTTCGCGAGGCCCTTTCCGGACCGCAGTCCGGCGTGATTATGGTCGACGATGTCGAGCACGGCATTGCGGTTTGTGACGCCTATGCGGCGGAGCACCTTGAGATCCACACCGAGAATGCTTCGGGGATCGCCGCGCGTATCCGCAACGCGGGCGCCATATTTGTCGGCAACTATTCACCGGTGAGCCTGGGGGATTACTGTGCCGGCTCCAACCATGTCCTGCCAACCAGTGGGACCGCCACATTCGCATCCGGCCTCAACGTCACCACTTTCCTGAAAGCCGTCCAGATTATCGACTACGACCAGCGTGCGCTGCGCGAAGTAGGCGGGCACATTGTTTCGCTGGCCGCGGCGGAAGACCTGCCGGCGCATGGGGAGGCCGTCACCGTCAGATTCCCCTCGTAACTCCTGGCGCCGCGGCAGCCTGGCGAAGACACAAGATGTAGTAGTCACACGCTTGTAATTCGCAAGATGTAGTTTTATGATTGACCAGTTGCTGTCTGGCCACGAAAGGATCCGGTATGTACTGTCCGTTCTGCCGTAATCCTGATTCCAGGGTTGTGGATAGCCGCCTGACCGACGATGGATCGGCGATCCGCAGACGCCGGCTGTGTCCTGAATGCGGCAGGCGATTCACCACCCTCGAAACCACCAGCTTGAGCGTTCTTAAGCGTTCCGGTGTGGCGGAGCCGTTCTCGCGGGCGAAGGTCATCAACGGCGTCCGGAAGGCCTGCCAGGGCCGCCCGGTGACCGAAGACGACCTGGCCATGCTGGCCCAGGAGGTGGAGGAATCCATCCGGTCCAGCGGGGCAGCGGAAATCGACGCCCATGAAGTCGGTCTTGCGATTCTTCGGCCCCTGAAGAACCTGGATGTGGTCGCCTACCTGCGATTCGCCAGTGTCTATCAGTCGTTCGACTCCCTTGAGGATTTCGAAGCCGCGATAGACCGGCTGCGGGTTGAAGCGGAGGCAACCAAAAAGCAAGGCCCCTCAGGAACCCAGCGGCCGCTGACGGCACAGTAACAACGCCGCAGTTTCCGGTGGCGGCCACGGAGGGGAAGCCGCGGCTGCCACCGGCGCCACAGAAGGAAAGGGTCCGCTGCTGCGGGCCCTTTTTCCTTACTTGAAGTACTTGAAACTGAGCGCTGCCTGCAGGGCCCCGCCCACAATGCCGGCGTTGTTCTTCAACTCGGCGGGAATGATCTTGGTATTGAGATCGAGCTTGGGCAGGAAGTCCTGGCTGCGCTTGGAAATGCCGCCGCCGACAATGAACAGTTCGGGCGAGAACAGGAACTCGACATGGGAGAAATAGCGCTGCAGACGCACCGCATAGGCATCCCAGTCCAGTCCATCGCGTTCGCGTGCGGTAGCTGATGCCTTGGACTCGGCGTCGAACCCGTCGATCTCCAGGTGCCCAAGTTCCGCATTCGGTATGAGTTTGCCATCGTGGATGAAGGCCGAACCGATGCCGGTCCCCAGGGTGATGACCAGTACTGTCCCCCCGACCCCTTCACCCGCTCCGTAGCGTGCTTCGGCCAGCCCGGCAGCGTCGGCATCGTTAATAACCTGGACTTCCCGCCCCAGCTTCCGGGTGAGCAGCGCGTCGACGTCCGTGTCCACCCAGCTGGGGTCCACGTTTGCGGCGGATTTGGCAACCCCGTGGCGGATGATGGCGGGGAACGTGACACCGACCGGGCTGCCGGCCGCCGGGGCTTCCGGACGGGATGAGAGTTCTTCCACGATCTTCGCTACGACGTCGGCAACTGCCTCGGGGGTGGAAGGGCGGGGAGTGTCGATGCGGAAACGATCGCCCAGCAGTTTGCCCTTTTTCAGGTCAACGATGCCGCCCTTGATGCCGGTTCCGCCGATGTCAATGCCAATGACGGACCGGGCAGCCTTTTTGGCGGCCTTCTCGTCGGCGCTGTTGGGCATGGGATCTCCGCACTGTCGTTCGAATACGTCTGGCCAACAGCCTACTGGCGTCTTATGGCAAAGTCAGGACTTCTGCACCAGAGTCGGTCACCACGAGGGTGTGTTCGAACTGCGCAGTCCGCTTGCGGTCCTTGGTCACGACGGTCCAATCGTCGTTCCACATGTCCCACTCGATGGTGCCCAGCGTCAGCATGGGCTCGATGGTGAACACCATGCCCGGCTCCATGACCGTGCTGTAGGCAGGGGCGGCGTCATAGTGGGGGATGATCAGACCGGAGTGGAAGGCTTCGCCGACGCCGTGCCCGGTGAAGTCCCGGACCACGCCATAGCCGAAGCGCTTGGCATAGGACTGGATGGTCCTGCCGATGACGTTGATCTGCCGGCCCGGGGCAACCGCTTTGATGGCGCGGTTCAGCGATTCGTGGGTGCGTTCAACCAGGAGCCGGGACTCCTCGTCAACGTCACCGACGAGGAAGGTGTAGTTGGTATCCCCGTGGACGCCGTTGATGTAAGCGGTGATGTCGATATTGACGATGTCCCCGTCCTGCAGCACCGTGGTATCCGGTATGCCGTGGCAGATGACTTCATTCAGCGAAGAACACAGCGACTTCGGGAACCCACGGTAGCCAAGGCATGACGGGTAGGCCTTGTGGTCCAGCAGGAATTCGTGTCCCACTTTGTCCAGCTCGTCGGTGGTGACGCCGGGACGAATGTGCTTGCCCACCTCGACGATCGCCTGGGCAGCAATCTTGCTTGCCACCCGGATCCGGTCAATCGTCTCGGCGTCCTTGATCTCCGAGCCGGTGAACTTGGCCGGCGCGGGCTTCCAAACGTATTCGGGCCGGGGAATCGACGTCGGAACGGGCCGGACTGGACTGACGGTTCCCTGGACAAGGGTGCCCAGGGGTGCTGTTGCTACGTTGTGGGGCATACCATCGATCTTATAACCCGGTCCGCTATCGGGCGCTAATCCGAACGGGCCGAGCAACCGCAACGCAAGGGAGTAGCCAAATGCCGGAGTTCTGGTACAACGTCGTCACCCACGAAGTCGAAGTGGGGGCACAGTCCGACTGGACGCAGCTCATCGGCCCCTATGAAACCCGCGAGGAAGCGGAAAAGGCGCTCGAAAAAGTGCAGAAGCGCAACGAGGCCTGGGACGCGGACGACGACGAATAGCGCCTTCCAGCGCGCGGAACCGCTGGTCCGGGGCAGCTAAAAGGAGTGCTCCGGGCCGGGAAAGGAACCGCTGCGGACGTCGTCGGCGTAGGCCTTGGCGGCATCCGACAGCGTCGTGCGTATGTCGGCGTACTGCTTGACGAATTTGGCGAGTTTACCGCCGCGCAGTCCGGCCATGTCCTGCCACACCAGCACCTGGCCCGTTGTGGAAGCGCCGGCACCGATGCCGATGGTGGGAACGCGTAGGGCCTTGTCCACTTCCGCGGCGGCCTGGGCCGGCACCATCTCCATCAGGACCGCAAACGCGCCGGCAGCTTCGAGTGCCACGGCGTCGTCGACGACCCGCTGTGCGTCCTCGCCTCGGCCCTGCACCCGATAGCCGCCCAGCGAATGTTCGCTTTGCGGGGTGAAGCCGATGTGCGCCATGACGGGGATGCCCGCCTGGACCATGGCGCGGACATATTCAGCGTAGAAGGCACCGCCTTCCATCTTGACGGCGTGGGCACCGGCTTCCTTCATGAAACGTACGGAGGTCTCGATGGCCTGGGCGGGGGAGACCTCATAGCTGCCGAACGGCAGGTCCACCACTACGAGCGCACGTCTGGCGGAACGGCTCACCGCGCGGCAGAGCGGAATCAGTTCGTCGACGGTAACCGGCAGGGACGTCTCGTTGCCGTACACATTGTTGGAGGCGGAATCGCCGACAAGCAGGACCTCGACACCTGCTTCATCGAAGATTTCGGCGGTGTACTGTTCGTACGCAGTGAGCATGGCAAAGCGCTGGCCGTTGTCCTTGGCCTGCTGCAGGTGATGGGTGCGGACACGGGACACCGGTTTGGAGCCGGACGGCCGGTTAGCTCCGGCACCCGCTCCGTACGGGGCGGGCTGTTCGGCGCCAGAAGTCTGTGAGGTCATGGGTAGAGCCTAATGCCGCGGCCTTTGTTCACTCCAGCCGCACCCGTCACTGTTGCACGGCACAGGTGCCCGGGCGCATTAGGCTAAGTACAGTAGTAAGCAGGCAGGCCGGAGGCTTTGCCGTGACCAGGGCGCGGAAGGATATTCATGGACCGTCAGCAGGAATTTGTCCTGAGAACCATCGAAGAGCGGGACGTGCGCTTCGTCCGTCTCTGGTTCACCGACGTCGTCGGTTCGCTTAAGTCCGTGGCGCTGGCTCCTGCGGAAGTCGAGGGCGCCTTCGAGGAGGGACTTGGCTTCGACGGCTCGTCCATCGAGGGGCTGGCCCGGGTTTTCGAGTCCGACATGCTGGTCCAGCCGGACCCTTCGACCTTCCAGATCCTGCCCTGGCGCGGCGAGGAGGAACAGACATCGCGGATGTTCTGCGACGTTCTCACGCCCGACGGCGAACCATCCGTCGCGGATCCGCGCAACGTGCTCAAGCGGACCCTGCGCAAGGCCGGCGACATGGGCTTCACCTGCTACACCCATCCGGAAATTGAGTTCTATCTGCTCAAATCGCAGGAGCTCGGGCCTGACGGCGTGCCGGTGCCGGTAGACCGCGCCGGCTATTTCGACCATGTGCCCGGCGGCGTCGCCCAGGATTTCCGCCGCACCGCGGTGACCATGCTGGAGAACGTCGGCATCTCCGTGGAGTTCAGCCACCATGAAGACGGTCCCGGGCAGAACGAGATCGACCTTCGGTACGCGGACGCCCTGCAGACCGCCGACAACATCATGACGTTCCGAACCGTGGTTAAAGAAGTAGCGCTGATGGAGGGCATCTACGCAACCTTCATGCCCAAACCCTTCTCCGACCACCCCGGTTCCGGGATGCACACGCACTTTTCCCTCTTCGAAGGTGATTCCAACGCCTTTTTTGAAGCTGGTGCCGAATACCAGCTCTCCAAGACCGGACGCCAGTTCATGGCGGGCATCCTGAAACATGCGCCCGAATTCACCGCGGTGACGAACCAGTTCGTAAATTCCTATAAGCGGCTTTGGGGCGGCGGCGAAGCTCCCAGCTACATTTCCTGGGGCCATAACAACCGCTCGGCCCTGGTCCGCATCCCGCTGTACAAGCCGAACAAGGGCCAGTCCGCCCGGATGGAATACCGCGGGATCGATTCGGCGGCGAACCCGTACCTGGCTTACGCCGTGTTGCTGGGCGCGGGATTGAAGGGCATTGAGGAAGGCTATGAGCTGCCGCCTGCAGCGGAGGAAGACATCTGGAGCCTCAGCTCCGCCGAGCGCAGGGCGCTGGGCCACGACCCGCTTCCCTCAAGCCTGCACGACGCCATCCGCGCGATGGAAGAGTCGGAACTGGTAGCCGAAATCCTCGGTGAACAGGTCTACGAGATCTTCCTGCGCAACAAGCGTGCCGAATGGCACGACTACCGCATCCAGGTGACGCCGCACGAGCTCAGGCGCAACATCGACATCCTCTAAGCTGAGGCCATGAGTCTGAACCGGCGGTTGATCTCCAAGGGCTTCAACGATCTGGAGAAGAGCACACGCTTTCTCGATTCGTCCGAACTCGATGGGGTGGACCAGCAGCGGCTTTTTGCCGGGTTCGCATATGCCGCGGATCCGGACCTGGCCCTCGTTTCCCTGGTCCGGCTCCTGGAGCGGCATCCTCAGCTGGCCGAGCTGGTCAACGCCGGGGAAGACGAGAGCGAGGCGCTGTTCCGGCTGCTCGGCTCCTCGGAAGCCTTGGCCGAATTCCTGCTGCGCCGGCCGGAGCATCTGGACGTTCTTTCGGCCAAGGTCAGCGCGGAGCCCGGAGCTGTCCCGGCAGAAAAGCTCCGTGCTTCACTGCTGAAGTCCGTCAGAGCTGATCCTGCCGCCGAACAGCCGCTGGCCGCCCTGACCGGAAAAGAGGCCTACAACCTGCTGCGGTCCACGTACCGGCGGCACCTGGCCGAACTGGCTATCCGGGACCTCGGCGCGGCCTCGCCGGTGGACTATATGCCCTCGGTGGGACGCGAACTGGCGGATCTTGCGGCTGCGGCGGTTGAAGCCGGGCTCGCTGTCTCCCGCGCTGAACTGGCCGCACGATTCGATCCGGAAGAGATTGCGGCCGTACGCCTGGCCGTGATCGGCATGGGCAAATGCGGTGCCCGCGAACTCAACTACATTTCCGACGTCGACGTCGTTTATGTGATCGAAGCCGACGGTATGGATGAGGCGCATGCCTCCACCATTGGCACGGCATTGGCTACCGGGATGAGCAGGGCCGTCTTTTCTGCCGGTCCGGAGCCGGGCCTGTGGGAGGTGGACGCCAATCTCCGGCCGGAGGGCAAGGAAGGCCGGCTGGTCCGCACGCTTGAATCCCATCTGACTTACTACAAGAGGTGGGCCCAGAGCTGGGAGTTCCAGGCCCTGCTGAAGGCACGTGCCATTGCCGGCGACCTTGATTTGGGCCGCCGGTACGAGGAAGCCGTTGCACCGTTGATCTGGAACTCATCGGAACGGGACGGCTTCGTCGAGTCCGTGCAGGCCATGCGCGGACGTGTGACCGAGAACATTCCGGTGCATGAGCGTGGTCGGCAGCTGAAACTCGGCCGCGGTGGGCTGCGTGATGTGGAATTCACTGTCCAGTTGCTCCAACTCGTTCATGCCCGGGTGGATGAAACGCTCCGGGTCCGGGACACGACTACGGCCATCGCGGCCTTGAGCGCCGCCGGCTACATTGGCCGCTCGGATGCTCGGGAGTTCGACGAAGCCTACCGCTATTTGCGGGTGCTCGAACACCGCATCCAGCTGGTCCAGCTGCGCCGGACGCATCTGATGCCCCAGGACGACAACGCCTTGCGTGCGCTGGCTAAATCCTCGCTCGGTTCGCTGGAAACGCAGCGTCCCGGCCCTGAAGCCCTGCTCCAGAAGTGGCAGCGGACCAAGCGCCGGGTACGCGAACTTCATGAACGGATCTTCTACCGTCCGCTGCTGGTCTCCGCGGCCAATCTGAGCACGGACGAAGTCCGGCTGACGCCCGAAGCCGCCCAGGCCCGGCTCGCGGCACTGGGATATGTGGATCCGCGCGGAGCGATGCGCCATATCGAGGCCTTAACCAGCGGAATAAGCCGGCGGGCGCAGCTGCAGCGCCAGTTGCTCCCCGTCCTGCTGGAATGGATCGCCGATGGCGTGGACCCGGATTCCGGCTTGCTCGGATTCCGGCGGCTGAGCGAGGCGCTGGGGGAGTCGCACTGGTATCTGGGCATGCTCCGTGACTCCAGCTCCGCGGCTGAGCGGCTTTGCCACATTCTGTCCAGCAGCCGGTTCATTACGGACCTGCTGGAAGTCTCGCCGGAGTCTGCGGCCTGGTTGGGATCGGACAAGGAACTGTTTCCGTGGTCGTTCGACGCGCAATGGTACGAGATCCGGCACAAACTGGCCCGCCACCAGGACCCCAAGGCGGCCATGCGCCTGATCCGTTTGATTCGCCGTCGCGAAACGCTGCGCACCGCCATCGCGGACAGTTCGGGCCTGCTGGACCAACGGCAGGTCGGCATTGCTCTCTCCGATACGGACCGGGCGGCCATTCTTGGTGCTCTGCATGTTGCCGAAGCAGCTGTCTTCGCCGAGGAGGACCAGCTCACCAACCTCCTCATCGTCGCCATGGGACGCCAAGGCGGCAGGGAGATCGGATACGGCTCGGACGCCGATGTCATGTACGTGCACAAGCCGCTGCCCGGCGCCGACAACGATGCGGCCCAGCAGCAGGCCATGCGAATCGTTTCGCAGATTTCCGCTCTGCTCCAGCAGCCGAGCAGCCCGCCCGTGCTTGCCGAGCGCACCCTTGAAATTGACGTGTCGTTGCGTCCGGAGGGGAAGAACGGACCGATCGTGCGTTCGCTCGACTCATACCGGGAGTACTACCAGCGGTGGTCACTGATCTGGGAGGCACAGGCCCTGCTTCGGGCGCGGCCCATCGCCGGCGACGACGACCTCGCGGCCGAGTTCACCGCGCTGATCGACCCCATCCGTTATCCGGCCGAGGTCGGACCGGAGGAAGTCCGCGAAATCCGCAGGATCAAAGCCAGAGTGGAATCCGAACGCCTGCCCCGCGGCGCCGATCCGTCCCGGCACCTCAAGCTCGGCCGTGGCGCGCTGAGCGATGTGGAATGGCTGGTTCAATTGCTTCAGCTCGACCACGCGCACCGGGTGCCTGCGCTACGGACAACCGGCACTTTGGAGGCCCTGGATGCGATCGGCGAGGCAGAGCTGCTCCCGAATGCAGATGTGCTCACGCTGCGACAGAGCTGGTCACTGGCGAGCCGGATCCGTTCGGCGAACATGATCTGGAGTGGAAAGAACGCGGACGTGCTGCCCTCCTCGCGGCGGGACCTGGAAGCCGTAGCCCGCTGGTGCGGCTACAGCCCGGGAAACGCCGGAGCCATCGAGGAAGACTATCTGCGGATTACCCGGCGCACCCGCGGCATCTTTGAACGCTACTTCTACGGCTACGGAACCTAAGGGGCACCTCTAACATTCTGGATAAGAGGTTCAACAAGTGAGCAAGATTAACGTCGCCGGTCTGATAAGAGCTTCGGCAGCAACGAGGTACTCAAAGGCCTGGAGGTCGAGGTGGCCGAAGGTGAGGTGGTGTGCGTCATCGGGCCGTCCGGGTCCGGCAAGTCCACCTTCCTGCGCTGCCTGAACAAGCTGGAGGACATCACCGGCGGCAAGGTGGTGGTGGACGGTTTCGACCTCACCGATCCCAAGGTCAACCTGGACGAGGTCCGCCAGCATATAGGCATGGTCTTCCAGCACTTCAACCTGTTTCCGCATATGACCGTGCTGGAGAACATCATGCTCGCGCCGGTGGAACTGAAGAAGCTGAGCCGGCCGCAGGCCCGGAACAAGGCCCTGGAACTGCTTGAACGCGTGGGCCTGTCCAACAAGGCCGACGCCAGGCCAGCGCAGCTCTCCGGCGGACAGAAGCAGCGTGTGGCAATCGCACGCTCTCTGGCGATGAACCCAGACATCATGCTCTTCGACGAGGCGACCAGCGCCCTGGACCCGGAGATGGTGGGCGAGGTCCTGCAGGTCATCCAGGACCTCGCTGCGGAGGGCATGACGATGGTGGTGGTTACGCACGAGATGGGGTTCGCCCGAGAAGTTGCCGACCGCGTCATCTTCATGGCGGAAGGTCCCATTATCGAGGAAGGCAAGCCGGAGGACCTCTTCGGCGCCCGCAGCAGACCCGCACCCAGGAGTTCCTGGCCAAGGCTCTGAAATGTCGCGACGGTGCCCGCTCAAGGCGGGCGCCGTCGTCGTACGCTTCATTCGACACCGCGGTGGCCGCCTGCTCGCCGCTGCGGCTAGGCTGAGGCCAGGACCACTGATGAAGGAGCGCAACGACATGACTGATATCGACGTGATTGCACGCGAACATCTGAGTGCGGCGGGCGGCGCAGCGCACGGCCGCAGTGCCGCGATGGTGGCCCAGGACGGTCCGCTGCGCCAAACGGTGCTTGCTCTGCGGGCGGGAGCGGTCCTGGGCGAGCACAATGCGCCGTTGGCTGCCAGCATCTATGTCCTGGAGGGATCGGTTACCGTAGTCTCGGCCGGTGGGCGGCTCGTAGTTAACGAGAACCAGCTCGAAATCGTCCCGCAGGAACGCCACTCGGTCGAAGCCAACGAGGACTCCGTCTTCCTGCTCACCGCAGTCACCGAAACCCACTTGGACTCCGGCTCCAGTAAAGCATAACTACTTCGCCTCAAGTAGGTACCGTTCGTCCTGAACGCTGATGGCGCAGGCAAAGAGCGCTTCTTGGTATTCCCGGTAGTGGTGGGCGCACCAGGAGAGCATGCCGCCGGTGTCGAGCATTACCTGGACGTAGGCGGGGACCCCGCATCGATCACACAACATTTCGCCCTCCCTAGGTGTGATGCAACTGGTGTGTAATCTCCAGTGTGCCTCACTGTGCTTGGGGTGGGCTTGGGATGGATATTCCTGAACAAAAGAGTCCGCACGGGCCGCCGTCACCGAAGTGTGGGCCGCTCGTGCGGACTCTTTGCAGACTAACCGCGGTTTTGCTGCGGGATTTGGCTAGCAGCCGTAGTAGAGCTCGAACTCGTAGGGGTTCGGGCGCAAGGACAGCGGCGCGATTTCATATTCGCGCTTGTAGGCGATCCAGGTGTCGATCAGGTCCTGGGTGAACACACCGCCGGCCTGCAGGAACTCGTTGTCCGCCTCCAGCGCACTCAGGGCTTCTTCCAGCGAGCCCGGGGCCTTCTGGATGTCCTTGGCCTCTTCGGCAGGCAGCTCGTAGAGGTCCTTGTCGATCGGGTCGGCCGGCTCAATCCGGTTCCGAATGCCGTCCAGACCTGCCATCAGCTGGGCGGCGAAGGCCAGGTACGGGTTGGAGCTGGGGTCCGGTGCGCGGAACTCGAGGCGCTTGGCCTTCGGGTTCGAACCGGTGATCGGGATGCGGATACCGGCGGAGCGGTTGCCCTGCGAATAGACCATGTTGACCGGAGCCTCAAAGCCCTTGACCAGACGCCGGTAGGAGTTCACCGTCGGGTTGGTGAAAGCCAGCACGGCCGAAGCATGCTTGAGCAGGCCGCCGATGTACCAGCGGGCGGTGTCGGACAGTCCGGCATAGCCCTTCTCGTCGTAGAAAAGCGGCTCGGAGCCGTTCCAGAGCGACTGGTGGCAGTGCATGCCGGAGCCGTTGTCGCCGAACACGGGCTTCGGCATGAAGGTGGCGGACTTGCCCCAGGCATCTGCCACGTTCTTGACGATGTACTTGAACTTCAGCAGATCATCAGCGGCATGGGTCAGCGTGGTGAACTTGTAGTTGATTTCCGCCTGGCCGGCAGCGCCGACCTCGTGGTGGGAGCGCTCAACTTCAATGCCTACCTCGTCCAGCTCGACGCAGATGGCATCGCGCAGGTCGGCCTGCTTGTCCGTCGGGGCAACGGGGAAGTATCCGCCCTTGACCGAAGTCTTGTAGCCCTGGTTGCCGCCCTCTTCCTTGCGGCCGCTGTTCCAGTGGGCCTCGACGGAGTCCACCTTGTAGAAGGAGTACTCCGGGCTGGACTGGTAGCGCACATCGTCGAAAATGAAGAATTCGGCTTCGGAGGCAAAGTACGCGGTGTCGGCAATGCCGGTCGACGCGAGGTAGGCCTCGGCGCGCTCGGCAACGCCGCGGGGGTCGCGGTGGTATGGGTCGCCGGTGCGCGGGTTCACGATCGAGAAATTCAGCGCAAGGGTCTTCTCCACGCGGAAAGGATCGATGAATGCGGTGGTGACGTCGGGGATGAGCTGCATGTCGGACTCGGCGATGCCTTGGAAACCCCGGATGGAGGAACCGTCGAACAGCTGGCCGTTGACAAAGAAATCCGCGTCAACGGTCTTGGCCGGCACGTTGAAGTGCTGCTGGACGCCTGGCAGGTCTGTGAATCGGATGTCGACGAACTTTACTTCTTCGTCGGCGATGTACTTGAGGACCTCGTCCGCATTCTTGAACATCGGGTCATGCTCCTTACGCATTCATGGGGGTACCTGCCGGCTGCAACACAGGCGCCAGCAACAGTTACTAATGTAGAAGCAGGGAATTTCCCTTTGGTGTCGCGATTGTTTCCGGCAGGTTACTTAATCGATGTGCCCCTAAGCCTAGCGCGGTGTTAGCGTCCGCACCCAGACAACGTTACGCAGGTCACTTGCGGCGGCCATCACGACCGCGTCCAGCCCGGAGGTCGGTAGGCTAGAGGAGTGGTAAGCAGAAAAGACCTTGGTTCCTGGCTCGAAGGACCGCCTCCCTCCAAAGAGCAGCAGTGGCCCGGCCAGCGGTTGGGGCTGCCCCAGCGCGGCCCGGGCTCTATTGCCCGCCTGGGCCGCCGCGTCATTGCCCTGATGATCGACTGGATCCTGTGCTATCTCATCGCCGCGTGGCTCTTCGGTGGCAACGAGCTGAGCATTCTGCTGATCTTCGCCGTTGAGCAGCTGCTCCTGGTCAGCACGCTCGGCTACAGCATCGGGCACCGCGCAGTTGGCATCCAGGTGCGCAAGCTGGATGGGTCCGCCGCCGGGCCGCTCGCCGCCGTTGTCCGTACCGTGTTGCTCTGCCTGGTTGTTCCCGCGGTAGTCTTCGATGCCGATCAGCGCGGCCTGCACGACCGCGCGATGGGCACGGTCCTGGTCCGCATGTAGTTCACAAACTTTACAAACGACGGCGGCGCCCCACCTTGGAAAGGTGAGGCGCCGCCGTCGTTAGTGGCTTGGTATGGTCAGCGGCCGCGCATTGCCTTGCGGTCCGGGCGGGCCTTGAACGGATCAACGCCCTTCGGGATGGGCAGTTTATTGCTGCCGAGGGCCTGCAGGCGCTTATCCACCGCATGCACCTCCTGCTTGGTCAGTTCCTTCTTGAGCTTCTGGACCTTCTTGGCTACCTTGCTCAGTTCAACCTGGCCCTCGCCGCGGCCGGTCTCGATGACGTGGACCTTCACGTTGGGCAGGATGCGGTTCAGCTTCCGGCGTTCGGCGTCCACCAAGGTCTTGACGCGGTTCGAAGGCCCTTCGGTCACGAGGATGACGCCGGGGCGGCCGATCGCACGGAAGACTGCATCCTGGGTCCGCGGGTTGACTGCCACCGGCTGTTCCTGCAGGATCCAGCCGCGGCGCAGCACGCTCAGGGCGGCACCGGAAGCACCTGGCTGGCCCTCGATCTGGGCGAAGGCGGCGCGTTCGGCACGGCGGGAGAGGATGAAGGTTGCCGCCAGCAGGCCCAGCGGGATGGAGATGATCAACAGGGTGACCCAGTTGTTGATCAGGAACCCGATGAGCAGGCCAACGGCCACGATGCCCAGGAAGGCCAGCAGCATGAGCCAGACTACGTTGGGATCGTTGCGCCGGGTCATCTGGAAGACCTGGCCGATCTGCTTCAGGCGCCCGGGGCCTTTTTTCGCCTTGGCAGGCTTCTCGGCTTTGGGCTTGCGTGAGAAGAGACCACGCTTGGTATTTGCGTCGGAATCGGTGCTATTGGCCATAATGACTCAATTCTATCGTGAAGCCGGCCGGAATTTTGGCCGAGGCGCGGGCACAGCGAGAGGGCCCGGCGCTGCGGCGTCCGGACCCCCTCGGGTGAAAAGTTGCAGCCGGGCGGCGTTACCGGGAGATAAGGCTGGAGGCTTCCTGCCGGGTGGCGCCGGAATCCTCGATGCCTTCGGCGATGTGGGCGAGTTCCGGGGGCAGTTCCCGTCCCTTCTTGCGCATCGCGGTGGCCCAGAGGCGGCCGGCCCGGTAGGACGAACGCACCAGCGGGCCGCTCATGACGCCGAGGAAGCCGAGCTCGATTGCCTCTTCCTGCAGCTCCACGAATTCCTGGGGCTTGACCCAGCGCTCAACCGGGTGGTGGCGTTCGGTGGGGCGCAGGTACTGGGTGATGGTGATCAGGTCGCAGCCGGCCTGGTGCAGATCGCGCAGCGCCTCGGAGATTTCCTCGCGGGTCTCGCCCATGCCCAGGATCAGGTTGGACTTGGTGACCATGCCGTGCTGCTGGCCCTGGGTGATGACATCCAGGGAGCGTTCGTAGCGGAAGGCCGGGCGGATGCGCTTGAAGATGCGCGGCACGGTCTCCACGTTGTGGGCAAAGACCTCGGGTTTGGTCTCGCAGATGGCGCTGATGTGCTCGGGCTTGCCGGAGAAGTCCGGGATCAGGATTTCGACGCCGGTGCCCGGGTTCAGCTCGTGGATCTTGCGGATGGTTTCCGCGTAGAGCCAGACGCCTTCGTCGGCCAGATCGTCGCGCGCCACACCGGTGACGGTGGCGTAGCGCAGGTTCATCTGCTGGACCGACTGGGCCACCTTGGTGGGCTCCAGGATGTCGATGGGGGAGGGCTTGCCGGTGTCGATCTGGCAGAAGTCGCAACGGCGGGTGCATTCGGACCCGCCGATGAGGAAGGTGGCCTCGCGGTCTTCCCAGCACTCGAAGATGTTCGGGCAGCCGGCTTCCTCGCAGACCGTGTGCAGCCCTTCCTTCTTGACCAGGTTCTTCATGCTCACGTATTCGGGGCCGATGTTGACCTTGGCCTTGATCCAGTCCGGCTTGCGCTCGACCGGGGTGGCCGCGTTCCGTGCTTCGACGCGCAGCAGACGCCGTCCTTCGGGGGCGAGAGTCACTTCAGGGCTCCTTCGGGCTGGCTGGTGCCAGCTGTGTTGGCGGTATTCTCGGGCAGGCCGGCCGGTTTAACCAGCGCTGCCTCGTACTTGTTCAGTTCCTCTTCGACCCGGCCGGCAACATCGGCGGGGGAGATGTTGCGTCCGGCTTCTATACTCATGCTGGTGGTGCCGGCGTCGGTGATGCCGCAGGCAATGATCTGCGCATACGGGGCCAGATCATTATTGCAGTTCAGGGCGAAGCCGTGCATGGTCACGCGGTGGTTGACCCGGATGCCGACGGCGGCAATCTTGCGGTCCTGCCGATCGCCGTCGCCCTTGATCCAGACACCGGAGCGGCCTTCGATCCTGGAGCCGTTGATGCCGAAGCCGGCGAGCACGTTGATCAGGACCTGCTCCAGAATGTCCACGTAGTCGGCAACCTTGGTGGGATCCGGCAGGGCCAGGATCGGATAACCAACCAGCTGCCCCGGGCCGTGCCAGGTCAGCTTGCCGCCGCGGTCCACATTGATGATGGGCGTGCCATCGAACGGCTTCTCATGTTCTTCGGTCCGCTTGCCGGCCGTGTAAACAGGGCTGTGTTCCAGCAGGAGGACTTTGCCCGCAGCGGTGCCGGCAACCACATCACTGTGGATTCGACGCTGCAGGTCCCACCCCTCCTGGTAGTCGACGAAGTCGGGGGCAAACCCTATCCGGGAAAACTCAAGGCTCATGGCGACAGCCTACGCCTTGAGCCGGTAGTGGCTCCATTTGTGTGAAGGGCCCCTGGCTGTGGATAACTTCTGCAGCGGATCGGCGGCTGTAGTAAATCTGGAGCATGATGCTTCAGCACCCGACACAAGCCGGTGACAGCAGCCCTGCGGATGAGCCGGCCCGGCCGCAGGTACCCGGATTCCGGGTACAACGCTGGCTCGGCAGCGGCTCTTCGGCCGCCGTGTGGCTGGTGGCGGAAGAGGCCGGCGGCCGCGAATATGCGCTGAAGGTCTTCAATTCCAACGGCGGCGATGCCCGTCCGAAGGCGGAGCGGGAACGGCTGCTGACCGACGGACTGCGGCACGACCATCTGTTGCAGGTCTTCCGCAAGGTGGACACGGACGCCGGGCTGGGATTGCTGCTCGAATACGCCGCGGGTGGATCGGTGGCTTCGGTCATTGCCGCCCGGGGCCCCTTGTCTGTGGCCGAAACGGTTACGGTGCTGACGCCGATCGCGCAGGCGCTGGCGTTTCTGCACGCGGGCGGCAGGACGCATGGCGACGTTTCGCCCGGCAACGTCCTCTTCACGTCCATGGGCAAACCGCTGCTGGCGGACTTCGGTATCGGCCGGGCGGTCGGCAGCCACCGGGCCGACGACGGCGGGACGCAGGGATTCCGTCCACCATCGCCAAGGCGGGGCGACGTCGGGCAACGGCTGGAGCCGGAGGCGGACATCTACGCGTTGGCCGCCCTTGGCTGGTTCATGCTCACCGGACGGGTACCGGCCGCCACCGCCCAGCGTCCGCCGTTGAATGTCATGGTGCCGGACGTGCCGCTGCCCTTGGTGGAGTTGCTGGAAGCGGCACTGGCGGATGGGGCCGAGCAACGGCCGGAGGCGGAAGAGTTTGCCCGCCGGGTTTACCGGACCGCGGACCCGGCACCGGTGGACCTATCCGCCGCTGTACATCCGTCGGTGGCCCCGCAGCTGCTGACCCGGCGGATTGTCCGGGACGGCAAGAAGCGGACCGCCTTTGGAGCCAAGCGGCGTGGGCCGCGGCCGGCAAAAAAACCGGACCGCCTGCGGAAGCCGCAGGCGGTCCGGCGTGCTGCCGGCGCCGCAACCCGTCAGGGTAAGGCGCCCCTTGGCCGCGTCCTCGTTGTTGCGGCCTCCTTGGCGATTGCCCTTGCGTTGGCCGTTTTCGCGGGTAATCTCCTCGTCGGGTCCGAGGCAATTGACACACCCGGAGACGCTGCTGCGCAGGCCGCAGCAGCGGCGGTGCCGGGCGGGGCGGCCGCCGATGCAACCGGACCGCCTACGGCTCGGCCGTTGCCTGATGAACTGGGGCGGGCAGCTACAGCGGAAGATCCGGCCGCTGCCGTTGCCGCCTTGACCTGGTTGCGTACCGAAGCACTGCGGAGCAGGGACGTGTCCGTGCTGGACGACGTCAATGTCGTCGGATCCGCTCCGATGGCGGCGGACACCGAGGTTATATCCACGCTGGCCTCGCTGGAACACTGGTTCAGCGGACTCGCAGCCAAGGCGGAGGAGGTGCGGACGGTGTCCCGTACCGGGACTTCGGCGGTGGTCGAAGCCACAATCATCACCTCACCTTTTGAGCAGCGCGACGCCAGCGGCGGCCTCGTCCTGTCTGTGACGGAGGGCAAGAGGCAGCAGTTGGTGCTGGTGCTGGAACGCCAGGACGGCAGGTGGCTGGTTGGCGAAGTCCGCGACGGCGCCTGATGCGGCGTGTGCGGGCGGGTTCAGCTGCGGCGGCCCAACTCGTCGTGGATCCAACGGGCAGCGTCTTGCAGGTTTGCCTGGCCGAACTCGAAACCCGCGGCCTCAAGACGCTCCGGAAGCATGCGTTGGCTCGCCAGGATGATGTTCTCAGCCAAGCCGGGCAGAACCGTGGTCATCACTTCCTGCGGGACGCGGAACATCGCAGGCCGGTGCAGTTCGGCCGCCAGGACGGACACCAGTTGGTCTACCTGGGCCGGAACGGGCGCGCACACATTCACAGGGCCGGACAGCCCCGATTCGAGCAGGAAGGCCAAGGCTCGTACTTCATCGGCCAGCGTGATCCACGGCCACCATTGCCGACCGGTGCCGAGCGGGCCGCCCAGGCCCAATCTGAGCGGCAGCAGCAACCGCGGCAGGGCTCCGCCATGGGGTGTCAGCACCACGCCGGTACGGGTAACGATGGTCGGAGACGAGGCCTGCAACGCCGCCTCTTCCCAACGCCGGCAGACATCCGCCATCACGGGCGAACTGCCGGCTGCGGATGCTTCCGTAAGGACCTCATCGCCGCGGTCCCCGTAGATTCCGGAACCGGATTGGCTGATAAAGACCTTCGGAGGGTTCTCCAGTTGGTTAATGGCTCCGGCGAGGGTGCGGGTGCTGGCAACACGGGAGGAATACAGCTGCTCGCGCGATGACCTGGTCCAGGGCCGGGCCCGCAGCGGTGAACCGGACAGATTGACTACGGCATCGTGGCCCGCGACCACCCGCGGATCCAGACGGCCGGCCGCCGGATCCCATTCGAACTCACCCTCGCCGCGCGGCGGGCGGCGGACCAGCCGGCTGACCCGGTGCCCGGAGGAAACCAGGTGTCCGGCCAGCGCCTTGCCGATCAGACCGGACGCGCCCGAAATGAGGATCTTCATCTGCCCATCACATCATCGAATAACCAGTTGGGGAACGGCCTGCGGCAAGTCACCGACCTGTCTGCCGCAGCGAGATGGTTAAGATCGAAGCATGACCTCATCGAGTTACTTCCGCTATCCGCACATCCACGCCGAGCTGGTCACCTTTGTGGCCGAGGACGATGTGTGGGTGGCACCGCTGCAGGGCGGCCGGGCCTGGCGGATTTCGTCGCTGGGGCTTCCTGCCCGGAACCCGCGTTTCTCGCCCGACGGCGGGCATATTGCGTGGAGCGTGGTGCAGGGCAGCGCGCCCGAGGCTGTCGTAGCTGCCGTGGATGGCGGCGGGTTCAGGCAGCTGACCTACTGGGGCCATGCCTCCACCCGGGTCAAGGGCTTTACCGCAACCGGCGACGTCATCGTGACCAGCGCGCACCAGCGGGAGGAATCCCGCCATACCTGGGCGCACGCGGTGCCGTTGGACGGCTCCGTCGCCAAGGTACTGAAGTTCGGTCCGGTCGATTCGATTGCCTTCGGGCCGGTCGTCGGTGACGAGCGTCCCGTGGCGATCGGCAGCGTGCTCTCCCGCGAGCCGGCCTGGTGGAAGCGCTACCGCGGCGGAACCGCCGGCAAACTCTGGATCGACCGGGACGGTTCGGGCGAATTCCAGCGTCTGGCGGCGGACCTGGACGGCAGTCTGACCGACCCCATGTGGATCGGCGGCCGCGTCGCCTTCCTCAGCGACCATGAAGGCTACGGCAACCTCTACTCCGTCGCGCCGGACGGGTCGGGCCTGCGCCGGCATACCGATCACGAGGAGTTCTATGTCCGCCACGCCTCCACCGACGGGCAGCGGATTGTGTATGAATCCGCCGGCGAACTGTGGCTGGTGGAATCGCTCGGCGATGAACCCAAGAAGCTGGACATCAGCCTTGGTTCGGCTTCGACCTCGCGCCGTCCGCGGCCGCTGGACGTTGCCCGGCACCTGGCCGCCGCTGTTCCCAACCATGACGGGACAGCCTCGGTTGTGGAAAGCCATGGCACCATCCACTGGCTCACCCACCGCGATGGCCCCTCGCGCGTAGTCGAAGCGACCCCCGGCGTCCGTGCCAGGCTGGCCCGTCCGCTCGGTGCGGACACAGTGATTTACGCCGCAGACCACGACGGCGTCGAGGCGCTCTACCTCCGCCGCGTCTTCGAGGACCTTCCGGCCGCCACGATGGAGGAGTCCGCGCAGCCCAAAACGCCGGAGCCTGAACCGGACGCAGGCCTGCCCCGCCCGGTCTCCGCCTCAGCCGTGGTGGCGAACCCCCAGCCAGCGGCCCCGTCGTCGTCGTCCGTTTCTACGGATGAAACAGCGAACGACGGCGGAACCCCGACAGAGCAGGCAGCCAGCCGCGTCAGCGGCACCCGACGAATCGACTTTGCCGCCCCCACGCGCGTGAGCACCATATCCGCCAGTCCCGATGGCAAGCTGGCGGCCGTGGCGACGGAATTCGGCCAGCTCTTGGTGCTCGAGGCCGAATCCGGCGAGCTGCGCGAAGTAGCCTCGACCGGCCATGGCGCGATCAACGAGGTGGTTTTTTCGCCCGATTCGCGGTGGCTCATGTGGACCGAACCCGTATCGTCCGAGGGCAGCCGGACCAAACTCAGGCTGGCAGAGGTCACCGCCTCCAGTGGGGACGGCGTTCTGGACATCACCGACGGGCGCTTCCGGGACCACGGGCCGGCCTTCAGCCCGGACGGCAAATTCGCGGCGTTCCTCTCGGAGCGCAGCTTCGACCCGGTTTACGACACGCACAGCTTCGACCTGAGCTTTCCGCAGTCCACCAAACCCTTCCTGGTGGCGCTGGACTCCGCGACGCCGTCGCCTTTCGGCCCGGCGGTCCACGGCACTGTCCCCGAGCCGGCACCGGAGGTCGGCACAGAGCCCGATGCCCCGGCCGGAGTTCCGCCCGTGGTTGTCGACCCGCTGCAGCTGCCGGAGCGGATCATTCCCCTCCCGGTGCCGCAGGGCCGCTACAGCAGCCTCGCCGCGGTAGACGGAGCGCTGCTCTGGCTGGCCACGGAGGCTGCGGGCGTCACCGGTGAGGGCCGGGCGTCGGCGGAAGATCCGGACCAGCCGAACCGGCTGGAGCGGTTCGACATCTCACGCCGCGAGGTCAGTGTTTTGGTACCGGCGCTGGAATCCTACGCCGTGTCCGGGGACCGCAAGCATTTGGTGTACTTGAACAAACAGCAGGTCCGGTCCGTGCCGGTGGCCGCCAAGGTCGAAGACGACGCGCCGGACAGCGTCCAGGTGGACCTGAGCCGGATCCGCCTGCTGCTGGATCCGCTAAAGGTGTGGGGCCAGGCCTACGACGAAGCCTGGCGGCTGCAGCGGGACTTCTTCTGGGCCGAGGACATGGCCGGGCTCGACTGGGACGGGGTCTACCAGCAGTACCGTCCGTTGGTGGAACGCCTCGGCTCCCACGACGACCTAGTGGACCTGCTGTGGGAGCTCCACGGCGAACTGGGCACGTCGCACGCCTACGTAACTCCCGCGCCCGTGACGGAGCCCGGGGCCGGGAGGCAAGGGCTCCTCGGCGCGGATATCGTCAGCACGGACGCCGGGTGGAGCGTGCAGAAAATCCTGGCCGGGGAGTCCTCGGATCCGTTGGCACGTTCCCCGCTGAATGCACCCGGTGCCGGGGTCAGGAACGGCGACATCATCGCCGCTGTGGACGGTATCCCGGTGGACCGGCGCAGCGGCCCGGGACCGCTGCTGGTGGGAGCCGCGGGCAAGACGGTGGAGCTGACCATCATCAACGGACCCGAGGCGGGGGAACCGGGCAAACAGCGCCGGATCGCCGTGGTGCCGGTAGCGGATGAAGAACGGCTGCGGTACCAGAACTGGGTGGCCGGAAACCGGCGGATCGTGCGGGAAGCTTCCGGCGGCGGCTTCGGCTACCTGCACATCCCCGACATGGTGGCCCGTGGCTGGTCGCAGCTGCACCGGGACCTGGATGTGGAGACCACCAGGGACGCGCTGATCATCGATGTACGCAGCAACCGGGGCGGGCATACCTCCCAGCTCGTGGCGGAGCTGATCGGACGCAAGGTGACCGCCTGGAACCTTGCCCGGGGCGAGCAGCCGGGAACGTATCCGGCCCACGCCCCGCGAGGCCCCGTCGTTCTACTGACCGATGAATATGCCGGTTCGGACGGGGACATCATTACCCAGGTCGCCAAGCTGCGAGGCATCGGTCCGGTGGTCGGCACACGGACGTGGGGCGGCGTAGTGGGAATCGACGGCCGGTTCTCGCTGGCAGACGGCACCGGTGTCACCCAGCCGCGGTATGCCTTCTGGTTCACCCAGGATGTGGGCTGGAGCGTTGAGAACTACGGAGTGGAACCGGACATCGAGGTACCGTATCCGCCGCACGCCTACGCAGCGGGGGAGGACCCGCAGTTGGAGCACGGCGTGGGGATCCTCAAGGAGATGTTGAAGGAACTGCCGACCGACCGGCCGCCGGCGCTGTCCGGATACCGTTCGCTGCGGCCAGGCAAGCTGCCGCGGCGCCCGCAGGACGCCGGCTGATAGCCGCTCTGAAACAGTGAAGGACCCCGGTGCAGATTACGCACCGGGGTCCTTCAGTTACTGCTGTCGCAGCTGGCTAGCTGGCCAAAGTGGCTTCGACGGTGATGCTGGGAACCGAAGCCAGTGCACCCGAAACCGGGCAGGTATCCTTGGCGCCGGTGGCCAGGCGCTGGAAGTCTTCGTTGCTGATGCCCGGGACGGTTGCGTCCACGGTCAGACGGATTTCGGTGATCCCGGTGCCCGGTACGAAGTCAACGGCGGCCGACGTCTTGATGCTCTCGGCGGTAGTGCCGTTTTCCTTGAGCATGTTGCTGAACTGCATCGAGTAGCAGGTGGCGTGGGCAGCGGCCAGCAGTTCCTCCGGGCTGGTCTTGCCTTCCGCCTTTTCCGCGCGGGCGTCCCACGTCACGTCGTAGGTGCCGAGGCCGGAGGTGTCCAGGGAAGTCTGGCCGGATCCGGTGAAAAGGTCGCCCTTCCATACGGTGTGGGCCGAGCGGGTTGTAGCCATGTGCACTCCTTGGGTCGGAACTGATTCGGATGATCCTACTGTGCGGGCAGCGGCCACTGGCCGGTGCCTTCGTCTTCATCCTAGGGTGCGGCAGAATCGTTTGCCACCACGTTGCGTCCGGCTTGGAACGCGGCGACGGGGAAGGAAAAAGTTACGACCGGCATGCAAACGGCCGGCACCCCTGAGGGATGCCGGCCGTTGGATAAACCCCGTGGATCAGTTCCAGAGGGTTGCGAGGGCGATATTGAGCAGGGCCAGACCGCCCACTGCATGTGCCAGGCCGGTTGAGATGGGTTCATTGGCCTTGTACTTGCGGCGGCCGATGAAGGCCAGCACACCGACAACGAGGGCGATGACGAGCTTGATGCCGAGCTTGACGTAGTTGGGGTCAGTGAAGTCATCGGGCATGGCCGGGATGAGGCCCATCATGATGACGCCGGTGATCAGTTGGAGCATGGCGCCGTCGAACTGGCGCGGGTGGACGGTCGGCTTCTTCATGTTGCCGATCCAGATGCCCACGATCATGGCCGCACCTACGACGTGCAGAAAGACAAAAATGCTGTAAAGGATCTCCATGACATTTAGCTTATCGGCTCTGAGCAGGGAATACGCCGCGCCACGGAGCCGCAGGAGCTAACTTTTCTACGATCTGTAGTACGAGAATCCGTCGGAACTGTGCCGTTAAGCCGACGACGGCGGCTGGTGACGTTCGCTGGAACGCCACCCGCCGCCGTCGTTGTCCGGATCTGGTTAGAGGCCCAGGTCGGCCTCGAAGGCGCCCTCTTCCAGGCGCGTGCGCAGCGTCTGCAGGAAGCGGCCTGCGTCCGCGCCGTCGACCAGGCGGTGATCGTAGGTCAGCGACAGGTACATCATGGAGCGGATGGCGATCGAGTCATCACCGTTCGCGTCGGAGACCACAACCGGGCGCTTGACGATCGCGCCGGTGCCGAGGATACCTACCTGCGGCTGGTTGATGATCGGGGTGTCGAACAGGGCACCCACGCTGCCGATGTTGGTGATGCTGAACGTGCCGCCGGACAGTTCGTCCGGGCCGATCTTGTTGGTCCGCGTGCGGTCCGCAACATCGGCGATCTTGCCGGCAAGACCGGCCAGGTTCAGGTTTCCGGCGTCGCTGATAACCGGCACGAGCAGACCCTTGTCGGTGTCCACCGCAATCGCCAGGTGCTCGGCGTTGTGGTAGGTGATTTCCTGCTTCTCTTCGTCGTACGAAGCGTTCAGCTTGGGGTGCTGCTTGAGCGCTTCCGCGACCGCCTTGGCGATGAACGGCAGGAAGGTCAGCTTGGCGCCGTTCTGCTCCTGGAAGGAGTTCTTGGCCTTGGCGCGAAGCTTGGCAACCTTGGTCATGTCCACTTCATGGACCTGCGTGAGCTGCGTGGAAACATCCAGCGACTCGCGCATGCGGCGGGCAATGACCTGGCGGATGCGCGGGGCCTTCTCCACCGTGCCGCGCTTGCCTGCACCGGCGGCAGCCGGAGCGGGGGCCGCTGCCTTGCCTGCCGGCGGAGCGGCCTGCGCTGCAGGAGCCTTGGCTGCCTCGGCAGCGGAGAGCACGTCCTGCTTGCGGATGCGTCCGCCGACACCGGTGCCCTTCACGGAGGACAGGTCGATGCTGTGCTGGTTGGCCAGCTTGCGCACCAGCGGAGTCACGTAACCGGCGTCGGAGGCGACGGCACCTTCCGCAGCCTCGGCCTGGGCGGGGGCTGCAGGTGCCTTTTCAGGAGCGGGGGGCGCTGCCTGCTGGGCCGGAGCTTCTTCCTTGGCGGGAGCCGGCTTTTCGACCGGCTCTTCGCGCTGCGGTGCGGGTGCGGCGGCAACAGGCTCTGCCTCTGTCGGAGCTGCCTCGGCGGGGGCACCTGCGCCGGAGCCAATGACGGCGAGGACGGAGCCGACCTCGGCGGTCTCGTCCTCATTCACCCGGATCTCCTGCAGAGTACCGGCTACCGGGGAGGGAATTTCGGTATCGACCTTGTCCGTGGAGACCTCAAGTAGCGGTTCGTCGACGGCTACCTCTTCGCCTACCTGCTTCAGCCAACGAGTGACGGTGCCTTCGGTGACGCTCTCACCCAGCGCGGGGAGCGTAACTTCGGTGCCCTCGCCCGATCCGGACGTGCCCTTGGCGCCGGATTCGGCAGCCGGAGCTTCCTGCTTCGGAGCCTCTTCGGCGGGAGCTTCCTGCGCGGGAGCCTCCTGAGCCGGAGCTTCCTGTGCCGGGGCAGCCTCGGCCGGGGCAGCCTCGCCGGAACCTGAACCGTCGCCGATGCGGACCAGCGCGGCGCCGACGTCGGCAGTTTCGTCTTCGGCGACGAGGATTTCCTCGATGACACCCGCAACCGGGGACGGGATCTCGGTATCAACCTTGTCGGTGGAAACTTCGAGCAGGGGCTCGTCTACTTCTACCCGGTCACCGACCTGCTTCAGCCAGCGGGTAACGGTACCTTCGGTGACACTCTCACCGAGGGCGGGCAAGTTCACGGTTTCAGACATTTCGTCCCCGTTCTCCTTAAATCTGTTTTCTCCGGTCCAGCTCTGGTCGGGCTGGGGAATCTTGTTTTGAGCATAGTGCACCCCGCCTCAGGACGGAGTGCACCAAGCAGGGGGTCTGGCTAACCGTGAAGCGGCCGGCCGGCGAGGGCCATGGCGGCCTCTCCGAGGGCCTCGTTCTGGGTCGGGTGTGCATGGATCAGGGCAGCGACGTCCTCGGGGTAGGCTTCCCAGCTCACGATCAGCTGCGCTTCACCGATCTGCTCGCCGATGCGGCCGCCGATCATGTGCATGCCGACGATGGGTCCATCCTTCTGGCGGACCATCTTGATGATGCCGCTGGTGCCGAGGATGGAGCTCTTGCCGTTGCCGGCCAGGTTGTACTCGGCGATTTCGACGTTCTCCTTGCCGAACTTCTCTTCAGCCTGCGGCTGGTTGAGCCCTACGGAGGCGATCTCGGGCTCGCAGAAGGTGACCTTCGGAATGTTGATGTCTTCAACGATCGCCGGGTTGTTGCCGGCGATTTCCTCGGCCACGAAGATGCCCTGCTGGAACCCGCGGTGGGCCAGTTGGACACCGGGAACGATGTCGCCGACGGCGTAGATGTTGCCGACGCCGGTGTGGCAGCGCTCGTCGGTGATGACGAATCCGCGGTCCACGGTCAGGCCGGTTTCCTCGAAGCCCAGGCCCGAGGTGCTGGCACCGCGGCCAACCGCCACGAGCAGCAGGTCGCCGTCGAAAGTCTTGCCGTCGGCGAGGGTGACGACAACGCCGTCGTCGTTCTGCTCGACCTTTTCGAAGAAGACGCCGGTGTTGGACTTGATGCCGCGCTTCTTGAAGGAACGCTCCAGGACCTTGATGATCGACGGGTCCTCGTTCGGAACCAGCGAGGGCAGGCCTTCGACGATCGTGACATCCACGCCGAACGACTTCCAGACCGATGCGAATTCGACGCCGATGACGCCGCCGCCGAGGATGACTGCCTTCTTCGGCAGTTCCGTCATGTCCAGGGCCTGCTCCGAGGTGATGACCTTGCCGCCGATTTCCAGGCCGGGCAGTGTCTTCGAGTAGGAGCCGGTGGCGAGGATGATGTTCTTGCCGGTGTAGGTCGTGCCGTTGACCTCAACGGTGTCCTTGCCGGTGAGCTTGCCCTCACCCTCAATGACGGTGATGCCCTTCATCTTGATGAGTCCGCTCAAGCCCTTGAATTTGCCGGCAACGACGCCGTCCTTGTAAGCCTTGACCGCACCCATATCAATCGAATCCAGGGTCACGTTCACGCCGTACTTGGCGGAATCGCGGGCATGATCGGCCAGTTCGGCCGCGTGCAGCATCGCCTTCGTCGGGATGCAGCCCCAGTGCAGGCAGGTGCCACCCAGCTTGCCCTTTTCAACCAGGCCTACCGTGAAACCCAGCTGTACGGCACGCAAAGCGGCGGCATATCCACCGCTGCCGCCGCCGAGTACCAGGATGTCGAATTCTTGCGCAGTTGCCGAATCGGCCACGTGAACGCTCCCTCGGGGTGTCAGGACGTGCGTCCGCACGTCGACTTTGATTGGGTGAAGTGATTTCTAGGTGTTTTCTGATCACCTTAGCGTCACCCAGCTACCATCATCTACTCGGTGAAGGTGAATCCGGACCACAATGTGCGCGGATTCACTCCACCATGTGATTGACGGATAGCAGCAGGGTGACGCCTATCAAGGCGGCCCGTTTAGCGGGCTCTTGCCACCACGTCTTCCGCATAAGCTACCAGCGTCCGGACCGCGACGCCGGTACCTTCCTTCGGCGTGTAGCCGTAGGCCGCGCCCTCATTGAATGCCGGGCCGGCGATGTCCAGGTGTGCCCACGGAATCTTTTCCCCGTTGACCTCACCGACGAATTCGCGCAGGAAGATTGCCGCCGTGAGCATGCCGCCAAACTTTTCACCCATATTGGCCAGATCGGCCACCGGCGAATCCAGGCTGGAGCGCAGTTCCTCGGGCAGGGGCATCGGCCAGAACAGCTCGCCCGCACGGTCCGCCGCAGCCTTGACCGCGTCCCGCACGCCGTCCTCGCCCATCACGGCGGAAACCCGGCTGCCGAGCGCAACCATTTGTGCACCGGTCAGTGTGGCAACGTCGATCAGTGCATCCGGCGCCTCCTCGCTCGCTGCAGCGAGGCCATCGGCCATCACGAGCCGGCCTTCGGCGTCGGTGTTGAGGATCTCGACCGTCGTGCCGCCGTACACCGTCATGACGTCCGAGGGCCGCTGGGCATGTCCAGACGGCATATTCTCGGCCAGGCACAGCCAGGCGGTGACCTTGACCGGCAAGCCCAGTTCGGCAATGGCCAGCAAAGCGTTAAGTACGACGGCGGCGCCCGCCATATCGCACTTCATCGTCACCATGCCGTTGGCCGGCTTGAGCGACAGACCGCCAGAGTCGAAGGTGATGCCCTTGCCGACGAAGGCGAGTTTAATCTTGGCCCGGGCAGGGGAGTACTCCACCTTGACCATCCGGGGCGGACGGGCAGAGCCCTTGCCGACGCCCACGAGCCCGCCGAAGCCCTCGCTTTCCAGCTTTTTCTCATCCAGTACGGTCACCTTGACCGGCAGATCCTTAGCCAGCGCCGCGGCTGCATCGGCGAACGTTTCCGGGTAGAGGTGGCTCGGCGGCTGGTTGACCAGGGTGCGCGTGGCATTGACCGCACGGCCGATGATCTGCGCACGTTTGACGGCTGCAATCACGCTCTTTTCGCCGGCCGCCGGGCTCAGCACGGTAACCGTTTCGACATGTTCGGGCCGCTTCCCGGACGCGGAGGCACTGCGGTGTTCGTTGTATGAGTACGCGCCCAGCGCCGCGCCTTCGGCCACGGCGGCCGCGGCGGCCGGTGTTTCAGCAGGCAGGGCAAGGGCGACACTGGAGATCCCGCCCAGTTGGCGCACCGCCGATCCGGCGGCCCGGCGCAGGGTTTCCTCGGACAGGGGGACACCCTGCTCCATCTTCCCCAGACCGGTAAGGACCAGAACCTCGGCATTGAGCTCGGGCAGGCCAGGCAGTCTTCGGACTTCATCGGTGGCGCCGGTGATGCCCAGTACCGTTAGGGAGTCGTTCAGCGCCTGGGCCGCTTTGCCGCGGAGCGGGCTGCCCACCAGGACCGGTCCGGACGTGTCTTGGGCCACCCCCACCACCAGTGCATCGCACTGGATCTTCCGGACGTCCTTGGCCGTGGCGTTGATCCTGGGCTCGGTGGTTCTGATCACGAAGTGCTGACCTCACTTGTCTTGAGTAGGAGTCCACCGGGCCGACCCCGGCCGATGCGTCCATTCGTAGCGTTGTGTCTACAGTAGTCCGTAGGGGCTTTGATGCGCCGGAACCTGACGGAACGGCGCATATTCCGATGCGGGTAGCTCCGGTTCCGGCCGCTTCGGCAGAGCCACGGAATTATTTCGCCAGCGGGTGCGCTGATACAAAAGATAGTTGCGCCAGTGTGCGCCCAAGCCGACCATCAGAACGGAGGACAGGATGCTCGATGCTAATTCATTGTTCAGCACAAATGCCGAACTGATTGGTTCGCCGGAATTGCGTGGTCTCAACCTGGTCATGGGGTTTACCGGAATTGCCGAAGCCGGCCATGTCGTTTCCCAACTCGCGGAAGAGCTGCTGGAGCAGTTGGATTCAGAACTCATTGCGTCCTTTGATGCGGACCAGCTCATCGACTACCGCAGCCAGCGGCCGCAGATTTCCTTCGTGGGCGACCACTTCACGGACTACGAGCGCCCGAAAATCGAGCTGTACCGGCTGCACGACGGAATGGGCCAACCGTTCCTCCTCCTGACGGGCGCCGAGCCGGATTTGCAGTGGGAACGCTTCACCCGGGCAGTGATTTCCCTGGTGGAAAGGCTTGAGGTCCGGCTGGTGACGTGGGTGCAGGCGCTTCCGATGCCCGTGCCGCACACCCGTCCGCTCGGCGTGACCGTCCATGGAAACCGGCCGGAGCTCATTGACGGTATTACGGCCTGGAAACCAACCGCCCAGCTGCAGGCAGCCATCGGCCCCCTCCTGGAGGTGCGGTTGATCGAAGCCGGACATGATGTCACGGGTTATTCCGTCCACGTCCCGCACTATCTGGCCGAGGCGGAGTATCCGCAGGCTGCCGTGACGACGATGGAGTATCTGGGTGCAGCTGCCTCGTTGGTCCTGCCGACCGACCGGTTGCGCGAGACCGGCCGTGATGTGGAGGCTCAAATAGCGCGGCAGGTTGACGAATCTGTCGAAGTCCAGCATGTGGTTAGCAAACTTGAAAAGCGCTATGACAAGTACGCCGAACACGAGACGCGTCGATCCCTGCTGACCAAGGATAATGACGAGCTTCCGGACGCCGAAGAGTTGGGGGCCGAAGTGGAAGCCTTCCTCGCCGGCCTTGCGGATACCCACCGCGGCCCTGAACCTGGTGCGGACTCCACCGACTGAGACTCGTTCGGTAATTAGTCTTCTGCCCGGGTCGCGCCAATAATAAGAGGCATGGATACACGGCGTGCCTGGTGGATATGGGGAACAGGCGTCTTCGCCTACCTCGTCGCCATCACCCAGCGCACCTCCTTCGGGGTGGCCGGCCTGCACGCTACCGAACGCTTTGATGCCACTGCCGCGGCGCTGTCCACGTTTACAGTCGTGCAGCTCCTCGTCTACGCGGGTCTGCAGATCCCCGTAGGTCTTATGGTGGACAGGTTTGGGCCCCGGTTCATGATTACCGGGGGTGCAGTTCTGATGTGTGCCGGCCAGGTCCAGCTCGCATTTGCTTCCTCCATTCCGGAAGGGCTGGCCGGCCGTCTGCTGGTGGGCGCCGGTGACGCGATGACCTTCGTCTCGGTGCTGCGGCTGCTGCCGATCTGGTTCAGCGGAAAACGTATCCCTTTGCTGACCCAGCTGACTGGGCAGCTGGGTCAGCTGGGCCAGCTGCTCAGCGTTATTCCATTCGTGGCGCTGCTGAATCTGCAAGGCTGGCAGACAGCGTTCCTCTCCGTGGCCGCTCTGTCGGTTCTGTCCGTCATCCTCGCGGCGACTGTCATCCGCAATGTTCCCTCCGGGGTGGAGCAGGACCTGCCGCCCACGCTTCGGCAGACGGGTGTCTCTCTGGCGCAGGCGTGGAAACAACCGGGAACGCAGCTAGGGCTTTGGTCGCATTTCACGGTGCAGTTTGCGGGGAACGTCTTTATTCTGACCTGGGGATTTCCCTTCCTGGTTTCTGGTCAGGGACTGGAACCGGCTGCAGCTTCGGCACTGATGACTGTTTTCGTGGCGGTGGCACTGTGCAGCGGCCCGTTTTTCGGACGGTGGGTTGCCCGCCATCCGCTCCGTCGTTCCTCGCTCGTATTGCTGATCATCGCCGCGACGGCAGCCGTGTGGCTAGCCGTGTTGCTGTATCCAGGGAGGGCACCTTTCTGGCTGCTGGTTGTGCTGGTTCTCGTCCTGGCGGTCGGCGGCCCGGGGTCAATGATCGCGTTCGACTTCGCCCGGACCTTCAACCCGGTCAGCCGGGCCGGCACAGCAACCGGAATCGTCAACGTCGGCGGGTTTGTCTCCGCGCTGCTCGTGATGTTCTGTGTCGGGGTGGCGCTGGATGCTCTTTATGCCAGCGGTTACTCGCAGGGGGAGCTCTACGCCCTGGACTCGTTCCGTATCGCCTTGAGCGTCCAGTTCCTGTTCCTGGGCGGCGGCACGGCTGCCATCCTGTTCATCCGCAGGAGGGTCAGGGCCAACATGGCTGCGGAGGGCCAGGATGTGCCGCCGCTGCGGGTGGCATTGGCCCGACAGCGCCGGTTGCGCAAACAACGCCGGGACCGCCGCCGTGATGCGGGCGCCGGCCGGCGTTAAAGCAGGACACACACTGCCGGATGTGATTCAACAACTCCTGTGCGACCTACAAGCGATTCGCACGGCTCTTCCTCCACAAACGTGCCGTGGTGTCGACTGCTCCACATTGCGCCGTGGGGCTCTGTCCGACGGCATCAGGCCCGGCCAGATTGGGGGAATGAACAAACAAACAATTCATGTGTCCCGGCCAGAAGACATCCTTGGCTACATACCCCACGCTCTGGAGTTCCAACCCCGGCAAAGCCTGGTGCTGCTGTCCCTGAACGGCAAACGGCTAGGGGCTACTCTTCGCGTTGACCTGCCGAAGGACAGCGGTGAGGACGAATTGGCGCGTTTTGCCGACGCTGCCACCGCTTACCTCCGCAAGGACAGCCGGGCGGACAGCTCGCTGCTGGTGTTGTACATCGATGCGTTGGAAGGGTGCATGCAGTTTCCCCCTTATGAGACCCTTTTGGACTTGCTCCTGACCGCTCTCGATGGTGCCGGCCTGCCCGTCCGGGACGGGTGGGTTGTGGGTTCCGAGCGTTTCCGCTGCCTCCACTGCAAGGGGCCGGGTTGTTGCCCGGCGGGTGGCCATCCGGTGGAACGTATCGCCGAAAGCACCATCAACGCGGAGATGATTTTCCGGGGGAGCAGCGTCGCCCCGTCCGTGAGCCAAGCCCTCACTCTCCGACGCTCCGAATCCGCCGTCGCGAAGTCTGCAGCTGCAATGTTCAGTAAGAGCAGCGAAATCGTGCGGAAGCTTGAGGGGCGCTGGGATGCACCTGAGGTGTTCCGACGGACCCTGCTCTGCTGGGACGCAGCCATCCGCTCTGCGCCCGGACCGGAGCGGATCCCTTTTTTGCTCGCGAGTCTGACTTCGTTTCATGTCCGCGACGCCGTTATCGTGCTGATTTGCCGCGGACTGGATGCTGCTTACGGAGGCGCAGTCAGCAGCGGAGTGTTGACCGGTACCGAACCGACCGGCATCGATGTCCCTCCGGTGGGCCCGTTTCCCTGCGCGACATGGAAACCGGGTATGACTTTGGATGCATACCGGCGCATCTTCGATGCCGTGCTGCTCGGGGATTCCCCGCAGGCCCCGCAATGGGCCAGGGTGGACCGGGCAGCGAATCTTCTGGTCGGCCTTTATTACGGGTCGGAGGGGTCGTCCAAGGCGGCAGCGGGAACTCTGCTGGCGTGGCTTGAATGGGCCCGCGGCCGCGGATCCATGGCGCACGAGGCACTGGAAATGGTTCTGCAGGAGTTCCCGAACTACAGCCTCGCCCGGCTGCTCAGTGACTTCGTCGCGACCGGCACCCTGCCTGTTTGGGCTACGGACCGAGACTCATCGTGGTCCGGGTCAGCCGATCGAGCTGCCTGACCGGCATCGCGAGCCGCGGTGAAAGCCGGCCGAGCCCTGCCGCCCGCCATCTCCATACGGTCGCGGCAACACAGGCGAGGAAGGCAAATGTTCGTTCACCAGCGGGGTGAAAACGTGAGACAATGGGAACCGAGACCCGGTCGGGTTCGTGTTGCAAGTGGGTATGACCAGTATGGGAATACCCGCGGCGCAGAGCAGGTTATGTATCGCAGACCCTGCATCTGTGGCTTTTGCTTGAAATCAAACACGGACTTGACAGGGTCATAGTGGTGTTACCCACAGGTATCATCACAGACCGCCCGTATGAAAGGTTCTCTGTGTCACCTGAGAAGAAGACTGCTGCAGTTCCCGTGGAGGAGACTGCTACCGCCACGACAACTTCTGCCTCTCCCGCCGCGCCCAAGCGCCGCGGTCGCAAGCCAGGTGCAGCCGCAGCCAAGAAGGGCCCCGCAGCCAAGAAGACCACAAAAGCCGCTGAGGACCAGACCGACGTTGACGTCGAGGATGAGGACGCCGAGCCGGACGTTATTGACGAAGCCGATGAAGCTGACGAAACCGCAAAGCCTGCCGGCAAAGAAGGCGGCTTCGTCTACTCCGACGCGGACGACGATGATGCTCCGGCCCAGCAGGTAGTTTCGGCCGGAGCCACTGCAGATCCGGTCAAGGACTATCTGAAGCAGATCGGTAAGGTCGCCCTGCTGAACGCAGAGCAGGAAGTCGATCTCGCGCTGCGCATCGAGGCCGGACTTTTTGCCGAAGAGAAGCTGGCCAAGGACGATGGCAGCATGGAAACGCGCCTTCGCCGTGATCTGGAGCAGATTGTCCACGACGGCAAGCGTGCGAAGAACCACCTGCTCGAGGCCAACCTTCGTCTGGTCGTTTCGCTGGCCAAGCGTTATACCGGCCGCGGCATGCTTTTCCTGGACCTGATCCAGGAAGGCAACCTGGGCCTGATCCGTGCTGTGGAGAAGTTCGACTACACCAAGGGCTTCAAGTTCTCGACCTACGCCACCTGGTGGATCCGCCAGGCCATTACCCGTGCCATGGCCGACCAGGCCCGCACCATCCGTATTCCCGTGCACATGGTCGAAGTCATCAACAAGCTTGCCCGTGTACAGCGGCAGATGTTGCAGGACTTGGGCCGTGAGCCTACGCCGGAGGAACTGGCGCTGGAGCTGGACATGACGCCCGAAAAGGTTGTCGAGGTCCAGAAGTACGGCCGCGAGCCGATTTCCCTTCACACGCCGCTGGGCGAGGACGGCGACTCCGAATTCGGTGACCTGATCGAGGACTCCGAGGCTGTTGTCCCGGCGGACGCAGTCAGCTTCACCCTGCTGCAGGAGCAACTGCACTCCGTCCTGGACACCTTGTCTGAGCGTGAGGCCGGCGTCGTTGCCATGCGCTTCGGCCTGACCGATGGCCAGCCTAAGACTTTAGACGAAATCGGCAAGGTCTACGGCGTGACGCGGGAACGGATCCGCCAGATTGAATCCAAGACGATGTCCAAGCTGCGCCACCCGTCTCGTTCCCAGGTGCTGCGCGACTACCTGGACTAATCTCCACGGCCAATAATGATGGCGCCGTCCCCCGAAAGGGGACGGCGCCATCGTTATTTATGCAGTTATCGGCTGTGCGACAGAGGAATTCCTGAAGTCTATTCCGCAGCCATGGCAGGCGTCTCGCGAAGCCGGCCGGTTTCGTCCTGCCATTCGGCAGCCTTGGAACGCAACTGCGGTTCGTGCTGGCGGGCGTGGTGTCCGCAGAAAAGCAATTCTCCCCCGGAGGACTCCAACACAACTCGGACGTAGGCCTGGGCCCCGCAGCGATCACAACGGTCCATTGCGGTCAGTTCTCGGGTAGCTACTGCTGTTGTCATGACGACCTCCTTACAAATGTGTATGTCCATACAACCACTGCTTTGGCTGTTTTCTTTGCACCTTTGGATCACTTTCGCTGACCGCGTATCACATGTACGTAACGGGCAGGATCTGCTGTGATCCCCGACGCGCTGGCCGAAGAGGTGCACATCCGTGCTGCTAAAGGGGACTAGCCTAGTATCGGTCCTTTATTTTGCAAGCGGCCGCCCGGGGAGCCCCCGGGATGTTTGAGTTCACTTTTCGTATGGCCAAGGAGTTCCTAGTTCAGTGGCGCCACCGAGTTCCGATTACACAGCCCGCCATCTTTCCGTCCTCGAGGGACTGGAAGCGGTCCGCAAGCGCCCAGGCATGTACATCGGGTCCACGGATTCGCGTGGACTCATGCACTGCCTCTGGGAAATTATCGACAACTCAGTGGATGAGGCTTTGGCCGGATTCGGCCAGAGCATCACTGTCATCCTGCATCCCGACGGTTCCGTGGAAATCCACGATGACGGCCGCGGGGTTCCCGTTGACGTGGAACCGCGGACCGGCCTGACCGGTGTCGAAGTCGTTTTCACCAAATTGCACGCCGGCGGAAAGTTCGGCGGAGGTTCGTACACAGCATCCGGTGGCCTGCATGGCGTCGGCGCCAGCGTGGTCAACGCCCTCTCCTCCCGTTTGGATGTCCAGGTGGACCGCGGCGGCAAGACGTACCAGATGTCCTTCCGCCGGGGCGAGCCCGGACATTTCGCGGACACGGGCAAACGCCCCAGCCCCGATTCGAAGTTCGAGCCTTTCCTGCAGAGCTCCACTCTTGAAGTGGTGGGCAAAGCCAAGCGGGGTGTCACCGGTACTCGGATCCGCTACTGGGCCGACCGCCAGATATTCACCCCCGATGCCAAGTTCTCCTATGAGGAACTGCAGGCCCGGGTGCGGCAGACGTCCTTCCTGGTTCCAGGGCTTCGGATCACTCTGCGCGACGAACGCCAGTTGCCCGGTACGCCCGGAGAAAACGGGCCGATTGAAGAGGTCTTCCAGCATGACGGCGGGATCGCCGAGTTCGTCGAGTATCTCTCCAACGACAGCGCGGTCACCGATGTTTGGCGCGTCCACGGCTCCGGCAAATTCAAGGAAAACGTGCCGGTGCTGGACGAAAAGGGCCACAGCCGGATGGCGGAGGTTGAACGGGACTGCGAGGTGGACATCGCCCTTCGCTGGGGGATTGGCTATGACACAAGCGTCCGCAGCTTCGTCAACATCATCGCTACACCGAAGGGCGGCACCCACCAGGCCGGTTTCGAACAGGCACTGCTGAAAACCTTCCGCAAGGTCATTGAAGCTAATTCGCGCAAGCTCAAGGCCGGCAATGACAAGATCGAAAAGGATGACGTCTTCGCAGGCCTGACTGCCGTGCTGACCGTGCGGCTGGCCGAACCGCAGTTCGAGGGGCAGACCAAGGAAATCCTCGGTACCTCCGCCGTCCGCAATATCGTCTCGCGCGTGGTGGAAAAGGAAATCCAAGCGAAGCTCACCTCCACGGCCAGGGGAGACAAGGCCCAGTCTGCGCTGCTGCTGGAAAAGGTTGTCAGCGAGATGAAGTCGCGGATTTCCGCGCGCGTGCACAAGGAAACGCAGCGGCGCAAGAACGCCTTGGAAACTTCCTCGATGCCGGCGAAACTGCTGGATTGCCGTACGGATGATGTGGCGCGCTCCGAGCTGTTCATTGTCGAAGGTGACAGCGCACTGGGGACGGCGCGGCTGGCCCGTTCCTCAGACCATCAAGCGCTGCTGCCGATCCGCGGCAAGATCCTTAATGTCCAGAAGGCCTCGGTGGGAGACATGCTTGCCAACGCCGAGTGCGCCGCGTTGATCCAGGTGGTGGGCGCCGGTTCGGGCCGAAGTTTCCAGCTTGACGCCGCCCGTTACGGCAAGGTCATCCTGATGACCGACGCCGATGTCGACGGTGCGCATATCCGTACGCTGCTGCTGACGCTTTTCTTCCGCTACATGCGCCCGCTGGTTGAAGCCGGCCGGGTGTACGCCGCGGTACCACCGTTGCACCGGGTGGAAGTAATCAATCACGGATCAAAAGCCAACGAACTCATCTATACCTACTCGGAGAATGAACTGCTGCGCCTGCTGGCCGAACTGGAGAAGAGCGGCCGGAACTACAAGGAGCCGATCCAGCGGTACAAGGGCCTGGGCGAAATGGACGCCGACCAGTTGGCTGAAACGACCATGGACCCGCGGCACCGGACTCTGCGACGTGTCGGCATCGAGCATGCCGAGGCTGCCGAGCGTGCTTTTGACCTGCTGATGGGGTCGGACGTGGCACCGCGCAAGGAGTTCATTGTTGCCGGTGCAGCCATGCTGGACCGCGAGCGGATCGACGCCTAACGAAGGTCAGGCCTGCAGCGGGGGAGCCGCTTGCAGGCAGTCCGGAGAGGGTGCCAGCGTTCTGCTGCTACCCGGCCAGCCCCGGGGCCAGGAGCAGGACGGTCGGCACGGCCAGCAGCAAGGCCGAGCAGCCCAGCACCAGTGCTTGCGCGGGCTTGCCCAGAGGCGGCGACGGCGACAGTAGCCGGTGCAGCCGGTGGGCGGTGCTCAGGGCCTCAGACTCTTCCGGGGTCAGCAACTCTTTGGCTGGAGGGCCGACGCCGGTTGGCCGTTCGCCGCTAGCCACCACGGCAACGGCACGGATCAAGGTTTCCCTGTTCGCGGTTCTGAGTGCCCCGTCATCGGCGAGCATCTCGATCAGTTCGTTCACGGCACGCTGCGCGAGCTGCGATGTCGGCAGCCAGGGGAGCGCGGAGCGCCAGGCAGCAAAGGCCCACAGCAGCAGGTCGTGGCGCTGGTTCAGATGGGCGCGCTCATGGTTCAGAACCGCCTCGAGCTCTTCGGGCCGGAGCAACTCCAGCAGACCTTCCGAGAGTACTGTAACGGAGCCAGCTCCGCCGGGGAGGCAATACGCCACCGGTGCGGGATGGCTGATCACCAGGGTCTTGGGAGAGTTTTTGACCGGAGAACTGAGCAGGTTCAGCAGGTCACGGTGCTTGTTGCGTTGCTTGCGGATCCGGTAATAGGTCAACAGCAGAGTGAAGACCAGATGTACGCCCAGCAGCAGAGCAGCACTGAGCGCGAACACATGGACCAGGTCCAGGCCGGGTGCCGGCGCGTAACTGGCCAGCAGCCCGGCCAGACCTTGAAGCCCCGCAAGGAGGTTCTCGCCCAGTGGTTCCAGCCCCCATGTCAGCATGGCGCCGATCATGGAGAGCCCGCCTGCCAGCGCGATGGCTTGCCACAGTACCAAGGCCGTGACCGGTGCCCGTGCGGTCCATTTTGCCCGGGCGAGCAAAACCGGCACGGGCCACGCCAAAATGACCGCCATGGCGGCCAAGAGATACGAGGCCCAGAACACTACGGGCTACGCAGTCAGCAGCTTACGCAGGGTTTCGGCTTCCTGTTCGGAAACGCTGCCGATGAATTTGGCGAGCACGGCCTCGCGGTCCGGCGCGGATCCAAGGACCTCGTTCATCAACTCAACAGTGTGTTCCTCACGGCTGGTCACTGCCCGGTAGCGGTGCGGACGGATGTCCCGTTCACGCTGTACCAGGCCCTTCTTTTCCAACCGGGACAAAACAGTGAGCACAGTCGTTACTGCCAGTTCCTTGCCATCCGGGCTTGAATCCGTTTTCCGTGCCAGACGGTCGCGCAGGGCGTTTGCGGTAAAAGCGATCTCCGCTGGATCTTCCGAGTCGGCCTGCCACAGCAGGTCCATAACCGCGCGTTCCAGCTCCCCAAGAGTTGCCATGTATTTCCTTCGTCCTACCAAACTAGCTGCTCGCCCCGGCGGCTCAGGCTGCCGGGATGTGGTCTCACTCTCTAATTTACCGCGTTTGCGGAAATTGTTCTACACTACGTAGAAAGTTGTACTTCTACGGCCTGTAGAAATATTTCCCGCCGACGCCTTAGCCTGTGCCGGCTCGTCCCGAAGGGGTATTTATCGTGGAAGCCCTGGAAATCGCCCGCTGGCAATTCGGCATCACCACCGTCTACCACTTCCTGATGGTGCCGTTGACTATCGGCCTCGGCCTGGTCGTCGCGGTCATGCAGACGGCCTGGTACCGGACCGGCAAGGACCAGTACCTGCGGATGACCAAGTTCTGGGGCAAACTTTTCCTGATCAACTTTATTATGGGCGTGGCCACCGGCCTGGTGCAGGAATTCCAGTTCGGCATGGCGTGGAGCGAGTACAGCCGCTTCGTCGGAGATGTCTTCGGTGCGCCGCTGGCGCTGGAATCGCTGCTGGCCTTCTTCGTCGAGTCGATCTTCCTGGGCCTGTGGATCTTTGGCTGGGGCCGGCTGCCTAAAGCCATCCACCTGCTGAGCATCTGGGCTGCATCGCTTGCCACCATGGGCTCGGCCTACTTCATACTCGCTGCCAACTCCTGGATGCAGCACCCAGTCGGCGTCGAAATGATCGATGGACGTCCAGTGATGGTCGATATTTGGGCCGTCCTGACCAACAACACGCTGCTGGTGGCCTACCCGCACACCCTTTTCGGAGCGTTCTCCGTGGCGGGCGGCTTCTTGCTCGGCATCAGCTGGTACCACCTGTGGAAGCGCCGCCGTGACGGGATCGATACCGTTGGCGCCGACGGCAAGGTCATCGTCGGTTCAAGGCCTGCCATCGGCCGCGACGCCGCGGACCATAAAGTCTGGTTGCGCTCCCTGCGGATCGGCGCCGTCGTCGCTATGGTCTCGTTCGGCGGGGTTGCCCTGACCGGCGACCTGCAGTCTAAGCTCATGTTCGAGCAGCAGCCAATGAAGATGGCTGCTGCCGAGGCGGCGTGCCACGACGGGACGGGTTTCTCGATCCTCTCCGTGGGCGACCTGGGCTCCAACAGCTGCGATGACCTGGTTGCAGTCGTCGAACTGCCGGGGCTGCTGTCCTTCCTGGCCAACGGTGATTTCACTACCGAAATCCGCGGGATCAATTCCCTGCTGCCCGAGTACAAGGAGAAATTCGGCACACATTTGCCGGACAACCCGATCTACGGCGAGCGCGCCGGAGCCGAAATCGACTATGTCCCGGTCATGGAGGTCACCTACTGGGGTTTCCGGATGATGATTACCTTCGGCATGCTGGCCGCTGGCGCCGCCCTGGTTGCGCTGTGGATTGTCCGCCGTGGCACCGTGCCGGAATCCAAGTGGCTGATGCGGCTGGCTGTGTTCGGGATCCTGGCCCCGTTCGGCGCCAACTCGGCTGGCTGGATCTTCACGGAAATGGGTCGCCAGCCGTTCGTCGTCGCGCCCAATCCTGATCCGGACGGCATCGACAACGTCTTCATGTTCACGGCCGCCGCGGTCTCGCCGGGCGTCTCGCTGGCCGAGCTCGTTTTCTCGCTTACGGCTTTCGCCCTGGTGTACGGCGTGCTGCTGGTGGTGGAAGTGAAGCTGCTCTTCGCCTACTGCCGCGGCGGGGTGCCGTCCGCCATGCCCGAGCTGCTGCACGAGGACAAAGATGACGACGGCGGCGAAGGCAGCGGCAAGCGCAAGGACGACGACGATGTGCTCGCCTTTGCTTACTGAGGACAACCGCCCGGCCGTATCCGATCCGGAAAGTCTGGAGATCTGAATGGAAACCCTGCCTACTCTTTGGTTCATCATCATCGCCTTCTTCTGGACCGGTTACCTGTTCTTGGAGGGTTTTGATCTGGGCGTCGGCATGCTTATGCGCGGCTTCGCCCGTAACAACACCGAGCGCCGGGTGCTGCTGAACACCGTGGGACCGGTCTGGGACGGCAACGAGGTCTGGCTGGTCACCGCCGGTGCCGCCACCTTCGCGGCCTTCCCGCACTGGTACGCCTCACTGTTCTCGGCCCTGTACCTGCCGCTGGTTTTCGTGCTGCTCGCCTTGATCTTCCGCGCGGTTGCCTTCGAGTACCGCGGCAAGATGGACTCCGACCGCTGGCGCAGCGTCTGGGACTGGGCCATAGTCCTGGGCTCCGTCGTGGCCGCCTTCGGCGTCGGAGCCATGCTGGCACTGACCACCACAGGGCTGCCGCTGAACGAGAACGGGGACCGGGTGGGTGGACCCTTTGCCTGGTTCAACGGCTATGCGGTCCTCGGCGGTCTGGCCGTCGTCTTTTTCTGCATCGTGCACGCGGCAGCGTTCCTGGCGCTCAAGACCGACGGCGACATCCGGGTCCGCGCCCGCAAACTGTTGCTTCGCTGGCTGCCCGTGGCCCTGCTGCCGCTGGCGTTGTGGGCCGTCGCCGTGGTGGCGGCCGGCGGCAAATCCGTGACCTATGTGACCTTGCTGCTGGCCGTCCTCGGTGCCGTGTTCGCGTGGATGATGGCCCGGCGGGAACGGGACGGCTGGAGTTTCGGGGGCCTGGGCATCTTCCTGCTGGCGGGCACCGCAACCATTTTCACTGCGGCGTTCCCGAACGTGCTGCCGTCCACCATCGACACCGCCTACAACCTGACTGTCACCTCTGCGTCCTCGTCGGATTACACGTTGGGCGTGATGAGCGTTATTGCCGCCTTCGGGATTCCCGCAGTACTGGTGTACCAGGGCTACACCTACTGGGTCTTCCGGAGACGAGTCAGTGCCTCCTCGATCCCGGCCGCCCACGCCGTCGTCCCGCAGTGAAGCCGCTGCTTCCGGTCAGCGCCACGAGCAGGCGGGCGCTCTATCTGCTGGGCCTGCTGGCCGGATGCAAGGCGCTCGGTCTCATTTTGCTGGCCGAGGCCGTTGCCGCCGGTATTGCCGGATTGGCGGCCGGTAGCCTCGCCTGGCAGCACGTTATGGTGCTGGGAGCGGCCGGCACCGTGCTGCGCGCGCTGGCTGTCTGGGCTCAGGAAACTGTGGCCCAACGCGCCGCTGCCGGCGTCAAGCAGGAGTTGCGCGCGGACCTGACCCGGCGGATAATCGACGACGGCGGGGCCAGCGCCGTCGCCGGGAGCGGCGCCCTGACCGTCCTGGTGACGCGCGGCCTGGATTCGCTGGATAACTACTACAGCAAGTACCTTCCCGCCCTGGTGACCTGCGCCGTCGTGCCTCTGCTGGTTGGCCTGCGCATTCTTGGTGCGGACTGGGTCAGCGCGCTGGTAGTGGTGCTGACTATCCCGCTGGTGACGGTCTTCATGATTCTGATCGGCCAGCACACCGAGGACAAGGCCCAGGAAGCCGCCGCGGCGCTGGACCGGCTCTCGGACCACCTGCTGGAACTGGCCCGCGGGCTGCCGGTACTCGTGGGGCTCGGCCGTGCCGCTGCCCAGACGCGCGCGCTGAGCGACGTTGCCGCCGAATACCGCGGCCGCACCCTGGCCACCCTGCGCGTCGCCTTCCTGTCTTCGCTGGCCCTGGAACTGATTGCCACGATCTCGGTGGCCGTGGTCGCCGTGTTCATCGGCGTGCGGCTGGTGCACGGCGAGATGCCGCTCGAAGCCGGTTTGCTCGCGCTGATTCTGGCTCCCGACTGCTACCAGCCGCTTCGAGATCTGGGCAGCGCGCACCATTCCAGCGAGGACGGACTCGAAGCGCTCAAACGCAGCAACGCGGTGCTCGACTCGCCTGCGAGCCGGCCGCTGGTTTCCGCCGATGCACAAAAGGGGGCCATTGCGGTGTCAAACTTGAGCATCCGCTACCCGGGGCGTGCGAAGGCGGTGGTCGATGGGCTGGACTTCACCGTGCCTGCCGGCGGAATTGCGGCGTTGGCCGGCCCCAGCGGCTGCGGCAAAACCTCTGTCCTGGAAGTCCTCGCCGGTGTGCGGCGGGACGGGGCGGGCGCCGCGGTCGCCGGCTCCGTGGCAGGAGTCGGCAGGAACCAGATTGCCTGGATTCCGCAGCATCCGGTGCCGGCGGAGCTGACGGTAGCGGACGAGATCGCACTGTATGCCGGCCTGCCGGCGTCTTCGGCGGGGCGACGGGCTGCTGAGCGTGCGCTGTCAGAGGTCAACGGGACCGCTCTGATCGACGCGGCCACCGGCGACCTCAGCCCGGGCGAACTGCGGCGGGTCGCCGTGGCCCGCGCCCTGGCACGGGTAGAAAACGTACCTGGAGTTCGGATGCTGCTGGCAGACGAACCGACCGCCCATGTCGACGCGGCCAGTGCCCGTGCCATCGAAGACGCCCTGAAGCGGCTGCGCGGACGCATCACCGTAGTCCTGGTGGCACACGATCCTGCAACCGCAAGACTTGCGGACCAGTTGATCGAGATCGGTACCGGCACGAGTCCGGTGAGCGGAGTAACGCATCCGACCCCGGCATCCGGACCGGAAACCGAAGCGGCTGTCGCTGTCCGTGACGCCGTCGATGAGGGCCAGCCTGCCCAGCGGCCGTCCCTGTGGCGGAACCTCGCCATGCTCCGGCCCTGGAGCAGGCAGTTTGTGGCCGCCCTGTTCTTCGGACTCGGCGCTACGCTGTTCGCGGTCTCGCTCAGCGGCCTGTCCGGCTGGCTCATCGTCTACGCCAGTGAGCAGCCGCCGATCCTGTACCTGATGACCTCCATTGTCGGGGTGCGGTTCTTCGGTCTGGGCCGTTCCGTGCTGCGCTATCACGAGCGTCTGCGCCTGCATGATGCCGTCTTCGAAAGTACGGACCGGCTGCGGACGCGCTTGTGGAACGGGCTGCTGCAGCGTCCGGCGGGCTGGCGGAAACTTGCCCGGGGCGGGGGAGCCCTGGAACGGCTGATCGGCGACGTCGATGAACTGCGCGACATCGCCCCGCGCGCAGTGTTCGCGCCGTTGGTGGGAGTCTTGACCGCCCTGGCCTCGTGCGTGGCTACCGCACTGCTGATGCCGTCAGGCCTGGTGTGGCAGATTCTGCTCGCCATCGTCGGGATCCTGGTGGCGCCCGCCCTGACCCGCCTGGCCGACCGTTCGGCGCAAGCCGCGACGGTGGGCTTGAAAGGGCAGTCGCTGAACGCTTTTGCACGGCTGCTGGGCGCCGCCGCGGATCTGCGGGCCAATGGCGCGGATGCCCCGCTGTTGAAACGGACCCAGAACCTGGATTCCAGAACGACGGCGGCGCTGCAGCATAGTGCGTGGGCGCAGGGATTCGGCCACGGCGTGACCGTCCTGGCCTGTTCGGTCAGCGCCGTGGTGATGATCACCCAGTCTGCTGGAACAGTGCCCGGAGCTGCCGCCGTCGTGATTTTGATGCAGTTGGCGCTGGTCGAGCCCTACGCCGCAGTCAATACCGCAGTGCAGCAATGGGGCGCCTGGCGCGGGCTGGGGGAGCGCGTGCTGCCGGAACTGGGAACCGAGGACATCCCCTCCAGCAGCACCGAGGATTCCCGGGCGCGCGGGGAGTTCTCCTCGCTACGCCTTGAGCAGGTCGCTTACGCCTATCCCGGACAGCCCCGTCCCGTATTCAGCGGACTGGACCTGGAGCTGCGGCCGGGGCAGTGGCTGGCGGTGACTGGCCGGTCTGGCAGCGGGAAGTCGACCCTGCTGGGCGTGCTGCTCGGGTTCCTTGAGCCGCAGCAGGGCCGGTATCTGGTGAACGGCCAGCCGGTGGACTCCGCTACACCGGGCGCCGGCAGAGGCATTGCCTGGACGCCGCAGGAGTCGCACCTGTTCAACTCGACTTTGCGCGCCAACCTGATGCTGGCGCGGAGTAAAGCCGATCCTCCATCGGAGGCCGAGCTGCTCAAGGCGATTGACGACGTCGGCCTTGGCAGTTTCGTGGCAGGTCTGCCGGACGGACTTGATACCCGTATTGGGCCGAACGGACATTTCCTCTCCGGTGGCCAGCGCCAGCGTGTCGCGGTGGCCCGTGCGCTGCTGACCCACGCGGAGGTGCTCCTGCTGGACGAGCCGACGGCACATCTGGACCGCGAAGCTGCGGAGGCGCTGCTGGCCGACCTCCGCCGGGCGCTTGCAGGCAAGGCGGTAGTCATGGTCACGCACCGGCCCTCCGAGGCGAAGTCCTGCGAGCTGCGGCTGGAACTGGGTTCCCCCGCGCCGCTGCCTGCCTTAGCCTAAAGGCATGAACAGCCCGGCGCTTCCTGATTACCTCGACGTCCGTCTGGACTGGCGGCCCATGACAACCCCGGACATCGACAACTGGCATGCCCTGATCCGGCGCATGGCCGAAGTAGATAAACCGGTATGGGTCGAAACGCGCGCGGACCTTGAAGAGGCTTTTGAATCCGCTGCGAATGACCCGGCCGCGACCACCCTGATGGGGACCGACGCCGACGGGACTGCCCGCGCTGTCGGCAACGTCAGGGCAAACGCCGGCTCGGCCACGGCATACGCGTGGGGCGGCGTAGATCCGCGGTGGCGCCGACGCGGGATCGGGCGGGCGGTCTACCGCTGGCAGGAAGAATGCCAGCGCCAACGGTTCCTGGACGCCGGTATCAGCGGCGGTGTCCTGCGCACGTATACAGAGGAACGGGATTTGGCGCACAATGCGCTGATGGGGGCCGTTGGCGCGAAGGTTGTCCGCTATTTCACGGAGATGACCCGCTCGCTTGCCGATCCGATACCGGATCTGCCGCTGCCGGACGGCTATGTCTTCGCCACTCTCGATCCGGACCAGAGCGAAGCGGTACGATCCGCCCATAATGAGGCCTTTGCCGACCACTGGGGCAGCGAGCCAAAGGACGAGCAGAAATGGAAGTTTGTGGTGAGCCACCCGCAGCTCAAGCCTGAATGGAGCATGTCCATCATCGAGACTGCTACCGGCGAAACAGTCGCGTACCAGTTGGCCAGTTTTGATCCGGACTACCGCCTGCAGGCCGGGCATGACGAAGGATTCACCGACCTGCTCGGCGTCCGGCGGGCCTGGCGCGGCCGGAAAATCGCGCCGGCTCTGCTGGCTGAGGCCATGCGCCGTTTCAAAGCCGGCGGCATGGAGAACGCCGGGTTGGGCGTAGACACCGAAAATCCGAGCGGCGCCCTGGGTCTTTACAGCCGGATGGGTTACGTGCCGACCAAGAGGGACCTGGCCTACGACAAGCAGCTCACCTGACCCGATATGGGCTGGCTAGGTGTGAGTTGCCTTGGTAGGAATTGCCTGATGGAAGCGTCGGCCCGGAGTCAGCCGTTGACGTCGTGCAGGTGATGGAGCACATCGTGCAGAAAATACGCGCCAAGACTGGTTACGGTGAAGATCGAGCCGTTACTGCGCACGCCCTGGCGTTCCCACTGATCGACTACGACGGCGTCGAAGGCAGCCGAAACGGACAGCGCGGCGTCTTCAAGCTCTTGTGACACCTCGCTCGGATCCTGCATGCCGTAGCCGTCCTCAACGGCCGCGGCATCCTGGTCCCAGTCAGCGAAGCTTGGATTGTTGCGCGACAGCATCAAGGCCAAGCGATTTTCGAAGACCCTGCAGACATCGCGGACATGGGCGCCGTACTCCAAGCCGGACCATACCGACTCGTTTCCCCGCTCAGCGACTTGCGGACGGGCGAGGACGGATTGCCAACGAGGGATGGTTTCCCGGACAGCAGGACCTACCTGATCCGGTGTAACGCCCGTGGGGTCAAAACCACAGTCCCGGCATGCCCGCTCGGTAACCCAGGTCCAGTCTTTTGTGTCAGGAATGATCGCCATGCGGCCAGTCTATCCAGCAGGACTATCGTGGCGGAGGCCCGTGGGGACGAGCCGGCGACGACGGGCATGACTCCTGCTTCGCGCTGGAATCGGGCGAGCTTTTCCTCTTATCCAGCACCACCTTTCTGGTTAGTCCACCGCCGGACTAAACGCTTGTGCCCTCCATCACGTCCACGGTAGAATCGAATGTATGTTCGAGTCAATCGTTCCAGCAGAGATGGACCCGGTGAAGCCGGTTCCCGGCGATCCGGGTGCTGTGCTGGTCCGCGGCTGGGCCGCCGAACTTGCAGGTCTGGACCAGCATGTTTCGGAGGGGGTGCGGATCGACCGGATCACCGCGCTGGAGGAACTCAAGGGCGCCCTCGCTGCTGCGCAGGCGCGGGAGACCGAAGCGTTTGTTGCCTCCCGCCGGGAGGCCCGGGCCGCGGCCGGGGTCCCGGCGGAGAGGCGGGGCCGGGGCCTGGCGAAGGAGATCGGGTTGGCTAGGAAGGACTCCCCGAACCGGGGCGGGAAGCACCTGGGCTTGGCGACCACGCTGATCAGGGAAATGCCGCACACCTATAGGGCGCTGGCAGAAGGCCGGCTGAACGAGTGGCGGGCGACCATCCTGGTCCGCGAAACCGCCTGCCTGAGCGTGGAAGACCGCGCCCGCATCGATAAGGAACTGTGTGCGGATCCGAAGACGCTGCACGGGTGCGGGGATAAACGGATCGGGGCGCTGGCGAAGCAGGCCGCGCTGCGGCTGGATCCCCTGTCGGTGGTCCGGAGGGCGGCGAAAGCCGAAACCGAACGCCATGTCTCCTGCCGTCCGGCGCCGGACACCATGGCCCAGGTGTCCTGCCTGCTGCCGGCGGGGCAGGGCGTGGCCGTCCTCGCCGCCCTGGCGAAGGAAGCCGACCGGTTGAAGGCGCAGGGCGATGAACGCTCCCGGGGACAGCTCATGGCCGACATCTTCGTGGAACGCGTCACCGGCCAGCCCGCGGAGAGCCCCGCGAAAATCGAAGTGCAGCTGGTCATGACCGACCGCACCCTGTTCCAGGGCGACTCCGAACCGGCCCACCTGAGCGGGTACGGCATCGTCCCCGCCCAATGGGCCCGGAACCTGCTCCGCACCGGCGACACCGACACCGAGAACGAGGGAACGGGCGGCAACGCGGACGGGACCGGCATCGACGGCGGCCCCACTAACGGCAACGCAAGGAAGCTCAAAGCGACAGACGAACCAGTACCGGCCAACGGTGCCGGTGCAGGAACCGGAGACACCGGAAAGGCAGGAGACAGCGACGCCGGCAAGACAGGAGAAGTCGGCACGGCGACCGGGCCCCCTGGCTTCAAACGAAACGCCCCCGGCGATTCGGAAGAGGTGGAAGTGTGGGTACGCCGGCTTTACACCGCGCCGGGTACCGGGCAGTTGCTCGGGATGGATTCGCGTGCGCGGCTGATGCCCGCCGGGATGCAGCGGGTCATCCAGGCACGGGACCAGCTCTGCCGCACCCCGTGGTGCGACGCACCCATCCGCCACCACGACCACGTCGTGCCCTGGCGCGACGCCGGAGAGACCAGCGAGATCAACGGGCAAGGCCTGTGCGAAGCGTGCAACCTCGCGAAAGAAGCCGACGGCTGGCACGCCCGAACAATCCCCGGACCACGGCACACCGTGGAAACCACCACCCCGACCGGACACACCTACCAATCCACCGCACCAGCACTGCCCGGCACACCACCGGCAACAGAACAACCGGACGAGATACCGGAGCCGGCCCTCAATCCACACTTGAGGGCGCTGTCGCCCGAAGAAGAATGCGTGCCTGTGCCCCAGGAAGCGCCGCCCCTCGAGGCCGTGGAAGAGCCGGCCGCAGAGGGACTGCTCCAACCCCCGGTACATCGAGCTATTACCGGTCCCGTTGATTTCATTTACTACCGCGCGGCGTGACCGACAAAGGGTCGCTTGTCCCGTTAGGACAGGCTCGGGCCAACAGCTTCGACCGTCTGTGACAACGGAATGCCGGAGCCGTCCCGGCGTCCATGTTCCGTGGGGAGGGAACGAGTCACACCGCTGGCCGCGGAGGCCTTAGCCGGACCGTGGCCTGCCCAGCCCAAGCTGAGCTGGTCTTCGCCCTTGAGGAAGCGATGCGCCCTCACTCCGGCCGTGGCCCTGCCCTTGGCCGGGAACTCCTCGAGTGCGGTGACCTTCACAGATCCCGGAGATGTCCCGGGCAAGGCTTGCGCCGTCGTAGCAATAGTGACGACGACGGCGGCGTCATCGTTAGGATCCACGGCACCGAAGAACACTACCTCGTCGTCTTCAGTAAGTTTGATGCCAGCCATGCCGCCAGCCGTGCGACCCTGAGGTCGGACTGTGGCGGCCGGGAAGCGCAAGAACCGTGCCTGCCTGGTCATGAAGACCAAGTCATCGCCTTCGGCAGCTGCTGTTACGCCCAAGATATAGTCCTTGGGCTTGAGCGAAATGATGTCCCAATCCTCACGGTTGAGTGGATAGTCCGGGCTGACCCGTTTGACTATGCCCCGAGCCGTGCCAATGGCGAGAACAGCATTCAGCGGCGCTAAGGCCACCAAGGTTTCCCCCTTGGCCAGCGTGATGAATTCGCGGGCAGGGACACCGCCGGTCAAATTCGGAATTCCCGCGGATGGAGCGAGGGCCGGCATATCCACTACCTGCAGCCGGAGCATACGTCCCAAGGACGTGACGGCGGCAATCTCGGCCCGCGCCGAGGTTTTGACCACTGACGTGAACACATCGTGCTTGACACGTTGGCCGCCGTCGAGCAATTCATCCTGGTTAGCAGTTCGTGCTAATTGTCCCGAGGCTGAGAGGATCGCCCAGCAGGGATCGTCGGCGATTTCCAGCTGGACGGGTACTTTGGTTCCTTTTTTGCCTGCAGGTGCCACGGTGGCACTGGTAAGAGCGCCCGTGGCTTCCGATTCAAGCAGGATTGTTCGGCGGGGAGTGGCGTGTTTCGCCGCGACTTCGCCGAGTTCATCCGAAACCAGCTGGCGCAGTTTGGACTCGGAGTTCAGTATTTCTTCCAGCGCCTCAATCTCCTGGCGCAGCTGCTCTTGCTCCTTCTCCAGCTCAATCCGGGAGAACTTGGTCAGCTGCCGCAGCCTCAGTTCGAGGATGTGGTTGGCCTGGATTTCCGTGAGGTCGAAGACCGCGATGAGGCGCTGCCGTGCTTCGGCAGTTTCTTCCGAGGCACGGATGATCTGGATGACTTCGTCGATATCGACGATTGCAATGAGGAGGCCCTCAACCAGATGCAGGCGGTCCTTCTTCTTGCCTAACCGGAAGGCGGTGCGCCTGCGGACCACATCGATGCGGTGATCCACGTACACCTGCAGCAACTCGAGGAGCCCCAGTGTCCGGGGCTGGCCCTCTACCAGCGTGACGTTGTTGATGCCGAAGGAATCTTCCATCGGCGAATAGCGGTACAGCTGCTGCAGGACGGCGTTCGGGTTGAAGCCGTTCTTGAGTTCAATGACCAAGCGCAGGCCATGGTTGCGGTCGGTGAGGTCAACGATGTCGCTGATGCCTTGAAGTTTCTTGGACGTCACCGCGTCTTTGATCTTTTCGATGACCTTCTCCGGACCAACCATGTAGGGCAGTTCGGTCACGACGAGGCCGGTCCGTCGGGCGGTGAGTTGTTCGACCTGGACGGTGGCCCGGGTCTTGAAGGAGCCCCGGCCCGTGGCGTAGGCGTCACGGATACCGTCGAGGCCGACGATCTTGCCGCCTGTGGGGAGATCGGGTCCCGGCACGAAGCGCATGATGTCGTCTAGCTGCGCGTCCGGATTCTGGATCAGGTGCTGTGCTGCGCCAATAACCTCGCCGAGGTTGTGCGGGGCCATGTTGGTGGCCATACCGACGGCGATGCCGGAGGAGCCGTTGACCAACAGATTGGGAAATGCCGCCGGGAGGACTTCCGGCTGCATGATCTGGTTGTCGTAGTTGGGCACGAAGTCGACGACATCTTCGTCAAGATGGTCCGTCAGCGACAGCGCCGAAGCGGCGAGCCTGGCCTCGGTATACCGGGGTGCCGCAGGTCCGTCGTCGAGCGATCCGAAGTTGCCGTGGCCGTCGATCAGCGGCATACGTAGCGCAAACGCCTGGGCCATGCGCACCATTGCGTCGTAGATGGCTGTGTCGCCGTGAGGGTGCAGCTTACCCATGACTTCACCGACCACACGTGCCGACTTAACGTGCCCGCGGTCCGGGCGAAGGCCCATCTCGCTCATCATGTACAGAATGCGCCGCTGCACTGGTTTCAGGCCGTCGCGGGCGTCAGGCAACGCCCGTGAATAAATCACCGAATAGGCGTACTCCAGGAACGAGCCTTCCATCTCGGCCGTGACATCTATGTCAACGATGTTCTCGGTGTAGTCCGGTTCGTCCTGAACGGTCTTCTGTCGACGGGCCATGTGAAAAGCTCGGGTCCTTACTGCTTATTAACGGTTACAGTGAGTCTATGGTGGAAGAGGCGCAAACCCCGGACTATCCAGAATACTGGGAAGCTGATGTCGTCCTTCGAGACGGCGGTACAGCGCATTTACGCCCCATCGTCCCGGAGGATGCAGACGCTCTTCAGGCCTTCCACGTGGGTCAGTCGGAGAGCTCGATTTACCTGCGTTTCTTCACTTACAAATCCAAGCTCAGTTCACGTGAGCTGGCGCGATTCACCAACGTGGACTATAGCAACCGCGTGGCCTTTGTCATCACCATTGCCAGCGAAATAATCGGAATCGGCCGGTACGACCGGCTGGATGATCCGGCGGAAGCCGAGGTTGCTTTCAACATAGCTGATACCCATCAGAGTCGTGGTCTTGGATCTATCCTGCTGGAGCACCTGGCCGCCGCCGCCCGGGAAAACGGAATCCGCAAGTTCTCGGCCGAAGTGCTGCCCGAGAACCGCAAGATGATCACCGTTTTTAACGACGCCGGATACGAGGTCCGGCGTCGTTTTGACGACGGGGTGGTGATGCTTGAGTTCGACATCGACCCCACAGAGCGCTCCAGAGCTGTGATGGAATCGCGCGAACACCGTGCAGAGGCGCGAAGTGTCGCCGCGCTGCTGGCGCCGTCGTCAATCGCAGTTATCGGGGCCAGCCGCGAGTGGGGCAGTGTGGGTTATTCGCTGCTGGAACACATCGTGGAGGGCGGTTTCCAAGGGACCGTTTATGCCATTAACCCCCAGGCCTTCGAGCTCGGTGGTCTGGTTTCATACGCCACAATCGCCGAGGTGCCCCACGAGGTGCAGTTGGCCATCATCGCCGTTCCCTATGAGCAGGTTCTCAAAGTAGTGCAGGAATGCGCTGATGCCGGCGTGAAGGGTCTCATCGTTGCCACCGGCGGATTTGCCGATGACCGCGTTGAGGGCCTGTCCCGCCAGCGGGAGTTGGTCCGCAACGCCCGCGCCAACGGCATGCGGGTGATCGGACCGGCATCGTTGGGCGTCATCAACACGGATCCTAAAGTGTCGCTCAACGCGTCGATAGCGCCGAAACTGCCGAAGCTCGGGCCGTTGGGACTTTTCAGCCAGTCCGCCGCGATCGGCGTGATGCTTTATGCCGCAGCTGCAAGGCGCGGGCTGGGACTATCTTCCACGCTTTCGGCCGGAAACCGGGCAGACGTTTCCGGCAACGACGTCATGCAGTTCTGGGAAGATGATCCGGCTACCAGCGCCGTCGGCTTGTACCTGGAGTCCTTCGGCAACCCCAGAAAGTTCTCGCGCATCGCCCGGAGGCTCTCCCGGAGCAAACCGGTCATTGTGGCAAAATCAGACCTCATGGGCCTGCAGCTGCCGCCCGGACACCATGTGCGGACGACGCAGGCTCCACAGGGCGCCCTGGACGCGATGCTGCGCCAGTCCGGAGTCATCCGGGTCGGAACCAATGAAGAACTGATGGACATTGCCCAGATCCTCGTGAGCCAGGCGCAGCCACAAGGGCCCGGACTGGCGGTTTTCAGCAATTCGCTGGCACTGGGCAAGGTTGTGGCGGACGCGGCCGCTACCCACGAACTGAAGGTCGCCCGCCTGGAAACGGGCCTGGACCTGAACACCGGCCAGTCTGTTGCCCTGGACCTGCTGCGAAGGAAGCTGATGGAGGCACTGCGCTCACCCGATGTGCATTCCGCCGTCGTCACTCTCCTGCCCGCGGTCGGACTGGGTACCGATGATGTAGCAAGAGTCCTGCAGGAGTGCTCGGCGGACGCAGGCAAACCGGTGGTAGCGGCCTTTACCGGGATTCTTGACCCGGCGGTGCGGGTTGAAGGCCTGCTCGCCGCCGATTCTGCGGGGCAAGCCGGTGCGCGTCAGCCTGCCGTCCCCAGCTACTCAAGTCCCGGTGCCGCAATCGCTGCGCTGTCGGCGGTAGTCCGTTACACCGAATGGCTGGCCAGGGACCAAGGCGAAGTTGTCGCGCCGACCGGGTTGCGCCGTGACGAGGCTGTCGCGCTGATTGACGGCCTCATCGAAGGCGTCTCCGGGGCGCGGCTAGTCACCACGACGGCGGAGCAAGCCGGCGAGCTGCTCGCGTGCTACGGGATATCGGTGCTGCCGTCGGCGGGTTTCACTACGACGGACGAAGCGGTAGCGGCTGCCGACTCTTTGGGCTGGCCGGTGGCGCTGAAAGCCACTGATGAGCGGCTGCGCCAGCGGCTGGATCTGGGTGGCGTGCGGCTCAATATCGTGAATGCTGAGTCGCTTCGGCACAACATCGAACACATGCGCCAGACCCTCAAGCCGTTTGGTGACATCGGATTGGAGATCCAGGCAATGGCGCCGTCCGGCCAGTCCTGCACGGTGCGGGCGATCGAAGATCCGCTGCTGGGGCCGGTCGTGTCCTTCGGGCTGGCGGGCGACGCGGTGAACCTGCTGGGGGACTGGTCCCACCGGATCCCGCCCCTGACCTCGGTGGACGTGGCCGACCTGGTACGCGGCCCACGGGCGGCAACAAAGCTGTTTGGATACCAAGGCCTGCCGGCGGTGGACGTCGCCTCGCTCGAAGACCTCATCAACCGTGTGGCCCTGATGAAGGACGACCATCCGGAAATCGCTTTGCTCGAATTCAACCCCGTTCTAGTGTCGCCGCAGGGTCTGACGGTGCTCAGCGCGGACTTGCGGTTGGCCAACCACGCCCAGCGCACGGACAGTGCGCGCCGCGCGATGCGGGACTGAGACGGCGCGCAGTTCGCTTTAGCTGACCGGCTGCGCAAAAATGGACTCATGAGCCATTCTTCAACCACCGAACGACGCAGCCTCGACGAGGACCTGAACAGGGCAGGTTTCTACCCCGTTATGGTGGCCGATGTGGTTCATGACGCTCTCGACGAGCGCGAGCCGCTGTCCCACGTGGTGCACTTGGAAACCCATTTTGACCGCAACGAAGTGCACCGCCACATCACCGTCCTGGTACTGACCGAGGACATGCTGGTGATCACCCATGTCGACGACCAACAGCTCGACGATGCCGGGCAGCAGATGGTTGCGCAGATCTCCACGGAATCGGTTCCGGTCAGCCAGATCCGTTCCGTTGTACTCAGCTACATCTACGCCCAGCCCCAGGACTACAAGCCATCGGATCAGGCCCGGGAGCTCACGCTGGCTATCGCCTGGTCCGGCGGGCAGCGCCTGGATATGGGCCCGGCAGGATGTGCCGATCCCCAGTGTGACGCGGACCATGGCTACACCGGCAACATTGTGCAGGAAGACATCGTCCTGCGGGTCAGCGCCGAAGCGGATGGGTCGCAGGCCGTCCAGAATGCCAAGAGCTTTGCCCGCGCACTGCGGAAGGTCAATACGTCCACCCCGGTCCCGGTCCGGACCGCGGAAACGGTGCAGCCGCGCCAACGCCTGGGGACCAGGCTGGCCCGCGGACACCACCAGCGCTAGCATGCCGTTGCATCACGAACCGCTGCCCCCGGCACCAGACTTCGGCCGGGACACCGTAGCCGACGTCTTCAGCAGCGCGGCAGCAGCCCTTGACGTACCGGGTTTTGAGAATGTCCTGGGTCTGCCCGGAGCCAGGCGCATCTGTGTAGTCATGGTGGACGGGCTGGGCAAAGCCCTGCTCAAACAGCGCGGCGGGCATGCCCCGTTCCTGCGTAAATGCCTCGAAAACTCGCGCACGCTGCGCAGCGCCTTCCCGTCAACGACGGCGTCGTCACTCGCCAGTTTAGGGACAGGACTTGAGCCCGGCCTGCACGGCATGGTCGGCTACGACGTGCTGGACCCGGCGCAGGACAAGGTGGTCAACCAGCTGGGCGGCTGGGACGCGGAAGTGGATCCGCGCAAGTGGCAGCCGCATGCCACCGTGTTTGAACGCGCTGCTGAATACGTCTCGGTTGCGACCGTCAGTTTGCCCAAGTTTGCCGACTCCGGCATGACGCAGGCGGCGCTGCGCGGCGGATCCTTCATCCCGGCGACGACGGGCCATGCACGGACCCAGGCCACGGTCGAGGCCCTGGCCGGGCAGGACCAGGCGCTGGTCTATCTGTACTTCAACGAGCTGGACAAGGCGGGGCACCGGTATGGCAGTTCGTCGGTGGAATGGGGCAATGCCCTGGAGGAGCTGGATTCGGACATGCGCCGGCTGGCCGGCCAGTTGCCTGCGGACACGCTGCTCCTGCTGACTGCGGATCACGGCATGCTGGATGTCTCCCGTGAACACCGGCACGACTATTCCCTGCAGCCGGAACTGGTCGAGGGGGTCCGCCACACGGGCGGTGAACCGCGGCTGGTGCATTTGTATCTAGAGCCCGACGCCGGTGCGCGGCAACGTGACAAGCTCGCCACAGCATGGCGTGAGTCGTTCGGCAAGCATGCCTGGATTCTTGATCGGGACGAAGCTGTCGCTCACGGACTTTTCGGCCGCGTGGATGCTTCTGTTCTGCCTCGGATCGGGGATCTGATGATCGCGGCTCGGGAACCGATCGCCCTGTACGATACGCGCAGGGTGGCGGAGCGTGCCATGGACGTGGTAGGCCAGCACGGGTCATTGACCCGCGCCGAACGCGAAGTGCCGTTGCTTACGCTGGGCTCAACGGTCCGTTCACCCGGCAAGAAGAACACCGCCAAGGGAAAGTAACAGCAGAACGGTCCTGATCGGCTCAGGCCGCCTGCTGTTCCGGGGACTGCCGGAGGCGGCCGCCCGGCTTACTCGTGCTTGGTGCCGAAAACGATCTCGTCCCAGCTCGGGACGCTGGAGCGTTTAGGTTTCATAGACCGCTTGCGCTGCTGTTCTTCGGCCGCGGCCGCATCTGCCGACGCCGCTTCTGCAGGTTCTGCCGGCTCCGCGCTTTGGCTCTGATCGGCCGAGGCCGGTTCGGAGTCAGCGTTCGGTGCAGCATCCGCATTTTCCTCCGGCAAGGGAGCACCGGAGACCGTTATTTCCCTGGTCTCCATGCTGACACCCGGATGAAGATCGAGCGAAGAATCGGCTCCGTGGCCAGATGAGGCGAGGCTCAGCGTGAACGGACTGCTCGGCCGCCCGCCGTTGCCGTCTGCATCCGTATCATCCCCGGTCAGGATCCCCTCACGCGGATGAGCAGCGGGGATACCGCCCTGGGTCAGCAGGAGCGCCAGTGCGTCGTCGGCTTCTTCGTCAACACCGAGGCGCTGGCCACGGCGGGACCGAAGCACTTCCAACAGATTGTCCGAGTCCGTGGCGTCTTCGTCCCCGGTGGCCGAGTCAGTTTCGGGACCAGCTTCGGTGTCTGCCTCGAAGTCGAAGACCCGGTCAGCCACGGCCGTGAGTCGGCGCGCCGGGACGGGGCCGTCCAAGGGCTCAAGTTCGCTGAGCTGCTGCGCCCAGCGGTTACTGTTCTGCACAGTTTTGCTGGTGGGGCTGTACAGCCACTTGGCGGGAGGCTCCTCACCGATTGAACCGCTGGCAACGGCGGGCGGCTCGAAACGGGCGACGATCACCCATGCGCCGTCCTGGCGCCGCCAGGAGTCCCATTCCAATGAGGCCGCGTCGATACCGAACGCATTAACCCGGTGGGCGACCATCTCGCCAAGGGTGGCGGGAGCGTCTCCGAATGCAGAGCGGTAGCTGTCGTGCGACGGCAGCGCGGAAGCGACCTCGACGCGCTGTGCCTGCTGGACCATGTAGTCCCGTTCGGCACGGACCGGTCCTTCATAGCGCAGGATGCGTGCCATGTCGAGGCCCGATTCAGCGGCGACCTGTTCCGCAGAGGCTCCGGCCCGGATCCGGGCTTGAATCTCGCGGGGGGACATCGCGGCGCCTCCGCTGTCCGAATCAGCAGCGGGAACCCGCACTGACGGGCGCGCTGCTGCGGAACGGAGTGCTTCATCAATCGCCAGGCGGTAACTTTCCCCGCCGTCGCCGCTCAACAGCAGATGTTCGCCATCCTCATGGACACCCACCAGCCGTAGATCCTGCATGAAAACCCTCCACCAGACGACAATTCCTCCCTGAAACTTTGCCACCGATGGCGCCTAATACCTACTGTTTGGTCGGGTGTGGCGTGCAGTTCGTGGCCGAAGTTTCGCCGTGGGGGTGCTTATCCGGCGCCCGGTGAAGGAATGGTTTGATATTCGGGCTTCGAATAGGCCACAATCTTCGCGTTATGGGCACAAAATCCCCGCCGCGGACGTTGTGATCTGACACATCATCGGGCGTGATGGGCTTGCCGGCCCGGAAGACCGGCTTACAACTGCAACACCGGAGCGTGAAGACACAATTATGGCGACTGATTACGATGCCCCTCGCAAGACCGATGACGAGACTAGCGAGGAATCCATTGCGGAGCTGAAGACCCACCGCACGACCAAGCAGTCCGCCGTCGTTGACGAGGACGAAGCCGAAGCGGCCGAAGGATTCGAGTTGCCTGGGGCGGATCTGTCCAGCGAAGAGCTGACGGTGCGCATCATGCCTGCACAGGCAGATGAATTCACCTGTGCGTCTTGTTTCCTGGTCCGTCATCGGTCCCAGGTCGCCAGGGAAAAGGACGGGCTCCTGTACTGCAAGGACTGCGAGGGCTGAGCGGCCAAACTTACCGGCGGCAGGGGTTGCTGCGGTAGCGGTTGCCTGAGTACAGGCACCGTCGGACGATCTGGATACGCCGGCGGCCAAATGATGGCCGCCGGCGGTCCGCTGGTTACTGGTCTTGCGGGGTCGAGAGTGCCGCGACGAGCTGTTTCGGGCGTCGTGTGGAGGTGATCCAGTAGGGTGTCCGGTCTGCCTCGTCGGTGATCTCGATCTTGACCACCGGCTGGATCCAGCCGCGGAAACACATGTAGGCGGTGCCGTTCAGTTCCGTTCCGCGCTGGGCCGTGGCGTCGTCGCCCGTGAAGGCCTCGACCCGGCCAATGAATTCCCGCTCGATCTGCGCCCGGCCCACCTGAAGCGTTTTTTGGGTCACGGTGATCCGCGGTGCCGAAACAATCAGCAGGACCGCCAGAATGACCGCGGCGACCGCTGCTGCGATGTAGGCGGTGGTCAGGCTGATCGGTGCCAACACGAAAATCACCGCTCCTGCCGTGCCTGCCGCGATCAGCCAGATCCAGAAGTTCGGCCACAGGCGTTCCTGGTAAATGACGGCTCCGGGTGTCCCGGAAGCGGAGCCGGTGTTACCGGCGGGAGTGGCGTTTGTGCTCATAATTCCAGCTTTTCACCTTTCCCGTGGCTTTTCACCTCGGAGGCCGGCGGAGCCGCGGGGCCTGCAGCGCATGACGTAGTTGTTCTGCGCCAAAAGCGTTAGAGTGATGTGCGGAAACTCTCGCGGCGGCAGGGCCGCCATCGGCAAGGAAATGGTAGCGAGTGCAGGATATTCAACCCACGCTGAACGTTCAGCTGAAAATGCTCGACGACGGTCTGGAGGCACCGGGCTACGCCCATCCTGGCGACGCTGGGGCTGATCTTCGCAGCCGCATTGACTTCAGGATCGGGCCGGGGGAGCGGATCCTTGTCCCCACCGGTGTGGCCATCGCGCTGCCGCAAGGGTATGTGGCGTTGATTCATCCGCGCTCGGGACTGGCGACCAAACACGGCTTGACCATCGTTAATGCACCGGGCACGGTTGATGCCGGTTACCGCGGCGAAATCGCCGTCACGCTGCTGAATACGGATGCCGCCGAGACCCTGACCTTCAAGCGCGGGGACCGCATTGCGCAAATGGTCATCCAGCGCGTAGAGCACGCTGCCTTTGAACATGTCGACGAGCTGCCCGGCTCCATTCGAGGCGCCGGCGGGTTCGGATCGACCGGCGGCTTTACGGCAGCCCAATGAAGCGCCGACCGAGTACAACTGCCGCTGGCCAGCCAGCGGCTTCAGAAAGGACCCGACGATGATCTTTGGGCGCCGCAAGAACAAGAACGAGACGAGCGATCTGCCGGAGACCGCAGCGGAGAGCGACGAAGTGCAGACTCCGGGCGAAGCCTCCGATCCCGCAGCCGACCCGGAACAGGCAGAAGCAGCCCAGACTTTGCCGAAGGCTGCCAAGACCGATGCGGAACTGCGCAGCAGCGGTCCGTTCGATAGCGCCGAAAAAGAGACCGATGAGGGATACCTCGATCTCGGCGCGCTGAAAATCCGGCCCCGTGACGGACTTCAGCTACGGCTGGAAGTAGAGGAGAAAACCCAGCGGGTCATCGCCGTAACGCTGGACCTGTCCGGTTCCAGTTTGCAGCTGCAGGCCTTCGCGGCGCCTAAGTCCGAGGGCCTGTGGGAGGAAATCCGCGAACAGCTGGCTTCATCCATCGGTTCCCAGGGCGGGACAGTTGAGGAGGTCAGCGGGCCGCTGGGGACAGAAGTTGTGGCCAAACTGCCCGCCCAGACGTCGGACGGGAAGCGTGGCTTCAGGGTAGCGCGGTTCATCGGCGTCGACGGTCCGCGTTGGTTCCTGCGCGGAGTCATCGGTGGTGCGGCTGCATTGGACCGGGCCAAGGCAGCGGAGCTGGAAGAGCTCTTCCGCCAGACCGTTGTGGTCCGGGGCGACCAACCGCTGCCGCCACGGGATCTGCTGACGCTGCGGTTGCCCAAGGATGCGAGCCTGCGCACGCAGGACGGTCAGCCTGCGCCCGGCCAACCTGCGCCCGGCTTGAGCGCACCCGAGCGCGGACCCGAGATCACCCACATTGGCTAAGGACCGGCGTCCCGATGCCGGGTCCGCCGTCGTTATTCCGTTGGAAGGACTGCCGAAGCGTGGGCGCGTGCGTTCCATGGGATACGTGGAGTCGATCACGATTCTTCCCGTGGGCCAGGCGCCAAGTTTCTCGGCCGTGCTGACCTCGACGGGGCCCGGAGCCGGGGCAACCGAGGCCGGCGTGAAGCAGCGGCCGGCGAGGATCCGCCTGATCTGGCTGGGCCAGCGGCGGGTACCGGGCATCGACGCCGGTATCCGGCTGGGTTTCGAAGGAACCGTGTTCGAAGTCGACGGGCTGCCGACGATGTACAACCCGCGCTATGAAATCCAAAGCCTGTTGGAGAATTGAGCCATGACTGAAAAACCCGAACCTCGCGATGAGCAGGAGAAATCCGTCAGCGAGCTCGCCGGTGCCTACGCGGCGCGGGCGGGAGTGGAGCGCCGCGAAGACGGCCAGATCGACGTGCTCAAATCCGTGGGCGGCGTCCGCGGTCTGACCGAAAGCATTCTGCCCGGTCTGGTCTTCCTCGTAGTCTTCACCGCTGTCCGCGATCTGGCACCGGCCCTGATCGGGGCGCTGGGCATCGCGGCAGTGTTTACCATCCTGCGGCTGATCCAGCGCGGCACCGTGGTCCAGGCGTTTTCCGGACTGATCGGCGTTGCCATCTGTGCCTTTGTCGCCAACACGACCGGCCGGGCCGAGACCTTCTACATTCCGGGCTTCTTCACCAACGCTGCCTACATTGTGGGCATGGTCATTTCGATTGCGGTCAAATGGCCGTTGGCCGGACTGCTGTTCGGCTTCATCCGGGGCGAAGGGACGGACTGGCGGAAGGAACCGCGCCGCTTGCGGGCCTATGTGCTGGCGACCTGGATTGTCATCGCCGTGCTGGCTCTGCGCCTGGCCGTCCAGGTGCCGCTGTACTTCATGGGCCCGGATGCCCTGGTGGCGCTGGGTACCGCGCGGCTGGTCATGGGCGTGCCGCTGTACGCGCTCGGCCTCTGGCTGGCGTGGATGGTCTCACGCCCGGTCGGCGGCGCCGTCGTCGGCGGCACTGCTGCTCCGGGCAGTCAGCACTGACCGCAGCTGGTCTTCGGCGGCGATGGTCGTCACGAAGAACAGCTCGTCGCTGTCCTCGATAACGTCGTCCATGCTGGGCGTGATGGGCGCATCGTCGCGCAGAATGGCCACGACCGTGGCGTCCTGCGGCCAGTCGATGGAGCCCAGCGTCCTGCCGACCAGCGGCGAATCGTGGGGCACGGTGAATTCGACCATGGAGGCCACGCCGGTCTGCAGCGTCAGCAGGCGGACCAGATCGCCGATTTCCACCGCCTCTTCCACCAGCGCGGTCATCAGGCGCGGCGTGTTGACGGCTACGTCCACGCCCCACGAGTCGTCAAACATCCAGTCGTTTTTGGGGTTGTTCACCCGGCCGACGGTCCGGGCGACACCGAATTCGCTCTTGGCCAGCAGCGAGACCACCAGGTTCACCTTGTCGTCGCCCGTGGCGGAAACCACCACGTCGGCTTCGTCCAGGTTGGCGTCGCGCAGCGTGGTGATTTCGCACGCGTCCCCGATCAACCAGCGGGCACCCTTGAGGCCGCTGCGGCCGATTGCTTCGGGCTTCTGGTCGATCAGCAGGATGTCGTGGTTGTTGGAGAGGAGCTCCCGTGCGATGGAGGAGCCGACGCTGCCTGCCCCGGCGATAACTACCTTCATTCGGACTCCTTAACCGGCGGCTTGGACAGGATGCCGGCGATCTCATGGGTGGCGGCCACGTTCATCATGGCGTGGACGATGTCGCCTTGCTGGTAACGGGTTTCGGGGCCGGGCAGCATGCCCTCGCCGAACCGCGTCAGATACGCTACCCGGGCACCGGAAGCGGCCTCGATCTCCGCGAAGCCGTGCCCGACCCAGCCGTCGTGCAGGGACACCTCGCCGAGAATCAGTCGCCCGGAAGCTTCCCGATAGTCGCCCTTGATGCTTTGCTCGGGCAGGATCCGCCGCAGCACCTGGTCCGCGCTCCAGCGCACGGCGGCCACGGTGGGAATGCCCAGCCGCTGGTAGATTTCGGCCCGCCCAGGATCGTAGATACGGGCGACGACGTGGGGAACATGGAAGGTCTCGCGCGCTACCCGGGTGGCCAGGATGTTCGAGTTGTCGCCACTGGAGACCGCGGCGAAGGCATAGGCATTTTCGATATCCGCGTGACGCAGGGTGTCGCGGTCGAAACCGACGCCGGTGATTTTGCGCCCGGAAAAGTCGCTGCGCAACCGGCGGAAGGCGCTGTCGTCCTGGTCGATCACCGCCACGCTGTGCCCCGATTCATCCAGCGTATGCGCCAGTGTCACGCCAACGCGTCCGCACCCCATGATCACGAAATGCGCCACCGGATTCCCTTCCCTTGAAGCATGTTGTCCAGCAGCAAGCTTATCGGCAAGAGGGCCGCAACAGCGCGGTGGCGCCCGCGGCAGTAAGCTTTCATGCGTGATGACTGTGTCCGTACCTGTGCGTGCGTGGAACGGCGGAACATGCTGACCTCCCTTAACGCGCTCAAGCGCATCCTGGTGGGCAGGCCGTTCCGGACCGAACGTGCCAAAGCCCAGCCGCTGCCGCAACGGCTGGCGCTGCCGGTGTTTTCAGCCAACGCGCTCTCCTCCGTGGCGTACTCTCCGGATGAGATCCTGCTGACCCTGGCGCTGGCGGGAGTGGCCGCCGTCGCGCTGTCGCCGCTGGTCGGCCTGGCGGTCATGGTGGTGCTGCTGGTCATCGTCGCTTCCTACCGCCAAAGCGTGCACGCGTACCCCTCCGGCGGGGACTACCAGATCGCCAGCGAGAACCTGGGCAAGAACGCCGGCATCACCGTCGGTTCAGCGCTCATGTTCGACTACGTGCTCACCGTGGCGGTCTCCATGTCCTCTGCCGCGCACTACGTCATCGCAGCGTTCCCCGCGCTCAGGGGATGGCAAACGACGGCGGCCGTTGCCGGCGTCGTAATTCTTGCTTTGCTGCACCTGCGCGGGCTGCGGCGCGGTGGTAGGTCGGTGGCCATCCCGACGTACGCCTTCGTGGGGCTGATCCTGCTGATGTGCCTGGTGGGCTTCATCCAGGACGTGACCGGCCAGCTCGAGCTGGCGCCCAGCGCCGGGCTGGACATTGTGCCGGCCGCGGAGTTCCAGGCCGGGCTGACCGGCCTGGCCGGAGCGCTGCTGGTGCTGCGCGCGTTCTCTACCGGCGCGGCTGCGCTGACCGGTGTGGAAACCCCGGCGGGCAACGTCCAGGCGTTCCAGCCGCCGCGGGCCAGGAATGCTGCGACGGCGCTGCTGGTCCTCGGCGTCGCTGCCACGGTGATGACCATGGCGGTGCTGTATCTGGCCCGCGCCACCCGGGTCCACGTGGTCCAGGTTCCCGCCGAGCAGCTGCGGCTCAACGGCGGTCCGCTACCGGCGGACTACCTGCAGACGCCGGTCATCAGCCAGCTCGCGGCGACCGTCTTCGACCGCGGCAATGTGCTGTTCTATCTGGTCCTGGCGGCCACCGGCCTGATCCTGGTCCTGGCCAGCCACTCTGCCTTCACCGCCTTCCCGTCGCTGGCCTCCATCCTGGCCACGGACGGTTTCCTGCCCCGGCAGCTGCGCACCCGCGGCGACCGGCTGAGCTACAGCAACGGCGTCATGGCGCTGGCCGGCGCTGCCCTGGTGCTGATCCTGATTTTCGAGGCCGATGTCACCGAACTCATCCAGCTGTACGTGGTGGGCGTGTTCGTCTCCTTCACCTTCAGCCAGCTCGGCATGATCAAGCACTTTTCCCGGCAGATCCGGTCCACGCCGCACAAACCAGTACGACGGCGGATGGCCCGCTCGCGCGTCATCAACCTCATCGGGTTCATCATGACCGCCACGGTGCTGGTGGTGGTGCTCGTGAGCAAGTTTGTGTTCGGCGCGTGGATCGCAGTGGCCGGCATTGTCATCCTGGCGCTGATCATGTACAGCATTCACCGGCACTACGAGCAGGTGGCGCAGGAACTGGCCGTGGACGAGAACCAACCCGCCACCGCGCTCCCGTCCCGGGTCCACGCGGTGATCCTGGTCTCGCACGTGCGCAAACCCGTGCTGCGCGCGCTGGCCTTTGCCCGCGCCTCCCGCCCGTCGAAACTCGATGCGGTCATCGTGGACATCGACGAGGAAGAGACGAAAGCGACGCTGGCAGACTGGGAACGCTACAAGATTCCCGTGCCGATCACCGTCCTGGCGTCCCCGTACCGCGACACCACCGTCCCGATCATCGAGTACATCAAGAACATCCGGCGCGATTCACCCCGCGATCTGGTGGTCGTGTACATTCCGGAGTACGTCGTGGGCCGGTGGTGGGAGCAGCTAGTGCACAACCAGACCGCCCTGCGGATCAAAACCCGACTGCATTTCGAACCGGGAGTCATGGTTGCCAGCGTTCCCTGGCAGCTGGCTTCCTCCGATGCCGTCCGCAAATACCAGGAGTTTCCCTAATGGCGCAGGCCGCTGACCCCACTGACCCCGTTGAACTCGAACTGAGGATCGGCGCCCCGGCGCATGGCGGGCACTTTGTCGCCCGGCACGAGGGCCGCGTGGTCTTCGTCCGGCACGCGCTGCCCGGTGAACTTGTCCGCGTGCGGGTTACCGACGGCGGTGCGGACTCCGGTTTCTGGCGCGCCGACACGGTCGAGGTGCTCGAGGCTTCGCCCCACCGCGTGGCGCACCCTTGGGACCGCGCGGACGCCTTGCTGGCAGCCAAGCGCCACCGACCGGCGGTGGGCGGCGCCGAGTTCGGCCACATTGAACTCGCCGAGCAGCGGCGGCTCAAAGCGGCGGTGTTCGAAGAGCAGCTGCAGCGGCTGGCCCGCGTCGAACGGCAGGTCGTTGTGGAAGCTGCGGATGAGAACGACGACGGCGGGCTGGGCTGGCGGACCCGGGCGGCTTTTGCCGTGGACAAGAGCGGGCATCTGGCCATGCACGCGCACCGCTCCGATGAGCTGGTTCCGGTAACCGAAATGCCGCTGGCGGTGGCTGCCATCAACGATCTGCGCCTGTGGGAAGCGGACCTGAACCAGGTGTCCCGCGTCGAGGTGGCGGCGCCGGCGAACGGTTCCGCGCCGCTGGTGCTGCTGGTACCCGAGCCCAACGCGTCGCCGCGGCGCATGGCGGCCGTGGCCGCCGCCATTGACCCGTCCGCATCCGTTGCAGTCTGGGAGCCAGAGGAACGCAAACTCACCCGGCTGAAGGGCAGGACCTGGGTGGCCGAAACCTGCGGGAACCATCAGTACCGGGTGACCGGTGACGGCTTCTGGCAGATCCACCGCTCGGCACCCCAGGTGCTGACGGAAGCAGTCATGGCAGGTGTGCGGCCGCAGCCGGGGGAGCGGGTGGCGGACCTGTACGCCGGCGCCGGCCTGTTTACGGCTCCCCTGGCGGAAGCGGTAGGCGTCACCGGTACGGTGCTTTCGGTCGAAGGGTCCCCGGGCACCAGCCGCGACGCCCGCAAGAACCTGCACGACGCGCCGCAGGTGACCATTGTCCAGGGCAAGGTGGAGAAGGCACTGCGGTCGCAGAACGGCCTGGACGCCGTCGTCCTCGATCCGCCGCGCGCCGGTGCGGGCAGGACCGTGGTGCACCTGCTGCACGACCAGCGGCCGCGCGTAGTGGGCTACGTTTCCTGCGATCCGGCCTCCTTCGCCCGCGATCTGGGCTACTTTATGGCCCTTGGCTGGGAGCTCAAGACACTGAGGGTGTTTGATCTGTATCCGAACACGCACCATATGGAGTCCTTCGCGGAGCTGGTGCCGCCGCGGGCCTGAGCCGCGTTGGAAGTGCCTGTCATCACTGCGTCGCATTCCGGGCGGAGGGCTAGGATGGGAAAAGGATGTCCGGGGCCGCGCACGGCACTGCTGCCGATGCGGCCGGAACCGTGAAAGCCAATTCCGGCGAATGCAGACTGCTGGTTCCATCAGCGTCTGCCACGATCAGCGGTGTGCGTGAATTAGGGAAGCCTAACTAGCGGGGGACTGCTGCCCGGACAAAGATAAAGTGTGGCGAGAGGAGTCCTGTTATGAGTAATGTGGACAGCTTCGGATCCAAAGGCGTACTAGACGTTGCCGGGTCCGAATATGAAATTTTCCGGCTGAATTCCGTCGAAGGCGCCGAGAGCCTTCCGTTCAGCCTCAAGGTCCTGTTGGAGAATCTGCTCCGGACCGAGGACGGCGCAAACATCACCGCGGACCACGTCCGCGCACTGGCCAACTGGGACCCGAACGCCCAGCCGGACACGGAAATCCAGTTCACCCCCGCCCGCGTCATCATGCAGGACTTCACCGGTGTTCCCTGTGTTGTGGACCTGGCGACCATGCGCGAGGCAGTCAAGGAACTCGGCGGCGATGCCTCCCGGGTTAACCCGCTTGCCCCGGCCGAGATGGTCATCGACCACTCAGTGCAGATCGATGCCTTCGGCAACGCCGGCGCCCTTGAGCGCAACATGGAGATCGAGTACCAGCGCAACGGCGAGCGTTACCAGTTCCTGCGTTGGGGCCAGACTGCGTTCGACGACTTCAAGGTTGTCCCGCCGGGAACGGGCATTGTCCACCAGGTCAATATCGAATACCTGGCGCGCACGGTCATGACCCGCGAAGTCGAGGGCAAGCTGCGCGCTTACCCCGACACCTGCGTCGGCACCGACTCCCACACCACCATGGTCAACGGCCTGGGCGTACTGGGCTGGGGCGTTGGCGGCATTGAAGCAGAGGCAGCCATGCTCGGCCAGCCCGTCTCGATGCTGATCCCGCGCGTGGTCGGCTTCAAGCTCAGCGGCTCCATCCCCGCGGGCGCAACGGCTACCGACGTCGTCCTGACCATCACCGAAATGCTGCGCAAGCACGGTGTTGTGGGCAAGTTCGTCGAATTCTACGGCGAAGGCGTCGCCGCAGTTCCGCTGGCCAACCGCGCCACCATCGGCAACATGAGCCCGGAATTCGGCTCGACTGCAGCCATGTTCCCGATCGACGACGTTACGCTGGACTACCTGCGCCTGACCGGACGTTCCGACGAGAACGTTGCCTTGGTCGAGGCCTACGCCAAGGAACAGGGCCTGTGGCATGACCCGTCCCGCGAGCTGAAGTTCTCGGAGTACCTGGAACTGGATCTGTCCACCGTGGTGCCGTCCATCGCCGGACCAAAGCGTCCGCAGGACCGCATTGAGCTCTCCGCATCGAAGGAACAGTTCCGCAAGGACCTGCACAACTACGTAGCGGCAGCCAATGAGGATGCGCTGGACGAGGCCCTCGAGGAATCCTTCCCCGCCTCGGACTCGCCCGCCATGACCTCCACCGTGCGCCACTCCGCGGCCGCCAATTCGAACGGGCGGCCGACCAAGCCGGTCACCGTCAAGATGGACGACGGCCGTGAGTTCGTGCTGGACCACGGAGCGGTGACCATTGCGTCCATCACCTCCTGCACCAACACGTCCAACCCCTCGGTCATGCTGGCCGCAGCCGTGCTGGCTCGCAACGCCGTCGACAAGGGTCTGACCTCCAAGCCGTGGGTGAAGACCTCCGTGGCGCCGGGTTCGAAGGTTGTCACCGACTACTACGAGAAGTCCGGCCTGGTCCCGTACCTGGAGAAGCTGGGCTTCTTCACGGTGGGCTACGGCTGCGCCACCTGCATCGGCAACTCCGGCCCGCTGGAAACCGAGATCTCCGACGCCATCCAGGCCCACGACCTGTCCGTCACGGCGGTCCTGTCCGGTAACCGCAACTTCGAAGGCCGGATCAACCCGGACGTGAAGATGAACTACCTGGCCTCGCCGCCGCTGGTCATTGCCTACGCCCTGGCCGGATCCATGGACTTCGACTTCGAGAATGACCCGCTGGGCCAGGACGAGGCCGGTAACGATGTCTTCCTGAAGGACATCTGGCCGAGCCCGACCGAAGTGCAGTCCATTATGGACACCTCCATCGACGAGGAGATGTTCGTCAAGGGCTACGCGGGTGTCTTCGACGGCGACGACCGCTGGAAGGCGCTGGACACTCCCGCAGGCGACACCTTTGCCTGGGACCAGGACTCCACCTACGTGCGGAAGCCACCGTACTTCGAGGGCATGCAGGCCACTCCCGCACCGGTGCAGGACATTACCGGCGCGCGTGTCCTGGCCAAGCTCGGCGACTCGGTGACCACGGACCACATCTCCCCGGCCGGTTCCTTCAAGTCGGACAGCCCGGCGGGACGGTACCTGCTCGAGCACGGTGTGGAGCGCAAGGACTTCAACTCCTACGGCTCGCGCCGTGGCAACCACGAAGTCATGATCCGCGGTACGTTCGCCAACATCCGGCTGCGTAACCTGCTGCTGGACGGCGTCGAAGGCGGCTTCACCCGCGACTTCACGCAGACCGGCGGCCCGCAGGCCTACATCTACGACGCCGCGATGAACTACCAGGTCGCCGGCACCCCGCTGGTGGTGCTGGCCGGCAAGGAATACGGTTCTGGTTCGTCCCGCGACTGGGCAGCCAAGGGCACCGCGCTGCTGGGCGTCAAGGCCGTCATTGCCGAGAGCTTCGAGCGCATCCACCGCTCCAACCTCATTGGCATGGGCGTGCTGCCGCTGCAGTACGCCGCGGGCGAGAACGCTGCCTCGCTGGGACTCTCCGGTACGGAGACCTTTGCCTTCGAAGGTGTGACCGAGCTCAACAACGGTTCCACGCCGAAGACGGTGAAGGTTACCGCCACGGACGAGGACGGCAAGAGCATCAGCTTCGACGCCGTTGTGCGCATCGACACACCGGGCGAAGCGGACTACTACCGTAACGGCGGAATCCTGCAGTATGTACTGCGCCAGCTGACCGCAGCGTAACGGTTCAGGACCCACGGAAGGCTCCCGGACTCCGCCCCCAGGGCGGGCCGGGGGCCTTCTGCGCGTTATGGTTAAGTGTCGACCGCGGCCCGAAGCAGAGGCGTCTGGCGGGCAATGCTATTCATCAGTAAGGGAGGCTTCCATGGGTCTACTGGAGACAATCCGTAATCCGCAGGACCTCAGCAAACTCAGCACGAGGCAGCTGGAAAGCCTCGCTGGGGAAATCCGCCAGTTCCTCATCACGAACGTGGCCCAGACCGGCGGGCATCTCGGTCCCAACCTTGGGGTTGTCGAACTGACCCTGGGAATCCACCGGGTGTTCGATTCGCCGCGGGACAGCATTGTCTTCGATACCGGCCACCAGTCCTACGTGCACAAACTGGTCACCGGCCGGCAGGACTTCTCCACGCTGCGGCAGGAGGGCGGCCTGTCCGGCTACCCGGAGCGTTCCGAATCCGTGCACGACATCGTCGAGTCTTCCCACGCGTCGTCGTCGTTGTCCTGGGCCGACGGAATCTCCCGCGCCCGGAAGCTGAACGGCGAAGGTGAGCGCTACGTCGTCGCCATGGTCGGCGACGGCGCCCTGACCGGCGGTATGGCATGGGAAGCCGTGAACAATATCGCGGCCGACAAGGACCGCCGCGTCGTCATCGTCGTCAACGACAATGGCCGCTCCTACGCGCCCACGATCGGAGGTCTGGCAGACCAGCTGGCCGCACTGCGCTCCACCATCGACAAGGTCCGCACGCACAAGGCGTACGAAGGCACGCTGGACTGGTGGAAGGACCGGCTGGAGGACGGCGGCGTGTTCTCCCAGCTGGCCTACAAGAGCCTGCACGCCGCGAAGAAGGGCATCAAGGACTGGTGGGCGCCGCAGGGACTTTTCGAAGACCTGGGCATGAAGTACATCGGGCCCATCGACGGCCATGACATGGCTGCGGTCGAGGAGGCGCTGACGCAGGCCCGCAAGTACGCCGGCCCGGTCATTGTCCACGCGATGACCGAGAAAGGCCGCGGCTACGCTCCGGCGCGGGCCCATGAAGCCGACCAGTTCCACGCCGTCGGCGTAATCGATCCGGAGACCGGTGAGCCGGTTGACGCCGGGGGAGTGCAGTCCTGGACCTCGGTCTTCGCCAACGAAATCGCCGATATCGCCGATGAGCGCCAGGACATCGTCGGCATAACCGGCGCCATGCTTATCCCGGTGGGCCTGCACAAGTTTGCCGCGAACCACCCGGACCGGGTTATCGACGTCGGCATCGCCGAGCAGCACGCACTCACGAGCGCCGCGGGCATGGCCTACGGCGGACTGCATCCGGTGGTTGCGCTCTATGCCACCTTCCTGAACCGGGCGTTCGACCAGTTGCTGATGGACGTTGCCCTGCACAAGGCCGGCGTCACCGTGGTCCTGGACCGGGCCGGTGTGACCGGCCCGGACGGCCCGAGCCATCACGGCATGTGGGACATGGCCATGCTGCAGATCGTACCCGGGCTGCATCTGGCGGCGCCGCGCGATGCCTCCCGGTTGAAGGAAGAGCTGCGGGAAGCGGTCGCCGTCCATGACGCGCCCACCGTCATCCGCTTTTCCAAAGGCTCGGTCGGCTCGGAGGTCGAAGCCATCGAGCGGCTCAAGGACGGCGTCGACGTGCTCGCCCGCCGCCCGTCCGGCTCCACCGAAAACGACGTGCTCATCGTCAGCATCGGCGCCATGAGCGAACTCGCGCTGGAGGTCTCCAACCGGCTCGGCGCCCAGGGCATCAGCTCCACCGTGGTGGATCCACGCTGGGTGCTGCCCGTGGCCCGGTCCATCATTGCGATGGCAGCGCAGCACCGGATCGTGATTGTGATCGAAGACGGCGTCCGTGCCGGCGGGGTTGGCTCCCGAATCCGGCAGGAAATGCGGGCCGAAGGCGTGGACACCGCGTTGAACGAGGTAGGGCTGCCGGTGGAGTTCCTGTCACACGGAACACGGTCCCAGGTGATGGAACGCGTCGGCCTGACCGCGCGCCAGGTTACTCACGACGTCGTTGCCCAGGTCCTCGGAACCAAAGTGCCTTTCGCCCGGCCGCTGCCCGGCCAGGAAATGCCAACGGGCCAGATTCCCAAGATCCAGTGAGCGCGCCGGACCCCGCTTCGCCGGGCGCTGCCGCCGCGTCCCCATCTCGCGGCCCGGAACGTATCGGACCAGGCGAGCTGGTCGTGATGCGGAACAGGAAGTGGAACGGCGAACCCCACTGGGTGGTGCCGGGAGACTATCTGGGCGAGGACCGCTTCGGGCACTGGATCTCCCAGCCCACCGGCTCCTTCGTGGCAAAACCTGCCGTTGCCTTTTACGCTGCCTCCGACGCGTTGGTGATGATCCCGCACGACGGGCACCATGTGGTCACGTTCTTCGATGAACTCCACCCGAAAAAGGTGGAGATCTACGTCGACATCGTGTCGGACATCCGGTGGCAGGAGCTGGCTGCCGGCATCGGGTACGAGGTCACGCTGATCGACATGGATCTGGATGTCATCCGTACCTTCGACGAGCGCAGAACCTGGATCGACGACGAAGACGAGTTCGCGGAGCACCAGGTCGCCATGAATTACCCCGCCTGGGCCATCTCTGCGACCCAGGCGGAATGCAACAGAATCTATTCGGCGGTTAGAGACCGCATACCGCCCTTTGACGGCACTGCCGACGACTGGTTTAGAAAGGCCCGCCCATGAGCTTTCTCCGGTTATACAAGCACGATGACAAAGGAGTCCTGCAGTTCCGCGAGGCCTGGTACGACGAGGACTTCGGCCAGTTCGTGGTCAATCACGGCACCGTGGGGCACCAGAGCATCACCCGGGAAACGAACGGCGTCGCCGAGGATGCTGCCGCGGCCCTGCTGGAGGCGTTCGCAGGCCAGTGCGCGGAGGACGGCTTTGCCGAGATCGCCAGGGAGGACCAGTTCTGGGTGATCGCGCAGTATGCGCTCAAGACCAGCACGGGCACCGAACGGGACCAGTACCTGGAAGACAAAGCCACGCGGACGATCACCGAATTCTTCGCCTGGCGTGGGTTGGGGGTGGTGGACCGGTCCGAGTTCGCACCGGGAAAATTGAACATCTTCACGCTGGCACCGGACGCGGGCAAAGCGGTCGCCGGCCTGAAAACGTGCCTGCGCGAAGCGAAGCTGGACTTCACCAAGCTCAGCATCGGCGTGGCACCCTACGGTGATCCCCGTGCCGCTAAGCAAAAGCATCCGCTGCCTGCCAAAGCACCGTTCAGCCTGGACTGAGCCCCTTCCAGCGCTTTACCGCTGCACGTTCTCGGGCAGTACCAGGCCGGCGGCCAGCGCCGGCTGGCGGTACGCGGCGGCGAGCGTGGCCACGGTCTGGTGGGCGTTCAGTCCACTGGGGTTAGGCACCGCCCACAGCTCGGCCCCGCCGATCGTCTCCGGCTGGCGACCGAGTTGTGCCTTGGGACGTCCGAAGCCGACACGGTAGGCAGTAATCCCGGCCACCGCCACTACACGTGGACCAAGCACGGCGACTTTGTCAGCGAGCCGAAGCGCTCCCTCTTGCAGCTCTTCCCTGTCCAGCTCGTCGGCCCGGGCAGAAGCCCGGGACACAACGTTGGTGATGCCGACACCACGTGCAATGAGGTGGCTGCGGTCGTCCTCCGTCATTCCATCGCAGGCGCGGATGAGGCGGTCCGTGATGCCGGCGGCCGCAAGTGCCGGATAGAAACGGTTGCCGGGGCGCGCGAAGTGCGTTCCGGTCGCGGCCGACCACAGGCCCGGATTGATGCCGACGAAAAGCAGTCGCAGACCCGGACCCAGGAAGTCGGCAACCTCGGCATTTTGGTAACCGAGCAGTTCAGAACGTGTGAAAACCACAGCTCAACTCTTCCACGGCGGTCCAGTGCGGCAAAGCCAAAAGCCCGGCGCTCCGTCGTAGAGACGGTGCGCCGGGCCTCCGGGCCACCCACAGGGGCGGGACGGACGTGTCAGTCGGTACCGGCGTCGAACGCTGCGCGGTCCAGCGCCTCGTCGGCGGCACGGCCGGCGTCGTCGAGCTCGGCGGTATCGGCGATCTCATCGGCGCCGCCGGCCTCCAGTGCGCCAACCAGTTCGGCGGTCGGGCCGCCCACCAGACCCTGGGCAGCGTACTGCTCCAGCCGCGAGCGGGAATCGGCAATGTCGAGGTTGCGCATGGTCAGCTGGCCGATCCGGTCCAGCGGACCAAAGGCGGCGTCGCCCACGCGCTCCATCGAAAGCTTGTCCGGGTGGTAGCTCAGGGACGGGCCGCTGGTGTCGAGGATTGTATAGTCCTCGCCGCGACGCAGCCGGAGGGTGACCTCGCCGGTAACCGCCGAGCCGACCCACTTCTGCAGCGATTCGCGCAGCATCAGCGCCTGCGGGTCCAGCCAGCGGCCTTCATACATCAGGCGGCCCAGGCGGCGGCCCTGCGCGTGGTAGCTGGCCACGGTGTCCTCGTTGTGGATGGCGTTGAGCAGCCGCTCGTAGGCGATGTGCAGCAGCGCCATGGCCGGTGCTTCGTAGATGCCGCGGGACTTGGCCTCGATGATGCGGTTCTCGATCTGGTCGGACATGCCCAGGCCGTGACGGCCGCCGATCGCATTGGCTTCGTTGACCAGGGCCACGGCGTCGGAGTATTCGGTGCCGTTGATGGCGATCGGACGGCCCGCCTCGAACCGGATGGTGACATCCTCGGTGGCAATCTCCACGTCGTCGCGCCAGAACGCCACGCCCATGATCGGCTGCACCGCTTCAAGGCTGGTGTCCAGGTGCTCCAGGGTCTTGGCCTCATGGGTGGCGCCCCAGATGTTCGCGTCCGTGCTGTAAGCCTTTTCGGCCGAGTCGCGGTAGGGGAAGTTGTGCGCGGTCAGCCACTCGGACATTTCCTGGCGCCCGCCCAGTTCCGAGACGAACCGCGGGTCCAGCCACGGCTTGTAGATGCGCAGCCGCGGGTGGGCCAGCAGTCCGTAGCGGTAGAAGCGCTCGATGTCGTTGCCCTTGTAGGTGGAGCCGTCGCCCCAGATGTCCACGCCGTCCTCGCGCATGGCGCGTACCAGCAGGGTGCCGGTGACGGCGCGGCCGAGCGGCGTGGTGTTGAAGTACGCGCGGCCGGCGCTGCGGATGTGGAAAGCGCCGCACGCCAGCGCGGCCAGGCCTTCCTCCACCAGGGCGGGCTTGCAATCGATCAGCCGGGACAGTTCGGCACCGTATTCGGTGGCGCGTCCGGGAACCGCGTCAATGTCCGGCTCGTCGTACTGGCCGAGATCGGCAGTGTAGGTGTAGGGAACAGCGCCGCCGTCGCGCATCCAGGCAACGGCAACGGAGGTGTCGAGTCCGCCTGAAAAAGCGATGCCGACACGTTCGCCGACGGGAAGGGAAGTCAAAACTTTAGCCATGACTTCGATGGTATGTGCAGTGACCCCCAAAGACAGAAGCGACCGCGCCGCTGACGCCTACGTGACGTGCCGGAAATCACCGGCCCACCGCGGCCGCAAAGTCTTGCCGGGTAGGATTCGAGACGGGCCACACAAGCCAAGCGAAAAGGATGTAGTGATGGAATACCGCCGACTGGGCGCTTCAGGACTGACCGTCTCGGCAGTAGGACTCGGCTGCAATAATCTGGGCCGCAGCGGAACCCCCACCCAGACGCAGGACGGATCCACCGCCGTCGTCAATGCCGCGGTCGACGCCGGCGTCACGCTTTTCGACGTCGCAGACACCTATGGAAAGACCGCCGGCCTGAGCGAGGAATTCCTGGGCAAGGCGCTGGGGCGGAAGCGCGAGGATGTCATTGTCGCCACGAAGTTCGGGATGGACACCCACGGAGCCAACGGGAACGATTTCAACGCCCGCGGCTCGCGGCGGTACATCGTCAAGGCCGCCGAGGCGTCGCTGCGCAGGCTGGGCACCGAGTGGATCGATCTCTACCAGTTCCACACGCCTGACGCGCTGACGCCGATCGAGGAGACTCTCGCCGCGCTGGACGATCTGGTCAGCAGCGGCAAGGTCCGCTACATCGGGCATTCCAACCGTGCCGGCTGGCAGATCGCGGAGGCCGAGTTCACGGCACGGATGCGCGGTTACACCCGGTTCATCTCCTCGCAGAACCATTACAACCTGCTGGACCGCCGGGCCGAATTGGAAGTTCTTCCGGCGGCGCAGGCCTACGGGCTCGGCGTCCTGCCGTACTTCCCGCTGGCCAACGGGCTGCTGACCGGCAAATACAAGGACGGCAAGGCGCCGGAAGGCAGCCGCCTGACCCATTCGCGCACCAACCTGCTGAAGGACGCGGACTGGGAACAGCTCGGCGCGTTTTCCCGCTTCGCCGCCGGTCGCGGCCTGTCGGAAATCCAGGTGGCCTTCTCCTGGCTGGCGGCCCAGCCGGCCGTCGCGTCGGTCATCGCCGGCGCCACCAAGCCCGAACAGATCCGGCAAAACGCCGAAGCCGCCTCCTGGCAGCCCACGGACGATGACCTGGCCGAACTGGACGGGATCTTCCCCGCCGCGCCCAAAGTCGCCCTCTTCTAGCCCGCCATGACTGAATCGGGAGCAGCAGTCCGGCTGCTGGTGGACAACGACACCGGCATCGATGATGCCCTGGCCCTGGTCTATCTGCTCAGCCTGTCCCAGGTTGAGATTGAGGTGCTCACCAGCACGCCGGGCAACGTCGCGGTTGAGCAGGTGGCCCGGAACAATCTGGCTCTGCTGGAACTGTGCGGACGGACCGGCGTGGAGGTCGCCGTCGGGGCGACCGCGCCGTTGGAGATCCCCTTGACGACGACGCCGGAAACGCACGGGCCGCAGGGCATCGGTTACGCCGAGCTGCCGGCACCGGAGGGCGGGGTTTCGCCGCATCATGCCGTTGACCTCTGGGTAGAGGCCGCGCGGCAACACCCGGGGGAGCTGACCGCCCTGCTGACCGCCCCGCTGACAAACTTCGCGCTCGCCCTGCGGAAAGAACCCCGGCTGCCGAAGCTGCTCAAACGCGTGGTCATCATGGGCGGCAGCTACTACTACCAGGGCAACACCACGCCGACGGCGGAGTGGAACACGCACGTGGACCCGCACGCCGCCGCCGAGGTCTTCGCGGCGTTCGAGGGCGAGCCCGAAGACCGGCTGCCGATTGTGTGCGCGCTGGAGATGACCGAACGCATCGAGCTGCGCCCCGAACATGTGGCGGAACTGGGGCGGCTAGCCGGCAGCGCCGAGGCCGAACTGGTGCTGCCCGGAGATCCGGAAGGCCAGCGCAGCGCGGCCGCGAATCCGTTGCTGCGCTGCCTCTCCGACGCCCTGCGGTTCTACTTCGAGTTCCACCGCCACTACGACCAGGGCTACCTGGCGCATGTGCACGATGTCTTTGCCGCCGCCATCGCGGCCGGTACGGTCGACTACCGCACCCGCCCGGCCACCGTCCACGTGGAGACGGGATCCGGTCTGCTGGCCGGGACGACTGTCGCGGACTACCGCGGACTCTGGGGCAGGAAGCCCAACGCCCGGATTGTTTCGTGGAACGATCCGGAGGCTACTTTCCGGGAGGTGCTCGGCTCCATTGGGGCGCTGGCCCGGCGGCTGGATCCAGCCGGCGGGTAGTTGCCCGCTGGACTCGCTAGAATGGATGACCGGACCGAGGTGACATAGGCCCAATCCCATCAGTTTTTTCCAGCACCGAGGAATCTCTATGTCCACGTCCCTGACTCTGCCCTCGAACGCCGGCAGCACATCGCTGCGCTCCCGAATCCTGCCGCTGGTCGGCGCGGCCGTTATCGCCGCCACCTACTTGATGCTGGTCCTGCTCCAGCCGGTGGAAGCTGCCGCCGGCCTGTCCAGCTGGCCCGCCGTCACCGCCTTCGCAGGCTATCTTGCCGGTGCCATCCTGCTGTTGGTGGGCGTCCTGCCGCAGCTGCCGCCCTCGGCGGTGGCCATCATTCCGGTAGGCCTGGCCCTGAACATCGTGCTGGGCCAATTCGTGGGCAGCACGCTGGTGCCGCTCTACCTGGATTCCATCGGCACCGTCCTGGTGGGTCTGCTGGCCGGCCGGTCCGCCGGCGCCGCCACCGGTGTGCTGGGGTCGCTCGTCTGGTCCCTCTTCAACCCCACGGTGCTGCCCTTCGCCGCTGGCGCCGCGGCCATCGGCTACCTCGCCGGGACCGCCGGCCGGCTCGGTGTGCTGCGGCGCGTCTACTGGGCACCGGTGGCCGGTTTCCTGACCGGGGTCGTGGCCGCGGTTCTGTCCGCGCCCGTGGCCGCCTTCGTCTACGGCGGCACCTCCGGCGCCGCGACCGGCGCCATCGTAGCCATCTTCCGCGCCATGGGCGACGGACTCCTGGCTTCCATCACCAAACAGGCACTGATTTCCGATCCGGCAGACAAGGCACTGGCATTCCTCGTGGCGGCGCTGCTGGTGGCGGCCCTGCCACGACGGATCCGCCTGCAGTTCCCGCAGGTGCGGCGTCAGGCGTCCCGGCCCGGCGAATAGCGCCGCGGCATGATCCGGCTTCATCCCTTCACTGGGCTCGCCCTGGCCGCCGCTGCCGCGCTGCTCACGCTGGCCGCGGACCGTTGGTGGGTGAGCCTGGCCGTCACCGGGGCGGCCGTCTGCCTGGCTGCCCTCGCGGGGACGGCCGCCCGGCTGATGCTCACGGCAGGGGCGGTGCTGGCCCCGCTGTGGCTTTCGCAGCTGATTGTCCACGCGTTGTTCGATCCCGCCGGCAGCGAGGTGCTCTTCGCCGGAGGTCCCGTCCGGCTGACGCTCGAAGGACTAACGACGGCGGGCAGCCTGGGTCTGCGGGCGGCGGCCTTCGTCACGGTGTTCCTGCTGTATTCGCTGACCGTTGACCGCGTCGAGCTGGTCCGCGCGATCGACGCGGCCCGCGTCCCTGCGCAGCTGGGCTACATCGTCGCGGCGACGCTGGCACTGGTCCCGGCCACGGCCGAAAGAGCCCGAGCCATCGCCCAGGCGCAGGCCGTGCGCGGCGCCGGCGAGGGCAGGGGCCCGGCGGGCTGGCTGCGCAGGAAAAGGCTGCTCGCGGTTCCCTTGGTGCTGTCCAGCATTCAGGATGCCGCCGAGCGCTCCATGCAACTGCAGCTGAGGGGTTTTGGCGGCGGTCCCGGCCGGACGCAGCTCCACCTCCCGGCGAGGAGCTGGGAGAAACCCTTCGCGCTCGTGGTGCTGTGCCTGGCCGCGGCAGCGGCAGTGCTCCTGGCGAGCCAAGGCGGCCGCTGATGGAGCTCGAGATCCTGGAATACCGGTATCCGGCCCACGAGGCACCGGCGCTCTCCGGGGTGCGGCTGTCGGTGGCACCCGCCTCTCTGACCCTGGTCGCCGGTGGATCCGGCAGCGGCAAGAGCACGCTGGCAGGGATCATGGCGGGGTATCTGCCCGGCCGGACCGGCGGGCAGCTGACCGGGTCCATCAGCCTTGCAGGCCAAACCCTTAAGTACGACGGCGGCGCGCAGCCTCACGTCGTCGACCTGCGGCAGTGGGTACGGCATGTAGCGTACGTACCCCAGGACGCCCGGTCCTATCTGTCCATGGTGCGTTCCACTGTGGAGGAGGAGTTGGCCTTCGGCCTGGAGAATGCGGGCGTGCCCAGAGCCGAGATGGCGGCACGGATCCAGTCCATCGCCGGGCGGTTTGACCTTGGCCCGCTGCTGCAGCGTGATCCCGCCCGGCTGTCCGGCGGGCAGGAGCGGCTGGTGGCCATTGCCGCAGCGGCCGTTACCGACGCCGATCTGCTGGTGCTGGATGAACCGCTTGCCGGGCTGGACGAGCCTGCCACGGCCCGGGTGGCAGCCGCGGTGAGGTCGCTGCGGGACGCTGGCACCGCCGTCGTTATCCTGACCTCTGTCCTGGACACGCGGTTCTCGGACGCCGGCCAGGCACTGCTGCTGGAGAACGGCCAGAGTGGTGCGGAAGGCATGTCTGCCGTCCGGGAACGTGCGGAAGCGGCCGGAGTTGTGGTTCCCGGCGAACCTGCGTTCGGACGCGGCAGCGCTTGCAGCTTGTCGACGGAACCTACGGCACCAGGAGCCGTGGTGGTCCCGGCGGGAGGCAGTCCGGCGGAGCCGAGAAGCACAGGCGGCGCCGTACTGCGCTACCGGAACGTCGAATTCAGCTACCCCGACCCGGCCCGCAATGCACCGCGGGTCAAGCTGTTCCGCCGACGCCGCCGCGAGGTTCCCGGCGAAGCAGGCAGGGCGGCCAAGGGTGGGTTGCTGGACGCCGTCAGCTTTGAGGTGCATCGGGGGGAATGCGTTGCGTTGACCGGGCCGAACGGGACCGGCAAGACGACGCTGCTGAAGATGGCCCTGGGGCTGATCGTCCCCGATGCCGGAAGTGTTTCGGTGGCCGGCCGGGACACGGCGGAAGCCTCGGTGGGGCAGCTCGCGAAGACAGCGGGGTTGCTGTTCCAGAACCCGGCGGACCAGCTGTTCGAGCGGTCTGTCTATCATGAAGTCGCTTTTGGCCCACCGGGTTCGCGGCCGATTCCGGAAGCCGTCCGGCAGGCGCTGGAAGCCTGCAGCCTGGCCGGGCTCGAGGACGAGCACCCGTACGAGCTGCCGGTCTCCCGGCGGCGGCTGGTCGCACTGGCGACGGTGCTGGCCCGCCGGCCCGCCCTGCTGGTGCTGGACGAGCCGACGGTTTCCCTGGACGGGCACGGCCGGAAACTGCTGGGCGGAATCCTGGCGGCGGCAACGGCCGGCGGGGGAGCCGTCCTGCTGTCCACGCACGACAAGGAGTTCGCAGGCGAACATTGCCAGCGGGTAGTGGAGCTGGGGCGGCAGCATGCGGCTCTGCCCGAAGCCACCGCCCCGGAGGGCATCAGCGCCCCGGATGGAACTTCCGTCCGTTGACCCGCTCCGCTGCTCCCACCTGATCGAGGTAGGGCGTGATGCCGCCCAGATGCATCGGCCAGCCGGCACCGGTGATCATGCACAGGTCGATGTCCTCGGGGCCGGCCACCACACCTTCTTCGAGCATGAGGCCGATCTCTTCGGCCAAAGCATCCTGGGTGGCGCGCAGCAGTTCCTCGCCGGTGACCGGACTATTGCCGAACTGCAGCAGCTCCACGGTGTCCTGTGGGATGTACTTGCTGCCGTCCTCGGCTGTCTCCCACAGGGACGTTTTGCCGGCATCGATCAGGCGCTGCTGGTTGGCCGAGACATGGAAACGCTCCCCGAAAGCCGCGTGCAGTGATTCCTGCACGTGCTGGGCCACCGGGAGGCCAACCATGGCCAGGAGCGTGAACGGGGTCATCGGCAGGCCCATAGGCCGCAGCGCCTCGTCGGCGGTCTTGGCGTCCGTTCCGGCGTCGAAAGCCCTGCTGACTTCACCCATGAGCCGCAGCAGCACACGGTTGACCACGAACGCCGCGGCATCCTGGACCAGGACCGCCGTCTTCTTCAGCTCTTTGGCCAGCGCGAAAGCGATTGCCAGGACCGGTTCCTCAGTCTTTGGCGCGCGGACAATCTCCAGCAGCGGCATGAGCGCCACGGGATTGAAGAAATGGAACCCGACCAGCCGCTCCGGACGCTTCAGGTCCGCGGCCATCTCCGTCACGGACAGGGACGAGGTATTGGTTGCCAGGATGCAGTCCGGGGAGACGACGGCTTCTACTTCCGCGAACACCTGCTTTTTCACCGAGAGTTCTTCGAATACTGCTTCAATAACGAAGTCGGCGTCGGCGAAGGCGTCCTTGCTGACGGAACCCGTGACCAGGGCCTTGGTACGGTTGGCGGCGTCGGCGGACAGGCGCTTCCTGGCGTGCAGCTTGTCCACCTCGGCGTGGACATACGCCACTCCTTTGTCCACCCTGGCCTGGTCGATGTCCGTCAGCACCACCGGCACCTTGAGCTGTCGGGCGAAGAGCAGGGCCAGCTGGCTCGCCATCAGCCCGGCACCCACGACGCCGACCTTGGTTACCGGCCGGGCGAGCTTCTTGTCCGGGGCGCCGGCCGGCCGCTTTGACCGCCGCTGGATAAGCTCGAGGAAGGCGTAGACGGTATTGCGGAAATGCGGAGTCTGCATCAGTTCGGTCAGGGATTCCACTTCGGCGGCGGCCGATTCCTGCTGGGTCCAGTCCCGTCCTTGTTCCAGCAGCTCCAGCAGCTTCCCGGGCGCGGGGGCTGCGCTGGAGGTCTTGGCCTCCACAAAGATGCGCCCCTTGGCAACCGCGGCGTCCCAGTCGGCGTCGTCGTAATTGGCTTTGTCGGCTCGACGTTCCTTCACCGCTTGGAGGGCCTGGGTGTCGCCGGAAATGATCCTCCCGGCCCAGGCCAGCGACTGCTCAAGGAAATCCGCGGGTTCGAACAGGGCGTCCGCGACGCCCAGCTCGTATGCGGCCGTACCGTTGAGCATCTTGTTGTTGCTCAGCGCATTTTCGATCATGACCTTCACGGCATTCTGCGGGCCGATCAGCCGCGGCAACCTGTACACACCGCCCCAGCCCGGCACCAGGCCCAGAAACGCTTCCGGCAGGCTGATTCCGTTGGCACCGGTGGACACCGTCCGGTAGTGGGCCGCGAGGGCAATTTCGAGGCCGCCGCCCATCGCCGCACCGTTGATGAACGCAAAAGTGGGAACGTCCATACCGTTCAGGACACCATAGACCTCATGGCCGAGCTGTGCCATCCGGCGGCCGGACTCGGCGTCCTGCAGGGAGCCGACGGCGGACAGATCCGCGCCGGCCACCAGATAATACGGTTTGCCCGTGACCGCGACGGCGTCGATCTCGCCTCGGCCGGCGCGTTCGCGCAGCTCTTCCAGCGCGAGGCCAAGTTCGACCAGGGTATTGGGGCCGAGGGTGGTGGGTTTTGAATGGTCAAGGTCATTGTCCAGCGTGAGCAGGGCCAGGGTAGCTCCGCCGGGCAGGTGCACGTCGCGGACGTAGGAGTGGGTGACCGTCTCGTCCGGGAAGCGTCGGGCCAGGGAGTGGAAATCGGCAGTGCTCATGCGAGGTCCTTTCCTGCGGTGCCGGAAACGGCCGCTGTTGTGCTGCCGTGCAAGCTGTAGTCCTGATGGTGCGGATTCTCCCAGATGACCGCTGCGCCCATGCCCAGGCCGATGCACATGGTGGTCAGCCCGTAGCGCACGCCGGGATCTTCTTCGAACTGCCTGGCCAACTGGGTCATGAGCCGCACGCCGGAGGAGGCCAGCGGGTGGCCGACGGCGATGGCGCCGCCGTACCGGTTGACGCGGTCATCGTTCTCGGCGATGCCGAAGTGATCCAGGAAGGAGAGCACCTGCACGGCGAAGGCTTCGTTGATCTCGAACAGACCGATGTCGGCAATATCCAGCCCCGCTTGCTTGAGCGCCTTTTCGGTGGCGGGAACCGGACCAATGCCCATCACTTCGGGCTCGACGCCGGCGAAGGCGAAGGAGACCAGCCGCATCCTGACCGGCAGCCCAAGTTCGGCGGCCGTTTCGGCCGATGCCAACAGCGCTGCCGTGGCGCCGTCGTTCAACCCCGCCGCATTACCGGCGGTCACCCGGCCATGGGCACGGAACGGCGTGCGCAATGCGGCCAACTCCTCGACGGTCGTTTCGGGCCGCGGCGGCTGGTCCGCGGTGTGCAGGTCCCAGCCCTGTCCCGGCTTTTTGGCAGCCACCGGCACCAGGTCCGGCTGGATCCTGTTGCCCGCATAGGCGTCCGCCAGCTTCCGCTGGCTCGCCGCTGCGTAGCTGTCGGAGCGCTCCTTGGTGATCGAGGGGAAGCGATCGTGCAGGTTTTCCGCCGTGTTTCCCATGTTCAGAGCGGCGGGATCCACCAGCCGTTCGGACAGGAACCGTGGGTTAGGATCGGCGCCCTGGCCCATCGGGTGGTTGCCCATGTGTTCGACACCGCCGGCGATAACGACGTCGTAAGCCCCGAAGGCGATGCCGCTGGCCGTAGTGGTCACGGCGGTCATGGCCCCGGCGCACATCCGGTCGATGGCGAAGCCCGGGACGCTCTTGGGCAGGCCCGCGAGGAGCGCCGCTGTGCGGCCGATGGTCAGGCCCTGGTCCCCGGTCTGGGTTGTGGCGGCGATGGCCACGTCGTCGATCCGGGCGGCAGGCAGGGACGGATTGCGGCGCAGCAGTTCGCGGATGCATTTGACCACCAGGTCATCGGCGCGGGTTTCTGCGTAGATTCCCTTCTCGCCTGCCTTGCCGAAGGGCGTTCGGACGCCGTCGACGAAGACGACCTCCCTCAACTGCCGGGCTGGATTCGTAGCGCTCACCAAGGAACTCCTCTTTGAGATGTGGGACACAAACAGCTGCCAACATTATGTTACTTGTGGGTAACATAAGCGGCAAGCCGGGAAATATCCTTCGTTCTCGCTAGGGTGCGGCGCCGGGCTCCTAGCGATTCCGGGAGCTCGTCTTCGGGTCCGCTTCGTCGGCCTTCGGCTTGCGTTCGATTAAGGGCTCGGGGTGCAGGAAAGCTTCGGTTATCACCGGCACGGCCAGCTCGCGTTGCCAGTTTCGTGCGCCCAGTTCCCGCAGGGCTTCGGCAATGGAGCCGGCGGTAACCGGTGTCGGCGGGCGCCAGGCTATCCGGCGCAAATAGTCCGGCGTCAGCAGATTTTCCACCGGCATCTGCAATTCTTCTGCCAAGGCGGCCAGCCGGGGCTTGGCGGTCTGCAGCCGGGCTGCGGCGGACGGATCCTTGTCCGCCCACACACGGGGAGGCGGCGGAGCGTTGGTGGGCATGTGCAGGTCCGGCAGTTTCTCGAGGCGCCGGGCGGCATCGATGCAACGGAGCCAGCGGGGAGCCTCGCGCTGGGCTGCACGGCCATGGAATCCGTTGACTGCCAGCAGCTGCGGTACCGTTGCCGGCATTGCCCTGGCCGCGGCGACCATCGCCGAATCCGGAATCAGCCGGCCGGGGGCAACGTCGCGTTTTTCGGCCAGCTGCTCGCGTTCCATCCAGAGTTCGCGCACCGCGGCCAGCTGGCGGCGGTCGCGGATCTGGTGCAGCCCGGACGTGCGTCGCCACGGATCGGTCCTCGGCGCAGCGGGAGGAGCTGCCAGCAATGCCTCGAATTCCTCTTCGGCAAAGGGCAGTTTCCCCGACTCTGCCAGGACTTCGACGAGGGCTTCACGGAGCTCAACGAGCACTTCAACATCCAGGGCGGCATAGCGCAGCCACGGCTCCGGCAACGGCCGGGTAGACCAGTCCGCTGCCGAATGTTCTTTGGCCAGCGTGAATCCCAGCAGGTTCTCGATCACGGCGGCGAGCCCGACGCGGGGCAGGCCGGCCAGCCGGGCCGCGAGCTCAGTGTCGAAGAGCTTGTCCGGCCACATGCCCAGGGCCGCCAGGCACGGCAGATCTTGAGTGGCGGCATGCAGGATCCATTCCACCCCGCGCAGCGCGTCGTTAATGACCTCGAGATCATCGAAGGGTTCCGGGTCGATCAGCCAAGTGCCGGCACCTTCACGGCGCAGCTGCACCAAGAAAGCGCGCTGGCCGTACCGGAAGCCCGACGCGCGTTCGGCATCGACCGCCGCCGGACCGGAACCTGCCGCGAGAGCCGCGGCGGCACGCTGCAGTCCTGATTGGGTGGAAATGACGAGCGGAACCCCTTCGCGCGGAGCGGTCAGTTCGATCAGCTCAGGAGCGTCCTGCTCCGGTTCGTCTGAGGCGGTTGCTGTGCTGTCTGCACGGCGGGAAGCCGCGGCAGACGAATCCGAAGTCAAAAACGTCATGGTTATACCAGTCTAAGGGCAGGTCAGTTCCGGCGCCGGTTAGGCAGCGAAGCGACACCCTCGGGCAGGGGCGGCAAACCGGCGAAGGTGCAGACCATATCGGACCATGCCTCCAGGTGGGACTGGAGGTCCGCGGAGTCCGGAGTCCACGAGGCCCTGAGCTCGATGTCGATCGCGTCCTGGTTATCCGAAAGCGAACCGAAGCTTTCCGAGAGGATCCTGGTGGCCGTGCCGCCGGCATTTCGGTACCGGGCGCCGTGGTCGTGCAAGGCATCCACCAGCCAGGTCCACGCCACGGAGCCAAGCAAAGCGTCGTTGCCCATGTCGGCGTCGAGTTCGGCGCGGATGTACGTCACGATGCGGAAGGTTCCGTCCCAAACCGCGGAGCCATCCGGGTCATGCAGCAGGATGAAACGGCCGGTTGCGAGTTCCACGTCTTCGCTCTCCCGGAGGGCGGCGATGACCGGACCGTGCGCGGGACGCGGGCCTGCCGCCGACGGCTGGATGACCTCGGCACCCAGTGCCACGGCATACGGGGCCAGTCTCGACGGAGCAGGCAGCTCCGCCAGCTTGAGTTCATTGCGGCAGTTGGCCCGGCGCAACGCGGCCAGGGCAGTCAGGAAGTCCGCGGGTGCCGCGGAGAGATCGCCAATCGCACTCACCCTCCCAGATTAAAACCGTGAGGGCTGCCCGGAACGCTAGGCGCGCCGTTGGTGCCGGATCGTTATCCGCCCAGCTCGCTCCGGATGGCCGCGGCGAAAGTATCGATATCTTCCTCCGTGGTATCGAAGGAACACATCCAGCGGACCTCGCCGCGGGACTCGTCCCAGTCGTAGAACCGGAATTGCTGCCGCAGCCGGTTTGCCGCTCCGGCGGGCAAGGCAGCGAAAACGGCGTTGGCCTGGGTCGGCTGGGTGGGCGTCACGCCATCGATGCCTTCCACTGCGGAACGGAGCCGCGCGGCCATGGCGTTGGCATGGGCCGCCGAGCGCAGCCACAGGTCGCCGTCGAGCAGGGCCAGGAACTGGGCGGAGATGAAGCGCATCTTGGAGGCGAGCTGCATGTTCATTTTCCGCAGGTACGTCATGCCGTGGGATGCCTCGGGGTTCAGGACCACCACGCATTCACCGAAGAGCAGCCCGTTCTTGGTGCCGCCGAAGGAGAGAATGTCGACGCCGGCGTCGGTGGTGAAGGTGCGCAGATCCGTTCCCAGCGCGGCGGCGGCATTCGCCAGCCGCGCCCCGTCCATGTGCACCTTCATACCGTGGCCTTGGGCATGTTCGGCGATGGCACGGATTTCGTCAACGGAGTACAGCGTGCCGAGTTCGGTGCTTTGGGTGATCGAGACGGCCAGCGGCTGCGCCCGGTGCTCGTCGCCCCAGCCCCAGGCCTCCTTGTCGATCAGTTCCGGCGTGAGCTTGCCGTCGCTCGTGGGCACAGGGAGCAGCTTGATGCCGCCCACTCGTTCCGGCGCACCGTTTTCGTCCACGTTGATATGCGCGGTCGAGGCGCAGACCACAGCCCCCCAGCGCGGCAGCAGGGACTGCAGGCTGAGAACATTGGCGCCGGTGCCGTTGAAGACCGGAAACGCCTGGGCCTGCTCGCCAAAGTGGGAGGCCATGACTTCCTGCAGCCTGGCCGTGTAGCCGTCATCGCCATACGCCACCTGATGTCCGCCGTTGGCATGGGCAAGCGCGGTGAGTACTTCCGGGTGGACGCCCGAGTAGTTATCCGACGCGAAGCCGCGCACGGACTGGTCGTGCAGGGAAGCGGACAGCAGCGAGGAGTCATTCACAGTAGGTATATTCCTTTTCCGGTGGGAGGAAGTTGCAGTCGGCGGTGTTTAGACGAGCGGGATGCGCCGGCCATTGATTTCGGCCGCCGGCCTGCCGAACAAATTCTTCACTGCCGTGGCCAGGTCCGCAACGTCGGTGAACCCCGTGAACGGCTTTTCCGGGTTCCCGGCGCGCATCCGGTCATCCACCAGCGCCTTAATCACAAGTACGACGGCGGCTGAATGCTCAGCTTCGGACGTCTCCTTCGCGCCGGAGCCGGCTGCCTGGTCGCGGCGGAACCCGTCGGCCACGGAAAACATCCAGCTTTCGGCGGCGGCCTTGGCCGCGGCGTAGTTGGCGCCGCCGGCGGTGGGGGAGCCCACCGCGGTGGCCGAGACGATGACCGCCCTGCCGTGGTGCGAAGCGGCCAGGTCGTCATAGAACGTGCGGGTGGTGTTGCGCAGGGTGGTGATCAGGTTCCGGTGCAGGAAGTCCCAGTCCTCGTCGGTCTGCCCGGCGATACCCTTGCCGCCGCGCCACCCGCCCACCAAATGCACCAGCCCGTCGATGCTGCCGGCCTCGTTGCCAACCCGCTCCGCCAGATCCCGGACGGCCCCCGCGTCGGCGAGGTCGCACGCAAAGGTGAGCACGCCGTCGTCGTTCGCATAGGCGCTTTGCAGATGTTCGGGATTGCTGCCGACGGCGATCACCTGCGCGCCGGCTGCCCGCAAGGCGGCGGAAACAGCCTGCCCCGAGGCGCCGGACGCGCCCGCCACCAGGATGCGCAGCCCGGACGGCATGCCGGAACCTGTGCTGGGAAGTTCGCTCATGCCGCGGCGCCCGTAATGCCGGAGGTCGATTCGATCACGGTTTTCATCTTACGGGTCAGCGCCTCGTAGAACATGGACAGCGGGAATTCATCGTCCAGCACCTGGTCCGTCAGCTCGCGGGGCAGCCCGGACAATGGCAGGGCGTCCGGCCCCTTGGCCCAGACCGAAGCCGGGTGCGGTGTCAGCGTCTTGGTCAGCATGTCGTACGCGGCCAGCCAGTGCGCCGTCTTGGGGCGGTCGATCGAACGCCAGTACAGCTCCTCGATCTGCTGTCCCAGCGCGACAACGACGTCCGCCACATTGTCCCAGTCGATGCTCAGCTTGCCGTCGGTCCAGTGCAGCACGTGGTGCTGGTGCAGCCAGGCGAAGAGCAGCTGGCCGCCGAGGCCGTCGTAGTTGCGCACTCGGTTGCCGGTAATGGCGAAGCGGAAGATCCGGTCGAAGATCACAGCATACTGGACCAGGCGGGCGTGCCGGCGGATGTCCTCCGACGCATGCCGGTCATTCTGCAACCGCACCGACTCCCGGAAAGCGGTCAGATCGCAGCGCAGCTCCTCCAGCGAATAGAGGAAGTACGGCATGCGCTGTTTGATCATGAACGGATCGAACGGCAGATCCCCGCGCATGTGCGTCCGGTCGTGGATCAGATCCCACATCACAAATGTTTCTTCGGCCAGCCGCTGGTCCGCAAGCAGATCGGCAGCCTCCTCGGGCAGCTGGAGCGACGTGATATCCGCAGCGGCGCCGACGACCTTGCGGAAGCGGGCGGCCTCACGGTCGGCGAAGATGGCGCCCCACGTGAAGGCCGGGGTTTCCCGCACTGCCACCGTTTCCGGAAACAGGACGGCCGAGTTCGTGTCGTAGCCGGCCGTGAAGTCCAGGAAGCGGATGGGCACGAAGAGCTTGTTGGAGTAGTCGCCGGCCTCGAGGTCGGCGATGAAGTCCGGCCAAATGACTTCAAGGAGAACGGCCTCCACCAGCCGGTCGGGGCTGCCGTTTTGGGTGTACATGGGGAAGACCACAAGATGGACCAGTCCGTTGCGGCGCTGCTGCTGCGGCTGGAACGCCAGCAGCGAGTCCAGGAAGTCCGGGACGCCGAAGCCGGCTGCGGACCAGCGGCGGAAGTCCTGCTGGAGCAGGCGCAGGTATTCGTCGTCGTGGTCGAAAATCGGCGCCAGTTCGGCGATGGCTGCCACAATGGTCTCGGTGTGCATGGCCGCTGCGGCATGGTGCGCGGCATCCGGGATGGAACCGTCATGCACCTGCAGCGGACGGAGCCCGCTGGCAGCTGCCTTCAGCCGCAGCCAAGCCGGGTGCAGCTCGGGCCGCATGTCGTGTGAGTGCATGCTGTCGGTGGCGCTGGTGGTGATGCTCATGGATGCCTTCCTTCCGGCAGCGGTTCCGCAGCGGAACCGTTGGAGGTGGACTTCTTGCTGTTTCCAAGAGCGTAACAACCAAACAGAGTCACTAATGCCGTATCCCTCGACAGATAAGAAACTGTTGTGCTCGTCGACAGGCGGCGGTAGAAATGACGAAGCCCGGCTCATGCTGGCCGGGCTTCGAGCGGGAGAGTTCGAGGAACTAGGGAGCCTCGTCCTGTTTGGGCTCCAGCTTTAGGGAGACGGAGTTGATGCAGTAGCGCTGGTCGGTCGGTGTGCTGTAGCCCTCGCCTTCAAAAACATGGCCCAGGTGGGAGTTGCAGTTCGCGCAGCGCACTTCGATTCGTTCCATCCCCAGCGCCGAGTCCCGCAGATAGCGGACCTTGCCCTCCGCCAGCGGAGCCCAGAAGGAGGGCCAGCCGCAGTGGGAGTCGAATTTCTCCTGGCTGGTAAATAGCTCGTCCCCGCAGGCGCGGCAGCGGTAGACGCCGGCTGTGTGCGTGTCCCAGTACTCGCCGGTATAGGGCCGTTCCGTGCCGGCCTGCCGCAGCACCTGGTATTCCTCCGGCGTCAGTTCGCGGCGCCATTCGTCCTCGGACTTAGCCACGGGAAACGTTTCTGGCGTGCTGTTCACTTCACTCATATCCTTTTCAACGCTCACGAGTCCCCAATGTATCCCGAACCGGAATACAGATGGAGCACGGGTATTCCGAGTTTGTCCTGGGCGCGGTTCGCCCAGTCGGTATGGAACGTATCGGCAACGGCGTGCGGGGTGGTGATCACCACAGCGCGGTCAGCCGGATGGCGCTCGACGTAATCAACCAGCGCCGAAACGCCGTCGTCGTCGACGATTTCCACCGTTCCCTGCAGCCCTCTGCCCTGGAGCGCTTGGACGGAGAGGCGCTTGGCTTCTTCGGCTTCGGTTTTGGCCTCGTCGGGCGAGGGCTGGCCATGCAGCAGCTCGCGGAAGGCCTGGGCGACGTCGAGCAGACTCAGATTGTCCAGAAAATCCAGCACCAGATTCCGTTTGGTGTCCTCGGGAATCAGTACGCTGAATTCAGTACCCTCGGTTGCCAGTAATTCCAGATTCCGAAGATCCGCATCATTGAGCGGCTCTTCGGTGAGTACTACAATCGTTTCGCTCATGGCCCCAGCGTAACCAGCAGGCGCGCGGCAAACAATAACAGGCCTTCCCCGGACTTCTTCGCACCCGACAACCGCCTTCCCAACTGCCTTCGGCGCCTGCTCGGCAGGGCGTTACGTCGCGCGCGGCAGGGTGAGTAAGAATAGTGCCATGGCTTTGTTCGACCGTCGGAAGACTACAATCTCCGCCGCCGCGCCACCGGCCGAGGAAATTCGGCGGCAGCTGCCGTGGCTGCGCTGGATGGGCGTCGGTGCGATCGCCGGCGCAGGTCTTGGCTCGCTGCTGGCCGGAGCCACCTCCGGGCTCGCCTCGTATTTCGCCCGCCAGGTGCTCACGCCGGTGCGCGAGCATGACCAGAACCTTGCGATCTACGCCGTGGTCGGCAGCAGCCAGCACCAAGAGGTCATTCTGCCGGCCACACCGGACACTACGGCGCCCGGCCTCTACAGCATTTATTTCGACGGCGGACGCGGTCAGGCGCGGATCGGCGCCATCACTTCTTACTCGCCGAAAGACGGAACAGTACAGCGCGCTGTGGAGCGTGTTTATAGCGGCGATCTGGCCGCGGCCCGCCGCGGTTGGTGGGGAGGCGCGGTCTACCCCGATCCTGCGGCCGCGGGACTTGCCAACGAGGAAGTCCGCATCGCGGTCGAGGGCGGCCAGGCACCAGCGTGGCTGATCAGGGGAGTGGAGAACGCCCGGACCTGGGCCATCATGGTGCACGGCCGGGGCGCCACCCGGCAGGAAGGGCTTCGTGCCGCCCGCACCGCCCGCGGACTAGGGATGACCTCGCTGCTTATTTCCTATCGGAACGACGGCGAAGCCCCCGCCGCACCGGACGGTCGTTACGGACTTGGACTGACCGAGTGGCGGGACGTTGAAGCCGCGATGACTTACGCCCTGGAACACGGGGCCGAGGAGATTGTGCTGTTCGGCTGGTCCATGGGCGGCGCTATAAGTCTGCAGGCGGCGGACCAGTCCGTGCACCGCAACCGGATCAAGGCACTGGTTCTGGACGGCCCGGTGATCAATTGGATCGATGTGCTGGCATACCAGGCCAGGCTGAACCGGATCCCCGAAGCTGTGGGACGTTTTTCGCAATGGCTCATTTCGAATCGCGCGGGCAGATTGCTGACAGGATTGGCGGCTCCACTGGATCTGAAAAAGATGAACTGGGTAGCCCGGTACGATCAGCTCTGCGTGCCGACACTGATCCTGCACAGCCAGGACGACGAATTCGTGCCCTACGGGCCGTCCGCGGAACTGGCGGACAAGAATCCGCGGCTGGTGACTTTCGAGCCCTTCTCTGGTGCCAGCCACACAAAGGAATGGAACGTCGATCCCGAGCGCTGGGAGCGGGTGGTCACCGGATGGCTGACCCATGTCCTCAGCGCCCCCGTTCCCGGCGTCAAAGGGCCTGGTATGAACGGCGTGCAGCCGGACTGATCAACCCGTACCGATGGCTGCCAGCCGCGCGCTGGTCAGGCGGATCAGGTCCTGTGCAGCTAATTCGATGTCCAGTCCGCGGCGGCCGCCGGAAACCAGGATGGTGGGATAGTCCACCGCGCTGGAGTCAAGGACTGTCGGGCTGGGCCGCCGCTGGCCCAGCGGGGAAATGCCGCCGAGCACGTAGCCGGTGCGGCGCTGGGCAGCCAGCGGATCTGCCAACACGGACTTCTTTGCTCCCAAGGAGGCTGCGAAGGATTTCAGATTGAGGTTTCCGGAGACTGGGACCACGGCGACAGCGAGATTGCCGTCTACCGCCAACATGAGGGTCTTGAAAATCCTTTCGGGGGGCAGACCGAGCTCGCGTGCTGCCTCAAGCCCAAAGTCGGTCACAGCCGGATCATGGGCATACTTGTGCAGAGTGTGCGGAACCCCCGCCTGCTGCAACAGCAGTGTGGCGGGGGTTCCGGTCGACGCGCTGCGCTTTGCCATTGGCGGATTCGGCGAGGTCAGACGGCTGCGCGGGCGTCCGTAATCTGACGCTTGATCCTGGCGAGCATGGCGGACATGCCACGCAGCCGCAGCGGCGTAATGGCACGCGTCAAACCGAGCTGTTCCGGCACATCGTCCGGCACGGCGAGAATCTCCGCAGCCGGCAGGCCGTTGAGCCCTTCATGCAGGACACCGGCGAAACCGCGTGTGGTTGGGGCTTCCGGGGGCGCCGAGAAGTAGATCTCCACCGGTTCCTCCGGGCCGTCGCCGATCTCCAAGGTCAAGAACAGCGGGGACTGGCACTCGACAACCTGTTCCAGCAGCTCCGGCTGGCCGGCCAGGTGCTCCGGTAGGTCCGGAAGTGATCGGGAGAATTCCAGCAGCAACTGCAGCCGCTCAGGCTCCTCCATCGATTGGAAGTCATCGATGATTTCTGCCAGCGGTGCGGGGATGTTTTGTGCGCTCACAATCACCTATTCTACTCGTGCACGTTGCGCTTAACGGCGGGCAGCGGGCACCTCGCCGGGCTCGGCACCCTTGACGATCGGCACGCGGACTGCGTTGCCCCATTCGGTCCACGAACCGTCATAGTTGCGGACGTTCTCGAATCCGAGCAGGTATTTGAGGACAAACCAGGTGTGGCTTGAACGCTCACCGATGCGGCAGTAGGCCACCACTTCATCGCCGTCGTTCAACCCAGCCTCGCCCTTGTAGATCGCTTCCAGCTCTTGGCGGTCACGGAACGTGCCGTCAGCAGCGGCGGCGCGGGCCCAGGGGACGGAGGCCGCGCTGGGAATGTGGCCACCGCGCAGCGTTCCCTCTTCAGGGTAAGCGGGCATCGTGGTGCGTTCGCCGGAGTATTCTTCGGCCGAGCGGACATCGATCAAGGGCTTGCCGAAGTGCTCGAAGACGTCGGGCAGGAATGCGCGGATGGCCTCGTCGCGACGTTCGACGACGGGGTACTCCACCGCTGCAGGCTTCGGCGTCTCCGTAGTGAGCTCGCGCCCTTCGGCAATCCACTTGTCGCGCCCGCCGTCAAGCAGCCGTACATCCTCGTGGCCGAAAAGCGTGAACACCCAGAGTGCATAGGCAGCCCACCAGTTGCTCTTGTCTCCGTAAATCACAACGGTGGTCTCGCGGGTGATGCCCTTGGAGCCGAGCAGCGCAGCGAACGCGCCGCCGTCGATGTAGTCGCGGGTCAACGCGTCATTCAGATCCGTATGCCAGTCGATTTTTACTGCACGCGGAATATGGCCGGTCTCGTAGAGGAGGATGTCCTCGTCCGATTCGACGACAACCAGGGAATCCGCGTCCAGGTTGGCTGCCAGCCAATCGGTCGAAACGAGCCGTTCCGGGTGGGCATAGGCGGCAAACTTCTCGTTCTGTTCTGGGGCAACAACAGGCATAGCAAAACCTTTCCATTCGTAAGGGGTGGTCTCTGCCCAGCCTAACCATAAGGGCGAAGAAACAGTCTCCGCGCCAGTCATCATCCGCCACAATGAGGGGAGTCCGATGCCGTGTGGCTGCATCCGCCTGTTTCCTGGCAGTGGCCTCGGTCACGAATCTGCCGCGGCGTCGTCGGTAGCGTATCGTTTTTCTGGCGGCAATTCACCGCCACGCAGATTTTCAGGAAGGCTACGGTCGGTTAAACGTGCCCCAGATTGAACAGCTTTCGCGCCGGACCCCCAAGGTGTCGGTCGATGATTTGTTGGAGGGATTCCATCCTTCGCCGCGCTTCGGCGAAGTCTCCTTTGACAGTTACCGTCCCGACCCGTCCCAGCCCTCGCAGTCCGCCGCCGTCAAAGCGTTGCGGGATTTTGCCGCCGAGGTGGACCACCGGGAACCCAAAGGACTGAAGAAACTTTTCGCCGCCAAGAAGCAGGCCGGCAAGGCAGGTATCTATCTCGACGGCGGCTTCGGTGTGGGAAAAACCCACCTGCTGGCTTCCCTCTGGCACGCGGTGGACGGTCCAAAGGCCTTCGGCACTTTCGTCGAATATACAAATCTGGTGGGGGCGCTGTCCTTCCGCAAGACGGTGGATGCGCTGAGCAGCTACCGGTTGGTCTGTATCGATGAATTCGAACTGGACGACCCGGGGGACACCGTGCTGATGTCCCGGCTGATGCGCGAGCTGGCCGACGCCGGTGTCAAGCTCGCAGCTACCTCCAACACGCTGCCCGGTTCCCTCGGCGAGGGACGCTTTGCCGCTGTCGATTTCCAACGCGAAATCCAGGTCCTTTCAGACCAGTTCAACGTACAGCGTATCGACGGCGAAGACTACCGCCATCGGGGACTGCCGGCCGCTCCGGATCCTTTGACTGATCTTGAACTCAAACGGCGGGTCTACAGTGATTTCAAGGGCCAGGTAGTCGCGGCCGATGAATTCTCGGATCTGGTCAGTCATCTCGAAGGCGTGCATCCGAGCCGCTACCGGCAGTTCATCGACGGTATCGACGCGGTAGCGTGGCACAACGTCGCGACGATCACCGAGCAATCAGTAGCCCTGCGCTTTGTTGTGCTGGCGGACCGGCTCTATGACAAGGACGTGCCCATTATTGCCAGCGGCCGTCCGTTCGATGAGCTTTTCACCCCTGAGATGATGTCCGGCGGCTACATGAAGAAGTACTACCGGGCCGTATCCAGGCTGACAGCCCTGGCACGTGAAGGGTTGACTGGCGAGGAGTCCTGAGGCCTCCAACAGCCCGGCCACACAGCACAAAGGCGCTGGTGCTACCTCCCGGTAGGACCAGCGCCTTTTTGGCGTGCTCTAAGAGAAGTTATGCCGAAGGGCTGCTCTCATCGGTTGCGGCACCAGGGGTATTTCCACCATCTGCCCTGTCGATGAGGTTCGCGGCTTTGGCCTGCAGACCATCTACCTGCCCGGAGTACTTGCCGCCGGTCTTGCTGTCGATGAAATCTCCAGCCTTGCCGACGCCGTCCTTGAGCTTGTCGGCATTGTCGCCGACCAGATGAGCGGCCTTGTCCTTAAGCTGTCCGGCCTTGCCCTTGAGCTCGTCAAATACAGACACAGACACCTCCCTTCGCTCCTGGGAGCCGCATGCTCCCGTCTACTTCTATCGTAGGCCCGAGGCATGCCGCGTCAATAGATAGGCCACGTAGGCCGGGCAGGCCCGGTACTGGTAGCCGCCAAGGAGAGACGTGTTGGTGTTCGTCTGGAAATTTGTGCCCGAGACCAAGGGCAAGGAACTCGAGGCTATGTAGCTTGGCCATGTAGGTCACCAAGGCGGCTCGTTGGGTTGCAGCGGCCAATCGTCGAATGGCCGGTTCCAGTCTTCCGTTGGGTCATGCTGCGGCTCGTCCGACAGGCTGGACTTTCTAGCCGCTTCGGACAAGGCAGGAACCTGGGGCGATTCGGGCGGCGTAGGAACGTACGGTGACTTGGGATGGCCGGGTGTCGTGGCGCTGTCAGCCGCGATGAGTGGCAGCAATGTTTCTACTTGTTGGCCGGGTGGACCGGAGCCAGGTATCAGTGAGAGTTCTGCCGGTTGTGGTGGGGGTTCCGCGGCGGTGCCGTTCTCGACAATCGGGGCTGGGGCGCGGGGCAGGGGTGTGGCGGCGAGTCGGTATCGGTTGCGGCGGGGTTTTTGGTCGGGGTCGATGTAGCGGGGCGGGATGAACCAGGGGATTCCGTCCCGGACTTCGATTTTCCAGTTTTCGTCGTGCAGCAGGTGGTGGTGGTAGCTGCACAAAAGGCAACCGTTGTGGACTGATGTTGGGCCGTTGTGTTTTTCCCAGAATTTGATGTGGTGTGCTTCGGTCCAGGGGGCGGGCATGGTGCAGTCGGGGAAGGCGCAGCCTTTGTCGCGGGCGACGAGGGCGCGGCGTTGGGCGGGGGTGAACAGTCTTTGGGCGCGTCCGATGTCGAGGATTTCGCCTTTGCCGCCGAGGACGAGGGGGATGAGGTCGGCGTCGCAGGCGATTTTGCGGACGGTTTTGGGGCTGATCAGTCCGCCGAATACCGCGTCGGCGGAGGCGCCGAGCTGGTCCACCAGGTCCTGGTAGTCCAGGTTGATCATGATCTGGGGGCGGTGGCCGCCGCTGGAGGGGAGCTTGTCCGTGGACAGGGCGATCTGGCAGGCGCCGACGAGGCCTTGCAGGAGTTTCTGCGGACGCGTGGGTCCCTGCGATTCCGGATCCGGCGCTTCCCCGGCCGCCTCGGCGGGGTTGGGCGGGGGGCCGCCGGCTATTGCGGGGTGTGCCGGTGTGCTGTCGTCGGGGGCGAAGGTGGTTTTGACGCGCGGATTGGTCGCTGCGTTCATGACGGTGATGAGGAATTCGAATTGTTCCGGGGTGGCGGCGATTTCCAGCCGGTGGAGGCCTTGGCGTTTGCCGCGGAGGAACACGCCTTGTTTGGCGCGGAGGAGTTCGTCGGTGGGTTCGAGTCCGTCCGGGTCCAGGACTGCTTCCCAGCGTTTGATGATTTCGCGCAGGCCGTCGATGTCGGATTCGGTGGCCTGCTGGGTGAGCTGGTTTTCCATCGCGGCCAGGTGCGCGGGGGTTGCGGTGGGGCGGACGCGTTCGAGGGCGTCGCGGATGAGGGTCGCGGCCTGGCCGCTGATCTGTGAGGAGGTCAGTGCGGCGCCGAGGCGTTCGAGTTTCGGTGGTGCCTGTTCTCCGGTGATCAGGGTCGAGGGCATGGTGCTGGAACCGACGCGGAGCCGGCGTTTGGCTTCGCTGCGGCTGATTTTGAGTTTCTGGCGGAGGTATTCGGCGGCGTCCTTGTATTCGGGTTTTTTCGGTTTGCCGTCCTGGCCGGTTCCCTGGACCGGGTCGGCCCAGGGGATCCGCTGGTCTGTTTCCCCTGTTTGGGCGATGTTCTGCTGGTCGACGGCGTGGGCGCCGATGACCTGGAGTTGCTCGACGGATTTGGAGATCTCTTCGATGCCGGCGACGGTGGCTGCGAGTTCCTTGGGGGATTGCAGGAGGCATTCCTGCCGGAACATGGCGGAGAAGTCCTGGAGGGCGGCCTGCACGGAAGCGAGGAAGCCCTCGGGCCCCTGATGCGCTTCGAACGGTGCGATTGCCATACCTCCACGCTATAGAACACATCTTCGAATAGCACGGAAAAGCGGCAATGTGGAGGACTAGTGGCCTGTGTAGGAAGGAAGCGCGGGTCCGGCCGCCTGTGGATGGGGCGTGGAGCGGGGCCTTGGCCTATTAAGCCTCTTGGCCGGTCTGTCTGACGTCAGCCAAATCAGGCTAGAAATGGTCCGGAAGAGAAGGGGCAGGGAGAAGCGGGCGACGAGGCTGGCAGTAGCCCGGAATTCCTGGCTTGAGGACATCACGGGTTAAATGCAAAAACGGCTCCGCGGGTGAGCCGTTCTTTGTGGGCGATACTGGGATCGAACCAGTGACCTCTTCCGTGTCAGGGAAGCGCGCTACCGCTGCGCCAATCGCCCTGGATCCTTCAGCATCGGCGTCGCAAGCGCAATGATCGGATTGGAGCGGACGACGGGATTCGAACCCGCGACATCCACCTTGGCAAGGTGGTGCTCTAGCCAGCTGAGCTACGTCCGCGTGGAATGATGCCGGTAAACCGGACCATTTCCGTGGGCGATACTGGGATCGAACCAGTGACCTCTTCCGTGTCAGGGAAGCGCGCTACCGCTGCGCCAATCGCCCATAAAGGGTTTGTTGCCTTGCCAAGCAAGACAACGGCAAGAACTCTGAAGTACCGTTACCGAGGTGGGGACGGGATTCGAACCCGCGTATACGGCTTTGCAGGCCGCTGCCTCGCCTCTCGGCCACCCCACCGTGGCCTGCAGATTCAGGACCGGCCAGTAGAACTGGCACTAACAGTGACTTGCGAGCGGACGACGGGATTCGAACCCGCGACATCCACCTTGGCAAGGTGGTGCTCTAGCCAGCTGAGCTACGTCCGCATGTGGATTTCATCAAGTTCACCTCCGGTTTGACCGGAACGTTTTCTCGATTTCCAACGAGTAAAGACTCTATAGGACGTTTTCCGCTTCGTCCAATCGGGGTTCCGAGAGCCGGTTTTGTGGCTCATTTGCAGGGGTCGAGAAGGCTTGTGCAGACACGGTTAGAGGTGAGGTGAATCCGGACGGGGAGGCCGAGGATCTGGCGCGCCGGTACGACAAGATGCGCCGTTTTTGCGTCGGGGCGAACGTCGGCTAACATTCATAAACGATGCAGGTCCGGTTAGCCGGGCAGGCATCAAAGACGGGCGATTGGCGCAGTGGTAGCGCGCTTCGTTCACACCGAAGAGGTCACTGGTTCGAACCCAGTATCGCCCACCGTCAAAAGCCGGCCCCTTGCCTATCCACAGGCAAAGGGCCGTTTTCTTTCCGACAGGAAACCGTCAGCCGTCTCTGACATGATTCTTGGTATGACTGATCCGGCACTGGCCCACAAAACCGACTTCGGGCGGATGTATTCACGCTCAATCACAGAACTGCCCAGTGTGCCGTCCATAACCACTGTCATCTCCCAGGCACCCGTGGATCTGGGTGGCTGGTTTTCCCATATGGCGGCCACCGCCATGGCACAGGACCACCGGCTGACAGAGGCGGCGGGCAATCCGGCGAAACTCCGGGCACTGGCGAAGGAGGCATCGACGGCGGCGGAACGCTTCCGAGATGCCGCAGCACTCCGCGGCGACCGGGTGCATAGCTATTGCGAGCAGGTCTCGCTGCGCGCCCTCGGCCGTCCGCACCGCATGGCAGAGGCCCGCGAGGAACTGAGGGCCAACGGGGAAGAGGCCTTCGCCGCGCGTTTTGACGAGTGGTGGGAGCTCTACCAAGTAGAACCGGTAGCGCCCGAAATCACCGTGTGGAACGCCGAGGTCGGGTACGCCGGCACGCTCGATCTCGTGGCCCGCATCGGGGGCCGGCTGTGCCTGATCGATTTCAAGACCAAAGGCACGGACCGCAACGGCCAGGTCAAGCTCATGGACGAAAAAGTAGTTATGCAGTTGGTGGCGGGAATGAAAGCGCAGGAAAGCCTGGTGGACGCCCAGGCCGGTACGTGGGAGCCGTGGGCGCACGGTGACTCCCCATTGCTGCTGGGCGTTGCTATTGGTGAGACCGAAGTACGGCCCATGCGGGCCAACCCGGAAGTGCTCAAGTACCACTGGTACAAGTTCTGCGCCTTGCGCCGGGTCTGGGACCTCCAGCTGCAGGTGACCGACGCCGGCCGTGCGCTGCTGCCCATCGGTCCGCCCTCTGCTGTGCTGCGGCCGGTCGGATAAGGCCACTTAGACTGGAACGGACACCCGGCTGAGCGAGAGTAAGGAAGATTCACGCATGACCGTCCTGAGTATTCGGATTATCGGGGACCCGGTGCTGCGCACCAAGGCAGAGCCTGTTCGCGACTTCGGCCCGGAACTGGCCAAGCTGGTGGCCGACATGGACGAGACGATGGAAAGTGTGGAGGGCGCTGGCCTCGCAGCACCGCAAGTGGGAGTGAGCCTGCGGGTCTTTACCTACCTGATCGACGGGCAGCGGGGTCACGTCATCAACCCTGTCCTGGAGAACAGTGATGATTTTCAGGAAGACCGGGTGGAAGGCTGCCTCTCGATTCCCGGCCTCGGTTACCCGGTGCAGCGGCGGCGTTGGTCCCGGGTCACCGGCGTGGACGTCAACGGCGACCCTGTTTCGCTGGAAGGCGAAGGCATGCTCGCACGCTGCTTCCAGCATGAAACGGACCATCTGGACGGTGTCCTCTACATCGACCACCTCTCCGGCGATGATCGCAAAAATGCTCTCCGCTCTATCCGCGATGCCTCCTACAACTCCGTGGCCAAGGAAACAGAGGCTAAGCGCTCCTCCAGCGTTGGTTCCGGATTTGCGCGGGGAACCTTCGGGCAGCCGTCCGCATGACGGCAACTCCCAGACCCTTCCGCGTACTCTTTGCGGGAACGCCGCAGGTGGCCGTTCCCTCTTTGGAGAAACTCGTTGAATCGGGATTCGAGGTAGCCGCGGTACTGACGCGTGAAGATGCGCCGGTCGGCCGTAAGAAGACGCTCACGCCCTCACCGGTAGCTGCCCGGGCCCAGGAAATGGGCCTGCCTGTCATCCGGGCTAACCGGATTGATGACCAGGCTATGGCCGCGATCGCCAAGACCGACGCGGACGTAGCGGCTATCGTCGCCTACGGAGGCTTGGTTCCGGAGCCGGCTTTGCAGATGCTGCGGCACGGCTGGATCAACCTGCACTTTTCCTTGTTGCCGGCCTGGCGTGGTGCGGCTCCTGTCCAGCATGCCGTCATCAACGGCGACGACGTAACCGGCGCATCGACCTTCCTGCTCGAAAAAGGCCTGGATACCGGTCCCGTGTACGGGACGTTGACGGAAACCATCCGGCCGGAGGACACCAGCGGCGAGCTGCTGACCCGTCTTTCGAACAGTGGTGCGGTCCTGCTCGCCCAAACCCTCTCGGCCATTTCGGCGGACAGAGCAGTAGCCGTGCCCCAGTCAGGGGATGTGACTCTGGCTCCCAAACTAGGTCTTGCAGACGGCCATATCGACTGGAACCAGCCGGCTCTGGCCCTGCGCCGCAGGATCAACGGCGTGACGCCGGAACCCGGTGCCTGGACGATGCTGCAGGGGCAGCGGTTCAAGTTAGGTCCGGTTGTCCTTCGGCAGGACCGGCGGGACCTGCGGCCCGGCCAGGTGGAACTGGCCGGGGGAGGCGCGGCCTCTGCCTTGGTGGGTACGGGATCCTGCGCCGTGCAGTTGCAACAGGTTCAACCGGCGGGAAAGAAAATGATGGCGGCGGCCGACTGGGCGCGCGGTCTTGGACAACGTGAGGATGTGCACTTCGAGTGAGCGGACAGGATAGGCCGCAGGGCAACCGAAGGGGGCAGGGCCCCGAACGACGCCGCAATGCCGCCGGGCGCGAACGCAACCGCGGGGGAGAGCGTTCCTTCTCCCAGTCCTCGCCGGCGCAGCGAACACGCAAGGCGGATCCGGCGCGGCTGGTGGCGTTCGAAGTGCTGCGTGCTGTTGACGCCGACGATGCCTATGCCAACCTGGTGCTGCCGGTGAAGATCCGGCAGCACCGGCTCGACAAACGTGACGCAGGGTTCGCTACCGAGCTGACGTACGGAGCGCTGCGTGGCCTGGGCACCTATGATGCGATTCTGGCCCGTTGCGTTGACCGCCCGCTGGCCGAACTCGATCCGGCCGTGCTCGACGCGCTCCGCCTCGGGGTCCACCAACTGCTGGCGATGCGGGTGCCCGCGCACGCAGCCCTGGACCAGACGGTCGGACTGGCCCGCGCTGTCATCGGAGCTGGCCCGGGCGCGCTGGTCAATGCCGTACTGCGGAAGGTTTCCGCCAAGGAACTCGCTGGCTGGACCGAGGAACTGACTGCCGGCCAGCAGGACCCCGTCGCCGCTGCAGCTTTGGTGCACAGCCATCCGGAATGGATAGTCAGGGCGATGCGACAGTCCCTCGTCGGGCACGGCCGCAGCGTCGGGGAAATCGAGGACCTACTGGCGGCGGACAATGCTGCACCGGTGGTGAACCTCGTGGCCCTGCCCGGGCTCGGCACACTGGACGAAGCTATTCAGGCAGGCGCGGAACAGGGCTCCCTGGTACCGGATTCGGCGCTGTTCTCCGGAGGCGACGTGGGACGGCTGGAATCCGTCCGGACGGGAACAACGAGAGTTCAGGATGCCGGCTCCCAACTGGTCGCCCGCGCCCTGGCCGAAGCGCAGACTCTGACCTCAGGTCCGGAGCGCTGGCTGGATCTTTGTGCCGGACCCGGGGGCAAAGCCGCACTGCTGGCTGCCCTGGCCGCCAAGAAGTCCGCGACCCTGCTGGCCAACGAACCGGCCGAGCACCGGGCCGAGCTGGTACGGCAGTCTCTTCGGCCCGTCGACCGTGAGGTCTGGGAAGTCCGGACCGGGGACGGCCGCGACCTTGGCCAGTTACAGCCTGAAGGGTTCGACCGGATCCTCGTAGACGCTCCCTGCACCGGCCTGGGTGCTCTGCGGCGCCGACCCGAGTCGCGCTGGCGGCGCAAGCCGTCCGACGTTGCCCAACTGGCGCCTTTGCAGCGCGAACTGCTTGATTCAGCGCTGGCTGCGGTGAAGCCTGGCGGGCTGGTAGCGTACGTCACCTGTTCGCCGCACCCAGCGGAAACCACCGCCGTGGTCACCGACGCACTGCGCCGCCATCCTGACATTGAACTGCTGGATTCGGCGTCGGCGCTGGATGCAGTCAGTCTGTCGGGACATCTCCAGGCTGGCCACGCACTGGCGGAAGGAACGACGGCCCAGCTGTGGCCGCATATCCACGGAACAGACGCAATGTTTCTGGGCTTGCTGCGTAAGAAGACCTCAGACGATTCAGCCGGAAACGCAAAGTAAGGATCCAGATGGCACAGTGTTGCATACACCCAAGTATTTTGTCCGCCGATTTCGTCAATCTGGAGGCCGAGCTGGGGAGGATCGGGTCGGCCGACGCCGTGCATGTTGACGTCATGGACAATCACTTCGTGCCGAACCTGACCATCGGACTGCCCGTGGTAGAGCGGATCCAGGAGATCAGCCGGCTTCCGTTGGATGCGCACCTCATGATTGCGGACCCGGACCGCTGGGCGCCGGCCTATGCGGACGCAGGGCTTGACTCGGTGACCTTCCATGTCGAGGCCGCATCCGCACCCGTCCGCCTGGCCCGTGAGCTGCGGAAGCGCGGAGCCAAGGCAGGCATGGCGCTGAAGCCCGGCACCGCCGTCGAGCCCTACCTTGATCTGCTTCCCGAAATGGACATGCTGCTGATCATGACCGTAGAACCCGGATTCGGTGGGCAAGCCTTCCTTGATGTAACACTTCCCAAGATCCGCCGAGCAGCCTCGGCAATAGCCGGTTCGGGCCTGCCCGTGGCGATTCAAGTGGACGGCGGCGTGACCGAAGAAACCATCCAGCGGGCAGCGGAAGCGGGAGCCAACGTCTTCGTCGCAGGGTCGGCCGTATACGGTGCCGACGATCCGGATGCGGCCATCTCCGCCTTGCGCAAATCCGCCGAAACAGCTTGATGTGTCATGTATTACACGACATGACAGGAATATGAGTCCTGCGATGCAGGTTGTGGCACAATAACAACCACAAACAACGTGCTCCGGGGTCGGTGTAAGTCCGAACCGGCGGTTATAGTCCGCGACCCGTCGCCACGGATTCCGCAAGGAATTCAGGGCAACGGTTGAGCCGGTGAAATTCCGGTACCGACAGTTAAAGTCTGGATGGGAGAAGCACGTACAGTTGGCAGAACAGCCAGCGGTGCGTAGGTTCCGTGCGGAACCACGTCCACTGCCTGAACCTACCGCACTGTCGTTACCCCGGAGCCGCCGCGGCTTTCGGAAAGGAACGACATGGATTTTCTGCGGTGGCTCTTTGAAGCTCAGATTCCTGTCGCCGGCAGTTCACTGCTGCTGCGCGAAGTCTTAGGGAACATCTTCGGCCTCCTCAGCGCCCTTGGCGGCATGCGCCGCAAGGTATGGGCGTGGCCCGTCGGCATCATCGGCAACGCCCTGCTGCTTACGGTTTTTCTGGGGTCGCTTTTCGGCTCAGCCAATACTGCGAATCTGCTCGGCCAGGCCGGCCGCCAAATCATGTTTATCGCAGTGGCGGTCTACGGATGGCAGCGCTGGCGCCAGAGCAAGCAAGACGGCGCGGGCCATGCGGTAACCCCCCAGTGGGCATCTGGCAAAGCCCGGATCGGCTTGGTGGCGGGCCTGATCCTGGGCACCGTCGCTCTGACGCCGCTCTTCGCCGCACTCGGTTCGTATGAACCTGTCTGGGCTGACGCTTGGACGTTTATGGGATCGTTGCTTGCCACCTACGGCATGGCACGCGGCTGGGTGGAGTTCTGGCTGATCTGGGTTGCGGTCGACATTGTGGGAGTCCCGCTGCTGTTCAGCGCCGGCTATTACGCGTCCGCCTTCATGTACCTCTTCTACGGCGTGTTCACCCTGATCGGATTCTTTGTCTGGTGGCGGGCCAAGGAACGGTCCAAGCCCGAGGTCGAAACCCTTCTGCCGGATGTCCGCGTCAGCGCGGGGGGTCGATCATGAGCAGTCAGGGGTTCTCGCCTGCGGAAAACCGGGCGATGGAGCTGGCGCTGGACACCGCCAAGCTTGGATACCGCGGCGCGAATCCTTTGGTCGGCGCGGCAGTTCTGGACGCCACCGGTGAAGTGCTCAGTATCGGGTACCACAGCGGTGCCGGCTCGCCGCATGCGGAAATCGACGCGCTGGCCAATCTGCGCCACCGGATATCCCAGCAGCAGGATCTTTCCGATTGCACCATGGTGGTGACCCTTGAACCCTGCAATCATCAGGGTCGCACGGGACCGTGCGCGGCAGCCATCGTCGATGCAGGCATCGGCAACGTCATCTATGCAGCTGCGGACCCCACGCCGGAGGCCACGGGAGGGGGAGATGTCCTCCGCAACGCAGGCCTCGGCGTACGCAGCACTCTGCTTCAGGAACGGGCGCTTGAGCTGAACCACAGGTGGTTCCGGGCCAAATCGGAAAACCGTCCGTTCACCACCATGCACATTGCCCAGACGCTCGATGGGCTGATCGCAGCGCAGGACGGAACAAGCCAATGGATCACTTCCGCGGAGTCGCGGCAGGACAGCCACGGCATCCGCAGCCGCGTGGGCGCGATCATCGCCGGCACCGGAACAGTTCTGGCAGACAACCCGCGGCTGACTGCCAGGGACGAATCGGGCGCGGCAACGGAGTCCCAGCCGCTGCGAGTGGTCATGGGGCTGCGCGATGTTCCCGAAGACTCCGCCATCCGTGGGGACGATGGCCGGTTCCTGCAACTGCGAACGCATGATCCGGCCGAGGTGCTGGGCGAACTGGCGGAGCGCGGAGTCGCGCATGCCATGGTCGAAGGCGGTGCAGCGGTGGCGGGAGCCTTCCTGCAGGCGGACCTCGTCGACGAACTGGTCCTCTATCTGGCGCCCATGCTCCTGGGTGATGGGACCCGGTCCACCGGCGACTTGGGCATCCGGACGTTAGCTGATGCCTCTCAGTGGCGTTGGGACAACAGCGGCGGCGGCCGCACCTCAAATCTTGGCGCAGATCTGCGCCTTCATCTGGAACCGATGCCACTCGGCATCCCAAGCGGCAGGAAAGGCCTCTAATGTTTACCGGAATCATCACTGAGCAGGGCAGCGTGGAATCGCTGGTCCTGAACCCGGCGAAGGACAGTGCTGTCCTGACCATCAAGGCAGGGGAAGCGATCGCGGACCTTGAACTGGGCGGGTCCCTGGCCGTCAACGGCGTTTGCCTGACCGCCGTGGAATCTAAGCCGGGCGTTGTCAGCGTAGACGTTATGGGGGAGACGCTGACCCGGACCACCACCGGTGAGCTCAAAGCAGGCGCCAGCGTAAACCTCGAGCGGTGCGTTCCAGCCGGAGGGCGTATGGATGGACATGTGGTCCAGGGACACGTGGACGGTGTCGGCGCACTGCTCGAACGCGAAAATATGGGCGACTGGGAGCGGCTGCGTTTCAGCGTCCCCCTTCAGCTCGCCCGCTACATTGCCGAAAAGGGTTCCATTGCGATTGACGGTGTCTCCTTGACCGTAACGACGGTCAGCCCGGTCGACGCAGAGGACGCCTATTTTGAGGTGGGGCTGATTCCCACCACCCTGGCCGAAACGAATCTGGGTGCCAACGCCACCGGCGACAAGGTCAACCTCGAGGTAGATGTGCTCGCCAAGTACGCCGAGCGGTTGCTGGCCTTCTCGCAAACGGACAAGGCAGCAGCCCGCCACGTAGCAGGGGCGCACTCATGAGCGCGGCAGTTGAACCTCGGATTCGGCTCGACGCCATCGAGCAAGCCATCAGCGCCATCGCCGCCGGCCAGCCGGTTGTGGTAGTCGACGACGAAGACCGGGAGAACGAAGGCGACATCATTTTCGCGGCCGACGCCTCCACGCCTGCCTTGATGGGCTGGACGGTCCGGTACACGTCCGGAGTGATCTGTGTCCCGATGCCGGGCAGCCGCGCTGATGAGCTTGGCCTTCCGCCGATGGTTGAAGTCAACCAGGACGCGAAGGGCACCGCCTACACGGTTTCCTGCGATGCGGCCACCGGAGTTACCACCGGCATCAGCTCCACCGACCGTGCACGAACGGCGCAGGTGCTGGCGTCTGAGCTGAGTACTGCCAGCCAGCTGAACAGGCCTGGTCATATCTTCCCGCTCCGGGCTGTCGACGGCGGCGTCCTGGCGCGCCGCGGGCATACCGAAGCTGCCGTCGATCTCTGCCGGCTCGGCGGCCGGTCTCCGGTCGGCGTGATCGCGGAGCTCGTGCACGACGACGGGGAAATGATGCGGCTGCCCGCGCTGCGCGACTTTGCCAATGAGCACGGTTGCCCGCTCGTATCCATCGAGGACCTTGTCCAGTTCATCGCGGCCGAAGGAACGGGCACACAAACTAGGCAGTCGTTCCAGACACGTGAACCCGCCGGGCAGGAGGCGCACCAGTGACCACCAGAAACGACCCATCGCCGGCTCAGGTGTCTGTTCCGCCGGCCACCCTTGCGCAGGTGACCGGCGGTCCGGCCGTGCAGTTGCCCACGGCTTTCGGCTATTTCACGGCGCGGGCATGGACGGACAGTGCCACTGGGGTGGAGCATCTGAGCATCACTTCGCCGGTGCGCCCCGACACGGCTCCGCTGGTTCGGCTGCATTCGGAATGCCTGACAGGGGATGTGTTTGCTTCCTTCCGCTGCGACTGCGGTGAGCAGCTGGACCAGGCCCTGGCTTTGATCGCCGAACAGGGCGGCACCGTGCTGTACCTGCGCGGCCAGGAGGGGCGCGGTATCGGACTGGCGAACAAGATCCGTGCGTACGCCCTGCAGGAGGACGGCGCGGACACAGTTGAGGCCAATGAACAGCTGGGTCTGCCGGTGGATGCGCGCGACTATTCGGCCGCGGCGTCGATCCTGCACAGCATGGGGCTGGACACGATCCGGCTCCTGAGCAATAACCCGGCCAAGAGCAGTACGCTCTCGGGTTATGGCATCAGCGTCGTGGAAATGATCTCCTCCGAGGTGCCATCCCGGGAGCAGAACTTGCGGTATCTGCAGACCAAGCGGGATCGAATGGACCATCGGCTGGCCTTGCTTGAAGACCACCCGGTCCACCAAAGCTGATAACAGCGGCACCTTCCCAGTACTGAAGATGAACCCGCCGCCAATCCCGGCTGGGTACGAACATTCACAGAAAGCAGAGAGTAAAACATGAGCGGACACGGAGCACCGGTTATCGACGTCGCCGAACTGAACGGCAATGCGGGCGAACTGAAACTGGCCATCGTCGCAGCCAGCTGGCATACGCAGATCATGGACGGCCTGATCGACGGCGCCCTGCGGGCCGCCAAGGAAGCCGGCATCGCTGAGCCCGCGCTGGTTAGGGTTCCCGGCAGCTTCGAGTTGCCGGTGGCAGCTGCGCGGCTGGCACCGCACTATGACGCGGTGGTGGCCCTCGGCGTCGTTATTCGTGGTGGAACCCCGCACTTCGAGTACGTCTGCCAGGCAGCCACCGAGGGGCTGACCGACGTCAGTGTCAATACCGGGACACCCGTAGGATTCGGGGTCCTGACGTGCGATACGGAGCAGCAGGGGCTTGACCGGGCCGGGCTCGAGGGCTCAAACGAGGATAAGGGCCACGAGGCCGTCACGGCCGCACTGGCCACGGCCGCCACCCTCCGCCAGCTCGGAGTCTAAACGCCTCCGGACAAGGGGATTCGTCACATAGCCCGGGCCGGTTTGCGGCCCGGGCCATGTGCTGGCGTAATCTTGAGAGCGTGAAATCCTTCGAATCCCTTTTTGCCGAGCTGAGCGAGAAAGCGCAGACGCGCCCGGAGGGCTCGGGTACCGTAGCCGAACTGGACTCAGGTATCCATGGCATCGGAAAGAAGGTTGTGGAAGAGGCGGCCGAAGTATGGATGGCTGCGGAGTACGAGTCGGATGAAGCGGCGGCGGAAGAAATTTCCCAGTTGCTCTACCACCTGCAGGTCCTGATGATCGCCAAAGGCCTGACCCTGGCAGACGTATACAAGCATCTGTAGCGGGACGCCGCCAGAGGTGTTCCGCCAAGCCTGCCCGGAGCAGTTTCCCCAAAACCGGCCGTCTTACGGCCAACCGATCCTCTGCAGAAAGTCATCTTCATGCTACGCGTAGCCGTCCCCAACAAAGGTTCCCTGTCCGAAGCCGCGTCCGAAATGCTTACCGAGGCCGGATACCGGCAGCGTCGTGACAGCCGTGAGCTGGTCATGATGGATCCGGACAACGACGTCGAATTCTTCTTCCTCCGCCCGCGCGATATTGCCGTCTACGTTGGCAAGGGCACGCTGGACGTCGGCATCACCGGCCGCGACCTTTTCCTCGATGCCCAGGTGGAGGCCGAAGAGCTCCTGAGCCTTGGCTTCGCCGTCTCAACGTTCCGGTTCGCCGGCCCGGTTGGTGAATTCTCCGACGTGCAGCAGTTGCAGGGCAGGCGCCTTGCCACCAGCTACGACGGTCTGCTGCAAAGCTACCTGACCGAGCGCGGGGTGGATGCCAAGGTGGTCCGGCTGGACGGAGCCGTGGAGTCCTCCGTGCGCCTGGGGGTCGCCGACGCCATCGCGGATGTGGTGGAAACCGGAAGCACGCTCAAGGCCGCCGGCATGGAGATCTTCGGCGAACCCATCCTCCGGTCCGAGGCCGTCCTCATCGGTCGCAGGGGCGAGGTACCCGCGGGCCTGGAGGTCCTGATCCGCAGGCTCCGCGGCGTCATTGTCGCCCGCGAGTTCGTGATGATGGACTACGACATCCGCAAGGAACTGGTCGAGCAGGCTGCCGCCCTGACACCCGGTCTGGAGTCGCCCACCGTATCGCCGCTGCGCGACTCCGAGTGGGTCGCGGTACGCTCCATGGTCAGTCGCACGCAGACCAACCGGATCATGGATGAGCTGTACGACCTGGGCGCACGCGCCATCCTGGTCAGCACCATCCACGCCTGCCGCATCTGATCGGGGAAGTACAAGTGTCTGTAGCAATCCGCGTCATTCCCTGCCTTGATGTCGACGCCGGCCGGGTAGTCAAGGGCGTCAACTTCGAAGGCCTGCGCGACGCCGGGGATCCGGTTGAATTGGCACACCGCTATGACCGTGCCGGGGCCGACGAACTGACCTTTCTGGATGTGACCGCCTCTTCCGGCAACCGCGAGACGACGTTCGACGTCGTTGCGCGCACCGCGGAGGAAGTCTTCATCCCGCTGACGGTCGGCGGGGGTGTCCGCAGCGTCGCCGACGTCGACAGGCTGCTGCGCTTCGGTGCCGACAAGGCGTCGATCAACACCGCGGCCGTGGTCCGCCCGGAGGTCATCGACGAGATTACCAACCACTTCGGCTCGCAGGTCCTGGTGTTGTCGCTGGATGCCCGGCGGACGGCTGATTCCTCAGTGCCATCCGGCTTCGAGGTCACGACGCACGGCGGCAGGCAAGGCACCGGCATTGACGCGGTGCAGTGGGCCAAGGACGCCGCCGACCGCGGGGTAGGAGAAATTCTGCTGAACTCCATCGACGCCGACGGCACCAAAGAAGGCTTCGACCTGGAGATGATCCGGACCGTGCGTGCCGCGGTGCAGGTTCCGCTGATCGCCTCCGGCGGCGCTGGCAAGCCCGAGCATTTCCCGCCAGCGGTGGCGGCCGGTGCCGATGCCGTCTTGGCCGCGTCCGTGTTCCATTTCGGACCCGATGATGCCATCGCCCAGGTGAAGAACGCTATTCGCGCCGCAGGCTACCCGGTGCGCTGAGACCGGACGTGTTCGGAGTCAGAGACCGATTTCGGCGCTCTGCAGCAATGCGACGGCGTCCGGCTGGCCTTCGAAAGTTACGAGGGCGTGCTGGGTACGTCCATGCGCGTGCATGAGCAGTTCTCCGGGCTCTCCGACGATCGCTACCGACACCGGGGCACGCTTCGCAACGTGCCGGGGGCCATCGGGGCGCACCAGCACGATGCCCAGATCCACCCCGCGGTACAGGAGGGCGGCCCGCTTGATCAGGTCGTCCCACAAGGCGTTGGAGTATTCCTCATCCAAAGCGCGCGGTGCCCACCGGGTGGTGGCACGCCGGACGTCTTCGGTATGCACAAAGTATTCAATAAGATTCGCGGCGGCATCCACCGACTTGAACTTCAGCGGCGAGAGGCGGGGCGGGCCGGCGCGGAAGGCCTTGACCAATTTGCTGTAGCCCGCTGTTCCCCGGGACTTGTCCGCCAGCTTTTTGGTCGCTTCGTCCGAAACCTTCGACAAGGGCTTGAAGGCCATGCCCAGTTGGGCCGTCAACCGGTGTTCGCGCAGATACAGATGCGCCGCCAGTTCGGCAGTCCGCCAGCCTTCACAGAGCGTGGCGGAGTCCGGGCCGGCTGCTAGCAGAGTCTCGGCCAGAACTTCACGGGACGGGTCAACGAAATGCATCAATCCTGAACCTAGCATGAAGCGGCCATTTTTGGGCCGCCCATATCGTTGTGTGGCCTCGTTGGCGCGCGGCAAGCGGCCCACTGCCGAAGCACTAGACTTGAAGGGATGTCCTCCCAGCCTGAAACCCAGAACGTATCCTTGGCCGGCGCCGGCAGCGAAGCCCTGCCCTCCGCCGTTGCAGACCTGCTCAAGCGTGATGCAGCCGGCCTCGTCGCCGCGATCATCCAGCAGCATGACACCTCCGAAGTGCTCATGCTGGGCTGGATGGATGACGAGGCGCTCCGCCGGACGCTCTCCTCCGGGAGAGTGACGTTCTATTCGCGGTCACGCCAGGAGTATTGGCGCAAGGGCGATACGTCCGGGCACGTGCAGTGGGTAAAATCCGTTGCGCTCGACTGCGACGGCGATGCCCTCCTGATCCAGGTCGACCAGGTCGGCGCAGCCTGCCACACCGGCACCAGGACCTGCTTCGATGGCCGCAGTGTCGACGTCGTTGTTGGAAACCGTGCCGAAGAAGAACCGCTAGCGAAAGAAAACAAGTAATGCAGGACCTTGGTGTCATCAGCCCCACGCTGGAGGAGTTCCGCTCCCTTGCCCGCGACCGGCGGGTTATCCCGGTCTCCCTCAAGGTGCTCGCTGATGACCAGACACCCATCTCCCTCTACCGGAAGCTCGGCGGCGGGCAGTCGGGAACATTCCTGCTTGAGTCCGCTGCAGTGGGCGGGGTTTGGTCCCGCTACTCGTTCATCGGAACCCATTCCAAGGCCACGCTGACCAGCAAGGACGGCCAGGCGCACTGGCTGGGGGAGCCGCCGGCCGGCGTACCGCTGGACGGCAATCCGGTGGAGGCGCTGCGCCAGACGGTGGAGGCGCTGCGCACCGAACGTTTTGACGGGCTTCCGCCGCTGACGTCCGGACTCGTGGGCTTTGTGGGTTGGGAAGCGGTGCGCCGTTGGGAAAAGCTGACCAGCCCGCCCGAAGAAGACCTGCCGCTGCCGGAGCTGGCCATGTGCCTGGTCACGGATATGGCCGTCCACGACAACGCCGAAGGGACCGTTACCCTGATCGCCAACGCCATCAATTTCGATGGCAGCGACGAGCGGGCTGACGATGCCTGGCGCGACGCGGTTGAGCGCGTCCGCCGGATGCTGGCCCAGCTCAATGAGCCGCTGGTCCAGCAGATTTCCGTACTGGAGAACAGTGCGCTGTCGACCGATGAGCTGATGGACTCCGTCACGCACAGCTGGGCCGAAGAGCAATACCTGGCGGCTGTGGATCGGGGCAAGGAAGCGATTGTCGACGGCGAAGTCTTCCAGGTGGTGATTTCGCGCCGGTTCGAAACGGAGTGTTCGGCCTCGGCGCTGGACGTCTATCGGGTGCTGCGCAACCTTAATCCGAGCCCCTACATGTACCTGTTCAGCCTGGAAGACGCCGAGGGCAACGCCTACTCCATCGTCGGGTCTTCGCCCGAGGCGCTGGTCACGGTGACCGGGGACGAAGTCATTACGCACCCGATCGCAGGATCCCGCCCGCGCGGCAAAACCGTGGAACAGGATCGCGAGCTCGCAGAAGAGCTGCTCGCCGACCTGAAGGAGCGCGCCGAGCATCTGATGCTCGTGGACCTGGCGCGGAACGATATCTCGAAGGTCTGCGATCCGGGCACCGTGGATGTCAGCCAGTTCATGGAGGTGGAAAAGTTCAGCCACATCATGCACCTCGTTTCCACCGTGGTCGGCAGGCTCTCGGACGATAAGTCCGCCTACGACGTGCTGGCCGCTACTTTTCCGGCAGGCACGCTCTCCGGTGCACCGAAACCGCGGGCCCTGCGTCTGCTGGACGAACTCGAACCGCACCGACGCGGTATCTACGGCGGCGTAGTGGGCTATCTGGACTTTGCCGGTGACATGGACATGGCTATTGCCATCCGTTCCGCCCTGCTGCGCGATGGCCGCGCCTATGTTCAGTCAGGCGGCGGAATCGTGGCGGACTCGGATCCCGCCACGGAAGCCATCGAATCTGTGAACAAGGCCGCGGCTCCGCTGCGCGCTGTGACCTTGGCCACTCGGCTGCATGCCGCCGATCCGGCAGCTATCGTCACCGGTGAAGGCAACTGATGGCTGAGCGGACCGAAGTGAAGCCACCGTCGCGGTGGCAGCGCAAGAGCACCGTAGTGATGGCTTCCATTCTGGCCTCGCTGGCTGCCTTCGGCGCCACTACCCAGACCTGGCTCAATGTGAGGCTGCCGCAGAGCACGGTGCAGACGCCGGACCTTAGCGTGGCCGGCAGCGAGGCCGCCATCGCGGTCACGGCGCTGGCGTTGGTAGGACTGGCCGCGGCACTGGCGGCGTCCATCGCCGGGCGGATTGCCAGAATTGTCATTGCCGTGCTGCTGGCGTTGGCCGGCGTCGGCATCGCACTCTCCAGCTACCAGGTCATCGCCGATCCGGCCGGTGCGGCCTCAACCGCCATTGGGGAGGCCACCGGACAGGTCGGGCAGGCCGCCGAAACCACTTCCACGATGTTTCCCGTACTGGCGCTGGTGGCGGGTCTCCTGATGGCCGCTTGCGCGGTATGGCTGGTGCTCGCCGGCCGCCGCTGGCAGGCCAGCAGGAAGTACACCAGCGCGACCGCTCGGCAGGCGGACGGTTCGCCGTCCGACCGGGGCGGTCCTGTGGACGAGATCGACAGCTGGGACCAGCTCAGCCGCGGCACGGATCCCACAGACTAGGGGACAGGGCGGGCCTAAAGTCATACTGGCCGGTCCGCCGAAAATCAATGGCAGAATATAGTCAGTACCGTTTCTTCAGGGAGTTAGATAATGGGCAATCACGCCACCGTCACCGAGAAATCATCCAATGAGCAGGCCGTTGCCAGCATCCACGACGAAGTCATTGGCCACGGAAACAGCCCGGCGGCCTGGACCTGTGTCCTGATCATGATCGTAGGCAGCATTGTCTCCGGTATCGGTTTCGTCATGGCTTCGCACCTGGTTTTCTGGAGCGGCGTTGTTGTCATGTTCATCGGCTTGATCGTTGGCTGGATCATGAAGAAGGCCGGCTACGGCGTGGACGGCGACAAGCTCATGAACAGCGGTCACTGAGAGTGACTGTTCTCGACGACATCATCGTTGGGGTCAGGGAAGATCTTGAAGCCCGTCGGGCGGAACTTCCGCTGGAGCAGCTGACGGAACGCGTTTCCGCCGCGGCTGCGCCGCGTGACGCCTATGCCGCCCTCGGCGGCCCGGCCAGCCCTCGAATTGAACTCAAGGTGATTTCCGAGGTCAAGCGCAAGAGTCCGTCCAAGGGCGAGCTGGCGCAGATCACAGACCCAGCCGAGCTGGCACGCCGCTATGAAAAAGGCGGAGCGGCAGTTATCAGCGTGTTGACGGAGCAACGCCGCTTCGGCGGGTCGCTCGCGGATCTGGATGCCGTGCGCGACGCCGTCAACATTCCGGTCCTGCGCAAGGACTTCACGGTCGACGAATACCAGATCTGGGAAGCGCGGGCGCATGGTGCGGACCTCGTCCTGCTCATCGTCGCTGCGTTGGAAGATTCCCAGCTGCGCGCGTTCCTGGACCTGACGCACCGTTTGGGCATGAACGCTCTGGTGGAAACACATACAGCCGAGGAGATTGAACGCGCCGTTGCCGTCGGTGCCCGGATCATCGGGGTCAACGTGCGCAATCTCAAGACGCTGGACGTGGACCGTTCCATCTTCTCCTTGCTGGCCGAAAAGATTCCGTCGGAGGCGGTCATCGTGGCCGAATCCGGTGTACGCAACGCCGACGACGTTGCCGACTATGCAGCGAATGGCGCCAACGCGGTGCTGGTCGGCGAAGCACTGGTGATCGGCAACGCACCGGAGCAAGCCGTCGCCGATTTCGCTGCAGCCGGTGCCCAGGCAATCGCGGACCGCGGCCGGGGCAACTAACACAAGCAATACCGTCTCGGCGGCAGGCCCGGTTCTCGCGGTTCCGGGCCTGCCCGCCGAGAGGTTCGAAACAGACAGGACGGCCCAGGCCATGACGCAGAGCCCCGAGACGCCCGACGCCGGCGAAAAGCCGGACGCGGCGGATGCATTCCTTTCCGGCGGAAGCCTCCGCCATGCCCCCGGTCCCTACTTCGGCAACTACGGCGGGCGCTGGATGCCCGAATCCCTGATCGCCGCACTTGATGAACTGCAGGACACGTTCGACAAGGCCAAGGCCGATCCGGAGTTCATCGCCCAGGTGGCGGAGCTGAACCGGAACTATTCAGGCAGGCCGTCGCTGTTGACGGAGGCCAAGCGGTTTTCGGCCCACGCCGGCGGTGCCCGGATCTTCCTGAAGCGCGAAGACCTGAACCACACCGGTTCCCATAAGATCAACAACGTCTTGGGTCAGGCCCTGCTGGCCAAGCGGATGGGCAAGACCCGCATCATCGCCGAAACCGGCGCAGGACAGCACGGCGTGGCAAGCGCGACGGCGGCGGCACTCCTCGGGCTCGAGTGCGTTGTTTACATGGGTGCCGAGGACACGCGGCGCCAGGCACTGAACGTCGCCCGGATGGAACTGCTCGGCGCCACGGTTGTCCCTGTCACCGCCGGCTCCCAAACCCTGAAGGACGCCATCAACGAGGCGCTGCGTGACTGGGTTGCCAACGTTCACACCACGCACTATCTGCTGGGCACTGCCGCCGGAGCCCATCCGTTCCCCGCGTTGGTGCGCTACTTCCACGAGGTGATCGGCGACGAGGCACGCGAGCAGATCCTCGCCCAGACCGGCCGGCTTCCGGACGCAGTCTGCGCATGTATCGGCGGCGGATCGAACGCCATCGGCATTTTCCACGGGTTCCTGGACGATCCTTCGGTGGAACTTTACGGCTTTGAAGCAGGCGGCGAGGGCGTCGACACTGACCGCCATGCAGCCACCATTACACTCGGCCGTCCCGGGGTTCTCCACGGCGCCCGGTCCTATCTCATGCAGGATGAAGACGGCCAGACCATCGAGTCCCACTCCATCTCGGCGGGCCTGGACTACCCGGGCGTCGGTCCGGAACACTCCTACCTCTCGGACATCGGACGTGCTAAGTACGAACCCGTGACCGACAGCGAAGCCATGGACGCCTTCCGGCTGCTTTGCCGCACCGAAGGCATCATTCCGGCCATCGAATCCTCGCATGCACTCGCCGGTGCCCTCCGGGTCGGCAAGAAGCTCACTTCCGGCAAGGAGAACCCGCAGGACGTCATCATCGTCGTCAACCTCTCCGGCCGTGGAGACAAAGACGTGGCTACCGCAGCGGAATGGTTCGACTTGCTGGACGGAAACTCGCCGGAAGCCGAAATCGGCGCTGAAGGAGAACAACTGTGAATTCTGCCGCCATCACCAGCAAATCAGCTGCCGCCATCGAGAAGGCACGCTCGGAGGGCCGTACCGCGCTGGTCGGCTACCTGCCCGCCGGCTACCCCGATGTGCAGGGCACCATTGACGCCGCCGTGACACTGGCCGAAAACGGTGCCGATGTGATCGAGATCGGGATCCCGTACTCGGATCCCGTCATGGACGGCCAGGTCATCCAGGCCGCCACCGTGCAGGCCCTCGCAAACGGATTCCGTGTCCACCAGGTGTTCGACATCGTGGCCGGCATTACCGCCCGCTGCGAGGCTGCCGTCCTCGTCATGACCTATTGGAACCCGGTCATGCGCATGGGAGTAGACGAGTTTTCCCGGCGCCTGGCGGAGGCCGGGGGAGCAGGCCTGATCACCCCAGATCTGATCCCGGACGAAGCAGCCGAATGGTTCGAAGCGTCGGACAAGTACGGACTGGACCGGGTCTTCCTGGTGGCCCCCTCGTCGACGCCGGAACGCATGGCCATGACCGTCAAGGCCAGCCGCGGATTCGTCTACGCCGTGTCCATCATGGGCGTGACGGGCGCACGTGACAGTGTCAGCAGCGCTGCGCAGCAGGTCGTCGAGGCTGCCCACGCGGCCGGCGCCGAGCGCGTCTGCGTCGGCCTGGGCGTTTCGAAGGCCGAACACGTCCGCGAAATCGGCGCCTACGCCGAGGGCGCCATCGTCGGAACCGCACTGGTCGCCACACTGGGCGCCGAGGGCGTGGAAGCCGTGGGCAAACTCGCGGCGGAACTGCACAGCGGTACCGCCAAAAACTGATCCTCCGCCGCCACCAAAGCCGAACAAAGGACCGCTACCGGTGCAGACGACTACTTCCCTTGTGATCCCGGCGTCGATTCCGAGTCCGGACTGGTCCGGGTTCAGCATCGGCCCGCTGACCATCCACGCGTATGCCTTGTGCATCCTCGCCGGCATTGTCGCGGCTTTGTGGCTGACGGACCGACGCTGGAAGGTCAGGCAGGGACCTGAAGGGGTGGTCTGGGACATTGCCATTTGGGCAATTCCCTTCGGCATCATCGGCGGGCGGCTCTACCACGTCTTCTCGTCGCCGGACGCCTACTTCGGTCCGAATGGTGACCTGAGCCTGATCCCGCAGATCTGGTTGGGCGGCCTTGGTATTTGGGGAGCCGTGGCACTGGGCCTGCTCGGCGCATGGATCGGCTGCCGCCGGGCAGGCGTCAAACTGACCGCGTTTATGGACGCCGCCGCTCCAGGCGTGCTGCTGGCCCAAGCCATCGGCCGCTGGGGAAACTGGTTCAACCAGGAACTGTTCGGCAGCCCCACCGACCTGCCCTGGGGCTTGGAAATCGATGCCGACCATGCCAATTTCCCGTCCGGCGCCGAACCGGGCACGCTGTTCCACCCGACGTTCCTTTACGAATCGCTCTGGAACCTGGCCGGCGTTGCCCTGCTGCTGCTGATCGACAAGCGCTTCAAACTCCGCCGCGGGATGCTCTTCTGGCTATACGTCGCCTACTACACGCTGGGCCGCGTTTGGATCGAAATGATGCGCATCGACGATGCGGAAATGATCACGCTCTTCGGCGTGACGCAGCGTTTGAATGTCTGGACCTCGCTGCTGCTGTTGGTGGCCGCGCTCGTCATATTTGTCCTGCTGTCCCGGAAACCGCGGACTCCCGAGACTGACTCCGTCTACCTGTCCGGCCGCGAGCCGGAGGCAGAAATAGACCTTAAGAACGACGGCGGCGCTTCCGCCGCCTCCCGTGACGCGGGCACCGGCGGTGTTAACACAACAGAAACCGGAAAGAAAAAAATGGACAAAAACGTGTCCGGGGCCACCGGGCGTGTTAGTGTCTCTGAGAATCCTTCGGAGACAGGAAAATCCTCCGCGTCCGGCACCAGCGGCACGACTGGGCCCGCGGACTCCGAAGGCAAATAGCGCCCCCCGGGCCACCGCCCGGTGAGTTGCAGCATCTGTGCCGACCACACTGATGTGGAATCTCCGTTAGATATCCGTCAACCAGTGCGGGTGCAGCGGGTATGACTGCGCTTCTGTCCGGTTTTTCCGGAATCAGCAAAATTGTTATGCACCAATCGTGCTGCATAACGTGGGCGAGGTCATACAATTTCCAGTACTAAAGTACGGCCTCGTGCAAGCTGCCGTGCTGCGGGGCCAACGGCGTCCCCTTCTCGAGTTCCACTTACGGGAGAAGGAAAACCGTTATGACTCCTCCGTTCAACGGATCCAGTACACCACGCAACTTCGGCGGCGGGAATGGCAGCGCGCAGGTCGCTTCGCCGTTTACCCGTTTCGCCGCCTATCCTGAACGCGCGGGGCTCTACGACCCCGCCAATGAGAAAGATGCCTGTGGACTGGCAGTTATTGCCACCCTGCGCGGCGAACCCGGCCACGACATCGTCGACGCAGCCCTGACCGCCCTGCGCAACCTCGAACACCGCGGTGCGGTGGGCGCGGATGAAGGTACCGGGGACGGAGCAGGATTGCTCACGCAGATCCCGGACGAGTTCTTCCGTGCCGTGACCGGATTTGAGCTCCCGAGCGCCGGCGAGTACGCCGTCGGAACTGCCTTCCTCCCGAACGAAGAGGCCGAAGCCGAGGTAGCCCAGGCAGGACTGGGATCGCTGGCCGAAGAAGAAGGCCTCGTGGTCCTGGGCTGGCGCGAAGTCCCGATTGTCTCGGACCTTGTCGGCGCCATGGCACGGGCCTGCATGCCGCACTTCGTGCAGCTTTTCCTGGGGATGGATCCCCGCGGCGGCACGGACGTGTCGGAACTCGACGCCAAGGTCTTCCGCGTCCGGAAGCGTGCGCAGAACAAGTTCGGTGTCTACTTCCCGTCCTTGTCGTCCAAGACCATTGTGTACAAGGGCATGTTGACCACCGCGCAGCTGGAGCCGTTCTATCCGGACCTCTCGGACAGCCGCTTCAAGACCAAGCTGGGGATTGTCCACTCCCGCTTTTCCACCAACACGTTCCCATCGTGGCCGCTGGCCCAGCCGTTCCGCACCATTGCGCACAACGGGGAGATCAATACCGTCAAGGGCAACCGGAACTGGATGCGTGCCCGTCAGTCGCAGTTGAGCAACCCTGTGCTTGGTGAGATTCCGGAAGAACTGTTCCCGATCTGCACCCCCGGGGCCTCGGATTCGGCTTCCTTCGACGAAGTCGCCGAGCTGCTGATGCTTTCCGGCAAGCCGATCACCCAGGCCATCATGATGATGATCCCGGAGGCCTGGGAGAACCACGCCACCATGGATCCTGAGCGTCGGGCGTTCTACCAGTACCACTCGATGCTGATGGAGCCGTGGGACGGTCCGGCAGCAGTGTCGTTCACTGACGGCAAGCTGGTAGGCGCGGTGCTCGACCGCAACGGTCTTCGGCCGGCCCGTTACTGGGTGACGGAGGACGGCCTCGTGGTGCTCGCTTCCGAAGTCGGCGTGGTCAACATCGAGCCGGAGCGGGTAGTCAGGAAGGGCCGGGTTTCGCCCGGCAAAATGTTCCTCGTCGACACCGAAGCCGGCCGCCTGATCGAGGATCAGGAGATCAAGTCCGAGATCGCCGCGGCGAACCCGTGGGGCGAATGGGTCAAGGACAACATGATCCGCCTCGAGGACCTGCCCGAGCGCGAGCACGTGGTCCACACCCCGGCGTCAATCAACCGCCGCCAGCGCACCTTCGGCTACACCCACGAAGAGCTGCGGATCCTGCTGGGCCCGATGGCCCGTACGGGCGCGGAACCGCTGGGCGCCATGGGAACCGACACGCCGATAGCCGTGCTCTCCAAGCGGCCGCGGCTACTGTTCGACTACTTCGTGCAGTCCTTTGCCCAGGTCACCAATCCGCCGCTGGATGCCATCCGCGAAGAGCTCGTCACGAGCATGCGAGGTTCCATCGGCCCGGATGGCAACCTGCTGGCTACCGGCCAGGTCCGCGCCAAGCAAGTAGCGCTGAAATTCCCGGTCATCAACAATGATGAGCTGGCCAAGATTACTGCGCTCGAAACCGATGAGGGTGCCAAGGCCACACTGAAAGTCCGCGGCCTCTACCGTCCCGACGGCGGCGAGTCGGAGTTGCGCGCCCGGCTGCAGGAGATCTGCGAAAAGGTCTCGGCTGCCGTCAACCGCGGCGTCAAATTCATCATCCTTTCCGACCGCGACTCGAATGCCCAGTGGGCACCGATCCCGTCGCTGCTGCTGACCAGCGCGGTCCACCACCACCTCCTCAAGAGCGCCAACCGCACCAAGATTTCCCTGCTGGTTGAGGCGGGCGACGTCCGGGAGGTGCATCACGTTGCCGTTCTGATCGGCTACGGCGCCTCTGCGGTTAACCCGTATCTGGCGATGGAAAGCTGCGAAGAGCTGGTCCGCAACGGCGACATCCAGGGGGTGACTGAAACCGAGGCCGTCTACAACCTGATCAAGGGCTTGGGCAAGGGCGTCCTGAAAATCATGTCCAAGATGGGCATTTCCACCGTCGCGTCCTACTGTGGCGCGCAGACCTTCGAAGCCCTTGGCCTGGCACAGGGCATGGTGGACCAGTATTTTGCCGGCACCCAGTCCCAGCTCGGCGGGGTTGGCCTTGATGTCATCGCGGCCGAAACCGCGGCGCGGCATGCACAGGCCTACCCGAGCGACGGAATCGAAGATCCCCACCGTTCACTGGAGGTTGGCGGCGAGTACCAGTGGCGCCGTGAAGGACCGCCGCACCTGTTCAACCCGGAGACGGTTTTCCGGCTGCAGCACTCCACACGTGAGCGCCGTTACGACATCTTCAAGGCCTACACCCAGGGTGTGGATGACCAGTCCAAAGAGCTGATGACCTTGCGCGGGCTGCTCAAGTTCAAGACCGGTAACCGTCCGGCCGTGCCGCTCGAAGAAGTCGAACCGGTAGCCAGCATCGTCAAGCGGTTCTCCACCGGCGCGATGAGCTACGGGTCCATCTCCAAGGAGGCCCACGAGACGCTGGCCATTGCCATGAACCGGCTCGGTGCCAAGTCGAACACCGGCGAGGGCGGCGAAGACGAGGACCGGCTGCTGGATCCGGAGCGCCGCTCCGCCATCAAGCAGGTGGCTTCCGGCAGGTTCGGCGTCACCAGCCTGTACCTGACCAACGCCGACGACATCCAGATCAAGATGGCCCAGGGCGCCAAGCCCGGCGAAGGCGGACAGTTGATGAGCCAGAAGGTCTACCCCTGGGTAGCCCGGACACGGCACTCGACCCCCGGCGTCGGGCTTATTTCGCCGCCCCCGCACCACGATATTTACTCCATCGAGGATCTGGCGCAGCTGATCTACGACCTGAAACGGTCCAACCCGTCGGCCCGCGTGCATGTGAAGCTGGTGTCGGAGGTCGGGATCGGCACCGTGGCCGCTGGCGTCACCAAGGCGAAGGCCGACGTCGTGCTGATTTCAGGGCACGACGGCGGCACTGGCGCCAGTCCGCTGAACTCGCTCAAGCATGCTGGTGTTCCCTGGGAGCTTGGATTGGCCGAGACGCAGCAGACGCTGATGATCAACGGCCTGCGTGACCGCGTGGTTGTCCAGGTGGACGGGCAGCTCAAGACCGGCCGTGATGTGGTGATCGCGGCGCTGCTCGGCGGCGAGGAATTCGGCTTCGCCACCGCGCCCTTGGTGGTTTCGGGCTGCATCATGATGCGGGTCTGCCACCTCGATACCTGTCCGGTGGGCGTGGCGACCCAGAACCCGGAGCTGCGCTCCAGGTTCACGGGGAAGCCGGAATTCGTTGTGAACTTCTTCGAGTTCATCGCCGAGGAGGTCCGCGAGATCCTGGCCGAACTGGGCTACCGCAGCCTGGACGAGGTCATCGGCCATTCCGAGCTGCTTGATGCCGGCAAGGCCATTGACCACTGGAAGGCCGACGGGCTGGACTTGGATCCGATCCTCCGCGGCTACCGTTTTGATGCCCACTCGCCGCTGCGCAACACGACGCAGCAGAACCACGAGTTGGACAAGCATTTCGACAACCAGCTGATTGCAATGAGCGCCGAGGCGCTGACCAACCGGGCGCCGGTGCGGATCAGCCTGGACATCGTCAACACCGACCGTTCGGTGGGGACCATGCTCGGCCACGAAGTCACCAAGCGTTTCGGCATCGACACCCTGGCCCAGGACACGATCGACGTAACCCTGATTGGCCAGGCAGGCCAGTCGCTGGGGGCCTTCCTGCCCGCCGGCATCACGCTGCGGCTGCTGGGCGATTCCAACGACTATGTGGGCAAGGGCCTCTCCGGCGGACGCATCATCGTCCGTCCGGACCGGGGCAACGTGTTCGCCGCCGAACGCAACGTGATCGCCGGAAACGTGATCGGCTACGGTGCCACCAGCGGCGAGATGTTCCTCCGCGGCCAGGTGGGCGAACGGTTCCTCGTTCGGAACTCGGGTGCCACCGCCGTCGTCGAGGGCATTGGCGACCATGGCTGCGAGTACATGACCGGTGGAACGGCACTGATCCTGGGCCGGACCGGCCGGAACTTCGGTGCGGGTATGTCCGGCGGCGTGGCGTACGTGCTGGAGCTGGACCGGGCACGGCTGAACAAGCAGAGCATGGACAACAAGGAGTTGCTGCTGCTCCCGCTGGATGCCGAAGACCGCGAGACTGTCGGTGCGCTGATCAAGCAGCATGCGGAGGAGACCGGTTCCCGGTTGGCCGAGCAGCTGCTGCAGGATCTTGACGCAACCATTTCACGCATGACCAAGGTGCTGCCGCGGAACTACTCGGCCGTGCTGGAAACCCGGGCTACCGCTGAATCCGAGGGACTCGATCCCGACGGCGATGTTGTCTGGTCACGAATTTTGGAGGTAACCGGTGGCTGATCCACGCGGATTCATGAAGGTACGCGAACGCCAGACCCAGCCGAGGCGGCCGGTCCCGGTCCGTATCATGGACTGGAAGGAAGTGTACGAGGCGCAGGAAAAGGGCGTGCTGAAGGCGCAGGCCGGACGCTGCATGGACTGCGGCATCCCGTTCTGCCATCAGGGCTGCCCGCTGGGAAACCTGATTCCGGAATGGAATGACCTCACCTGGCGCGGCAAGGGACAGGAAGCGATCGAGCGCCTGCACGCCACGAACAACTTTCCGGAATTCACCGGGCGGCTGTGCCCGGCCCCGTGCGAGTCGTCCTGCGTCCTGGGGATCAACCAGCCCGCCGTGACCATCAAGCAGGTGGAGGTTTCCATCATCGACGAGGCCTTCGACAACGGGTGGGTCACGCCGCTCGCGCCGGAGCGGCTGACTGGACAGACTATCGCCGTCGTCGGTTCCGGCCCCGCCGGCCTGGCGGTTGCGCAGCAGCTGACCCGCGCCGGACACACTGTCGCGGTGTACGAGCGTGATGACAAGGTCGGCGGCCTGCTGCGCTACGGTATCCCGGACTTCAAGATGGAGAAAGACCATCTGGAGCGGCGTCTGGAGCAGATGAGTGCCGAGGGCACCCGGTTCCGCACCGGCATCGAGATCGGCAAGGATGTCAGTTGGGAGCAGCTGCGCCGCCGGTACGACGCCGTGGTGATCGCTACCGGCGCTACCGTGCCGCGCGACCTGGCCATCCCCGGCCGCGAGCTGGACGGCGTCCACTTCGCCATGGAGTACCTGGTCCAGGCCAACCGGGTGGTGGCCGGCGAGAAGGTGGAGAACCAGATCGACGCGCGCGGCAAGCACGTGGTGATCCTCGGCGGCGGCGATACCGGAGCTGACTGCCTCGGTACGGCGCACCGCCAGCAGGCTGCATCGGTCACCACACTGGCCATTGGCAAGCAGCCGCCGGCCGAGCGGGCCGCCCACCAGCCTTGGCCGACGTTCCCGACACTGTTCGAAGTGGCCAGCGCCCACGAGGAAGGCGGCGAGCGTACCTACCTTGCCTCCACCGTTGAATACCTGGGCGACGGTGAAGGCAAGCTGCGCGCGCTGAAGGTCGCGGAGACCGAATTCGTGGACGGCAAGCGCGTGCCCAAAGCGGGCACGGAACGTGAAATTCCGGCGGACCTGGTCTTGCTCTCCCTCGGCTTCACCGGTCCGGAACCGGCAGGTATCGCCGAACAGGTGAAGGCAGAGTTCGACAGCCGCGGCAACGTGGTCCGGGACGGTTACTACATGACCAACACGGACGGCATCTTCGTGGCCGGTGACGCCGGCCGCGGCCAGTCGCTGATCGTCTGGGCCATCGCCGAAGGCCGTGCGTGCGCTGCCGCCGTCGACAAGTGGCTGACCGGGCAGACGCGTCTGCCCGCGCCGGTGGCTCCGACCGACAGGCCGATAGCCGCACTGCCGACGTAATGAACCCGGCTGCACGCCGTGGATACGCCCATAACTGCATGAGAGAACTAGGCTAGGTTTATGAGACGAGCGAAAATAGTTGCAACTTTTGGTCCTGCTATTTCCAGCTACGAAAGCACCTTGGAAGTCCTCAAAGCGGGCGTTGATGTTGCCCGCATGAACATGAGCCATGGCGACTACAGCGTGCACCAGGGAACTTACGAGAATGTGCGCCGCGCCGCGGCCGAGCTGGGCAAACCTGTTGGCATCTTCGCCGACCTCCAGGGACCCAAAATCCGGCTCGGCCGCTTCGCGGACGGCCCGCATGACCTGAAGGTGGGGGACACCTTCACCATCACCACCGAAGACATCGAAGGCACGGCCGAGCGGTGTTCGACCACCTTCAAGGGCCTGCCGCAGGACGTCAACGCGGGGGATCCGCTGCTGATCGACGACGGCAAAGTTGCCCTGCGTGCCGTTAAGGTCACCGACACTGAAGTTGTCACCGAAGTGACCGTGGCAGGCGCCGTCTCCAACAACAAGGGCATCAACCTCCCCGGTGTCGCGGTCAACGTGCCGGCGCTGAGCGAGAAGGACGAGGCGGACCTGCGCTGGTCCATCCGCACGGGCGTGGACATGGTGGCCCTTTCCTTCGTGCGCAATGCTGCCGACGTGCGCCGGGTGCACGAGATCATGGACGAAGAAGGCCGTCGCACGCCCGTCATCGCCAAGATCGAAAAGCCCCAGGCCGTGGACGCGCTGGAAGAGATCATTGACGCCTTCGACGCGATCATGGTGGCCCGCGGCGACCTCGGCGTCGAACTGCCGCTCGAGGATGTCCCCGTGGTGCAGAAGCGTGCCATCGAACTGGCCCGACGCTGGGCGAAGCCGGTGATCGTGGCCACCCAGGTGCTGGAGTCCATGATCGAGAACCCTCGGCCTACCCGCGCCGAGGCATCCGACTGTGCCAATGCCGTGCTGGACGGAGCGGATGCGGTGATGCTTTCCGGTGAAACCAGCGTGGGCGCGTACCCGCTGGAGACGGTCAACACGATGGCCCGGATCATCGAGTCCACAGAGCAGCACGGTCTGGACCGTGTCCCGCCGCTGGGCAGCAAACCCAAGACCCGCGGCGGCGCCATCACGCGTGCCGCCGTCGAAATTGCGAACCAGTTGGACGCCAAGTATCTCTGTACCTTCACCCAGTCCGGGGACTCGGCACGCCGCCTCTCGCGCTTGCGTCCGGGCCGGCCGATCTTCGCCTTCACCCCGCTGCAGTCCACCCTGAACGTCATGTCACTGATCTGGGGCATCCAGCCGCTGCTGGTGGAGTTCGTCGAGCATACGGACAAGATGACAGCCCAGGTTGACCGCGTGCTTTACGAGAAAGGACTGGTGGACGTTGACGACCTGGTCGTCATCGCCGCCGGTTCCCCTCCCGGAAAAGCCGGATCGACCAACTCGCTGAAGGTTCACCGTGTCGGTGACCTCGCAGACGCCGGTGAATTGCTGAACGGCTCGAACCCCCGGCACGAGAAGGTGGGCCCCTGGCCCAGTTAGGGCACGTGCAGCATCACTAAACGCCAGTGGCCGGTCCTGATCAGGACCGGCCACTGGCGTTCGCGGGGCTAGTTGACCTGGTTGATGATGGTTTCGGCGACTTCGCGCATGCTCAAGCGGCGGTCCATGGAGGTCTTCTGGATCCAGCGGAAAGCCTCGGGCTCGGTCAGGCCCATCTTGGTGATGAGCAGGCTCTTGGCCCGCTCCACCAGCTTGCGGGTGGCGAACTGCTCCTGCAGGTCGGAGACCTCGGACTCCAGAGCCTTGATCTCCTGGTGGCGGGAGAGCGCAATCTCGATGGCCGGCACCAAATCGGCGGGGGTGAACGGCTTGACCACGTAGGCCATGGCGCCGGCGTCACGTGCCCGCTCAACCAGTTCCTTCTGGCTGAAAGCAGTCAGCAGCACCACGGGGGCGATGCGGGCCTTCACAATCTGCTCTGCCGCGGTAATTCCGTCCATGACAGGCATTTTGACGTCCATCAGGACCAGATCCGGCTTGAGCTCGGTGGCAAGCTCGACGGCCTTCTCCCCGTTGTCGGCCTCGGCAACGACGTCGAATCCTTCGCCGCGAAGGATCTCGACAATGTCCAAGCGGATCAGAGTTTCGTCTTCGGCGACGATAACGCGGCGTGTGGGGATGGACTCGTTTTGCTCAGACACTGGTACTCCTCGATGAGTTTTTGTAACCCTTTTGCTGCGGTTCTCGGAAATAGCCTATCGGCATGTAGAGTAGATTCGCGCACTCAAGGAGCATGACAGTCTTCACAAAGGACTGTCGGTCGCCGGTTAAGTAACGGCGGCGTGTTCCATGCCCGAGTGGCGGAATTGGCAGACGCGCTGCACTCAAAATGCAGTATCGAAAGGTGTGTGGGTTCGAGTCCCACCTCGGGCACAGTGTTTCCGCAGGTCAGAGGCCTGGGCACCATTACTGGGTCCCGGCTGTTCGCACGGCACAGGCCATTGGGCTGGCAAAGAACCCGCGGATCCACGACCTCCGCCACACGCATGCCTCCTGGCTCATCCAGGACGGCGTGCCTCTGTTCACCATTTCGCGCCGCTTGGGTCATACCTCCACTAGGACCACTGAACAGGTCTATGGACATCTGATGCCCGAGGCACTTCAGACCGGTGCTGATGCGACGGAGCGCTCGGTGACTGGCTTCATGCGCTGATACTGCGGGTCATGTCGGCAGGGCTGCAGCCGGGCATGAAAGTGGAAACCAGTTCCTTCCCGAATGGAGATTCCATGGACATCGAATTTTTTGAACCGGCCGAAGCTGCCGCCCTCATGCGCTGCACGGAGTCGTGGCTGCGTGACGGCGCGACCAGCGGTCGATTTCCCCATGCGTGTTGGGGGAAGGGAAAGATCATCTTTACCTCCGAGCACATCCTGGAGATCGCGAAGCTGAGTGAGATTCTCCCCGGTTGCGCAGGTCCGTCACTCCCAGTGCGGCGACAGGCGTCCCAGGAGAGGTTGCTCGGTACACGGGCCAAAGTCCGCAATGGAAGCCGCTTCCGAGGGCGCTGCCGATAAAGGGTACTCCTCCGGCGACGCGGCCAAGGCTCTGGCCCAATTGGAGGGCATCCCAGTGAAAGGCCGGGCACCAAAGACCGGCTACTCCCGCGACGAGTTCGGGCCGGCTTGGGCAGACACGGACCACGGCTGCGACACCCGCAACGACATCCTGGCTAGGGATCTCACGGACGAGCCCTTCAAGACCGACACCAACAACTGCGTGGTCACAACCGGGGCACCCTTGCCGAGAAGTACACCGGCACCACAATCCGCTTCGTCCGGGGCCAGGACACCAGCACCGCCGTCCAGATCGACCACATCGTCGCGCTCAGTGACGCTTGGCAGAAGGGCGCGCAGCAACTCACGGGGGAGCAACGCACGGAACTGGCCAACGACCCGGTGAACCTCATGGCCACAGACGGACCCACCAACATCGCCAAGGGCGACAGTGACGCCGCCAGTTGGTTGCCGGGACTGTCCGATAGACAGTGTGTGGGTTGATGCCGTAGCGACCGAGCTTCCGTTTAGGGAGCGAGAGCTTGGTATTAATTTGCCTAACTCTAAGCATGCTCTTCGAGGGATGCTCCAGGAAGCCGTGATTACCAGCCGTAATGAGGTCGAGGTGTCGATCGCTGAACGCGGTACCGGCTTCCAGTCCGCGATGGTGCTCGGGATCCTTCGGTACGTTGCCTCTCAAAGCCAGCAGGCGGGTGGAAACGTAGTGTTCGCGATAGAGGAGCCTGAAGCCTTCCTCCATCCGCAGACGCAGCGGGCAATGGCAAAGATCCTGCGGGAGATCTCAGCAGGGGCGCAGCTCCTTGTGACTATCCATAGCCCCGTCTTGGTGGATTCATTCTCGGTTCGCCGCATCGTACGGCTTCCGCTCAGTTCCGGTGGCACCAACTACACCGCGCGTCGTCAGGAGCTGACAGAGGCTGAAGAGGGCCGGCTCACCAGATACTGCGACGCAACAAACAGTGAGCTCGTCTTCGCGAACTCGGTTGTTCTGGTAGAAGGCCATGGTGACAAGCTCCTAATCGACCATCTCCTCGCTCGCATCACCGGCGGGGCGGGCGGCCACTACGCAATGGGTGTCGCCGTCATTGAAGCGTCGGGCATCGACACCATCAAGCATCTCGTGGGTCTGGCGCAGTATTTCGGCGTTCGCGCCTACGTGATCACTGACAAAGACGGCGTGCACAAGCCCGGCGGCCAAGGCAAGCGCGTGTTGCTGGAGATCCTAAAAGCCAGAGTTCCCGCACCGTCTCAGAGTGAGCTTCAGGCGTTGCACGGCTTGGCGGATGCAACGGTATCGAACTTGAAGGCCGCACTTGAGCAGCAAGCGAGTCTCAATCGCGGCCTTGCAAGGTGGGATGCGTTCGTTCTGGCATCCGATCTTGAAGGACTGCTGCTCGACACGATCGGTCAGAAGAAGCTCGATGAGATGCTCGAATCTGCGGGCGAGAACGAGGTTGACCAGGCGGCGTCGGATAGATATGCGTCAGGCGCCACAGGCAAAGAGGAGTTGGCGGCTTGGCTTGGCTCGAAGGGATGGAACTCCACCGGCAAGAAGTCGGGGAAGGTCAAGCCTCACTTGCCGTCGGCTCTCCTGAGAGAGCACCTTGCCACACGGAAGACCGTTCCTCAGACGGTCAAGCCGCTCGATGACTGGCTTCGCGCGATCATGAAGGATCACGAGCGCTCACCGCTCCGATAATTCTCGTTGGCGCGGCTTTCTTAGCAGCTCCTAGGAGTGTGAGCTGCAGCATTGTTCGTCAGGTCGGTTAGCAACGCCGTCAATCGCTCCTCCTCGAAAATGCCGTCCTCTGAGGGTAACCAAGGATGTACGAGTGGTCCGTACCTCCGTCCAATTACTGCTTCCACCTCCGTCTCGATTTGGTCACCGGCAACGTCCCGATCGGTACTTAGAAGGATTTGAGCTCCCGCGGCCGCGACGGCGGACAACACCGACCACGCCGCAGATGATGGGCGCCCGTACAGGCACACGAGGGGCGGGCAGGAGGCTCCGAGCCGATTGGCCGCCGCCTCGATCACTGACGGGTTCTCGCACACCCGCACGACCAGCTGGTCGGGCTCCCTACCGTTGGACCGGCAGCGCCGGAGACCAGTATTGCTGGTCCAGTTCATCGCCGTATGGCATGGCTCAACGGTCATTCGTGCGGTCAGCCAGATAGGCTCCCCAGCCACAGCCGTTACCGCTGCGAGCGCAGGATTGGCGCCATTCAGCGGCAAATTGAGCACGAGGACCGTAGATGACACCTGGTCGCACGTGATCCCGGCGCGCGTCCACGTTCCGCGCCACGACCTAGCCTGAAGCACTGACCCCGCAGCGTCGACGGCGGCGACTGCCAGTGCGTCCTCAGGCACTTTTTTCATAACTGCTTCGACACCCCCGCCGGGGGCCTCGCTTTGGTCGAGCCAGGCGAACGTCGCGGCGAGGAGGCGGGCGACCGCGCGACCTGCGGGCTGGTCCCGGTCGAGCGCATGTGGGTCGAGGAGCGTCTGTCCGGCAAACTCCGCCAGCCCAACCGTGTCGTGCTGGCTGTGCGAGCCTCCGGGCTGGATCGGCAGTGCGGACCAGACGGCAGCAACGATGCCTGCGACCGCCTGCGGGTCGGCGCCGAGCCAACGACGCACGACGGCCAGCCCCGCAATGGGTCGAAGGACCCCGGCGTCGGCCAGCAAATCGACGACATCGGAGCGCATCTGCTCTTTCGCGTGGGCCACCAGCCGTCGCTCGGTCGGCCTGTCCCGCAGCGGCCCACCGACTTCAGTCAGCAGCCCGGTCAGGTCCGCTCCCGCCTTGGTGAGTGCATCTCGTAGGAGCCGCAGCGTGACGGGCTTTCGCGAGAGCTCCCACGCAACGCCGAGCATCCGTCCCACGTCGTCACGTTGATCCTCGACGACCGCCACCTGCACCCGGTCACCGGTCTTGCCTGCTTCGACCTTCTCCCGCACCTCGGCCAGCAGCGTCGCGGAACCGGGACGGCGAGCCCATCGCAGCACCGCCTCCGGCACCGCGCTGTTCTGGTTGGGGCTGACGGTCACTCCCACAGCCCCTGATGCTGGCGATGGGCGTTAGCGGAGCCGACGCCGTCGCTGTTCTCATCGTCCGAGGCAAGCACGGCCATGGTGCTGACGACGGGAGCCCAGGTGTGTGCGGCCATTGGCACGCGCTCTTGGGTGCCGCCAGCGAACAGCCATAGGCCTAGGTCTACACCGGGCAGCGGCGCTGGCGCCCGGTTGACCATCCACACGGCCGCGCAGGGCACGTGCCGGGACGCGACTAGGGTCTTCGGGCCGGCGAGGAGGAAGTCGAAGTCGAACTCGACCAGCATGCCAAGTAGGCTGGAGATGTTGCCCGGGTCGAGACCGTCGAATGCCTCATCGAGCCAGAGCGGCCGCGGAGAGGTCTGCGATGTCTGGTACAGGGTCGCGAGCGTGGCCAGCAGCGGCTGCACCATCGTCATCACTTTCCCGCCACCGGAGTCCTGTCCGTGCCGGGCGGTGGTGAGCTCGGTCCACTTCTGCGACGCGCCCTCCTTTGCACTCGCCAAAACCCGCCACTCCGTGACGACTGCGAACCAGTTGCGGTAGTCGAGGTTGTCTACCAGTAGCTCCTTCCAGTCCCGCCCGGTCGCGTGCCCCTCGTCCTGTGCCGCGCGGATCTGTCCTGCGAGGAAGGTCTGAACCTGCTCCTGGACCGCGGGGGAGTCGATGCCATCGGTCAGGAGGCGCTGGAGGACATGGTAGCCGCCGACGTGCTCGGGGACCGCCTTGCGCTGCAGCCGGACTACGGTGCGGGTCGTGCCGGTCGGGTGTTTGGAGAGAACGACGTTGATGTCGTTGATCAGTTTCTCGGTCTCCTTCACCTTCGCACGCAGGTGATCGACGAACGTCGAGGAGAGCAGTTCCTGCATCACCTCGTGCATCTGCTCGTCGTGGAGCTCGCCGAGCTCCGCGGCCTTTGCTTCCAGCGCCCGGACCGCTGCAGCTGGCTCGAGCGTTGTGCCGGAGGAGTCGACCATGACTCGAACTTGCGGCAGGCCGGTGTCCTCGTCGTGCTCGATGAAAGCTGTCCGCCCGCCGGTCCGGTGCAGCGTGTTGTTCAGGGCCACGAGGTCCTGCCCGGAGAGCCGGTCGCGGAGCCGGTTGAGGATCTGGTCTCGTTCCTTGTCGCCAGCGGTGCCGGCGGTTGTGTCGGGCCAGCCGCGCGGCGGACGCCGATCGGCGCGCAGCGCGCGGGCCTGGTTCACGGCCGCACTCAGCGTCCGGGTCGCATCTCCCGTGTCGATGCCTCGGGCGGCGGCGAAACCTGCGTCTACCGGGACCCACCAGGCGGCGAGCTTTTCGATCCGGGATTCCTCGGCCTCGCGCCGCTTGTCCTCGATGGTCTCGAGGACGCTGGCGGCCTTGACGACTTCCCTGCCCAGGTCCCGAATACGGATGTTGAGCTTCTTACGCTCCTCCTCGAGCTCCTCGATTCGGGCGCCGAGCCGTTCAGCGTTCGCAAGCAGTTCTTGGTCCGTGGACTCCAGCGCGTCCTCGGCTGCTTGTAGTGCGACGTCAAGGTTCTCCCGTCGTGACTTGGAGTCAAGGGCGAGGTGTTCGGCTTCGTCAGCGGCGGCACGGACCTGGTTGGCAAGCAACTGTTTCCCGTTGGCGTTGCGCTGCTCGCGAGCCAGCTCGGAGACGCGGAACCCGAGCCGCTCGGCCTCGAGGCGCGCTTGGTGGAGTGCGGTCTCAGTCTCTGGGAGTCGGGCCACGATTAGGTTGTGCTCGGCGGCGTACGCGACGAGGTCGGTCTGCGCTTGGTCCTTCGCGCCCTCGGCCGCCTCGGCGGTCTGGTTCCTGTCGTGCCGGTCGCGCTGTGCAGCCTCGAGCTCGGTGGCTGCGGAGGCCAGCGCCCGCGCGGCGTCGATAAGCGCCATGTCGTCAGGTGCAGCTTGCGCGAGCGAGTGCAGCCGCTCCGCAAGTTCCCGGTTCCGTTCGGCGTTCCGGGTGTGCTCCTCCGCGTCCTCGCGCTCCTGGTGCGCCTGTTCTCGTAGCGCGGTGACCCGGCGAGCGCGGGCTGCTTCCCGGGCAGACGCACCGAGCAGGCTGGCTCCGTTGGCGGAAGGGACTGCACGTCCGGTCGTGGTCGGCGTCATCCAGGAACCATCGCTGGCAACGTGAACGCACGCTCCTCGAACTCCGTCATGATTAGTACCACGAGCCCGGGTATCAGCCGTCTCGATGGTGTCTTCGTGCCAAATTACCGACTCGAGCACCCATCCTGCGGTCTCGGCAAGCGCGGCAAGCGGCTGTCCGTCTTGGACCTTCTCGGCGAACGCCAGGACCGCCCGAAGCCGGTCCTCGTCGGTGTGATCGGATGGGGCGGCGAGGGTGAGGACTTGTTCGTGCCCGTCGCGGTCAGCGGCCCAGAGTCCGTCGGGGGTCACCCAGACGTCGAGGAGGCCCGCGCCGGCGAGTGCTGCCTCGAGGCCGGCGATCTGTGCGTCGGTGAGGTGGGGGAGCGGGTCGAGCAGTTCCCACAGTGGTGCACCGGCTGGCCCCGACGCGGGCCGGGTGCGTCGCTCCCACAGGTGTGGGTTGGCGGGAACGGGGACCGGCTCGGCTTCGACCTGCGACGCCTCGGCGTTCAGTTTCTCCGCCCGGTCGATGGCCGCGGCGGCGGCGTTGTGGGACGTGATTGCAGCGGCGGTGACTGGCTCGACCTCTGGGGTCAGCCACTCGTCACGAATCAGGCGCGCGAGTGTCTGCGCTGGCCTCGGCTGCTCGCACGCGGAGATGACCATGGCCAGCCACCGTTCACGGAACGGTGCTTCCGGGGGCGCCACCTGCTCGAGCTGGCCGACGGCTGCGGCCCAGGCCTCGAGGTCGTCGGAGAGCGCCTGGGCGGCGCTCTCGTAGCCGCCCTCGGCGGCCTCGTACGCCATCCGGCGCTGGTGCTCCCGGCTCTCCGCGTCGGAGAGCAGGGCAAGCGCGTGCTCGTGCCGTTTGGTCGCCTCCTTGACCTTGTCGGCGCGGCGGCGGGCGTGCTCGACGTGCTCGGACCGGTGTCGGATGGCGGTCAACAGTCGCTGGCTGTCGTGTGCCGCCGCCCACGCTGCCGCGTCCGGGAGGCCGGCGCCGGTGCCTGCGGTCGCGGCTAGCTCGACCTGGGCGGCGAGCTCCTGCTGGGTCTGCTCGAGGTCGCCCAGCGCGCGCTCGAAGTCGCCGTCGGCCTGGTGGGCCGTTGCCCGGGCGTCGTTAGCGGTCTTGGCGCGTTCTCGCTCGTCCTCGCGGGCACGCTTCACCTGCTCGGTCAGATCAACGACCTGACGGCCGGCCGCGGCGGCGGCGTGGTAGGCCCGGGATGCGATGAGGGTGTTGCGGCGACTGGTCGTGATCCTGCGGTCGGCTTCGTTCTCCCGTTCGGCGGCCTCGGCGGCCTCGCATTCCTCGCGGGCCTTCTTCTCCTGCTGTTCTGCGCGGCTGCGTTCGCGGGTGACGCCGTCTAGGACGGTGACTGCGGAGACCAAGTCGTCGGCGGCGCGGCGGAGGAGCGCGTCGGCCCAAGGGTTCCACGTCGACCGCAGGTAGGCAGTGACCGCCTCCTGTGCCTCGCGAGCGTCGTCACGGTCTTGGGCGAGCTGACCAAGCTGGTCCCACCCGTCGGCGAGCTCGTTGATTTCGGAGGTGTCCAGCGGAGGGAGCGCCTCCCGGATCCGGTCGACGACCCATGAAGGGTTCAGCCGGTTCCCGAGCTTCGGAGTGCGCAGGGTCTTCAGCAGCTCCACAACCGTGCGCAGGCGCTGCGGGTTGGTGAATCCGAACAGGACGGAGGCGACCGTCTTGACGTACTCTTGGCCGTTCGGGTGCCGGGTCAACCCGGGCAGGGTAGGTAGGTCGGCGGCAGGGACAGTGGCCTGCTCCCGCAACAGCGTCAGGCCAGCCCGGATCCGTTCGGATCCGCGGTGGGTGATCCAGTACTTCGCGACGGTTGGGGACGTACGTCGTGTCTGCACGAACAGCAGCGTGGTGAAGTACTCGGGGCCATTCTCGCCGCGGCGGCCGTACTCGACCCAGGTCCAGCCGCGGTTCAGCTGGTCCTTGGTCGGGCGTCGGTCCTTCGGGTCGTCGGTCGGCTCGAGGTAGTAGCGAAAGGTGCGGTGGGACTCCCCGAACGTGTCGACATACCTTGGAGACAGGTCGCCGGTGAGCATGGTCAGGGTCGTCATCGTCATCATTGTCGACTTGCCCTGCTCGTTTCCGCCGACGAACTGGGCGCGTCCGTCCGCAGTCCAGTACTCCGCGGCATCGAACTCCCACATGTTCACCACTCCGGCGCGCAGCTGCTGCCACCGGTCCCGGCCTGGCTCGGGCAGACCCCCGCTGATGGCCGCCTGCCGCCACGCGCGCAGGGTCTCGTCGTCTGTCAGATCGAGCGTGATGGATGCGCCATCGAGCGCTGTTACGGTCGGCGGCTCGTCGCGGCCAACCGTTCCCCCGTTGGAGGGATTATCCACGGTGTTGGCGGTTTCACTGGTCACGTGTGTCCTCCGGAAGGTCAACTGCGGTTTGGGTTGCCCGATCGGTACGGTCGGTCTGGCCGGATGCGAAGTAAATTGAGTCGCTGGTGGGGTCGGGGAACAAGTCTGCCTGCTCGGGTCCAGGCATGGGCTCGACGAGTTCGGGGTCCCGGTAGCGGCCGGTGACCGGGGACAGGTGCCAGGATCCGTCATCGTCCGTACGAAGCAGGTCAAGCCATCGCAGGGTGTCCTCGACTGCGATGCGAAGCTTTGTTGGGTCGTTGCGGAGGTCGACTCGGAACAAGTGCCCCTTCCACTCAGTGAGGTCTTCGAGAACGTCTTCGACCTCGGAACTGGAGAGGTGAACGAACCCGTCGTCGTCGTGGTGCCCATCGCGGCCAGCCTTATCGGCCACCATCAACGCCGCCCAGGATTCGGTTCTTGCGGTTGGCCACACGACAGTCGCAGGACACTCGTCCTCGCGGCTGATCCACACGAGCCCCTCGGCGCGTGCTTCGATGGATCCTCCGATCAGTCCGATCGACTCGGCGGCTCGCAGGCCACGCTGCCCTCGTGCGAGCTCGGCCTCGTCCGGAGGAAGGTCGGCATACAGCAAGGTAGGGGTCTCGACCAGAGTGCGCAGGTGGCGGACAACACGGCTCGCCTGCCGCTGCGACTCCCAAATGGCATCCGGGGATTCCTCTGCGGCGGAGGGGCCGATCATTGGGGAATGTGTCGCGGGCTCGTCCCCGTCGACCTGGTCAGGTCGGTCGAGCTGCGCGAACTGGGCATGCTGATGTGCGGCGAGCGCGATGGTGTCCGGGGTGACGAACAGCAGGAGGGCTTCGCGGTCAACGTCATAGCCGGCACCGATCCCGTGGCGCGTCTCGGTCCACTCCTGGACATCACTTACCAGAGTCGTCCGTTTGCGCAATACGCCCCAGAACTCCAGGATTGCAGCCGCCTTCACCAGCGCACGACGTTCAGCAAGCAGGTCTGGGTCATACGGAGTCAGCTGCCGGTCGGCGCTGGAGGAGAGCTCGGCGACGAGCTCGGAGAGTTTCACGAGCGTGACTCCGCCTTCTACCTCCTCACACGCGGCCGCGAGCAGGGCGGTGAGTGTGAGCACTCGCTTCGGGGGCAGCTCTAGCGGCCGGGGCGGGGCGATCACTGTTCCGAGGATGGGATTTCGGACGAGCCGGATGGCTCCGCCCAGATGCGCTCGCCGGTAGTCCAGTCGCTTGCAGTACCCATCGATCTGTTTGGCGTAGCGCATGACATCACGGTAAAGCTGTGTGTCGACATGTGCGGTCACCAACGGTCGGCAGAGCAGCCGCAGGAAAGTCTGCCGCGCCTGTACCTCCTCGCTCGTTGATATCGCCTGGGCTGGCGCGTATTCCGGGACCAGAGGCGCCGGATGGGTCGCCTTCGTCATTGCCTTCTCGCATCTTCGACGACCACAAGCTCATGGGCAGCTGTGCCGCCGACACTGTCGCCTCTGCTGATGGTTGTGGTAGCGACGCTGCCCGCGAGGGAGAGTGCGTCGACCGCCCGGGAGACGCTGATCGTCAGGTCCCGGTAGACCAACCGGCCCTCGGGCAGCCTGACGACTGCATCGGGCGTACCGGTCGGCGGGACGGTCGCAGTGAGGTCCCACAGCCCGTCACCGGTGCAAGCGCGGACCACCGTCCCGGGCCTGGGGTAATGACCGCAGCTGCGCCGTATCTCGGCGATCGTGGAATCGAGGACCATCACGAACTCGGTCAGGTGCTCCGCGACCTTGCCGCTTATGTCGTTCCACTGCGACAGCGGGTTCCCAGACAAGGCGAGCAGTCGCTCCCAAGTCCTCGTTTCTTCACGCGCGGCTTCGGTGGCCGCCTGACGGGCGGCCTGCTTGCCGGCGGTGCGGTCGTACATCCGCGAGGGGCGGCTGCGTCCGGACCGGGGTCCCTGCCGACGTAACCGGGCCTCGACCGGCGCCGGGTCAGCCGTCCAGAACGATAGAGCGTCCGACCCGTGACCCGGATGAGGTGCGGTCTGGCCCAGATGGCGTGCTGAGAATAAGCCCGTGTACGTGGTCCACACATGCCACGCTGCGTCATCGTCGGTGGTGCAGTCGAGACGTTCGGCAAGGTTGAGCAACTGGTTGCGCCTCGACACATGTCCGCCGACCGCGGCGAGCGCGCGTTTGCCGCGCACCATCGGCACGATGGTGTCGCGCATCTGCCGGCGTAACAACCCGGCTTGGCTGGTCTCGCCGTCGAACCAGGACAGAACGCGTCCCAATACGGCCACGATCTCAAAGACGACCCGTCCGAGAATGTCCTCGGAAACGTCAGGCCCCGCCATGTGGAGCGCGATGTGCCGGAGCGCGGTTTCGGGGACCGCAAGAACTGCCCGGGCATCGCGACTGATGTCGGCAGAGTAAATATCGATGCCAGCGCCCCACATCGACACGTAGCTGGACAGCGTGTCGTTGAGCGCGGCAATCTTGTCCGCGTCCGGGCTTCCAGACAAGGCGGCCGCAAGGCGCGCCTGCCAGCCGTTAGCGGCGTCAGACATATTCCGCATCGTCGGGGTGATCACGCCCCACGCGGCAGCGGCGGCCGCAGGGTCGCTCTCGATGGTCGCGCGCAGCTGGGTAAGCTGGGCCGCGATGACCGGCGGCGCCAGCGTCGCGGCGATTGCGGAGCTGCTCTCGGCACCGAGAGAGCGAACCGCTCGGTGCAAATGAGCGGCTTCTTCGGAGAGCTGGTAGCGACCGCGGTGCCGGGTGAAGTCCTCGTCGGACCGAACCTTGTCCTCCCACATGACGATGACGCCCCAACCGGCGAGTTGCGCCAGGCGGTTGTCGAGGTTGAGAGTGTCCGGGGCGAGGGCGGCGGCGAGGGTCTGGTCATCGCCGGCCAGATGCCCTGCGAGGCGCTCTCGGATCAGCATTTCGAGCTGGTCGTGCGGGATCCCACTTAGGTACTGCGGCTGGTGCTCGAGCATTACGTCGACGATTAGTCGGTAGATCGGCGCCAAGCTTTCGGTGAGGTAGCTCGCGACGCGCATGACGCCAGGAAGGCCGATGGCCTTCCATAATTCCTCATGCGGACCACCTGACGCTGTGTTGGGGTCGTGAATCGGCATTTGTTACCTCCTTTCGTGCATAGCCTAGGCTGACCCACTGACAGTGAACTAGCGAACCCCCCGATTCCTCCAGGCAAGAGCGGCTCCGCTTGTCCGGATTAGTGGCCGATGGATCGCCATCAGCTCGAACCTGCACCGACAAAACTGCCGCGCCTCTTTGAAGGTGCGGCGGTCGCTCTGATGGGCGGAAGGGGGCAAGAAATGGTGTGTACAAAGTACACGCATTTCGACTCGGACTGGCTCGTACATCGGCCGGCCTGGGCCGGACTGCTTATGTTTTCTGGAGTTCCCTGTGTTTCCAAGGGCTGGAATATAGTTCGAGTCCCACCTCGGGCACCAGCAGGCCCCTTCTCTTGTACTCCAAGAAAAGGGGCCTTGTGTATTTTGGCACCGCGACGTTCCAATGACGGCTCGTTGGCGCTATGCGGGTGCACGAAAACCGTCCCGAAACGACACGTGCCGTCCCACGGTAGGGCCGGATGCAGCGCCCGACAGACTGAGGTGAGGTTTGGAGGTGTTGCGCTCATCGCCACCTGTCGCCCTTCGCCGTGACATAGTGCCGCAACACATAGCGCCACGGAATCACGGCCAGGATGATGACGACCATCGAGCAATTGAATATCAGTTCGGACATGGCCGGATCAACGGCGTTGTCCATGATGGCGGGCAAGGCCATGGCAATGAGCCAGATGAGCTTCCAGATCGACTCGAACAGCAGCACCGGCAGCATCCTGACCGGATACCGCAATCCGACGAAGGCGAGGATGCACATGGCGGTCAGGATGCAGGTGACAACGCCTTCCATCAGGGGCCTGGAAGCGCCGATGCTGAAAAGCTCCGGCACCTTGAAGATGGCGAGGCCAATCGTCATGTAGAAATAGCCTGCCCGCATCAGATGGAGACGGTAAAGGGGCAAAGTGTCTGCTGAGGCAGCAGCGGGCTGTGACGGACTTGATGCTTGCCGAACGGTCATGGAGGGCTCCGGCGTGGCTGGACGCTGCTCTGGCATAGATGCAAACCCGGAAGGGCTTATGAGCAGGCTGCGTCGTCGCCGTGCCCGCTGCCATTCCTATGATTGTGACCGGCGTCTGTTACAGGCGCGTCATTCGATCTTCTGATGGGCGACCGCCGATCCCAATGACAGGTATCGGGGCACGAAAGGCCAGGTTGACGCACCCCAGAGATTGAGGACTGGGGTGGCCTGAACGTTTTCATGAGCGCAGTCGGGCGCAAAATAGTGGATGTCGGAACGGTCGTTGACGTCCTGTTCCGGCAGTTGCGTATTCCTTGGAGGCGGCCGTCCATCGGCCGGGGTGGGAACACCCGAGAATCCGCGGCAACAGCGAGATGGCTTGAAGTGAGTTGGCTTGGGGAGGCCTGACTTCAGGCCATTTCGCACGTCCGGGCTTTCCGCCGTCGAGCCCAAGGCAACTCTAAGAGTGAGTTGGAACAGGTGCCGGGGCCAGCAGGCTCTCCCCAAAGTCCTGCCGGTGCCCCGCACCCGATGAGCCGAGAGGCGAGCCGGCCGCTGACAGTCCGTGCACTCCCCAATAACCCGGACTCCGGCTTTAGTACCCGCCATCTGCTGCTCCAAGCGTGGCCGACGACCTCAAGATTTCCGCAGGCCCGGATCAAGTTTGGCTCAAGACGCGCGTCCTGTCTTCCCTGCCGGGGCGCCGGAAATAGTGTGGTCTTTCGGCGCCGTCCTGCCGTCCCCCCGTGGCGGGGCGGCGCCGAATCCGCGCCAGTCCTTGGCTAAGGTCGGAGCATGACAGACGGGTCCGAGCAGCGGTTCCTCAGAGCGCGATGAGCCCGGCCGGCTGGGATGAGGTTTCCGAGAACCCCGCACTGTGCATCAAAACGCCCGGCTGCCGTTGGCCTGGAATTACTCAAAAATCTCCGTCAACAGCGGCAGGCCGACGGAGAAGAACGTGGTAATGCAGCCGGCGAGGAGCAAGGCCGTCACCACGACGACGAAGATCACCAAGGGCCAGCGGCGGGGCTTAAACGCTCCCTTCTCATCCACATCTCCACGGTATGGGCTCAGCCATAAGCCCACCTGTGACCAAACTGTGAAGCTGCTGTAGAGGCACGTTAGTCATTCTCCAGGTCCTTCCGATCGCCCCAGTTGCCTCGGTCACCGTCGTCGATAACCTGAATTTATGTGGCCGAGACCTGCCAGCAGCCTTTGGATGCCAGATGGCGGCTTCCCTAAAAAGACGCTGTTCCGGCATGAATGGAGGGGCGAGCTTGCATGGCCGGACGGGTCACGAAACCCATTGAACGTTTTGTTCCTTGCGCCAGCGCCGGAGAGTCATCAAGCATGCGAAAAGGTACACGCTTTTTATACGCATTCCTGACATGGCTAGAAAAGCGTGGATGCCCATCGTTCGTCAAAGAACTCGACCAGATCGGCGTCACGGCGGAGGAACAGCCACGAGAACGTCGGGGGGCGAATCCGGCTGCGGATGACCGGCGGCGAATCGCTACGGTAGATGTAAGCCTTGCGACCGGCAGCCGACTGCGGCAGGCATAGGCTGGGTCAGGGACCAACGATGACAGGAGTGTGCAGATGAAACATGAACCAGCAATTCCGGGGATCCGCGAGGTTGTGAGGGAACTGACGGATGATCTGGGACCGACCATCGTCTCTGCCCTGACCGGCGACCGCGTCCGACTAACCGCCGATGACTGGGTCATGGAAGACGGCCCGGAGCCAGACGAAAAGGAGGCAGAACGTCTCCGGTTCGCCTACGACCAGTGGCAGCTGCTGGCTGCACAGGGAGCTGACCGTGCCCGGGCCTGGTTTATCGGAGACAACCCGACGCTCGGTCATGAGTCTCCGGTGGTGGCTATCCACGACGGCCGGTTCGATGATGTGAGGAATGCAGTGCGTGCTTTCTTGGCGGAAGGCACTCCAGCTGACCGGTAGTACCCCAGGACGATGTATCACGAGCAGGCGGAGGCTTGCGGTCCGGTTCTCTCGGACCGGAATCCTAACTCCGCTACACCAGGGGCCATGGGTAACGCATGCCGGTGTCGTCGACCGGCAGCACCCTCTCACGCAGCAGGCGCTTCACCCGGAGCCGCAGGGCGGCAACCTCCATGTCGTCGAGGAGTTCGGCTACGTCGGGAGGCACAGCTTGTGCGAGCGGGGCGATGTCATCCAGCAGAGCGCCCGGGATAGGTTCACCGGCGAAATCCCAAATCACTGTGCGCAGTTTGAAGTGGGCTGCGAAGCACAACCCGTGGTCGATGCCCCATACCCGTCCGTCGTAGCCGCGCAGCACGTGCCCGCTTTTGCGATCAGTGTTGTTGGCGATGCAATCGAACAGGGCGATCTGCGCCAAGCAGTCATGGGTTTCGGCTGATTCCGCATACAGCGTGAAGTAATGCTCACGCTGGTCGTTCTCGACGAACCACTGCAGCGACCCGATGCCCAAGGGAGGGTCCTCGCGGATCACCGTCGGCGGTACTAGGCCCCAATCCAGATACTCGCTCAGCAGATAAGCCGCACGTTCCCGCCGGTAGAGCCCAGGCTCAAAGTCGGACAGCGGCCGTTCCCCGGCCTCCGGCTTGTAAATTGCCCACGCCGACTCCTCCCGGCAGGAGACCTGGACGAGGAACGTTGCGTTGCTGCTGCGCAGGATACGTCCGAGCATCTCGATACGGCCCTCGGCGAGCAGTGTCAGCTGCTGTCCGGACACAGTTTGTCCCTTTTCACGACGCCCTCAGCCCGTTCAGTGATTCCAGAGTCGAGTTCACCATGAGCACGGCAGGCGCCTGGCCCTCCGCATACGAGATGACCGAGACCGAGCACGGGCTGATAACGATCCTCTGGAAGAGGTCCAGGTGGGTGCCCAGGGCGTGGGCAACGGCGGCCTTGATCGGATCGGCGTGGGAGAAGCAAACGACGACGCCGCCGGCGTGAGCGGTGTACAGCGCCTCGAGGGTGCCGACCATCCGTGCTTGCATCTGCGCGAAGCTTTCCCCGTCCGGGAACCGGAAGGCGGACGGAGTGTGCTGTACGGTCTGCCACTGCGGCAAACGCGCCAGCTCGGTGAGCGCGGCTCCGGTCCACGCGCCGAAGTCACACTCGATCAGTCCGGCGTGCTCGTTCACCTTTAGCCCAGTGCTGGCTGCCGTCGCCTCGGCAGTCTCGCAAGCGCGCTCCAGTGGAGAGGAGTAGATGCCGTCGATCGGAAGCGCTGCGAGCCGCTCCGCGACCCGTTGGGCCTGGACGCGGCCCCCGTCGGAGAGGTGTAGCCCGGGGGCAAGCCCGGGCAGCACCGAGCCCGTCGTGGGCGTCTGCCCATGACGCACCAGAAGGAGCAGGGTACTCGGCGGTTTCGCTGGCGCCGACGGTGTTGTTGCAGTCATCAAAATCCAGCGTATGCCGTTCCAGGGGCTGACGCGTTGGAATCATGAGAAAGTTGGATGCTCGATTCACGGCAGTTCGAGGACTACCTTTGAGGTGTGAGTGATCGTCCCGAAATCTTTACTGTCGGTGAACTACGTGCAGCCGGCCATGTTCACAAGGACCTGCGCCACGAGATCCGCGACAACCTGCTCGCCGCGCTCGCCGCAGACCGCGATCCGTGGCCCGGCATGTTCGGTTTCAGCCGCACAGTTCTTCCCCAGCTCGAGCGTGCCTTGATCGCCGGCCACGACGTTGTCCTGCTCGGCGAGCGGGGACAAGGGAAGACGCGGCTCCTTCGCACGTTGGTCGGACTTCTCGACGAGTGGTCTCCGGTGATCGAGGGATCGGAACTGAACGAACACCCGTACGAACCGATTACGGAGCAGTCCCGCACCCGTGCCCTCGCCGAAGGGGACCGGCTGCGTGTGGGCTGGCGGCACCGTTCGGAACGCTACGTCGAGAAGCTCGCCACGCCGGACACCTCTGTCGCCGACCTTATCGGCGACGTCGACCCAATGCGGGTAGCCGAGGGCCGAAGGCTCGGGGACCCGGATACCATCCACTATGGTCTCGTCCCGCGCTCCAACCGCGGCATCATCGGCATCAATGAACTTCCCGACCTTGCCGAGCGCATCCAGGTCGCGATGCTCAACGTGATGGAGGAGCGCGACATCCAGATCCGCGGCTACGTACTGCGGCTGCCTCTCGATGTGCTTGTCGTCGCGTCGGCGAATCCGGAGGACTACACCAACCGCGGCCGGATTATCACTCCACTGAAGGACCGCTTCGGTGCCGAGATCCGCACCCATTACCCGATCGAGCTGGAAGACGAGGTTGCAGTCATTGCGCAGGAGGGCCGACTTGTCGCCGACGTTTCGCCCGTCATCCTCGAGATCCTCGCCCGCTACACGCGTGCCCTCCGCCAATCCCCGGCGGTTAACCAAAGCTCCGGAGTCTCCGCGCGGTTCGGCATCGCTGGCGCCGAGACGGTCGCCGCGGCAGCGCTTCGCCGGGCTGCCGTGCGCGGGGAAGACGAGGCAGTCGCCCGGATCGTCGACCTGGAGAGTGCAGTCGATGTCTTATCCGGCAAGATTGAGTTCGAATCGGGTGAAGAGGGGCGGGAACGTGCCGTCCTCGATCACCTCGTGCGCACGGCCACTGCCGAGGCCGTGCGGATGCACTACCGCGGCATCGATTTCGGACCGCTCGTTGCTGCACTCGACGGACACACGACCGTAACCACCGGGGAAGAAGTCACCGCGCGGGAGTTCCTCGCAAACCTCCCGGCTCTTGACGGATCCGACCTGTACGACCAGATCGGCGCGCGTCTGGGCGCGAAAAACGAGGGGCAGCGCGCCGCCGCCATCGAACTTGCACTGGAGGGTCTTTTCCTCGCCCGCCGGATTTCCAAGGAGTCCGACGACGGGGAGACGATCTACGGCTAGGAATCAGGACTAGGGATAGGCAGCATCATGAGCGCTCACCACCGGTCCTCCCGGTACGGCCGGTACACGGGCGGACCCGATCCGCTCGCCCCGCCGGTTGATCTGGCCGAGGCGCTTGACGCGGTCGCCGAAGACGTCATGGCAGGCTACTCGCCCCGGCACGCCCTGCAGGAGTTTCTGCGCCGCGGCGGCCGGGACCGGGAAGGGCTGGACGACCTCGCCGGCCGTGTCCAGCAACGCCGACGGGACCTGCTGAGCCGCCACCGGCTGGACGGCACCCTCAACGAAGTCCGGAAGCTGCTCGACACCGCCGTGCTGGCGGAACGCAAGCAGTTGGCCCGCGACGCCATGATGGACAACACCGACCGCGCATTCCGTGAGATGCAGCTGCAGAACTTGCCCTCGTCCACCGCCGCAGCCGTCAATGAGCTCGCCTCCTATGACTGGCAGTCGAGCACGGCCCGGGAGGCCTACGAACGGATCAAGGACCTGCTGGGCCGAGAGGTTCTTGACCAGCGGTTCGCCGGCATGAAACAGGCACTCGAGAATGCCACCGACGAAGACCGCGAAGCCGTGCGCGGCATGCTGCGCGATCTCAACGAGCTGCTCGACAAACACCGGCGCGGCGAGGACACCGACGAAGACTTCCAGACGTTCATGTCTCAGCACGGCAGCTTCTTTCCGGAGAATCCGGAATCGGTCGAGGAGCTGATTGATGCTCTGGCCCAGCGGGCGGCCGCGGCCCAGCGGCTCCTGCAATCCATGTCCCAGGAGCAGCGCGATGAGCTGATGCGTCTGTCGGCCCAAGCGTTCGGCTCGCCCGAACTGATGGCGCAGCTCGATCAGCTCGACGCGAGCCTGCGTGCCCTGCGCCCCGGCGAGGACTGGACCGGCTCGGAACGCTTCGAGGGGCAGGAAGGGCTCGGGCTGGGCGACGGAACGGGAGTGCTCCAGGACATCGCCGAACTCGACGAGCTTGCCGAACAGCTCTCCCAGTCCTACAACGGATCACGCCTCGATGATCTGGATTTGGACGCCCTCGCACGCCAACTTGGTCAGAATGCGGCCGTGTCGGCCCACGCCCTCGCGGACATCGAACGGGCGATGCAGGACGGCGGTTATCTGCGGCGCGGTCCCGACGGCGACCTCCGGTTGTCGCCTCAGGCTATGCGGCGGCTGGGGAAGTCGCTGTTGCGGGACACCGCCAAGCAGCTCTCCGGCCGCCAAGGACGCCGGGATACACGTGTCGCCGGGGCCGCGGGCGATCAGACCGGTGCCAGCCGTGAGTGGCAGTTCGGGGACGCCGAGCCGTGGGACGTCACTCGCACCATGACAAACGCGATCCGCCGGACGATGGCCGACGGCGGCGATCCGAGCCGGGGCGTACACCTCGGAGCGGCCGACATCGAGGTGGCCGAAACGGAGGCCCGTACGCAGGCCGCCGTCGTCCTGCTCGTCGATGTGTCGTTCTCGATGGCCGCCGAGGGACGCTGGGTGCCGATGAAACGCACCGCGCTCGCCTTGCACCAACTCGTCTCAACCCGTTTTCGTGGGGACCGGCTGCAGCTGATCACTTTCGGCCGTTACGCGCAGTCGATGGACATCAGCGACCTCACGGCCCTGCCGGCGCTGCGGGAGCAGGGAACAAACCTGCATCACGGCCTGCTGCTGGCAAATCGCTTCTTCCGGCGGCACCCTTCAATGCAGCCTGTCCTCCTTGTGGTGACCGACGGCGAGCCTACTGCGCATCTGTTGGCGGAGGGCGAGGCATGGTTTTCCTGGCCGCCCGACCCGGAGACAATCCGCGTAACAGTCGCCGAACTCGACCGTCTTGGACGTGCCGGCACGCAAGCCACGTTCTTTCGGCTCGGCGACGACCCAGGCCTCGCGCGGTTCGTCCAAAAAATTGTCCGGCGAATCGACGGTCGGGTCGTCGCTCCAGAGCCCGGGGATCTCGGTGCAGCCGTTGTGGGGGAGTACCTCCGCGCCCATTTCCATGGCACCTACGACGATACTGATTGGGGTTTATAGCCGCCCCGGCCACTCCTTGCTTGCCCATGGGTCATAATCAGCGATGAGCTCCTCCTGCGGTGGACGCTCCGCTTCGGGGACGTGCTGCAGGTTGACCCGCACCCTGTACCAGAGCGAGCTCGATCCGCGCATTCCGTCGACGAGCACATCTGCCGGGTGCAACGCCGTGACAACGTCGGCATGTCGGGTTTTCCACTCGTCGAGCGCAGCGAGTGCCTCGGGCTTGGTTTTGGTGCGTGCCACCTCGATGAGCGGCATCATCGACTGGCGGCGGCCGGAGCCGTCGCCGCCGCGTGGCGGCTTCTCGGCGGGGCCGAGCTCGGCTGCCAAGGCGAGGAGGCCGTCAAGCGTGCCCACGGCGTCGTCGATACCGGCGTGTGAATCTCCCAGCTCGGCGAACCGCTCGGGCACCGTGCGCACGGTGAATTGTTCGGGCCGGGTGGAGCGGACCTCGTCCCATGCGAGGGGCGTCGAGACGCGGGCATCTGGCAGGGGTCGGACCGAGTACGCCGACGCCACGGTGCGGTCCTTGGCGTTCTGATTGAAGTCGACGAACACGCTCTCGCCGCGCTCCTCCTTCCACCACCGAGCGGTGGCGAGGCCGGGAGCGCGGTTCTCGACCTCACGGGCGAGGGTCTCGGCGGCGAGCCGCACGTCGCGGTACGACCACTTCGGCGCAATGCGCACCAGAATGTGGAGTCCGCGTGACCCGCTCGTCTTCGGCCAACCCACCAGTCCCACCTCGTCGAGCACCTCGCGGGCTACATACGCGACGTCGACGATCTGTGACCAGTCGACACCCGGCATCGGATCGAGGTCGACCCGGAGCTCGTCGGGGTGCTCAAGGTCCTCGGCCCGCACAGGGTGCGGATTGAGGTCCAGGCACCCAAGATTCACCACCCACGCCAAGCCCGCGGCATCCCGGATGACGGTTTCTTCGGCTGATGTCCCCGATGCATAATGCAGCGTGGTTGTGTCGATGAAATCGGGGTGGTTTTCTGGCACGCGCTTCTGAAAGAACGGCTCAGCGTCGATGCCCTTCGGGAAGCGCTTGAGCACCATCGGGCGGCCGCCGGCGCCGCGCAGCGCACCCTCTGCGACGGCGAGGTAATAACGAACCAGGTCAAGTTTCGTCAGCCCGGGCTCGGGGAAAACCACCTTGTCCGGACTCGAGATACGGACCTCGGAGCCGGCGATGGTGAGGATCTCGGCCGGGGTCTTCGACGGCGTCATTCCACCACGCTAGCAACGATCGGCTGTCCCAGCCACAGCTTGGTGATGTCGGCTGGCCGGTGCTACTCGGCAGACGGTCGCTTGCGTTGCTGTTTCGTCGCCGCACGCTGTTGCTTTGCGGCGAGGCGACGCCGGTTCGACGCCCGGGTGGGTTTGGTCGCCCGGCGCCGAGCAGCTTCGGGAGCAAGACCTTCTGCCACCAGGTCGGCGAGCTTGGCCAGCGCGATTTCGCGATTGCGCAGCTGGGAGCGCTGCTCCGAGGCGGTCACCGTGATCGCTCCGGCGATGAGACGTCGTCCGAGACGCTCGACCAGCATCAGCCGTTGCTCGTCCGAAAGCGCAGCCGAGTCGGCGACGTTCCATGACAGCTCGACCCGGCTGTCCGATGTGTTGACGTGCTGGCCCCCTGGCCCGGACGACCGCGAGAACCGCCAGCTCAGTTCCGACGCGGGAATAGTGAGCGTGCGCGATACCTCCAGATCCATGTAACCAGCCTTGCACAATATCGGAACGGTCAAGGCGCCCACCCTCATGGCGGCCAACGCAACCGGCGCGTGAAAGTGACCTGGCTACGTTTTGACCGACGCTTTAGGAGTTCCCTGCCGTGCCATGAGTGGCTAGGCTGTGCGGGTGGAATGGAGTCAGTCATGACCAAGCGCACGTATCCGCCGGGTGTCCCATGCTGGATCGACACGGAGCAGCCCGATGTCCAGGCGGCTATTGATTTCTACGGTGGCATTTTCGGCTGGACGTTTGAAGATGTGATGCCTCCGGGATCACCGGACCGCTATGTGATTGCCAAGCTCGACGGACAGGATGTCGGCGCCATCGCCGGTCCCCACAGGGGCGCGGCTGTGTGGAACACCTACGTGTCCGTTAACAGCGCGGACGCTGCGGCAAAGCGTCTGGTTGCCGCCGGCGCCGCCATCCGATCTGCGCCGGCCGATGCGGGTGAGGGCGGCCGCGGGGCAGCACTGATCGATCCGGAGGGCGTCGAGTTCCGCCTTTGGGAAGCCAGGCGGCGCCCGGGCGCTCAGCTGGCCAATCAACCGGGCGCATGGAATTTCAGCGATCTCCATACGGCCAATGTCGACGCCGCCACTGCCTTCTACGGGCAGGCGTTCGGCTGGCAAATAGACGACATCGGCTTCGGCAGGATGATCCGCCGGCCCGGGTATGGCGACCATCTGGAACGGACCATCGACCCGGGCATCAGAGCCCGGCAGTCGGAGATAGCCACCCCGGTAGGGTTCGAGGATGCGGTTGGTTGGCTCGCTCCGGTTACCACTGGCGAGGCGCCGCACTGGCATGTCACTTTCACAGTGGCCGATCGCGACCAGACCGTGCTTGACGCTGAGCAGCTTGGGGCGCAGGTTCTCGGGCAGGACGACAACGAATGGACCCGCAGCGCATTGATCCGCGATCCGCAGGGCGCGGAGTTCACCGCCAGCCAATTCGCGCCGACGGGCTTCTGAAGGGCCAATGGGAGTCTGAGGAAAAGACCCGTGTCCGCCGAGGGAGCGAGGCGCCGTCGTCGTAATTCCTTAATCAGCGGGTGGGGAGGGGCTCACCGCCCTGCAGGCCGGCGTGGTGGTCGGCGACTATTATCCGCCGGGCGATGATGGAGCCGATCAGCGAGGTCAGCGCGATGGCAAACAGCAGGATAGCCGGACCCAGCGAACTGCCGCCCGTCATGGTGAGGATCCAGGCGGCGAGCGCCGGCATGAACCCGGCAATGATGCCGGAGATGTTCGCGGACAGGGCGATGGCGGAATAGCGCAGCCGGATCGGGAAGAGCTGGGTGAGCGTTGTTCCCACGGGTGCATACGGAATGGACGCGAAACCCAGCCCCAGGATCATGGCCACGGTGATCAGCAGCGAGCTGCGCGTGTCCACCAGCCAGAAGATCGGGAAGGCAACGACGACGGCGATCACGTAGCCGATCACCACCATTTTGGCCGGGGTGATCCGGTCTGCCACCTTGCCGGCGATGGTCATCGAGATGATCTGCGCGACGGCGCCCCAGGAGATGGCTGTAAGGATGACCGTGGGATCCAGCTCAAGGACCCTGCTGACGTAGCTGATCATGAACGTGGTGAGCAGGAAGAAACCGGCGTTGCCGAACAGATAGGTGCAGATGCCCACCACCAGACGGCCGGGAATGTGCCGGAAGATCTCGACCACCGGGATGGTCTTGTGCGCGGCCGGTGCGGCGTCGGCGGCGGCACGGTAATCGGGGGTTTCGTCCACGGCCAGGCGCAGCCAGACACCGACCGCCACGAGCACGATCGAAATCAGGTAGGGGATCCGCCAGCCCCACTCAAGGAACTGGTCCCCGGTCCAGGCCACTACGCCGGCCACAATCAGGCTGGACAGCAGTGTGCCGGTGGGGGAGCCGAGCTGGACGACGGCGCCGTAGAACCCGCGCTTCTCCGGCGGCGCCGACTCGACGGCCATCAGGGTGGCCCCGCCCCATTCGCCGCCGGTTGCCAGTCCCTGGACGAAGCGCAGCGCGGCCAGCAGGATCGGGGCCACGATGCCCGCCGTCTCGAACGTCGGCAGCACCCCGATGAGGGCAGAGGCCACGCCCATGACCACGATCGTAATGACGAGGATGCCCTTGCGGCCCAGCCTATCGCCGAAGTGGCCGAAGACCAGGGCGCCGAGCGGCCGGCCGATGAAGCCGACGCCGAAAGTCAGGAAGGCCTGGATGGTCCGCAGCGCCGGGTCGTCGCCGCCGAAGAACAGCGGGGCGAAGACGATGGCCGCGGTAGTACCGAACAGGAAGAAGTCGTACCACTCCAGGGAGGTCCCGACGTAGGAGCCCCAGAGTGCTCTGCGCGCTTTTTTGGGGTCGGTCTGGACGGGGGCCAAGGGTGCGGCGTCGTCGGTTTCTCCGGGAATATGGATGCGCCGATGGTGCAGATGGCCCGACCGCCCGGGATCGGAGGGAGGCGTTGTATTCAAGGTTCCGTCCTTATCGTCGTCGCAACGGTCTTCGCCAGCGGTTGTGCCACTCATGATGCTCCTTTGCTCCGGCTAACGGAAGAGCGGCGCCCCTGCAGCAGGACCAAGGCACAATGGAGGCGTGACTTCTGCGTACCTCTCCTCCGGCCCCGCAAGCAGCCCCGGTCCCTTTGACCTGGCAACCATAGGTGCGGGTCTGGTCTTTGCGGAGTCGCTGGGGGAGCTGGCCGAGGCGATTAGTGCGGGAGGCCCGGCCGGATCCGCCGTGGTGCAGGCTCCGCCCGGTACCGGCAAGACCACCCTGGTGCCGCCGCTACTGGCGAACCTGGCTTGGAACAGGGCCAGACACGGAGCGCGGGACAAGGGCGCCCTTCCCCGCGTTGTGGTCACCCAGCCGCGTCGCGTTGCCGCACGCTCGGCTGCCCGTCGCCTCGCCGCACTGGACGGCACCCGGCTCGGCGACCGCGTCGGGTACACGGTCCGAGGTGAACGCCGCACCGGGCCTGCAACCCTGGTCGAGTTCGTGACCCCGGGCATCCTGCTGCGCCGCCTGCTCGCGGATCCGGGGCTGGAAGGCACGGACGCGGTGATCCTGGACGAGGTCCACGAACGCGGGCTCGAGACGGACCTGCTGCTGGGCATGCTCGCCGAAGTCCGCGAACTGCGCGGCGATCTGACGTTCGTGGCCATGTCCGCCACCCTCGACGCCCCGCGGTTCGCCGCTTTGATCGGCAAGTACGACGGCGAGGGGCCGGCTACCGTTGTCGATTGTCCTTCCGCACTCCATCCGTTGGAAACAATCTGGGCGCCGGCAGCAGCGGCGCGGCTGGACGGACGCGGCGTCACCCGCGCCTTCCTGGACCACGTCGCGGATACGGCGGCGACGTCACACCAGAAAGCGCTCGCCGCCGATCCGGGGATCGATGCGCTGGTCTTCGTGCCCGGTGCCTGGGAAGTTTCCCTCGTCGCCACGCGGATCCGGAACCGGCTGCGTGAGCGGGGAGCGGGGACCGAGGTCTTGGAGCTGCACGGGCAGGCCGGTCCGGCGGCCCAGGACCGGGCGGTCTCCGGCCGTGAGCAGGGCGGACCGCCGCGGATCATCGTGTCCACGGCGCTCGCCGAATCCTCGCTGACGGTTCCGGGTGTCCGGCTGGTGGTCGACGCGGGACTGTCGCGCGAACCCCGGCGGGATGCCGCCCGGGGCATGACCGGGCTGGTCACCGTCTCCTGCTCCCGCGCGTCCGCCGAGCAGCGCGCCGGCCGCGCCGCGCGGCAGGGCCCCGGCACAGTGGTGCGTTGTTACGACCAGAAGACTTTCGGGGCTGCGCCGGCCCACCGGACGCCCGAGATCATGGCCGCGGACCTGACCGGTGCGGCGCTGGTCCTAGCCTGCTGGGGCGCGCCCGGCGGCCAGGGACTCGCCCTGCCGGACGATCCTCCCCCGAATGCGATGGACGAGGCCGTCGAAGTGCTGCGCGATCTCGGCGCCGTGGAGCCCTCCGGGCATGCCACGGAGCTGGGCAGAACTCTCGCCCGGATTCCGGCAGATCCGCGGTTGGGGCGCGCCTTGCTGGATGGCTCGGCTTTGCTGCGAGGTGCCGCCACAGCCAAACGAACTACCGCGGCGGAGAGCGTTGCCATGGTCTCCGGGGATCTGCGAGCGCCGGGCGCAGACCTGACGAGGCTGCTGTCCGCCCTGCGTTCGGGCCAGGATCCCGGAGCCGCGCGCTGGGTAGAGGAGGTGCGGCGGATGGAGGGAATCGTGCGCGAGGAGGTTTCCGACGTCGTACTTCCCGGGGAACCATCGGAGCCTGTGCCGGAGAGTGATGCGGTGGGGTTCGTCATCGCGCTGGCGTTCCCCGACCGGGTGGCCCGCCGTGTTCCGGGCGGCGGACCGGAACAGTATCTGCTCGCCTCCGGTACCCGGGCCGGCCTGCCCACCGGCAGCCCGCTGGCCGGACACGAATGGCTGGCCGTCGCGGAGGTATCGCGGGCGCAGGGGCGCGCTGCGGCCGGAACCGGCGCCGTGATCCGATCGGCCGCACCGCTGTCGGCGGAGACCGCGGAGGCGGCAGCCCGGCACTTGCTGGCCGACACCGTGGCAGCCTCCTTCGCAAACGGCAGGGTGACGGCCCGGCGGCAACGCAGGCTAGGCTCCATTGTGCTGTCCTCGACTCCGATCCGGCCCCCGTTGGCCGAGGGGCGTGCCGCTGTCGTGCGCGCTTTGGAGCAGGACGGACTGTCGATAATCGGATGGTCGACGACGGCGGACGCACTGCGCCGCCGGCTCGCCCTGCTGCACCGCGAACTGGGCGAACCCTGGCCGGACGTTTCCGAGGACGCGCTGCTCGCGCGGCTGGATGAGTGGCTGGCGCCGGAGATCGATACCCTGGCCGGCGGCACCCCGGCGAATGCGGTCAATCTGGCCGACCCCTTGCGGCGGCTGCTGCCCTGGCCGGAGGCGGCTCGGCTCGGCGAACTGGCACCCGAGTCGCTGGAAGTACCAAGCGGTTCGCGGGTGCGGATCGATTACCCCGAGCCAGGGGAGGGCGACGGCCGCCCGGTGGTGGCGGTCAAGCTGCAGGAGTGTTTCGGCTGGGCGCGGACGCCCCGGCTGGTGGATGAGCGGGTGCCGGTGTTGTTCCACCTGCTCTCGCCCGCCAAACGCCCCTTGGCCGTAACGGACGATCTTGCCTCCTTCTGGTCCGGACCCTACGCACAGGTACGGGCGGAAATGCGCGGTCGCTATCCGAAGCACCCCTGGCCCGAGGATCCCTGGACGGCGAGGGCGACGGCACGGGTGACGAGGAAAGCCTGACGCTTGCGGTACCGGCATAGACGGCTCAGCCCGAGGTGAGGACGCAGAACTCATTGCCCTCCGAGTCGGCGAGGCACACCCATGGCACCTCGCCCTGGCCGACGTCTGCGTCAGTGGCCCCCAGAGCCCGGAGCCGGGCCACCTCTGCCGCCTGATCATCATTGGGGTACGGCATCAGATCGAGATGGACACGGCCGCACTCGGTCTTCAGGACGGGGGTGCGAAGGAACTCCAGATACGGACCGACGCCCTTGAACGAACGCAGCCTCGCATGATCGTCGGTCACCTCGTGCGCGGTCCAGTCCATCGCCTCGCTCCAGAACCGGGCCATGGCACGCGGATCCGCACAGTTGACCACCACCGCAGCGATCGGCCCGGTGTCCCGGTAAACCGATCGCGGCTCCAGCACGCGGAACAGGTTACCCTCCGGGTCGGCAAGAGCTGTCCAAGGCACATCACCCTGGCCCACATCCGCGGGCGTCGCACCGAGCTCCTGCAAGCGTGTGACCAGCTCTCTCTGATGGGCAGCAGAGGTGGTGTTGAGATCGAGGTGCGCGCGGTACCTCACGGTCTCGGGGTCCGGCACGGTGACCACATCGACGCAAACGGCGACGGGGTCCGGCCAGTCGAAGCCCAGGGGTTCAACATTGGTCACACCGGGTCCTTCGCTGGAAACGCCCCAGCGGAGCGCCTCCGCCCAAAACCGCCCGAGCGCTGAGTCATCCCGAGCCTTGAAATTTACCTGAACGAGTCGCAGCGCCATACCGCCCGACCCTATACCCAGGCAACACCCGAGATAAAGAGGCGCACCCGGCTGTCCGTTGCCGGTGCCGCACGGTGCTGGGACGATAGTGGCATCAGAAAATCGGCGTGGCGCAGGTAAACAAGGCGGTGGCAAATCATGGGCGGCATGACCTCCGGCGAGCATGAGCGAAGGCTGGCCCGCGCGGCCGAGCTGCGTGCCGCACGCAACTCCGGCGGACAGGCCGGCGAAGCGGACGCGGACGAGGAAGGCGGCCGCAAGCGCAACAAGATCAGCGATGCGGCCAAGGCCGACTACCTCATCCGCGATGCAATGGCGCGCGGTGAATTCGACAATCTGCAGTACGCCGGAAAACCGATCCCCGGGCTCGGGGAGCGCTACGACCCCGACTGGTGGATCAAGGGCCTGATCCAGCGCGAACACATCACCGGGCTGGGACCGGCAGCCATCATGCTGCGCACCGAGGACGCCGAGCTGGACCAGGCGCTCGACAAGCAGCACACGGAGAAGCAGGTCCGCGAGATCGTCGAGGACTTCAATGCCCGCGTGATCGAAGCCCGGCGCCAGCTGCTCGGCGGACCGCCCGTCATTACCAAGACCAGGGATGTCGACGGCGAAGTAGCCCGATGGCGCGAACGCAAGGCGGCCCGTGCGGCCGCTGCGCCGGCCAGCCCGGCACTTGAAATCAAGCGTCCCTGGTGGCGGCGGCTCTGGAGCCGCCGCCACTGACCATAGACGTCTGAAGCTACTTCTTGATGGTCTTACCTACATTCAAGATCGACGAGGTCCTCGCCCCGATGAGCAACCCGGTGTCCCTCGTGCTGACCATCGCCACGGTCATCGTCGCCACGCTGTCCTCGGCTTTCTCGGCTGGCTGGTGAAATTCCACTTCTTGGTCCTGTTCGTGACCGCACTGCTGGTCCCCTTTGTGGGCTGACAAGAGCTACGCGCGGCCCAACGCCTAACGGTGCGCGGCCAGGAACGCCGCGGCGGGTTCCGCCAGGGACGCGCCTACCTGGCCCGCGGTGCGCTTCAAGCCCGCGACCTCGAAGGAATGGCCGCCGCCCTCCAGCCACTGCAGCACAGCGGCCGCCCCGATGCGGGAAACAACATTCTCCAGGAGTTCAGGCGTGGCGAACGGATCGCGCGTCCCTTGGAGGAAAAGCATCGGCAGCGTCAGTCCGTAGAGGTGCTCATCGCGGAGCTTCTCCGGCTTACCCGGCGGATGCAGCGGGTAGCCAAGGTAGACCAGTCCCGCAGCAGGCATACCTTCGGCGACGGCCATCGAGGCCATGCGCCCGCCGAAGGATTTGCCGGCCGCCCACAGCGGTTCGCCGTTGGATTCCGAGGCGGCGAAGTCCATGGCCGCCCGCCAGGCGGCGATTGCGGCCGGCGGGCGGTCCGGAAACTTCCTGCCTGCCTCGCGGTAGGGGAAGTTGAAGCGCAAGGTGGCTACGCCGTCGTCGTTCAGTGCCCGGGTGAAGCCCTGCAGGAACGGATGCTCCATGCCGGCGCCCGCGCCGTGGGCCACGACCATTGTGGCCAGCGGGTTATCGGGCCGGGCATAGACACCCGAGACCGGTGTCTCGCCGACGGAGATGCTGATAGGTGATTCGGATGTGGCCATGTATCCATCATGCTGGATGCGCCGCCCGACCCTTGCCGTTTCCGCTGCCGCGGGTGTCGAATCTAATCAGAGGAAATGGGCACAGGTGGCTGCGGCTAGGTGAGGGCTAGGGGAAAATGTCATGGCGGTAAAAGGCACAAACGGTTCAGGCAAGGGGCCTGCGCGCGCCGGGACCGCACTGCGACGGGCCGACGGGTCCACCGCTATGCACGCCGAGCGGCCGGAGGAGATCCGCAATGTCGCGCTGGTGGGGCATTCGGGGGCAGGGAAGACGATGCTGGCCGAGGCATTGCTGGCTGCCACCGGAGCCATTGCCAGGATGGGTTCCATTGCGGACGGGACGACAATTAGTGACTCGGACCCCGCGGAGATCCACCAGCAGCGGTCAGTGTCGCTGTCCGTGGTTCCGGTGGTTTTCAGCGACGTCAAAGTGAACCTGCTCGACACGCCCGGCTACGCGGATTTCATCGGCGAACTGCGGGCCGGACTGCGCGCCGCGGATGCTGTGCTGTTCGTGGTGTCGGCCGTGGACGATATCGATGCGGCCACCGTTGCACTATGGAACGAGTGCGAAGAAGCCGCAATGCCCCGGGCCGTGGCGATCAGCCGGCTGGATCATCCCCGGGCCGATTACGCCCGGGCGCTCGCAGCTGCCCAGCAGGCATTCGGCGAGGCCGTCCTGCCGCTCTACCTCCCGGTGGGGGCCGCCGGAACGTTCACGGGATTGCACGGGCTGCTCTCTGGCACGGTGTCGGAATACCCGGCCGGGGAGCTGCAGCATATCCAACGTGCCGCGACCGAGGACGAAATTGCCGCGGCGGAATCCGCCCGAGGTGCGCTGATCGAGGGGATCATCGCCGAAAGCGAGGATGAGACGCTGATGGACCGCTATCTCGGTGGTGAGCAGATCGCCGAGGAGACCCTGATCGCGGACCTGGAGACCGCCGTCGTCCGTGGTTCCTTCTTTCCTGTCATTCCGACCTCCGCTGAAACAGGCGTGGGCACAGCCGAGCTGCTCCGGGTGCTCGTACAGGCTTTCCCCTCGCCGGTTGAACGAGACCTGCCGGCGGTGATGAACCTCTACGGGAAGCCGGCCCGTGCGCTGAACTGCGACCCTGCCGGTCCGCTCGCCGGCGAGGTGGTGCGGACCAGCAGTGATCCGTTTCTGGGCCGGGTCTGCCTGGTGCGCTTGTTCTCCGGCACACTACGGGAGGACACTGCTATCCACGTGAGCGGGCACGGTCTGGCCGAGCGGGGCCACCAGGACCATGACAGCGACGAGCGGGTCACGCATCTGCATGCTCCGGTCGGGTCGGCACTGCAGGCCGTACCGTTCGCCGTGGCGGGGGATATCTGCGCGCTGACCAAGGTTGGAAACGCCGAAACCAGCGACACGATCTCGGCCAAGGACACGCCTTTGCTGATCGAACCGTGGTCCATGCCGGAACCGCTGCTGCCGGTGGCGGTCGAGGCAGCGTCGCACGCTGATGAAGACGCCTTTGGCCGCAGCCTGGCAAAGGTGGCATCGGGGGATCCGACGCTGCGGGTGGAGCGCAACGCCGAGACCGGCCAACTGGTGCTGTGGTGCATGGGTGAAGCCCACGCGGACGTGGTGCTGTGGAGGCTGGCCGACCAGGGCGTCCAGCTGCAGACGGTCAACGTCATCACACCGCTGCGGGAGACCTTCGCCGAGCCGGCCAAGGGGCATGGGCGGTACGTCAAGCAGTCCGGCGGCCACGGCCAGTTCGCCATCTGCGACATAGAAGTTGAACCCCTTGGACGCGGGGCAGGGTTCGAATTTGTCGACAGGATCGTCGGGGGCGCGATCCCCGGGCAGTTCATCGGGTCGGTGGAGAAAGGCCTGAGAGCACAGCTGCTCAAGGGCGTTTCCGCGGGGTTCCCGGTTGTGGACATCCGCGTGACGCTGGTCGGCGGCAAGGCGCATAGCGTCGACTCCTCGGATGCCGCCTTCCAGTCCGCCGGGGCGCTGGCTTTGCGTGAGGCTGCGGCGGCGGCGCGCATACAGCTGCTGGAACCGGTGTCCGCCGTGACCGTCATGGTGCCGGACGAATACGTCGGCGCTGTGCTCAGCGACTTGTCGTCCCGCCGCGGTCGGGTGACAGGAACGACGTCGGTGGGCGGCGACCGTACTGAAATCAGCGCCGAAGTGCCGGACGAGGAATTACTGCGGTACGCCATCCAACTGCGCTCGCTGACCGCAGGCACCGGCACCTTCCGGCGCGACTACCTGCGGCACGAGCCGGTGCCTTCCACTGTGACGCCGGCAGCTGTCGGCGCCTAAGACCCCTACTCGAACCGGGAGGGATCGCCCATGCCGCGCCGGACAACCTCGGCGCCCCCGCCCGAGAAGTCGATCACGGTGGTCGGCTCGGCACCGCAGTCCCCGGAGTCCACCACGCCGTCGACAACGTGTTCAAGACGTTCCTTGATTTCCCACCCCTGCGTCAACGGCTCCTCCTGGCCGGGAAGCAGCAAAGTGCTGGAGAGCAACGGTTCGTTGAGCTCGGCCAGGATCGCATGGACTACTTTGTTGTCGGGAATGCGGACTCCCACGGTTTTCTTCTTCGGATGCAGCAGCCGGCGCGGAACTTCCTTTGTCGCCGGCAGGATGAAGGTATAGCTGCCAGGCGTGACCGACTTGATGCTGCGGAAGACGTCATTGTCGATCAGGACGAATTGACCGAGCTGGGAAAAATCCTTGCAGACCAGGGTGAAATGGTGCTTGTCATCGAGCTGGCGGATGGTGCGGATCCGCTCCAGCGCCTCCTTGTTGCCCAATTGCGCGCCCAGCGCGTAACAGGAATCCGTGGGGTATGCGATCAGCCCGCCCGACTGCACCAGGTCGACGATCTGCCCGACGGTGCGCGGTTGTGGGTCCTCAGGATGAACATCAAAGTATCTCGCCATGGAACGAGCTTACGGACCAAGGGCGTCAGATGCACTCGCCGGAAGTGGGTGACGGCCGCCGTGGTTGTCGGTATGTTGTTCCCATGGCCAGCGAAGCAACGACGCTCACGGTTGAGGGACCCCACGGCGAGCGGGAAATGCGCATTTCCAGTCCCAGCAGAGTGTTATGGCCCGAACTCGGCCTGACGAAGCTGGATCTCGCCCGGTACATCGCCGACGTGGGCGAGGCCTTCGTCGCCGCGAACGGGGACAGGCCCGTCTCCCTCCAGCGGTTTCCCGAGGGGATCGACGGCGAAATGTTCTTTTCGAAGAACCCGCCCAAGGGTGTGCCCGAATTCGTGCGGTCCGTGAAGGTGGTGTACCCCAGCGCAAGATCGCACCCCCAGCTTGTTATCGATGAACCTGCCGCCGCCGTCTGGGCAGTGCAGATGAACACGATCGTCTTCCACCCCTGGCCCTCGCGCGCCGGGAACTCGGACAATCCGGACCAGCTGCGCATCGACCTCGACCCGCAACCCGGGACCGACTTTGATGACGCCGTTCCCGCCGCCCTGGAACTTCGATCGGTACTCGCCGAGGCCGGGCTGACTGCCTTCATCAAGACGTCGGGCAACCGCGGGCTGCACGTGTTCGCACCGATCGAACCCACCCGCGAGTTCCTGGATGTACGCCACGCGGTGATCGCCGCCGCCCGCGAACTGGAACGCCGCATGCCGCAGCAGATCACCACCAATTGGTGGAAGGAAGAACGCGGAGAACGGGTGTTTGTGGATTTCAACCAGGCCAACCGGGACCGGACCATGGCCGGTGCCTATAGTCCGCGGGCCTTGGCCCACGCTCCCGTTTCCTGTCCGCTCAAGTGGGACGAGCTGGAAACGGCGGACCCGAAGCAATTCACTATCGCCACGGTTCCTGACCGGCTCAGGACCACCGGCGACCCGTGGGCGGACATGCACGCCAGTCCCGGCACCATCGACGTGCTCTTGAAATGGTGGGAGCGAGACCTGGCGGCAGGGCTCGGTGAGATGCCGTTCCCGCCCGATTACCCGAAGATGCCGGGTGAGCCGCCGCGGGTGCAGCCGAGCCGGGCGAAGAAAAGCTAGCGGCATCCGGGATGGCTGCGAACGAGCTGGCGTTCATTGCCACCAACGATCTGTGCGCGACCACCCGGGGCCGTTCAATGCCGTTGCCGGAACTGGATATGGAAACAGGCTGTGGCTGGGTTCCGGCAAATCTGGGCGTGCACGCTTTCGGGCAAATAGCCCGGGACAGTCCGTTTGATGCCACCGGTGATCTGCGGTTGATTCCGGACGAGCGCTCGCTCACACGGATCGCCGGGCTACCCGGCAGACCGCCCATCACTGTGGTTCTTGCGGATATCACCCATATGGACGGCTCCGAGTGGCCCTGTTGCCCGCGCACCTTCCTGCGACGCGCCATCAGGGATCTCAGGGAGGAAACCGGACTGAGCGTTTTTGGCGCGTTCGAGCACGAATTCATGCTGGTGACCGACGAAGCGCCGGAACCGCCGATGTCCCTTCAGGCCATGCTCCGGGCCGAACCGTTGGGGAGCGAACTGGTGGGAATCCTCGCGGCTGCCGGGCTGCAGCCTGAGAACTGGCTCGCGGAGTACGGCGCCCACCAGTACGAGATCACCGTCAAGGCCACCGATGCCTTGACCGCCGCCGACCGCGCGGTGCTGCTGCGTGACATCGTTCGGAATCTTTTCCATGCGGTTGGTAAGCATGCCAGCTTTGCGCCGCTGCTGGATCCGGACAGTGTTGGAAACGGCGTCCATGTCCATTTCAGCCTGAGGGGCCTGGACGGCAGGCCCGTGATGCATGACATCACCCGGCGAGGCGGTATATCAGCAGCCGCCGGGTCCTTCGCCGCCGGAATCATCCGCCATGCCCCGGCCATCGTCGCCTTCACCGCCGCCAGCGAAGTCTCCTACCTGCGGCTGGCACCCCACCGATGGTCTGCCACGCACGCGTTTTTGGGCAACCACAACCGCGAAGCCATGATGCGGGTGTGCCCCACTATGCAGACGGGTGGCCGGACGCCGGCGTCCCAGCTGAACCTCGAGTTCCGGGCCGGAGACGCAACCGGCAACCCCTGGCTGGTCATGGGGCTGCTGATCCGGGCCGGATTGGAGGGAATCCGGCAACGGTTGGAAGCACCGGCCATTCTGGACCGCCCCGTGGAAGAGTTCAGCGACAAGCAGCTAACGGCCGCAGGTATCGCGCGGCTGCCGGCGTCATTGCCGGACGCACTGCGGCACCTCGGCTCGGACCAGGTTGTCCGAAAGTGGTTTTCCGCCGACTTCCTGAAGGTATTCCAAGCCGTCCGGGAGGATGAACTCCGCCTGCTCGACGGCCTGGACCCTGCAGCAAAGTGCAAGCTATACGCCGATGTCTATTGATCCTGGGGATGGGCTGGACGGCGGTGCCCTGATGGACGGCGTACCGCTCATCGACCACCACTGTCATGGCGTTGTCAGCGCTGACCTGGACCGGGCATCTTTCGAAGCCCTGGCGACCGAATCGAACTGGCCCGCCCCTAAGGGCACAACTACCTTCGACTCGCAGCTCGGCTTCGCCATCCGCCGCTGGTGCGCGCCCGTGCTGGACCTTGAGCCGCACGCCAGCCCGGAGGCTTACCTCGAGCAGCGCTCGCGGTTGGGCGCCGGCAACGTGAACCGGCTCCTGCTCAGCGCCTCCGGCATCAGCACCTTCCTCGTCGACGCCGGGATTCGAGAAGACTCGCTGACCTCGCCGGAGCAAACCGCGGGTTTGGGCGGCGGCAACTCAGGGGAGATAGTCCGGCTGGAACGCCTTGCCGAACAGATCACCAAGCAGGGCACCACTCCGTCGTCGTTCATTGCCGATTTTGAGCTGGCCCTGGAAACAGCGGCCAAGGATGCCGCAGGGCTCAAGTCCATTGCCGCATACCGTTACGGCTTGGATTTTGAACCCGCCGCGCCTTCAGAGCACGAGGTCCGGGAGGCGGTGGGCAGGTGGCTGGGCAGGCAGAATCCGGAAGCCGGCGGGATGAGGCTGGATGAGCACGTCCTGTTGCGTCACGTCCTTTGGGCCGGTCTAAAGCTGGGCAAACCGATCCAGTTCCATGTGGGCTACGGTGATGCCGATGTGGACTTGCTTCGCTGCAATCCGCTGCAGCTGACAGGGTGGCTCAGGGCCACGCGGGAATCCGGCGTGCCGATGATGCTGCTGCACTGCTACCCGTACCAGCGCGAGGCCGGCTATCTGGCGCAGATTTTTCCGCACGTCTACGTGGACGTCGGTCTGGCGGTGAACCACACAGGTTCCCGCTCGGCAGCGGTCATCGCCGAATCCCTCGAGCTGACCCCCTTCCACAAGGCATTGTTCTCCACCGACGCGCTGGGTCTCGCGGAACTCTACTACCTGGGTGCCGGCCTGTTCCGACGCGGTTTGGCACGGACAATCGCTCAGTGGATTAACGACGGCGATTGGTCCCGCCGCGATGGTGAACGCGTCGCCCGGATGATCGGCCATGAGAACGCCGCACGTGTCTACGGAACCGAGCCGTAGAAATGCGTGTCGGGGCCGCGGAGCAGCTGGTTAGGAAGGGTTGCTCTGGTCCATCCACCACTCGGTGAAGGATCGAGCCCTGCCCTCGGCCGTTAGCTTGATCACCCACAGGTTGCTGTAGGTCGGCCCGTCCCGGTAGACCGTGGTGCCCTGGATAATCGACACGTCCGGGGTGGAGACCAGTTCGGACCATTCAAAGGCGGCGCTTCCGGGTTCATCTTTCTTGCCCAGCCAATTGGCCACGATCTCCTCGCGTCCCCGCCAGGGCGCCGCCCACGGATCGGTCCGGTACTCGGCGTCCTCGGTAAAGAGCGCGCGGATATTATCCGGCTCATTCGATCCCCATGCCTGCCTATATCCCGTGATCCATGCCTCAAGATTGCCATTCATGGACCAGTTGTACTGCCCGCGGCGTCGCGCCACAAGCCCAAGGATCCGCCGCTTCCCTGGCCTATGGTGGCCGGACCGTGTTTGTCGCCGCTCCGGCGGCATCTACAATCGGTAAGCGCCGCACCCGCAACTGAACCAATCGCTGCCACCGGTGCCATCAAACCCAAGGCTGCGGTCCTGCTGGCGGCCATCCTGAACCTGGTGGGCGCCTTCCTGTCCACCGAGGTGGCCCAGACCATCTCCGGCGGGCTGATCAGGGAGGCGAGGGCGGAATCCAGATCAGCCCAGTCATGATCTTTGCCGGCCTGATCGGGGCCATCGTGTGGAACATGATCATGTGGCTGCTGGGGCTGCCGTCGAGCTCCTCGCACGCCTTGTTCGGCGGCCTGATCGGCGCCGCCATCGTCGGTGCCGGACTCGCCGCGGTGGACTACGGCGTCGTTGTCTCCAAACTTCTGCTGCCGGCGCACCATGGGCTCGGGGCTGACCGAGGTGAAGCCGGCGCAGGGTTTCACCACCGAGACCTCCACCGCGTATGCCATTCTGGCGTCGTCGCACTTGGGTTTACCCTCTCCACCACGCAGGTCGCGTCCGGCTCCGTGATCGGCTCCGGGCTGGGCCGCAAAGGGGCCAAGGTCCGCTGGAACACCGCGGGCCGGATCGGTATCGGCTGGCTGCTGACCCTTCCTGCCGCCGGCGGCGTCGGTGCACTGGCTGCGTGGGTGGCCCACCTCGGCGTGGCGGGCATCATCATCGACGCAGTCGCGGGAATCCTGATCATCCTCGGAATGTACGTCGTTTCCCGACGGTCCAAGGTCGGCCATGACAACGCCATCAGCGACGTGGACCAGGCAGGCGAGGTAGTCAAGATCAAGCGCAAACGCAAGAAAAAGAAGGACCGGCTGGAGGCAGGACAATGAGTATCGACTGGTTTGCTTTTGTTATTGTCGCCGTCGCCACGCTGGTGGCTTCCATGATCGTGGTCGGGTTTTACGGGCTGGGCGTGCGACTGCTGGCGGTAGCCACGGACGCCGTTCCAACGCGGCAGCCCGTGGTTCGGCTGGGCGCATATGCCTGCTTTGCGGTGTGCGTTGCCGCCGTGCTGTACGGCATCTATCTGATCGTGCCTGCTTTTCACTGACGAACCGGGCTAGCATGAGCCCATGGCACGCACGCTCTACTACGTTGCAAGCTCGCTGGACGGGTACATCGCCGACGAAAACGACAAGCTGGACTGGTTGTTCCGGTTTAACGACGCCGAAGGCGTGGCGGACACCTACAGGTCATTCATCGCCGGTATCGGCGCCATTGTCATGGGCTCCCAGACGTACAAGTTCATTCTGGACCAGGGCGGCGCCGAGGCCTGGGAGTACGGAGAGATGCCTACCTGGGTCTTTACGCACCACGAACTGCCGGGCATTGCCGGCGCGGACATCACCTTTGTCCGCGGGGACATCTCGCTGTTCCACGCGAACATTGTTGCCGACGCCGGGGACAAGGACGTCTGGGTGGTCGGCGGTGGTTCCCTGGCCGCGCAGTACCTGGACGCCGGGCTGCTGGACGAGTTGATTGTCACATACGTGCCGGTCGCCATCGGCCGGGGAAAGAGCCTGCTGCCCGTGGGCTCGGCGACGGAACCTGCCCAGCTGCTTGGCTCGCGGACACTGGGCGCCGGCATGGTGGAACTTAGCTACCGCTTCACCGCAGCCGGTCCCGCGACCGAAGCGGACCAGTAGACGCGGATTTAATCGTTGTTCCTGCTTTACGCGTTGTCCCTGATCATGTTGGTGATGCGGGCGGTGGAAAGCCGGCGCCCCTGGTCATCCGTCATGACCACTTCGTGGACGGTCAGGGTCCGGCCCAGGTGGATGGCGGTAGCCGTACCGGTCACCAGCCCCGCGGCCGCGGCACGGTGATGGGTAGCACCGACTTCGATGCCCAGCGCGTGCCGGTCAGGTCCGGCATGGATGGCAGCGGCGAAGGATCCCAGGGTTTCGGCCATCACCGTGTGCGCACCGCCGTGCAGGATCCCGGCCACCTGCGTATTGCCCTCGACCGGCATGGTGGCAACCATCCGCTCCGCGCTCATGTGCGAAAAAACGATGCCCATTTTCACCACCAAGGCACCGACGCCCATATGCCGCAGCCACGGACGCAGCTCCACGGGTACCCCTGCGGAAACAAGCTCGTCAGTCAAATCCGGTGCTGCCGCCGGAACCGCTTCCGGTGTGAAATTGTCGCTCATGGGAACTAGGCTGGCACCTGTGAGTGAAACTAACAAACCGGTGTCCCCAACCGGCGATACGCTGACGGCCTCGGCCGCAGCCCCTGAAGAAAATTCCAGCCAGGAACGAAAGCGGCTGCTGGTCATCGACGGCCATTCCATGGCATTCCGGGCGTTCTACGCCCTGCCGGCGGACAAGTTCTCCACGGATACCGGGCAGCACACCAATGCTGTGTACGGTTTCACTTCCATGCTGCTGGTCATGATCCGCGAGCACAAGCCGACGCACGTGGCGGTGGCCTTCGACCTTGACACACCGACGTTCCGGGACCAGGAATACAGCGAATACAAGGGCGGCCGGAGCAAGACGCCGCAGGAATTCCATGGCCAGGTGGACCTGATCATCAAGCTCATGGAGGCAATGCGGATCCCCACCATCTCCATGGACGGGTTCGAGGCCGATGACATCATCGCCACCCTTGCCACCCAGGGCGAAGCTGCCGGCTGGGATGTGCTGGTGGTCTCAGGTGACCGGGATGCGTTCCAGCTCATCACGGACAACGTGACGGTGCTCTACCCGAAGAAGGGCATCAGCGACATCCCGCCCATGGACGCCGCAGCTGTGGAGGCCAAGTACTTTGTGTCCCCGGCCCGCTACTCGGATCTGGCGGCGCTCGTTGGCGAGACCGCGGACAATCTTCCCGGCGTGCCGGGCGTGGGGCCGAAGACGGCCGCCAAGTGGATCAACCAGTATGGCGGTCTGGACGGCATCCTGGAGAATCTGGATTCCATCGGTGGCAAGGTCGGTGACGCCCTCCGGGCCAGTGTCGATGACGTCAAGCGCAACCGCCGGCTCAATCACCTGCTCAGGGACATGGACCTGCCGGTCAACTTGGAAACCATGCTCCTGCAGCAGCCGGACCGGGATGCCATCGAGGAACTCTTCGATGCGCTCCAGTTCAACACACTGCGCAAGCGGCTGATCGACACCTTTGGCGGCGAAGAGCGGGTCGAGGACACCGAGGTCCACGCACCGCAGCACGTGGTTCTGACAAACGAGAAGGAACTGGACGACTGGCTCGACAGCACGAACCAGCTCCCGGTTGCCGTGCAGCTGGTCACCGAGCAAACCACAGCAGGGGACGACGCCGTGGGGCTGGCCCTGGTAAGTCCCTCGGCTGCCGCTTACGTTGCCTTTGAGGGCCTCGACGCTGACGCCGAGCGCCGGCTCGCCGAGTGGCTGGAGGATCTGGATGCGCCCAAGGTCATCCACGATTTCAAATCGGCCTACAAGTTGCTCTCCGTCCGGGGCCTCGAGCTGGCGGGCGTCGTTGATGACACGGCGATCTCCGCGTACCTGATCCAGCCGGACCGCCGAAACTACGATCTGGCCGACTTGGCGCAGTACCACTTGAAGCTGTCGGTAGCATCGGCGGTGTCGTCCGGTGGCGGCCAGTTGGAGCTGAGCCTGGGCGAAGACGACGTGGCGGCTCCCGCCGTTGCAAAAGCCTTTGCCTCGCTGGAACTGAGCGAACACTTTGCCGGCCAGCTCATCGAACGCGGCGCGAACCAGTTGTTGGCGGGGCTGGACCTGCCGCTGTCCTGGGTGCTTGCCCGGATGGAATTGGACGGTATCGCCGTCGCTGTGGACAAGCTGGACGGCCTGCTGGACGGCTTCAGCTCCACCATCAATGCCGCCAGTTCGGAAGCTTTCCGCATTATCGGCAAGGAGATTAATCTCGGGTCGCCGAAGCAGCTCCAGACCGTCCTGTTCGACGAGCTGGAACTGCCCAAGACGAAGAAGATCAAGACAGGCTATTCCACGGATGCGGACGCGCTGAATGATCTAATCGCCAAAACGCAGCATCCGTTCCTGGTGCAGCTGCTGGCCTACCGGGATGCCAGCAAACTCAAGCAGACGGTTGAAGGGCTGAAAAAGTCCGTGGCCGAGGACGGCCGCATCCACACCACGTACGCGCAGACCGTGGCGGCGACTGGGCGCCTGTCGTCGAACAACCCGAACCTGCAGAACATCCCCGTCCGTTCCGAAGAAGGCCGCCGCATCCGCGAAGTCTTCATCGTGGGGGAGGGCTACGAAACGCTGCTCACGGCGGATTACTCGCAGATCGAAATGCGCATCATGGCGCACCTCTCCGGCGACGAGGGACTGATCCAGGCCTTCCGCCAAGGCGAGGACCTGCACAGGTTCGTCGGCGCCCACATCTTCGGCGTGGCCCCGGAAGAGGTCACCAGCGAGATGCGCGCCAAGGTGAAGGCGATGTCCTACGGCCTGGTATACGGCCTGAGTTCCTTCGGACTGTCCAAACAGCTGAAGATTTCGGTCGACGAGGCCCGGACGCTGATGAAGGACTACTTCGCGCGGTTCGGGGCAGTACGGGATTACCTGCGCGGCATCGTCGAGCAGGCACGCAAGGACGGTTTCACCTCCACGATTGAAGGCCGCCGCCGCTACCTGCCGGACCTGAACAGCGATAACCGCCAGCTTCGCGAGATGTCGGAGCGCGCTGCGCTGAACGCGCCTATCCAGGGTTCGGCCGCGGACATCATCAAGAAGGCAATGCTCGGGGTCGATGCCGGGCTCAGGGCCCAAAAACTGTCCTCGAGGATGCTGCTGCAGGTGCATGACGAACTGGTACTCGAGGTCGCCCCGGGGGAGCGCGAGACTGTGGAGAAGCTGGTGCGGGAGCAGATGGCGGCAGCGGCCGAGCTGACTGTTCCGTTGGACGTGTCGGTCGGTGTCGGCAGCAACTGGAACGAAGCCGGCCACTAATCCGGATAACTGAAGCCGGCCGCTTGGGCCGGCTTCAGCGGTGCTGTCAGCACCGGGCGGATTAGGGGCTGCGGCTCTCATTTTTGTCCAATTTACTGCCGGTATGGTTTCCCTGATCGTTGAAGCCGGCTACGCCAGGAGAATTGAATTGCTTTTCGGCCAACAGCCGCCTGCCCGCGCGGCCGTCCGCTTCCTTCTGCTGGTTACAGGCCTCATCATGGCGCTGTTCATAGCCGTGTTCGCCCTCCACTACGTGATCCCGTTGGACGAAGCGAAGGAATTCATGGACATCGGGGCGGAGGCCAATCTGCCTACCTGGTGGAACTCCGCGCTGCTGTCCCTGGTGGCGGCGCTGGCCGCAACATCCGCGCTGACTGCCCACGGCAGGACACGCTTCTCCTGGACGGTTATAGCGGCGGCAGCCGCGTACTTGAGCCTCGACGAAGCAGCCCGGCTGCACGAGCGGCTCGCCCGGCCGCTCCTGGCGACAGGACTAGACACCCCGACCTACCCCTGGCTCGCGCTGGGTGCGGTCGTCGGGATTGCCGGTGCCACTGTGCTGATCTTCGCCGGGCGGTCGCTGCCCCGGGAAACGGGACGGCGCCTCGCCCTGGGGCTGGTCTGCTACGGTGCTGGCGCGCTGGGTGTCGAAGCGTTCAACGGCTGGATGCGTCAGAATGGCCCCGATTACGTCTTCTCCGCGGGCTTGATCCTGGAGGAAGGCCTGGAGATGCTCGGCTGCATCATCGCTGCCGGCGCCATCGCTGATTACCTCGCGCGGCGGCTGCAGCGGTCCCGGGATCTGGTGGAAGCGGAAAATGCCCACTAGGCTCGTAAACCGTGGACACCAACGCGGCAACCGCATCCTCGACCCTGCGGATTGAACAATTTCCTGCTGATGTTGAGGGTGGCATTCCCTCGGCCCGGTTCCGGGGCTGGTTCGAGGCCGTCGATGCAGGTTTCCATGAAAGTTCTCTCGAGGCAGCGCACGTAGCCGAATATGCAAAGGGCTACGCCGCGGACAACCGCGTGTTGTGGGGAGTTTACGACGACGAGCCCCGTCCAGGCGTGTGGAGTGCCGATATTCCGGTAGCCACCTACGCCACCATGGTGAACAGCATGAATGTTGGCGGCGGCCGCCTGCTCGATGCCCACCAGATCACCGCCGTTACCGTCCGGCCCACCCATCGCCGGCGAGGACTGCTGCGGCGCTTGATCACCAGCGATCTCGAGCAGGCCGCACGCTCCGGTCTGGGCATCGCGGCGCTGACCGCATCCGAGGCGACGATCTACGGGCGCTTTGGCTTCGGAGCAGCAACTTTCACCCACGAGGTGGAGGTGGACGTCCAGGAGCGTTTCGGCCTCCGCACGCCGTCGGCCGGAACAGTCGAGATGGCGGACCCGGCAGCCCTGCAGCAGCTCGGGCCGGAGATCTTTGCCCGGTTCCACGCCAGGACTCCGGGCTCGGTGGCCCGGCAGTATTCCTACGCGAAGAGAATCTCCGGCCGATGGGGGCATGACAAACCGGAGCCGGACAGGTCGATCCGGGCGGCCGTCCACTACGACAGCAGCGGGATGCCACAGGGATACGTGAGCTACAGGTTCGCCGGTTGGTCCAAGGAACCGTACACGATGAAGGTCGTGGATCTGGTGGCCGCCACCACGGAAAGCTACCGGGAACTGTGGCGGTACCTGGGCTCCATCGACCTGGTGCAGCGGATCAGCTGGTCCCTTGCCCCGGTCGAAGATCCGTTGCCGTGGGCGCTGCAGGACGGCCGGGGCCACACAACGAAAGCAGCCGAAGACGTGCTCTGGCTGCGTATTCTGGATCCGGTCAATGCGCTCCAAGCGCGTCATTACGACGGCGAGGGCCGGCTCGCGCTGGAGATTGTTGATCCGTTCGGGTTGGCTGCAGGCCGGTTCTTGCTGGAGGCCGCCGGCGGAAACGCACGCGTGCAACCGCTGGCACCGGACGACGCGTTGGACCTGAGCGTGGACGTCGATGTGCTGGGCTCGCTTTATCTGGGCGGCGTCAGGGCCGGAACGCTCGCAGCGGCCGGCAGGCTGCCCGGTGCAACCGAGGACGCCGTAGGAAAGCTTGAGCGGATTTTCGCCACCACGGCACAGCCGTACTGCATCACGCACTTCTGAGCAGCGCCTGCCCGGCCGGGAGCCCTGAAGGTAACCGACGCCACGGGCTGCAACGCTTTGACCGCAGTTGGCTCATGCGGCTAGACTTATCGGGCGCGTAATGCGTACGCACTACCCTTTTTATTAAAGTCCACCTCCGGACGGTCAGTAACCGCAAGGCTGCAGCTATTTTGTGCTGGTGCCGCACGTGGAGTCAAACCGTCCGGAACTAAGAAATCTATCCACATCGGAGCCCCTACTACATGACCATCACCTCCACCGAGAAGCCCGGTACCCCTCAGGTCGCCATCAACGACATTGGTACCGCCGAAGACTTCCTCGCTGCCGTCGACGCCACCATCAAGTACTTCAATGACGGTGATCTCGTCGAAGGTACCGTCGTCAAGGTTGACCGCGATGAAGTTCTGCTCGACATCGGTTACAAGACCGAAGGTGTCATCCCGTCCCGCGAGCTTTCCATCAAGCACGACGTTGATCCCGGCGAAGTTGTCGCCGTAGGCGATCAGGTCGAGGCCCTTGTCCTTACCAAGGAAGACAAGGAAGGCCGCCTCATTCTCTCCAAGAAGCGTGCTCAGTACGAGCGTGCCTGGGGCGACATCGAGAAGGTCAAGGAAGAGGACGGTGTCGTCACCGGTACCGTCATCGAGGTCGTCAAGGGTGGTCTTATCCTCGACATCGGCCTGCGCGGCTTCCTGCCCGCCTCCCTCGTCGAGATGCGCCGTGTGCGCGACCTGGCTCCGTACATCGGCCAGAAGATCGAAGCCAAAATCATCGAGCTGGACAAGAACCGCAACAACGTTGTGCTCTCCCGCCGTGCATGGCTCGAGCAGACCCAGTCCGAGGTCCGCTCCACCTTCCTCAACAAGCTGGAAAAGGGCCAGGTCCGTCCGGGCGTCGTTTCCTCCATCGTCAACTTCGGTGCATTCGTGGACCTGGGCGGCGTCGACGGTCTGGTTCACGTCTCCGAGCTGTCCTGGAAGCACATCGACCACCCGTCCGAGGTTGTCGAAGTTGGTCAGGAAGTCACCGTTGAGGTTCTGGAAGTCGATCTGGACCGCGAGCGTGTCTCCCTGTCGCTGAAGGCCACCCAGGAAGATCCGTGGCAGACCTTCGCCCGCACCCACGCCCTTGGGCAGGTTGTTCCGGGTAAGGTCACCAAGCTGGTTCCGTTCGGTGCTTTCGTCCGCGTTGAAGACGGCATTGAAGGTCTGGTTCACATCTCCGAGCTGGCCGTCCGCCACGTTGAGCTGGCCGAGCAGGTTGTCTCCGTTGGCGACGAACTGTTCGTCAAGGTCATCGACATCGACCTCGAGCGTCGCCGCATCTCCCTCAGCCTCAAGCAGGCCAACGAGGGCGTTGACCCGGAGGGTACCGAGTTCGACCCGGCCCTGTACGGTATGGCTGCCGAGTACGACGAAGAAGGCAACTACAAGTACCCGGAGGGCTTCGATCCGGAGTCCAACGAGTGGCTTGAGGGTTACGAGACCCAGCGTGCCGCTTGGGAGCAGCAGTACGCTGACGCCCAGGCCCGCTGGGAATCCCACAAGAAGCAGGTTGCCCAGCACCTGCAGGAAGACACCCAGGCTACTTCCGAGACCGGCGAATCCGCTGCAACCAGCTACTCCTCTGAGCCCGTTCAGACGGAGACCCCCAGCACCGGTGGCGGAACGCTCGCTTCGGATGAGGCCCTCGCCGCACTGCGCGAGAAGCTCACCGGCAACTAATTCCGCCGGCCCTAACGGGTAAGCAGCCAAAAGAACCCCTGTCCTCGGACAGGGGTTCTTTTGGCTGCCGGGAACTTTCTCTAGGGCCGGCGCGTACTGACCGTAACGGTGAATTTCGGGTTGCGGGAGACCTCGCGGGTCGGCCCAACCAGCCGGTTGAGTGCCGGCTTATACGCGAGATGGCTGTTCCACACCGTCCACAGCTCGCCCCTGGGCGCGAGCACGCGGCCGGCATCGGCGAACAGCTTCAGGGCGATGCCGGCATGCACCGCGTTCCCGATATGGAAGGGGGGATTGAGCACAATGAGTTCCTCGGTGGAGTCTGGAAGTGCGGACAGCGCATCGTCCCGTTGGACGGTCACCCGCTCGCTGACACCGTTTGCCTCCGCGGTTGCCCGCGCCGAGGCGACGGCGGACGCGGACTGGTCTGTGGCCAGGACAGCCAGGTCCGGGCACGAGAGGGCGAGGTACGCGGCAATCGTCCCGTTGCCGCAGCCCAGATCTACGGCCCGCCCGGCAGCGCGGGCACCGGCAAGCGCCGGTAGCAGGAACCGCGTGCCCATATCGAGCTTGGCGCCGCCGAAAGTAGCGCCGAAGGCGACGATCCGCAGCGGAGCCGGCAGCCCGACGTCGTGCTCTTCCTGGAGCGGAAAACGCGTGCTGACCTTGTCGCGGGGCTCGGTTGCTGTCAGTACCCGGGCCTTCTGCCGGCCACGCCCAGCGCTCACCGAGGTGAATGCCGTTTCCAGCACCTGGTTCATGGCGGGGGACATGTGTTTGTCGCGCCCGCCGGCGAGCACGGTCACATCGGGCGCCGCCGCGGCGGCGATGAAAGCTGCCGCTTCTTCAAGGGCGTCCAGTGACCGGGGCAGCTGCATCAGCACCAGCCGGGTGCCCCTAAACAGCTCCGGGCCCATGGAGTGGTGGGTAAAGCCGCCGAGTCCGAGCGCACGGGCATTGTTCTCCAGCGCCTGTTCGGCAGAGAGCGGATCCTGATGGACCCGCAGCCCGGTGAAACCTGCGGTGGCCAGGGACAGAGTCAGCGCGCCGTAATGGTCGTTGACCACGGCGATTTCGTTGCCCTGCAATCCGGCCAGCAGCGGGGCCGCCGTGTCGAGCAGCAGCCGGTCCGCCGCATCTGCCGCGTAGAGGTTCTCCGCCTCCACATCGGGCCAGCGGCGCAAGAGAGCCAAGTCCAGTTCAGGCAAGATCCACCCAATCGGTGCCGCGCCGCACGGCTGGTTCTCCGCCCGCGGTGAGCGAAGCGAGCTGTTCATGGAAGCGGGCCAGAACCTCGGGTTCATCCGTGAGGGCCACGTTGATATCGACCCCGGCCGCGCCATAGTCGCTGCCGAGCACGGTGACGCCTGCCGCGCGCAGCTCGTTCTCGAGCCGGCCGGCTTGGGCGTGTTCCGCAGCGACTGCGTACAGCTGCATGCGCCGCCGCTTTACCAATCGGGCCGAGGCGACGGCCTGCGATACCGACTCCGAGTAAGCGCGCACCAGGCCGCCGGCGCCCAGCAGGATACCGCCGAAATAGCGTACGACGACGGCCGCAACGTCGCTAAGGTCCGTCACCCCGGGCGCTGTCTCGCGCCTGGTCAGAGCTTCCAGCATCGGGAGTCCGGCGGTACCGGAGGGTTCGCCGTCGTCGTTGGAACGTTGCACCCTGCGGTCCGGGCCCAGGACGAAGGCCGAACAATGGTGCCGGGCGTCGTGGAATTCCTTACGCAGGCCGGCAACAAGATCACGCGCGGCTTCCTCCGTCTCGACCCGGCGAAGTACCGTGATGAAGCGGGAGCGCTTGATCTCGATTTCGTGCCGGTGTTCGCCAGCAATGGTCGTGTAGCGGGTAACCGTGGACTGGGAGGCTGGATGCACCCAACCAGCCTAGTACGGCTAACGCCATCCTGCTGTTTAGCGCAGGCGGGGGTAAGCGGGCCCGTCCGGTTGCACTGCTGCCCGGATAGACTATCCCCGGACCATACAGAAGGGTATGCATGATTGCGGAGTGCACGCTGGCGGCCGAGCAGCGCAGGCTGTTGGACGGAATTGCCAGGACTCTGGCCAGCTGTACCAAATCCGGATGGCAGCTCATGGTTTTTGCAACTGACTTCGGTCTCCGGCCGTCCCCGGGAACCATGTTTGTCTACCGGAACGGCGTCGAGACGACGGAACCTCCGCCGCGTGAACTCAGTGGCGAACTCAAACGGCTCCAGGACAGCTTTGCCAACACAGGTCCGCCCCTGCGGTCTCTGAACTTACTGGTGCATGAGGATGGGGCCGATGCGTCCTTCGGCTTCTCGAACCCGGCCGGCTCCGATCAGCAACCCGGCTTCGACCTCTGGTTCAGTACCGGCGGGATAGTGCCGCGGCTGCTGCACCGGCTCAACGGCGGCACACCGGGCATCATCAGGCCAACCGACGGCGGCGTGGAATATCTGGCGGAACCGGAGAGCGGGCCGCCGCTGGCCCGATTCTCCTCGTTGGCGGATGCCGCACGCTACCAGCTGCGGATCGCTGCGGACCATCGGCTGGAGCAGTTGGGTCTGCCCGCCCTGCACGAGCTTCCCGGCAGACGCCTTCCTGCCGGGGCCGGGCTGTCCTATCGGCCTGGGCCGCTGGCCTGGCGGCTCGACCGTCATAGCGAAGACCACGGTCCTGCGCAGTTCGCCTCTGTGGAGGATGCCCTGCTTTTCATGTCCACCGCCTTCGTGCAGCCGGCAGGCATAGTTGAAAGAGCCTTGGCAGCGGCGGTTCCGGGAGCCGCCGGCGCCGCCATTCCTGCGCACACCCCAACGGGATACAGAACTCGGCGGGCGCCGGTGGACCAGCAACAGCCGCAGCTCGGCCCGCTGCAGCTAGGACCTCTGCTGGAGCGGCTGCAGGTCCGGGCCGCCCGCTGGAGCGCCGGCACAGTCACCGTGATGGACATAGCCGGACATGAGCACACCGTGCCATGGCCAGCAGTCTCGGCATCGGGTCCGCGTGACGCGGAGCCGCGACGGGCTGGCGTTGCGAGTCTCGTTATGGCGGCCGGGGAGTCCTACCGTGCATGGCATCATCTGCAACCGGGTACGCCGGCCATGCCGCTGGAGGAACAGGATCCTGCCGCCCTGACTGACGGCATCTGCGCCGTGAAGGGCAACGAACAGTATCGGTTGGAGCCGGACAGTAGCGGCCTGGTGCCGGTGGAGCTTATCCGGCCTGCCATCGGCGGCCGAACAGAAGTGGAACGGACGATGGTTGCCGCCGGGCTTCCGGTAGGCCTGGCCGTCCAGCGGCTGGGTCCGCCTATCGTGTTCCCCGATGGATCCGGTGAATGGCTGGTCGACTCCTTTGGCCATGAGGCTGGGCAGCTCCGGGGCACGCCGGCCGCAGTGACGGCACAGCCTGTACTGCCCTTTGTCTCCGGCGCTCCGACGTCTGCTGTCGGCGCCTTACGGGATGAGGACGGCGTGGTCCGGCTGCGGTACCGCGGCACCGAAGTGGACCAGCTGCGCCCGGACTGGGGCCTCCAGGGGAAATCCGGCTACGTCAATGCGGACCTGCGGGAAGCGGCGCAACTGCATCGGCGGGAAGGAACCGCTGCGTCCTATACGAACCTACTCCGCCAGCTGCGCGGCGGTTGGGTTTGGCAGGACAGCTCCCCGTCTACTCTGGACCGGGGCCATGGTGGGTCGCTGGAATTCCGTTACTACGATGTTCCCGGCTACGGGCTATCCATCGCTGTCTATACCGGCGTGGACGAACTCGAACGACATTTCCGAACGGAACAACGCGTTCTGGGGGACCGGGACGCCTGGCTGCATCCCGCAACCACCGCCGCCCGCAGCAGGCAAGGGCGCCTTATCGACGGGCGCTGGCAGGACTGCCGCTGGATCCAGGTCGATCCGGCGGAGTTGGGTTGTATGGTCGACGCCGCTGATATTGCCTTGGCAGAGGCGGGCTATGAGGCTGTGGAGATCAAGACCGCGCTGGCCGGTGGCAGTACAGGCAGCGCGACGGATCAGCTGCTGTTCGAAGCGCTCTGCCTTGCACCGGATCCGCGCGGCGACCAGGGGGAGACCTACCTGTGGCTTGCCTTCGAGGCGGAAGCGCAGGCTCCGCTGACGGCGGTCGCCGACCCCCGGCAGTTGCTCCTGTTTACCTCCCGGTTCGAAATCGCGGCAGCGGCGCCCATCCTACGGTCCGAGTGCCGTCCGGCTGCCTCGATCTGGCAGCATATCTTGGCATGTCCGGACATCACATCTGTTTGCTTCAACCCTGCAGGGCCAACCGCCATCGTTAGGAGACCGGAACTGCTGCGCTACTTGGGGGAGCAAGCGGACTGATCTGTGGCAGTGCATTCAGCCTGGCGGCGTTTAGCCAGACGTCCGGGGCGGGCTGCCGTCTGGCTAGACTGATGCTGTGCTTAAGGTCGGTCTCACAGGCGGCATTGCCGCGGGTAAATCTCTGGTGGCGCGGCGGCTGCGTGAACGTGGCGCGCTGCTCATCGATGCCGACGTGCTCGCTCGCGAAGTCGTCGAACCGGGGACTCCCGGACTGCAGGCCGTGGTGGCGGCGTTCGGGAAGGAGATTCTGACCGACGACGGCGGACTGGACCGTCCGGCGCTCGGCGCTGCGGTTTTCGGTGATCATGCGAAACGCGAACAGCTCAACGCCATCATCCACCCGCTGGTCCGTGCACGTTCGGCGCAGCTGGTTGCACAGGCCGAGCCGGAACGAATCGTCGTTCAGGACATCCCGCTGCTGGTGGAAACCGGGCAGGGGTCGCGGTTCCACCTGGTCCTTGTGGTGGACGCGCCCGAGGATGTCCGGATCCGGCGCATGGTCACTGACCGCGGCATGGCTGAGGCCGATGCCCGGGCACGCATTGCCGCGCAGGCGACGCATGCCGAACGGCTGGCCGCGGCCGACGTCGTACTGGAAAACGTGGAATCGCAGGAAGCCATCCTTGCGCGGGTAGACCGCCTGTGGGAGGAGCGCCTGAAACCCTTCGCGGCGAATCTTGCGGCGGCCCGGGTGGCCACCCCCCGTGGCGGGCCCGTCCTGGCCGAACCCCGCCTGGACTGGCCGCAGCAGGCGAACCGGCTGGCGGGCCGGATCAGGTCGGCGGATGAACGGATTCTGGCGGTGGACCACATCGGTTCCACCGCTGTTCCGGGGTTGCCGGCGAAGGACGTCATCGATCTGCAGGTCAGCGTGCGTTCGTTGGCTGAAGCCGACGCCGTTGCAGGCAGCTTGGCGTCGGCTGGCTTCCCCCGTCGTCGGGGGCTGTGGCGGGACATCCCCAAGCCGTCGCACCCGGACCCCGCCGACTGGGAGAAGCGGCTGCACGGCAATGCCGACCCGGGGCGGAGCGCAAACGTCCATGTCCGGGTGACAGGATCCCCTGGCTGGCGGTTCGCCCTCGGTTTCCGTGACTGGCTGCGCGACAACCCGCGGATGGCGCAGGAGTACTTGGCGGAAAAGGAACGGCTGGCCGACCTGCATGCAAAGGACAGCTCAACCGGCCGCTACGCGAAAGATAAGGAACGGTGGTTCACGGAGGTAGCGGAACCAGGGATGCAGGACTGGATGCGCCGTGTCCACTGGCAGCCGGAGAGCGCGGTTGGGTAGCGCCGCCCGGCGCGCTACCCAACCGTGATCCGTCAGCGGGCCGCTTCTGCCCGGTCCCGTTCGACGCTGGGAATTTCCGTCCCACGGATGGAGCAACCCGCTGTTTCCGGGATGAACTTCAGCGCAACGGCGCCGACGACGCAGGCCACCATCATGTAGTAGGCGGGAACCAGCGTGTCGCCGGTAGCTTGAATCAGCAGATCGTTCACCAGCGGCGCCGTGCCGCCGAAGAGCGCCGTTGACACGTTGTAGGTAATGGCGAAACCGGCATACCGCACCTGCGTGGGGAACATGGCCGGGAATGTTGCGGAAATAGTTGCCAGCTGAAGTACGTACAACAGACCCAGCACGGCAAAGCCGATCAGGGCCGTGCCGAAGTTGATCCGCATGAGCAGGTACATCGGTATGGCGGCCACAAACAGGCCCAGCAGCGAGGCCCACCACATGGGTTTTCGGCCGATCCTGTCGGAGAGCTTCCCGGCAAAGGGGATGACAATCATCATGGCCAGCTGGCCCAGCAGCAGCAGCGTCAGGGCGTTGTTGGCGGGCAGATTGATTTCAGTCTGCAGGTAGGTGGGCATGTAGCTCAGCAGGGTGTAGTTCGTGACGTTCAGCGCTACGACCAGCCCGCCCATGGTCAGCAGCGGCTTCCAATACTTCACGACCAGGTCGCGCAGCTCGGTCTTCGCATCCGGCTCTTCCAGATGATGGTCCTCCAGATCACGGAAGACCGGCGTATCTTCGAGCTTGGTACGCAGATAGAGGCCGATCAGCCCCATGGGACCCGCCACCAGGAAGGGCAGACGCCAGCCCCAATCGGTCATCGCCTGCTCGCCCAGCACTATCTGGAAGAACAACACCAGGGCCGTGCCGAGGATGAAGCCGAACAAGGTGCCGAATTCCAGGAAGCTTCCGAAGAAACCGCGCTTCTTATCCGGCGAATATTCGGCCATGAAGGTGGCTGCACCGCCGTATTCGCCGCCGGTGGAAAACCCTTGCACCATGCGGAGAAGGATCAGCAGGATCGGGGCCCAGACGCCGATCGTTTCATAATTAGGCAGCAGGCCGATGGCAAAGGTGGCACCGGCCATCAAAATAATGGTCAGAGCGAGAATGGCCTTGCGGCCCAGCCGGTCGCCGAGCGGTCCCCATACCAGCCCGCCCAACGGACGGACCAGGAATGAGATGGCGAACGTGGCCAGCGCGAGGGCGGTGCCAAGGCCGCCCTCCGTGGGGAAGAAGTTGGCGGTGATGTACGTGATCGCAACGGCATAGATGCCATAGTCGAACCACTCCGTGGCGTTACCCATCGCCGACGCTCCGATGGCTTTCCGGATGGTTTTCCTGCCCTCAGGGGTATCAGTTGTGGGCGCCGCGTATTTTTCCTCCACGGGCTTAGACTCAGCGTTCTGCTGGGGGTTTGCGTCGTCCTGGCCGGGCCTCTGACCCGGCTCCGGCTCAGGCGATCGTTCATCGGTTGGCACTGTCTCTCCATCCAGATCAGTGATCTTTGCAGATCCTCATCTTCTGTTCGGGTCGATTGACGTCGCTATTAGCTCACAGTATCCACCGGCAGAGCGCCGAGGCCAACCACTTTGGCAAATTCTCCTTGCTGGATCAGCGCCGGCGGCGGACAACACCAGTTCTGCCCTGATGTTCAGCCGGGAGCAATCGCGGACGCGCGCTGGCCGCAATTGGGGCTACCGTTAATGCCATGAGTCTTGCGCAGGACATCAACAGGGTTGTAGCTCCTTTCGAAGTAATCAGTGATTACAAACCAGCGGGTGACCAGCCGGGAGCCATTAAGGAACTCACCGAGCGGATCCAGGCGGGGGAGAAGGACATCGTCCTACTGGGTGCTACGGGTACAGGTAAGAGCGCCACGACGGCATGGCTGATCGAACAGGTGCAGCGGCCCACGCTGGTTATGGTCCAGAACAAGACGCTGGCAGCCCAGCTGGCGAACGAGTTCCGGGAACTGCTGCCGAACAATGCAGTGGAGTACTTCGTCTCGTACTACGACTATTACCAGCCGGAAGCGTACGTGCCCCAGACGGACACCTTCATCGAAAAGGACTCCTCCGTCAACGAGGAGGTCGAACGGCTCCGGCATTCGGCGACGAACGCCTTGCTGACCCGGCGCGACGTCGTCGTAGTTGCTACGGTCTCCTGTATCTATGGTCTGGGTACGCCCGAGGAATACGTGGCAGGCATGGTCACGCTTCGCCAGGGCGAGGAGATGAACCGTGATGAGCTGCTGCGCAGATTCGTGTCGATGCAGTACGCGCGTAATGACATGGACTTCCACCGGGGGACCTTCCGGGTTCGCGGAGATACGGTGGAAATCATTCCGATGTATGAGGAACAGGCCCTGCGCATCGAATTTTTCGGGGACGAAATAGAGAACATCTTTACCCTGCATCCCCTGACCGGCGAGGTTATCCGCGAGGAAACCGAGATGTATGTTTTTCCTGCCTCGCACTACGTGGCCGGGCCGGAACGGATGAGCCGGGCGATCAAGGAGATCGAGGATGAGCTGGCGGCCCGGCTGCAGGTCCTGGAATCCCAGAACAAACTCGTGGAGGCCCAGCGGCTGCGCATGCGCACCACCTATGACCTCGAAATGATGCAGCAGATGGGCTTCTGCAATGGCATTGAGAACTACTCCCGGCACATCGACGGCCGCGGTTCCGGCACCGCACCGCACTGCCTGTTGGACTACTTTCCCGACGATTTCCTGCTGGTAATCGACGAATCGCACGTGACGGTTCCCCAGATCGGCGCCATGTACGAAGGCGATATGTCACGCAAGCGCACGCTCGTGGACCACGGTTTCCGGCTGCCCTCGGCAATGGACAACCGGCCGCTGAAATGGGATGAATTCCTCGAGCGGATCGGCCAGACCGTGTACCTCTCGGCCACGCCCGGCAAATACGAACTGGGCAAGGCCGACGGGTACGTGCAGCAGATCATCCGGCCCACCGGCCTGATCGACCCGGAAGTCGTGGTGAAGCCGACCAAGGGCCAGATCGATGACCTGCTGGGCGAGATCAACACCCGGGTGGAGAAGAACGAGCGCGTCCTGGTCACCACGCTGACCAAACGGATGGCCGAGGACCTGACCGAATACCTCATGGACCACGGCGTCAAAGTCCAATACCTGCACTCGGACGTCGATACCCTGCGCCGGGTGGAGCTCCTGCGGGAACTGCGGATGGGCATCTTCGACGTACTGGTCGGGATCAACCTGCTGCGTGAAGGCCTGGACCTGCCCGAAGTCTCCCTGGTCAGCATCCTCGATGCAGACAAGGAAGGGTTCCTGCGCAGCAGCACGTCGCTGATCCAGACCATTGGCCGCGCGGCACGTAACGTGTCGGGCGAGGTCCACATGTATGCGGACCGGATCACCGATTCCATGGCGAACGCCATCGAAGAGACCAACCGGCGCCGCGAAATCCAGCAGGCCTACAACAAGAAACACGGGGTGGACCCGCAGCCGCTGCGCAAACGGATTGCGGACATTACCGACCAGTTGGCCCGCGAGGACGCCGATACCGCCGAGCTGCTAGGTGAGTTTGATTACGGCAAGGGCAAGCGCGGATACTCGGCCGCTAAGCCGAAGGAAAAGATCCGTAAGGACGGTCTTGCTGCGGTACCAGCCGAAGACCTTACCTCCCTGATCGAAGAGATGACCGCACAGATGCATGCGGCAGCGGCGGAACTGCAGTTCGAGTTGGCCGGCCGGTTGCGGGACGAAATAGCAGATCTAAAGAAGGACCTCCGGCAGATGCGTGCAGCCGGTCACGCCTGACCCCACAGCGGCCAATCGGGTACACTCGTTGAGGCGTAGGGGAGTATCCCAAGTGCTGTGAACGTCAACACGCCCGGCGAAGTAGCCGGGCCGGGCACAGCGGCCGGCCTCTGGTTGCCGGCGGAGAGACTTGCGGCAACCACTCGTACCCTCGAAAGGCCTTTTTCGTGCTCGAATTACCCGTTTGGTTTGAAGTCGGCACCTTTGTGGTGCTCGGACTTGTCCTGTTGTTCGACCTTCTCTATGTGGTAAAACGCCCGCATGAGCCCTCCATGAAGGAAGCCGGGCTCTGGGTTGCGTTCTACGTGACGCTTGCCCTGATCTTCGGCGCCATGATGTTCGCGTTCACCGGGCCTGAGTTCGGCGGGCAGTTCCTGGCCGGTTGGGTGACGGAATACAGCCTCAGCATCGACAACTTGTTCGTCTTCATCATCATCATGGCGCGCTTCTCCGTGCCGCGTAAGTACCAGCAGGAAGTGCTGATGGTGGGCATCATCATCGCGCTGGTCCTGCGCGGAATCTTCATCCTGCTGGGCGCAGAGTTGGTGGAGAACTTCAGCTGGATCTTCTACATCTTCGGTGCCTTCCTGCTCTGGACCGGCTACAAGCAGGCCAAGGACGACGGCGAAGACGAAGAAGAGGGCGCAGAGAACCCGCTGATCGCCAAGCTGCGCACCGTGGTGCCGATGAGCGACAAGTACGACGGCAACAAGCTCCGCACCGTGGTGAACGGGAAAAAGGTCTTCACCCCGATGCTCATCGTGTTCGTGACCATCGGCCTGACCGACCTGCTCTTCGCCGTCGACTCCATCCCGGCAATCTTCGGTCTGACGCAGAGCGCCTTCATTGTTTTCACCGCCAACATCTTCGCGCTGATGGGCCTTCGCCAGCTGTACTTCCTGCTGGGCGGTCTCATGACGCGCCTGGTCTACCTCAAGCACGGCCTGGCCTTCATTCTCGTCTTCATTGGCGTCAAGCTGATCTTCCACGCCATGCACGTGAATGAACTGCCCTTCCTCAACGGCGGCCAGCCCATCGAATGGGCACCCGAGATTCCGACCTTCGTCTCCCTGGCGGTCATCGTTGGAACGATTGTCGTCGCCACCGTGGCGAGCCTGCTGAGCCCTGCTGCCAAGGCCGCAAAGCTCGACGCCGAACTCGCTGCGGACCTGGAGGCCAGCCGCCGCGAGGAGCGCGAGGAAGACAAGCTCAACGAGCAGTAACCAGCTGAACAACAGGAAGCGCGCGACGCGCAGCGGCGTTATGCTCGCAGTGTGAGTTTTCCTGTCGACGCGGCGCTGGATGCCCAAGCACGGCTTGGACGCATCCAGCGCCGTACTGTTTTAACCCTCGCCCTCGCCCAACTGTTCAGCGGCGTGGGCAACGGTGCCGCGCTGGCGATCGGTTCGCTTCTTGCCGTGGAGCTTTCCGGCAACGAAGAACTAGCCGGCACATCCACCATGGCTCTGTCTCTGGCCGGCGCCCTGGTCGCCCTGCCGCTGGCCGGTCTGGCGGCTCGGCGAGGCCGGCGGCAGGCGCTGATCTCCGGCCTGCTGCTGGCGCTGCTGGGCGCCGCACTCATGGTGTTGGCGCCGATTCTGCGTTCCTACCTGCTGGTGCTGGCTGGATCCGCCTTGCTCGGCGTCGGCGCTGCAGTCAACCTTCAGGCCCGGTTCGCAGCCGTCGATCTGGCGCGCCCGGAGCACCGTGGGCGCGACCTGTCCTTCGTGGTCTGGTCCATCACCATCGGAGCGGTAGCAGGACCAAACCTGATCAAGCCTGGGGCCGAACTGGCCTTAGCGCTGTCCCTGCCGGAGACGTCCGGCCCGTTCCTGTTTTCCATGGCAGGGCTGGCGATTGGAGCGATTCTGCTGTTCGTTGGGCTGCGTCCGGATCCGCTGCTCGTGGCCCGGAGCGTGGCCGCCGGCCCGGTCTCGGTCCCTGCACCTCCGGCCGCTCACCGTGCCGCACCGGCGACTGCGGCCGCACCGGACTCCGCCTTGCCGCGAAAGCTGCGCGGCGGTTCACTGGCCGCCGGCCTGGCTGCGGTCCGCCGGTCGCCGATGGCCCAATTGGGCCTGGTCACGATTGTCGGGGCCCACTTGGTCATGGTTGCCGTAATGTCCATGACACCCGTCCATCTGCAGGCGCTCGATCATGCGTCCGGCCTGCACCACAGCGAGGCCGACACACTCGCGTTCATCGGATTCACCATCTCCCTGCACATCGCCGGCATGTACGCGCTGTCGCCAGTGATCGGCCTGCTCACCGACAGGCTGGGCAGGCCTCGGATGATCATGGCTGCCCAGCTGGTGCTGCTGGCCGCCGTCGGGCTGGCCGGGATCGGGCACGGGAACCAGTTGTCGGTAGGCGCCGGACTGGCGGTCCTCGGCGTCGGCTGGTCGGCTGCGACGATCGCCGGCTCCACCTTGCTGTCGGAATCGGTCTCCGACGCGGACCGGGTTCTGGTGCAGGGCGTCTCCGATACCTGCATGGGCGCCGCCGGCGCGTTGGGTGCCGCGCTCTCCGGCGTGGCGCTTGCGTTCTTTGGCTTCGCCGGGCTGAACCTGGCAGCGGCGCTGGCGGCTGCCGTCGTCCTGGTCTTCGCTGTCGTGGAGGCCGCCCGGAACCGCGGGAGCCAACGGCAGACGTAGGGCGCGCACCCGCTGTTTTCCTGCAGGGCGCCCGGCACCCGGATTATTCGACGGCGCCACCCTGGCTGCGGCACAGGGTGAGCAGGCGGCGGAAAATAGACTCGCCGTCGTCCGAAATACCGTCATGATGGAAATCGGCCGTCTCCCAGACTTGCAGTCGCTTGACCCGGTCGGCAGTTTCCAGCGACAGGTCGCGGTCCACGTAGATGTCCTCGGCATACACCTCAGCTGCGGCGGGCACGGTGTTGGCGGCCAGCTGTTCGAGGTCGTAGAGCGCGGGCCAGTCGTCCTTGGCAGCCAGCAGCCCGGCCACCTCCTGCAGCGGCACCAGCGCCGGGTCCTCCTCGAAGTACCACGGGTAGACCATTTCGCCGGTGAGCAAAGGGGGCTCCGCTTCCGGACTGAACTGCGGATACTGCTCAAGGACGCGCCAGGCGGACCAAGCGGTGGCTTCGTGCTGGGCGTAGATGGATTCGTGCAGGAGCGCGTAGAGCGGATTCGCGGCCCGGCTGACTTGATGGCCTACCTGTTCGAGGAAGCTATCGGTCAGCCGCGGGCCGTCCAGCGTGTCGGTGAACGCGTCTTCCAGCAGGTAGTGCAGGGCGTCCACCCGCGTATTGCCGCCCAGGAAGGAGCCGAGCATCTGGAAGCGGCGCACGCTCAGTCTCTCGCCGGTGGGCAGGAATTCCGGCACCTGTTCCAGGTGCCGCGCTATCTGGGTGACTCGCAGGCGGTCCTCCGGGTAGCGGGCGAAGTATTCGGCGTTGCGTGCCTCGACCCGCTTGAAGGTGGCCTGATACACCCGGTCCGGGTGGCCGGCCAGCGGCGGCAAGCCGCCGGTGATCAGGACCTCGCGCAGTCCTTCCGGTGCAAAGGAAAGGTAGCTCAGGGCGCAGAAACCGCCGTAGCTCTGGCCAAAGATGCTCCAGGGCGCGCCGGCCAGCTCCTGCCGGATGAGCTCGGCATCCGCCACAATGGAGTCCGCCCGGAAGTGGGCCAGATAGGCCGCCTGCGCCGCCGCGTCACCCTTCAGCGGAAGGCTCTGGCGTGAGAGGGGAGCGGACAGCCCGGTTCCCCGCTGGTCCAGCATCAGGATGCGGAAGTGCCGCGCGGCTTCCTTCATCCAGCTGCCCAGGGACGTCACCCGGTTGCCGCGGCCGCCGGGACCGCCTTGCAGGAACAGCAGCCAGGGCAGGGATTCCACTGCCTCGTCGCTGTGTTCCAGGGACGTGTATTCCCGGGCGAAGACCTCGATGCTGCCGCCGTCCGCGTCCCCGTGGACCAGCGGAACGGTGAACCAGTGTTCCACGGTCCTGGCCCCGTGCATGACGTGCGAGGCGGCGATCCGGTGGGCTGCGCCGTCGTGCATTATGCCGTCCGGGCAGGAACGGTTGAGCCGAATTCGTGCAGCGCGGTGCCGGTCAGGCGGAAGGTGGACCACTCATCCTGCGGCAGCGCGCCCAGGCTGCGGTAGAAGTTGATGGACGGCTCGTTCCAGTTCAGCACCGCCCACTCCACCCGGGCATAACCGTTCTCGACGGCGTGCTGTGCCAAGGTGCGCAGCAGTGCCTTGCCGTGTCCAGCGCCGCGCGACTCCGGGCGCACGTACAGGTCCTCCAGGTAGATGCCATGGACGCCCTCCCAGGTGGAGAAATTACGGAACCACAGCGCAAAACCCTGCACGCCGCCGTCGTCCTCGGCGAGGTGGGCGAACACGGACGGGTTGTCGCCGAAGAGGGCGTGCCTCAGCTGCTGCTCGGTGGTCTTGACCGCGTCCGGTTCCTTTTCGTAGACGGCAAGCTCACGGATGAGCTCAAGGATGACGGGAACGTCGGATTCGCGGGCACGCCTGATACTGGTCATAACTGGCATCCTAATCAGAGCGGGCCCACTGCGGTAATCCGCACCGCGGCCGTGCCCAGCTCGTCCGATTCGGCAAGATTAACGACAGCGCTAATGCCCCAGTCATGGTCCCCGGCCGGGTCGTCGAAGATCTGCCGGACCTTCCACTCCGCGGGGTCCTCTTCGATGATCAGGTACTTGGGGCCACGGGCGTCCGGCCCGATGCCGAGGTCATCATGTGCGTCGAAGTAGGCGTCCATGGCCTCTGCCCACCGGTCCGTATCCCAGCCGTTGTCCGCGTCCAGTTCGCCGAGGGCCTCTTCGTTTTCGGCTTCGAAGAGCTCCACCCGGCGGAAGAGCTCGTTGCGGACCATGACCCGGAACGCACGGACGTTGTCCGTGAGCTTCGGCGGCGCCTTGGTCAGGACGGACTCGGCGGCATGTTCCGCTGCCAGATCCGCGGCTCCGGCGCCGGAGGTCAGCTCTTCCCATTCGTCCAGCAGGCTTGAGTCCACCTGGCGCACCAGTTCGCCGAGCCAGGCGATGATGTCTTCCAGGTCTTCGCGCAGCGCCTCGGTCGGCACCGTCTGGCGCAACGCCTTGTATCCGTCGGTGAGGTAGCGCAGCAGGATGCCTTCGGAGCGTGCCAGCGAGTAGAACTGCACGTACTCGCTGAAGTTCATTGCCCGTTCGTACATGTCCCGGATTACTGACTTCGGCGCGAGCTCGAAGTCGCCTAGCCAAGGGGCGCTCTTCCGGTACACATCGAAGGACTGGAACAACAGCTCGGCCAGCGGCTGGGGATACTTGACCTCCTCCAGCATGGCCATGCGCTGGTCGTACTCGATGCCGTCCGCCTTCATGGCGGCAACAGCTTCCCCACGGGCCTTCTTCTCCTGTGCGGAGAGCACCTGCCGGGGCTGCTCCAGGATCGCTTCGATGGCCGAAACGACGTCGAGGGCGTAGCTGCCGCTCTCCGGATCCAGCAGTTCCAGACTGGCAACCGCGAACGGGGACAGCGGCTGGTTCAGCGCGAAGTTCGCCTGCAGATGGATTTTCAGCCGCACCAGGCGGCCGTCTTCGTCCGGCTCCGGCAGGCGCTCCACCAGGCCGGAGGCGACCAGTTCACGATAGATGCCCAGCGCGCGCTTGATCAGCTTGAGCTGCGAGGCACGGGTCTCGTGGTTCTCGGTCAGCAACCGTTTCGCGGCGGCAAAGGGATCCCCGGGCCGCTCCAGCAGGTTCAGCAGCATCGAGTGGCTCACCGTGAAGCTGGACGTCAGCGGCTCCGGTTGGCCGTCCACCAGTTTCTGGTAGGTCGGCTCGCCCCAGCTGACAAAGCCGGTCGGCGGCTTCTTCTTGACCACCTGACGCAGCTTCTTCTGGTCATCACCGAACTTCGCCACCGCCTTGGCCATCGCCTTGGTGTTTTCCACCACGTGCTCCGGCGCCTGGACGACGACGGTGCCGGCCGTGTCATACCCGGCCCGTCCTGCGCGGCCGGCGATCTGGTGGAATTCCCGCGCGTTGAGCAGCCGGGTCCGGACGCCGTCGTACTTGCTTAAGGCAGTCATCAGGACGGTACGGATGGGGACGTTGATGCCCACGCCGAGCGTGTCCGTACCGCAGATGACCTTCAGCAGGCCGGCCTGGGCCAGCTGTTCGACCAGCCGCCGGTACTTGGGCAGCATGCCGGCATGGTGGACGCCGATGCCGTGGCGGACCAGCCGGTTCAAGGTCTTGCCGAAGCCCGGGGCGAACCGGAAGCCGGCGATCAGTTCGCCGATCCGGTCCTTCTCCTCGCGGGTGCAGACGTTGATGCTCATGAGGTTCTGGGCGCGTTCGATCGCCTCCAGCTGGCTGAAGTGCACCACGTACACCGGCACCTGGCGGGTGCTCAGGAGCTCCTCCAGCGACTCCTGCACGGGCGTCTGGACGTAGTAGTAGTGCAGCGGGATGGGGCGCTCGGCAGAGCTCACGGTGGTGGTCTGCCGCCCGGTGCGCTGGGTCAGCTCCTTCTCGAACCGGGTCACGTCGCCCAGGGTGGCGGACATCAGCAGGAACTGCGCCTGCGGCAGCTCCAGCAGCGGCACCTGCCATGCCCAGCCGCGCTGCGGATCCGAGTAGTAGTGGAATTCGTCCATGACCACGGTTCCCAGCTGAGCCTCCGGGCCCTCGCGCAGGGCGATGTTGGCGAGGATTTCCGCGGTGCAGCAGATGATGGGAGCGTCCTGGTTCACCGACGAGTCGCCGGTAACCATGCCGACGTTGTCCGGACCGAAGATATCGCACAAGGCGAAGAACTTTTCCGAGACGAGGGCCTTGATCGGGGCTGTGTAGTAACTGCGCCTACCGTGGGCCATCGCGTGGAAATGCGAGGCGATGGCCACCATGGACTTACCCGAGCCGGTCGGCGTAGCCAGAATCACGTTGTTGCCCGTGACCAGCTCCATCACCGCCTCGTCCTGGGCCGGATACAGCGCCATGCCACGGCCCTCTACCCAGTCGATGAAGGCGGTGTAGATTTCGTCCGGGCTGGCGGTGGCGGCTGCGGGGAGCTGTTCAAGTAGGTTCATGTCCCCTCCAGCCTATCGGTCGGTGCGCCGCCGGGGGACTGGGGCAGCGGCAGCCGTAGGCTGGGGACATGAAATGGGATCCGTCCAAGTACGCCGAGTTTGCGGATTACCGCAGCCGCCCCTTCTTCGACCTGACCGGCAGGATCGCCGCCGAGGAGCCGCGCCGGGTGGTGGACCTGGGCTGCGGTCCGGGCAGCCTGACCGCGGCGCTTGCGGACCGCTGGCCCAGGACGCGGGTGACGGGACTGGATTCGTCCGCGGTCATGATCGCCGCAGCCAGTGCCGCTTCACAACCGCAGAACCTGGATTTCGAGGTCGGCGACATCGCAGCCTGGACTCCGCCGGAGGATCTGGATGTGCTCGTCTCCAACGCGGCCCTCCAGTGGCTTCCGAGGCACCAGGACCTGCTGCGTGAGTGGGCGTCAGCGCTGGGCTCCGGCGGGTGGCTGGCGTTCCAAGTTCCCGGCAACTTTTCGGCGCCGTCGCACGTGCTGATGCGCCGACAGGCGGCCTCCGGCAAGTGGCATTCCCGGCTCGACGGCGTACTCCGGCACGAAGATGCCGTCAGCGAGCCCGCGGATTACCTCGCGCTGCTGCTGGAGGCAGGATTCGAAGCCGATGCCTGGGAGACCACCTACTTCCACGTCTTGCAGGGGACGGATCCGGTGCTGGAGTGGGTCCGGGGGACGGGCTTACGCCCGGTGCTCGCCGCCTTGGAACCCCAGGAGGCCTCCGAATTCGAGACGGAATATGCCGAGGCGCTGCGCCATGCCTATCCGGCCGGGCCGCACGGAACGGTCTTCCCCTTCAGGCGGATCTTCTGCGTTGCGCGCAAGCGCTGACTACCAGCCCCGCTCGCGCCATTCGGCCAGATGCGGCCGTTCGGCGCCGAGCGTGGTGCCTTTGCCGTGGCCCGGGTGGACCACCGTGTCGTCCGGCAGGTAGCCGAAAAGGCGGCGTTCGACGTCGTCAATCAGCGAGGCGAAGCGCTGCGGGTCCTGCTGGGTGTTGCCAACGCCTCCCGGGAACAGCGAGTCCCCGGTGAACAGGTGCGAGGGCCCGTGCGCGTTGCGGTACAGGAGGGCAACCGAGCCGGGCGTGTGGCCGCGCAGTTTGATGGCCTCCAGCGAGAACCCGTCGAATTCCGCGACGTCGCCGTGATCGAGTGCGACGTCGGTGGGAACCTCGATCTGCGCGATGTCTTCGGATCCGGCCGCGGTGCGGGCGCCGGTGAGTTTCACCGTCCCGGCAAGGGCGCGCACATGGTCCCAGTGGCTGTGAGTGGTGATGATCATTGCCACTTTGGCGGGAGCCGGGCTGTCCTGCGCCCCTTCGGCCAGCAGCTTTTCGATGGCGGGCAGATCGTCCGCGGCGTCGATAAGCACCTGTGTGCCGGTGCCCTTGGCCGTGATCACATAGACGTTGTTGTCCATCTCGCTGACGGACGCCGAGCGGATGGTGATGTCATCGAGTTCCCACATGCGCCCAGTCTAATCACAGGCCCGCGGTTGCCCGGGCCGGGTCTGCGCCCAGAGTGAAAGTCCTTGTCCACCGTGGGGAAACTGGCGTAAATTCGATGGGTCCGGGAACGGACAATTGCAGAAGGGCAGGCAGCGGTACATGGAAGCTGACCAATTCGACTGGCGGCTGGACAAGCAGAGCTCGGTGCCGCTGTTCGAGCAACTGCGCCTGCGCATTATCGAGGCGTCCGACGGCGGGGAGTTGGCTATCGGAACCAAGCTGCCGCCGGTGCGGCGGCTGGCGGACCATCTCGGCATTGTGCCTAACACCGTAGCCCGCGCCTACCGGGAACTGGAGACGGCCGGCCGGGTGACGACCGGCGGCCGGGCCGGCACCGTGATCAGTGCCGGCGGGGACGAGTCCTCGCGGCTGCTGGCCGAGGCCGCCGCCACGTTCGCCGAGACGGCCCGGGCACAGGGTGCCACGGTGAAGACTGCCTTGGCCGCGGTCAAGGCAGCCCTGGAACGCTGATCCAGCGGACCGGCCGAGCCAGAGAAAGAAGCCCAGTCAGCGTTGAGGCAACGCGGACAACTATCGTCCGCGTGCGCACCGATGTGCTGAACGCAATACATTTTCGAACGGACTTTCGATTAGAGTGGAAACCGTGCTAAAAGCGACTGAATCAACTGGACCCGGATCCCACGAGGATGCCCGGACGGACCTATCCCGGCTGGTCGTGAAGGGCGCGCGGGAGCACAACCTGCGCAATGTCGACCTGGACCTGCCCAGGGATTCCATGATCGTATTCACCGGGCTGTCCGGTTCCGGCAAGTCCTCCCTGGCCTTCGATACGATCTTCGCGGAGGGGCAGCGCCGCTATGTCGAATCGCTGTCGGCCTATGCACGCATGTTCCTGGGCCAGGTGGACAAACCGGATGTCGACTTCATTGAAGGCCTTTCCCCGGCAGTTTCCATCGACCAGAAATCGACGAGCAAGAACCCCCGTTCCACGGTGGGCACGATCACCGAGATCTACGACTACATGCGCCTGCTTTGGGCGCGTGTAGGCCGCCCGCACTGCCCGGTGTGCGGCCAGCCGGTGACACGGCAGACTCCGCAGCAGATTGTGGATCAGTTGCTGGAGCTTGAGAGCGGTACCCGTTTCCAGATCCTCGCCCCGGTAGTCCGCGGGCGCAAGGGCGAGTTCGTGGACCTGTTCAAGGAACTTTCCGCCAAGGGCTACTCCCGCGCCAAGGTGGACGGCAAACTGATCCAGCTGTCGGAGCCGCCCAAGCTCGGCAAACAGTTCAAGCACACCATCGAAGTGGTCATCGACCGGCTGGTGGTCAAGGACGGCATCCAGCAGCGGCTGACCGACTCGATAGAGACCGGGCTGGGCCTGGCCGAGGGCCGTGTGCTGGCAGACTTTGTGGACCTGGACGAAAGTGATCCGGGACGTACCCGGGCCTTTTCGGAGCACCTTGCCTGTCCCAATGAGCACCCGCTGGCCATTGATGAAGTCGAGCCGCGGTCCTTCTCGTTCAACAATCCGTTCGGTGCCTGCCCGGTCTGCACCGGCATCGGCAGCAAGCTCGAGGTGGACGAAGACTTGGTCGTTCCGGACCCGGAGCTCAGCCTCGGCGACGGCGCGATCGCGCCCTGGGCCTTGGGCACGGCAACGCAGCAGTACTGGAACCGGCTGCTTGAAGGTCTGTCCCATGAACTCGGATTCTCCATGGACGTTCCCTTCAATGAGCTGTCCAAGGAAGCGCGCAAGGCGGTGCTCTACGGCAAGGACCATAAGGTGGTGGTTCAGTACCGCAACCGGTTTGGCCGCGAACGCAAGTACAGCACCGGTTTCGAAGGTGCGGTGCAGTACATCCACCGCAAGCACCTGGAAACCGAGTCCGACAATGCGCGGGACCGTTACGAGCAGTACATGCGGGAGGTTCCCTGTCCCGAGTGCAAGGGCGCGCGCCTGAACCCGGCGTCCCTGTCGGTGCTCATCAACGGCAGGTCCATTGCCGAAGTGTCTGCGATGCCGCTGCAGGAATGCCGCGACTTCCTGGATTCACTGGAGCTGACGCCGCGCGAGGCACAAATTGCCCAGCAGGTGCTCATCGAGATCCAGGCCCGGCTTCGCTTCCTGCTGGACGTAGGCCTCTCATACCTGAACCTCGAACGCGCTGCCGGCACCCTGTCGGGTGGTGAAGCGCAGCGCATCCGGTTGGCCACACAGATCGGTTCCGGCCTCGTCGGCGTGCTCTACGTTCTGGACGAGCCATCCATCGGCCTGCACCAGCGCGACAACCGCCGGCTGATCGAAACCCTGACCCGCCTGCGCGACCTTGGCAACACACTGATCGTGGTCGAGCACGACGAGGACACCATCAGCGAAGCCGACTGGATTGTCGACGTCGGTCCGGGCGCGGGCGAGCACGGAGGCCAGATAGTCCATTCCGGTTCGCTCAAGGAACTGCTGGATAATGAGCAGTCCATTACCGGTGATTACCTGGCCGGCCGGCGCCGTATCGACATCCCCGCCAAGCGCCGCAAGATCGATAAGAAGCGGCAGCTCAAGGTGGTTGCTGCCCGGGAAAACAACCTGCAGGGCATCGACGCGGTCTTCCCGCTTGGCGTCTTCACCGCGGTCACCGGGGTGAGTGGCTCCGGAAAGTCCACCCTCGTCAATGACATCCTGTACAAGGTACTGGCCAACAAGCTCAACCGGGCCAAGCAGGTCGCCGGCCGGCATACGCGGGTCGAGGGACTCGAGCACCTGGACAAGGTCATCCACGTCGACCAGAGTCCGATCGGCCGCACGCCGCGGTCCAACGCGGCCACCTACACCGGTGTCTTCGACAATATCCGTAAGCTCTTCGCCGAAACCAACGAGGCCAAGGTGCGCGGCTACCAACCCGGACGGTTCTCGTTCAACGTCAAGGGCGGACGCTGTGAAGCCTGCAGCGGTGACGGCACACTGAAGATCGAGATGAACTTCCTGCCGGACGTCTATGTGCCCTGCGAGGTCTGCCACGGCGCCCGGTACAACCGCGAAACCCTTGAAGTCCATTACAAGGGCAAGACCATTGCGGATGTGCTGGACATGCCGATCGAGGAAGGTGCGGAATTCTTCGCGGCTTTCACCCCGATTGCCCGCCACTTGAATACCCTGGTGGACGTCGGTTTGGGGTACGTCCGGCTCGGCCAGCCCGCTACCACCCTCTCCGGCGGCGAAGCGCAGCGGGTGAAGCTCGCGAGCGAGCTGCAGAAGCGAAGCAACGGCCGGAGTATCTACGTATTGGACGAACCCACCACCGGGCTGCACTTCGAGGACATCCGCAAGCTGTTGCTGGTACTCCAGTCATTGGTGGACAAGGGCAACACCGTCATCACCATCGAACACAACCTGGATGTCATCAAGAGTGCCGACTGGGTAGTGGATCTTGGGCCGGACGGAGGTTCCGGCGGCGGCCGGATTATTGCAGCCGGCACTCCTGAACAGGTGGCGAAGGCGGAGGTCAGCCATACCGGACGGTTCCTCGCGGAGGTGCTCGAAACGGCCTGATTGGCACTGCGGTATATACGTCGAAGGGAATGCGTGTAACGCATAACGTTCAAGGTATGGAAAAATGCCTAGGTGACTTCTTTGCCGGCGCTGGTTCTCTTTGACCTTGACGGGACTCTGGTGGATCCCGCGGGGGCCATCACCGGGGGTATCAGCCGAGCCCTGCAGCTCGCCGGCCTGCCGGTCCCGCAGCAGGACGTCCTCGATTCCATGGTCGGTCCGCCGTTGGGACAGTCCCTGCGGGAGAAGGCGGGTGTTCCGGAGAGCGACCTGGCTGAAGTCATTAGGCTCTACCGGACCGAGTACCGCCTCTCCGGGATGGCAGCCAGCCATGTTTATCCCGGAGTGGAAGGGCTGCTGCGGCAGTTGAAGACCGAAGGCACCATCCTGGCAGTTGCTACGCAGAAGCCCACTCCGATCGCGGACGAACTACTGCGTGTACAGGGATTGACCCCCTATTTCGACAGCATCCATGGCGCAGGCTTTGACGATCCGGGCAGCAGTGCCGCAGCCGATGCAGGCAAAATCCCGATTCTGGCAGAGGCTTTGCGACAGTACGCCGGGGCCTATGGCAGCGTGGTGATGGTGGGGGACCGGCACTACGACATCATTGCCGCGGTCCACCACGGGATCCCGGCTATTGGAGTTGGCTGGGGATTTGCGGCCGACGGTGAGCTGGAAGCCGCCGGTGCTGCCGCCGTCGTCGTCAATACCCGGGAACTAGCGGAGGAACTGGCACTACAGCAAGCGGCCGCCACACAAGGAACGGAGAGGTAAGGGAATGGAATTTTTCGAAGGCACTCGTGCTGCGTTCCGTTCCGTGATCTCCGGAACCTGCCGGCCCACGGTCGAGGGGCTGGAAAACTTCCCGCCGGAGGGCCCGGTCATCGTCGCCCCGAATCACCAGTCGTTTTTCGACAGCATCATCGTCCAGGCCCTGATGCCGCGCAAGGTGGCGTTCTTTGCGAAGGCCGAGTACTTCACCGCGAAGGGGCCGAAGGGCTCCGCGATGCGCTGGTTCTTCAACAGCGTTGGCTCCGTTCCGGTGGAACGCGGGGAACAGGCCGCCAGCGTTGCGGCGCTGCAGACAGCTGTGGAAATTCTTGAGCGGAAGGAGGCGTTCGGCATCTATCCCGAAGGCACCCGCTCCCGCGACGGTCTGTTGTACCGTGGAAGAACAGGGGTTGGCTGGCTTGCCCTGACCACCGGTGCTCCCGTGGTGCCGGTGGGACTGATCGGAACCGACAGGCTCCAGCCAGCGGACAAGAAGATGATTAAGCCGCAGCATTTCACTTTGAAGGTCGGCGCGCCGCTGTATTTCGACAAGACGGGCCCGGGGCATTCCCTGCCTGCCCGCCGTGCCGCCACAGATAAGATCATGGACGCCATTGCCAAACTGAGCGGGCAGGAACGGGCCGGCACCTACAACCAATCCAAACAGGCACAGTAATGGCACTGCCCTCGTCTTACCGGCCGAAGCCGGGGGAGATCCCTACCCAGCCCGGGGTGTACAGGTTCCGGGATGACAACAAGCGCGTCATCTACGTGGGTAAGGCCAAGAACCTCCGGTCCCGCCTCAACAGCTACTTCGCAAATCCCGACGGACTCATGCCGCGCACCCGGGCAATGGTGCATACCGCGGCGTCCGTCGAATGGACCGTGGTCGGCAGCGAATTGGAGGCCATCCAGCTCGAGTACACCTGGATCAAGGAGTTTACGCCCCGGTTCAACATCATGTTCCGGGACGATAAGTCCTACCCCTACCTCGCTGTCACCATGTCCGAGAAGTTCCCGCGCGTGCAGGTCATGCGCGGGGACCGGCGGAAGGGCACAAAGTACTTCGGCCCGTTCTATCCGGCCAAGGCGATCAGGGAAACCGTCGACACGCTGCTGCGCGTGTTCCCGGTCCGCACCTGCAGCGTTGGCGTCTTCAACCGTGCCCAGCGGACCGGCCGGCCATGCCTGCTAGGCTACATCGACAAGTGCTCCGCACCGTGTGTCGGGCGGATTTCCCCTGAAGACCACAAGGCCCTCGCCGCCGAGTTCTGCGCTTTCATGGGCGGTGAAGCCGACCGTTTCATCCGTGCACTGGAACAGAAGATGAACGCCGCCGTTGCCGAGCTCGACTACGAATCGGCGGCACGGTACCGCGACGACATTGCTGCCCTCAAGCGCGTCTTCGAACGCAATGCAGTGGTGCTCAGCGAGGACACGGACGCGGACATTTTCGCGCTGGCCGAAGACGAGCTGGAGGCCGCGGTCCAGGTTTTCCACGTCCGCGGCGGGCGGATCCGGGGCCAGCGCGGCTGGGTTGTCGAAAAGGTCGAGGACGCGTCCCCGGCCGACCTGACCGAGCACTTGCTGCAGCAGGTCTACGGCGACGGCGAGGGACCGGACAGGATCCCCAAGCAGGTGCTGCTGCCCGTCGAGCCGGAGAACCGGCCCGAGCTGGAGGAGTGGCTGCGCGGCCTGCGCGGCAGCAAGGTCGAACTGCGGGTGCCCCAGCGCGGCGACAAGGCCGCGCTGCTCGGCACCGTGCAGGAGAACGCCACCCAGGCGCTGGCACTGCACAAGAGCCGCCGCGCCGGAGATCTGACCACCCGCTCCGCCGCGCTGCAGGAGCTGCAGGAGGCGCTCGACTTGCCCGTGGCCCTGCTGCGCATCGAGTGCTACGACATTTCGCATGTCCAGGGAACCAACGTTGTGGCCTCCATGGTGGTCGTTGAGGACGGCTTGCCCAAGAAGTCTGACTACCGGCGGTTTTCCATTACCGGCGATGCCGCGCGGGACGACACCTCCGCGATGTACGACGTCATCAGCCGCCGGTTCCGGAACTATCTGGCGGACAAGACGGCGGTCCCCGAACCCGAGGCAGCCACGGCGCCGGGAGGCACGAAAGCACCCTTGGCTGCCGATGTCATCGACTCCAACGGCGTTCCCGCCGGGGACGGTGTATTGACGGATACGACGACGCCGGCGCCGCGCACCAAGTTCGCCTATCCACCGAATCTGGTCGTGGTGGACGGCGGGCCGCCGCAGGTTTCGGCCGCCTCCCGCGCCTTGGCCGATCTGGGGATCACCGATGTCTACGTGGTCGGACTGGCCAAAAGGCTGGAAGAAGTCTGGCTTCCGGACGACGACTTCCCCGTCATCCTGCCCCGTGCATCGCACGGCCTGTATCTGCTCCAGCGGATCCGGGACGAAGCTCACCGCTTCGCGATTAACTACCACCGCCAGAAGCGCGGAAAGTCGATGACCGTGTCGGTACTGGACGGGATCCAGGGGCTGGGGCCGGCCAAGCGCCAGGCGCTGCTCAAGCACTTCGGCTCGGCCAAGAAACTCAAGGCCGCCAGCACCGAGGAACTCCAGGCGGTACCCGGCGTCGGTCCTGCCCTGGCCGCCTCCATCAAACGGCAGCTCCATCCGGCGGCGGAACCTGCCGCTGAGGCACCGGCGGTCAACATGGCGACCGGCGAAATCATCGAATCTTAGCTAGGCTAGGAAACCCGTGCAAGGCCGCGGGACGAATCTAAGAACAGGACGGCTCAATGTCAGACGAAGAGGATTTCACGCCGATCAAACCGGTGGAATCCGAACTGCTGGTGGTCACGGGTATGTCGGGCGCAGGCCGTACCACCGCCGCGCACGCGCTCGAAGACCACGGCTGGTATGTCGTGGACAACCTCCCGCCGCAAATGCTCGGCACGCTGGCCGAGCTTGTCTCGCGCATGCCCGAATCGATGCCGCGGCTCGCCGTCGTTGTTGATGTGCGCAGCCAAAACCTGTTCCGCGATATCCGCGAGTCGCTGAACGGGCTGAAATCCAGCGGCATCAACTACCGGGTCATCTTCCTGGATGCCGCGGACAACGTGCTGGTCCGCCGTTTCGAACAAGGCCGGCGGCCGCATCCGCTGCAGGGTGACGGCCGGATTTCGGACGGTATCACGGCGGAACGCGAGCTCCTGGCCAGGCTCAAGGACGCCTCCGACCTGGTCCTGGACACGACCGACATGAATGTCCACGCCCTTGCGACCAACATCACCGAGCTCTTTTCCGACTCCGGCCCGATCGTGCTGCGGTTGAACGTAATGAGCTTCGGCTTCAAGTACGGCCTTCCGGTGGACGCGAACTTTGTGGCCGACGCGCGCTTCATCCCCAATCCGCACTGGATTCCCGAGCTCCGCCCGCACACAGGGCTGGAACGGCAGGTCAGTGAATTCGTCCTGCAGGAATCCGGGGCGGAGGAATTCATCAAGCGCTACGTTGATGCACTCGAACCGGTGCTCGAAGGGTACCGCCGCGAGAACAAGCACTACGCGACGATCGCCGTCGGCTGCACCGGAGGCAAACACCGCTCCGTCGCCGTGGCTGTAGAGCTGGCCAAACGGCTTGCCCAGCTGCCGCGCGTGAAAGTTGCGGTGCAGCATCGGGATCTGGGGCGCGAATAGTGGCCCTTTTGACGGGCCCGCTTCCGCGCGTACCGCTGCCGCAGACGGACCGGCCGGGAAGCGTCCGCGGACAGAATCCGCCGTCCGTCGTGGCCCTGGGCGGCGGCCATGGACTGTCGGCGTCGCTGGCTGCCCTGCGGCTGCTGACCACGGAACTGACGGCAGTGGTGACCGTGGCGGACGACGGCGGGTCCTCCGGCCGTCTTCGCCGCGAGCTTGGTGTCCTCCCGCCGGGCGACCTGCGGATGGCGCTTGCCTCGTTGTGCGACGACACCGAATGGGGGCAGACGTGGCGGGACGTGATGCAGCACCGGTTCAAGTCCCTGGACAACGTTGAAGGCAGCCTGGACAACCACGCGGTCGGCAACCTGCTGATCGTCACCTTGTGGGAACTGCTGGGGGACCCGGTTGCCGGTCTGCAATGGGCCGGAGCACTGTTGGGGGCACGCGGCCAGGTGCTGCCGATGGCGACCGTCCCGCTGACCATCGAAGGCGACGTGCTGACGGAGGAACCCGGCGGGCGGCTGCGCAACGTGACGATTTCCGGCCAGTCCAGGCTTGCGGAAGCCGGTCGGAATACGCATGTCAACGATGTGCGGCTGATACCGGACGATGCGCCGGCCTGTACCGAGGCCCTCCAGGCCATTGAGACCGCCGACTGGGTGATCCTCGGGCCGGGCTCCTGGTACACCTCGGTGCTGCCGCATTTGATGCTCCCGCAGCTGCGGGACGCCCTGTGCCGGACCAGCGCACGGAGGATCCTGACCATGAATCTTGCCATGGATACCAAGGAAACGTCCGGGATGACCGCAGCGGACCATCTGTCCGTGGTGCAGCGGTATGCCCCGGAGCTGAAGTTTGACGTCGTGCTCGCAGATCCGGACACCATTGGGGACCGTGCACGGTTCGAAGCCGCGGCCGCCGGGCTCGGAGCGCGCGTTGTCTTGGGTAGAGTGGGAACTCCCGGCGGTCATGCCGTACATGACCCGTTAAGGCTCGCAACGGCCTACCATGACATTTTCGCGGGACAGTAAGACATAAGTTAGGACAGGGTGCATGGCGCTGACTGCAGCAGTCAAGGATGAACTTTCACGCCTTGACATCAAGAAGTCCCAGGTGCGGAAGGCCGAAGTCTCGACGATGCTTCGCTTTGCCGGCGGGCTTCACATCATCTCAGGCCGGATAGTCATCGAGGCCGAAGTTGATCTTGCCTCCACGGCACGGCGCCTACGTGCTGCCATTGCCGAGGTCTACGGCCACGGCAGTGAAATCATCGTCGTCTCCGGCGGCGGGTTGCGCCGCGGCAACCGCTACGTGGTCCGTGTCGTCCGCGACGGGGAATCGCTGGCCCGCCAGACGGGGCTGCTCGATGCCCGCGGACGTCCGGTCCGCGGGCTGCCTTCGGTAGTCGTAAATGGCTCCGCAGCCGACGCCGAGGCGGTTTGGCGCGGAGCGTTCCTGGCGCACGGGTCACTGACCGAACCGGGCCGTTCATCCTCCCTCGAAGTGACCTGTCCCGGTCCCGAGGCCGCATTGGCCTTGGTCGGCGCCGCCCGCCGCATTGACATCACCGCCAAGGCGCGGGAGGTCAGGGGTGTGGACCGCGTGGTTATCCGGGACGGCGACACCATCGCCGCGCTGCTGACCCGCATGGGGGCCCACGATGCACTCATGGTCTGGGAAGAACGGCGGATGCGCAAAGAGGTTCGGGCCACGGCCAACCGGCTGGCGAATTTCGATGATGCGAACCTTCGCCGTTCGGCCCAGGCTGCTGTCGCCGCTGGGGCACGGGTGGACCGCGCGCTGGAGATTCTTGGTGATGATGTTCCCGAGCACCTCAGGTATGCCGGTGAACTGCGCGTGGCGCACAAGCAGGCCAGCCTGGATGAGCTGGGTCGCCTGGCCGACCCGCCCATGACCAAGGATGCCATCGCCGGGCGGATCCGGCGCCTGCTGGCGATGGCGGACAAGCGCGCTTCGGACATGGGCATTCCGGGGACGGACGCGAATGTGACTCCGGAGATGTTCGATGAGTAGGACGTGTGCTTAGGATGGGGATGTCCGGGCGTTGGCCCGGGGAGGCTTTGGGAACAAGATAATTTTCCGGGCGGGTCCGCTGCCCGGATGATCAATCCGATCACGGCCGCATGCCGGCCGCCGAACTAAACGGAGGATATTCGTGAGCAAGTACGTACTGCCCGAACTCAACTACGACTACGCAGCGCTGGAGCCGCATATCTCCGCCCGGATCATGGAGCTGCACCACAGCAAGCACCACGCGACCTATGTTGCCGGCGCCAACACCGCGCTGGAGCAGTTGGCCGAGGCCCGTGACAAGGGTGAGTTCGGCAACATCCCGAAGCTCTCCAAGGATCTCGCCTTCCACCTGGGCGGCCACACCAACCACTCCATCTTCTGGAACAACCTGTCTCCGGAAGGCGGCGACAAGCCCGAGGGCGAGCTGGCCGCAGCGCTGGACGACGCCTTCGGCTCCTTTGACGCGTTCCGTGGACACTTCAATGCCGCCGCACTGAGCCTGCAGGGATCGGGCTGGGCCGTACTGGCGTACGAGCCGCTGGGCGGCAACATCATCATCGAGCAGCTCTACGATCAGCAGGGCAACGTCCCGGTCGGCACCATTCCGCTGCTGATGCTGGACATGTGGGAGCACGCGTTCTACCTGGACTACGTCAACGTCAAGGCCGACTATGTCAAGGCCTTCTGGAACATCGTGAACTGGGCGGACGTAGCAGAACGCCTCGGAGCTGCACGCAAGGGTGCTTCGTCCCTGGTGACCCTCGGAAAGTAGCAAGGAACGCTTCTCACGCGGTCCGAACTGCGTAAGATGAAGTCCGGGAGGCCCGTCACGATGCTATGCATCGGGACGGCTGCCTTCCGGACTTTTCCGTACTCTGGGAGGAAAAGGAGGCCAGCGGCACGTCAAGGACCAGCAAAGGGTCCCGAGGAAGGGCCGGCGCACAAATCCGGCTACCGCCTATCAAGGAGCTAGAACTGTGACAACTCGTGTTGGAATCAACGGTTTCGGACGTATCGGCCGCAATTTTTTCCGGGCAGCGCTGGCTCAGGGCGCCGATCTGGAAATAGCGGCAGTCAATGATCTGACGGACGCCAAGACCCTGGCCCATTTGCTCAAGTACGACAGCGTCATGGGACGCCTGTCCGAAAGCATCGAACTCAAAAACGGCGACCTGGTCGTGGCCGGACAAATCGTCAAGGTGCTGGGGGAGAAGGACCCCGCCCAGCTGCCGTGGAAGGACCTCGGCGTGGATATCGTGATCGAGTCCACCGGGTTCTTCACCAAAGCGGAGGACGCCAAGAAGCACATCGACGCCGGCGCCAAGAAGGTCATCGTTTCCGCCCCGGCCTCCGGCGCGGACTTCACCGTAGTGATGGGTGTCAACGAGAAGGATTACGACGCCGGATCGCACCACATCATCTCCAACGCCTCCTGTACAACCAATTGCCTTGGTCCGCTCGCTATGGTCCTGCACGAAAAGTTCGGCATCGAGCGTGGCCTGATGACCACCATCCACGCGTATACGGCGGACCAGAATCTCCAGGACGGCCCGCACCGCGATCTCCGCCGTGCCCGCGCCGCGGCAATCAACGTTGTTCCCACCTCCACCGGAGCCGCGAAGGCCATCGGCCTGGTCCTGCCCGAGCTCAAGGGCAAACTGGACGGTTACGCAATCCGCGTTCCGGTACCTACCGGCTCGGCGACGGACCTGACCGCCACCGTGTCCAGGGAAGTCACCGCCGAAGAGGTCAATGCGGCTTACAAGGCGGCCGCAGGCGAGGAACGGCTGGCCGGCATCCTGACCTACTCGGAGGATCCCCTGGTGTCGTCCGATATCGTCACAGACCCGGCATCTTCGATCTTCGACTCCGGACTGACTAAGGTTATTGGTAACCAGGTCAAAGTAGTCGCGTGGTACGACAATGAATGGGGCTACTCCAACCGCCTGGTGGATTTGACCGAACTGGTCTCTTCCAAACTCAGCTGACTTCGCTAACCGCTAAGGGTAGGTATGACTGCACGCGCTCTTGATGAATTGCTCGCCGAAGGCGTCCGCGGACGCCACGTCCTGGTCCGCTCGGATCTGAACGTTCCGCTGGAAGGCGAAGGGGATTCCCTCGCTGTCGCCGACGACGGACGGATCCGCGCATCCCTGCCCGTCCTGCAGAAGCTGGCCGAAGCAGGGGCGCGTGTCATCGTGATGGCCCACCTGGGCCGCCCCAAGGGTGAGCCGGAGGAGCGGTACTCGCTGCGCCCCGCCGTCGTACGGCTGAAAGATCTTGCCCCGTTCACCGTCAAGTTTGCCGAAGATACCGTGGGCGACAATGCGAAGTCACTGGCGGCGGACCTGCAGGACGGAGAGGTGCTGGTGTTGCAGAACCTCCGTTTCGATGCGCGGGAAACCAGCAAGGACGACGCGCAGCGGCAGGCGTTTGCCGAAGAGCTCGCTGCTCTGACGGACGGTAACGGCGCCTACGTTGACGATGCCTTCGGCGCCGTGCACCGCAAGCATGCGAGCGTATTCGACATCGCGGCCAAGCTGCCCGCCTTCCAAGGCGATCTGGTCCGGACCGAGCTCGAGGTCCTCACACGTCTGACCGACGCGCCGCAGCGGCCCTACGTGGTCGTCCTGGGCGGTTCCAAGGTCTCGGACAAGCTCGCCGTGATCGACAATCTGTTGGGCCGGGCGGACTACATCCTGGTAGGCGGCGGAATGGTGTTCACCTTCCTTGCGGCGCAGGGGTACAAGGTCGGCGCGAGCCTGCTGGAGGAAGACCAGCTGGACACCGTGCGCGGCTACCTGGCCAAGGCCAAGGAGAGCGGCTGCAACTTCATCCTGCCGACGGATATCGTCGTGGCCGAGAAGTTCGCTGCCGACGCGGCGCACGAAGTGGTCCGGGCCGACGAGATGGAAGGTTCGCGGTTCGGTGCCAGCGGCATTGGCCTGGACATCGGCCCCGATTCGGCCGAGGCATTCGCCCAGCAGATCCACTCGGCCAACACCGTGTTCTGGAACGGGCCGATGGGTGTCTTCGAATTCGACGCCTTCGCCCACGGCACCCGGACCGTGGCCAAGGCGCTGACAGGCAGCGACGGATTCACCGTTGTCGGCGGCGGGGACTCGGCGTCGGCAGTGCGGAGCCTGGGCTTCGACGACAACGCTTTCGGCCATATCTCCACCGGCGGCGGGGCCAGCCTGGAGTACCTCGAGGGCAAGGCGCTGCCCGGACTCACCGCCCTGGACCGCTAGGCGCGCACCGCGCCAACCACCTGCACCCGTGCAGCGTGGGAACCGCTTGCGGAACCCGCGCTGCATGCACCGACATGACTGGAGACCTTTGTGACCACCTCGACCAACGGCAAGTTTGACCGCACACCGCTGATCGCCGGCAACTGGAAGATGAACATGGACCATGTCCAGGGCATCACCCTGCTGCAGAAACTGGCGTGGACGCTCAGCGACGCCCGGCACGACTACAGCCGGACGGAAGTGGCGGTCTTCCCTCCCTTCACCGACCTGCGCGGCACCCAGACCCTGGTCCGGGGCGACGACCTCAAGATCGTTTACGGTGGCCAGGATCTTTCCCAGTTCGACTCTGGCGCCTACACCGGGGACATTTCCGGACAGTTCCTCGCCAAGCTGGGCTGCCGTTATGTGCTGGTGGGTCACTCCGAGCGGCGGACCATCCATGGCGAGTCCGACGAGCTGCTCAATGCCAAGGTGAAGGCCGCCTACCGCCACTCGCTGGTGCCCGTGCTCTGTGTCGGCGAGGGCCTCGAGGTGCGTCAGGCCGGCAACCACGTTGCCCACACCTTGGAGCAGGTACGCGCGGATCTCGCCGGGCTTGGCGCGGACGATGCGGCCAGACTTGTCATTGCCTATGAGCCGGTGTGGGCAATCGGGACCGGCGAGGTTGCCGGCCCGCAGGACGCCCAGGAAATGTGCGCCGCGATCCGCGCCGAAATCGCCAAGTTGTACGACGACGCCACGGCCGCCGGCGTTCGGTTGCTGTACGGTGGCTCGGTCAAGGCTGCCAACGCCGCCTCGATCCTGAAGGAACGGGACGTCGACGGCCTGCTCGTGGGTGGCGCCAGCTTGGACGCCGCCGAATTTGCTAATATTGTCAGGTTCGAACACCACTTGGTGACGGACTAACTCGAAAGGCGACTGTGGACGCTCTTAAGATCACGTTGCAAATCCTGCTGGGCATCACCAGTCTGTTGCTAACCTTGCTGATTCTGCTGCATAAAGGCCGTGGCGGCGGCATGTCCGACATGTTTGGTGGCGGAATGACCACTTCCCTGGGTTCTTCTGGTGTCGCCGAGAAGAACCTCAACCGGTTCACCGTTATTCTCGGCCTGACATGGGGTGCGGTCATTGTTGCCCTTGGGCTCATTATGCGTTTCGGCGCCGAGGCATAAGGAAGTTTTCTCCCGTTTGTCTCCGGCCGGTCGTAGACTGGTTCCAGATCTACTCAATCGACCGGAGATGAACGTCATGCACCCCTCGCATGGGCTGCGCGCAGTCCGGGTCGGCTCAGTCACAGGCGCAGGGCTCGCCGGATGGCAGGCCAACTCCGGACGCTCGCACAATCTCGTCCGCAAGGTACCCGTCCGCTACTGGTGTCCCCAGGGCCACGAGACCGTCCCCGTTTTTGCTGACCTGACGGAAGCAGAGATTCCCCAGTCCTGGGACTGTCCCAAATGTGGGCAGACAGCAGGGCGCGAACGCGGACTGTTGGTTCAACGCAGCGGCGATGAACCTTTCAAAAGCCACCTGGAGTATGTCAAGGAGCGCCGCACACCGGCGGAGGCGGCTGAGGCCTTGGACCGCGCTTTGGCGGAACTGCGACGACACCGGACCGCACCAAGCTAGCCATGCTTGCCGAAGTACGGTCCGGCGGTCGCCGCGATCACCACAACGGCTAGAACGTCTCCCCGCCAGCCAGCAGCGATTCCGGGAGCTGGCTCGCGGCGGCCTGGTCCAGCATCCACAACGTCTCTTGGCGGCCCTTTGGTCCGGCCGCGGGAACCTGCACCGGACCGGCTCCGGCAAGTGCCAGTCCGACGGCTCCGGCCTTGTCGTCGCCTGCGACTACTAGCCAGACTTCCGTTGCGGAGTTAATGGCGGGCAGGGTCAGGGATACACGCTCCGGCGGCGGTTTGGGCGAGTTCTCCACGCCGACAACAGTGAGCTCTTCCTCGCGAATGCCCGCCATTTCGGGAAACAGCGATGCAATGTGGGCATCGGGGCCCACGCCCAGCAACAGAACGTCGAACGTCGGGACTTGCGCCGCGCCGTCGCCGCCTTCCAACCGGGCGGCTTCGCGGAGCTCGTCAGCGTAGGCAGCGGCAGCGTCGAAGGGCGTGGCGTGCTCGTCGGCGGAGCCGAACGGGTGAACCCGCGACTCATCTACCTCGATCAGATCCAGCAGTGCCTGCCGTGCCTGCAGTTCGTTGCGGTCCGGGCTGTTCTTGGCCACAAAACGTTCATCGCCCCACCAGAAGTTCACCCGGCTCCAATCCACGTCCGTACGGGACGGTTCGGCCGCGACCGCCTTGAGCGTATTAATGCCCAAGGTACCGCCCGTGAGGACCACGGTGGCTTCACCGCGTTCGCGCTGGGCAATCGCCAGCCGGCCGACCAATCTGCGCGCTGCTGCAGCGGCAAGGATTTCCTGATCGGGATGGACGTGGAGAACTGGTTCAGCGTTCACTGCGGCGTACACTCCTTAGATTCGTGCGGGGCAGACCTTCGGTAATGACCTCCCCGAAGACTTCGTCCGGGTCGAGTCTGCGCAGTTCCTCTGCCAGACACTCTTCCACGGATCGGCGGGGGAGGGTAATGCGCTGAACGGGCTGGCCCGGTTGGATCAGCTCCGCGACGCTAAGGCCTGGCCGGAGGATCCGGATGTCGCCCTTGGGCCGACATAGACGCACGCCCCGGATACCGGTGCCGGCGGGGTCTTCGATGATGGTCACCGGAGCCTCTAAGGCCAGCGTCAGCCAGGCTGCCAGCAGCACCGTGCTGGGGGAGTCGGATGCGCCTTCCACAGCAACGGAGGTCACGGGGGAGTGATCCACCTGATCGAGTACCGCTGCCAGTTGGATGCGCCAGTTCGTCAGACGCGTCCAAGCCAAGTCCGTATCACCGGCTGCATAGGTGCGCCGCAGCGAGTCCAGCGCTGTCTTGGGATCCGGCTCGTTCGCCGAGTCCGTGATCCGGCGGTGGGCAATCCTGCCGATCGAGGTGGCGGACGCAGCCTCGGGCATGCCGTGCGGCCACCAGGCGACGATGGGGGCATCGGGTAGCAGCAGGGCCGACACCAGGGATTCGCTCTCTGTGGCCAGCTGGCCGTGCCCATACAGGACGACGACCTCGGAGGCGCCCGCATCGCCGCCTACCCGGATTTGTGCGTCAAGCCTCGTCGCTTCGGCCGCTCCGGCATCGACCAGGACGATGATCCGGCAGGGGTGTTCACGACTGGCCACGTTGGCGGCCTGAATGGCGGTTTCCTCGTGGCCGGCACTAGTCAGCACCACCAAGGTCAGAACGCGGCCGAGCGCAACAACGCCACCGCGTTCGCGCATGGCGACGATTTCCTTGGAGACCTTGGACGAGGTCGTATCAAGCAGGTCAACAATCACGGCCTTCTCCAGGTGCGTCCGTCGCGGGCGAGGAGTTCATCGGCCGAGGCCGGTCCCCAGCTTCCGGGTGAGTAGGTCTCGGGCTTGGTGCCGCTGCGTGCCCAATATTCCTCGAATGGATCGAGAATCTTCCAGGAGAGCTCCACCTCCTGATGCCGGGGGAACAGCGGCGGTTCTCCCAGCAGCACGTCCAGGATCAGGCGTTCATAGGCCTCGGGGCTGGATTCGGTAAAGGCGTGTCCATAGCCGAAATCCATCGTGACGTCGCGGACTTCCATCTGTGTCCCGGGTACTTTGGAACCGAATCGGATGGTTGCCCCTTCGTCCGGCTGGACCCGGATAACCACGGCATTCTGGCCGAAATCGTCGTCGTTGTGGTCTCGAAAGAGTAGGTTAGGCGCGCGTTTGAGCACGACGGCGATTTCCGTCACCCGACGTCCGAGGCGCTTACCCGCCCGGAGGTAGAACGGCACCCCGGCCCAGCGACGGGTATGGATATCCAGTCGCAGGGCAGCATACGTCTCAGTAGTGGAATCCGGATTGAACCCCTCCTCCTCCAGATATCCCTTGACCTTTTCGCCGCCCTGCCAGCCGCCGGTGTACTGTCCCCGAGCCGAGTGCGTGGACAGGTCCTCGGGCAGCCTTACCGCGGCCAGGACCTTTTCCTTCTCGGTCCGCAGGTCCTCGGCGTTGAAGGAGATCGGCTCTTCCATGGCGGTCAGGGCCAGCAACTGAAGCAGGTGGTTCTGGATGACATCGCGGGCGGCGCCCACGCCGTCGTAATAACCCGCGCGGCCGCCGATTCCGATGTCCTCGGCCATGGTGATCTGGACATGGTCCACGAAGTTGGCATTCCACAGCGGCTCGAACATCTGGTTGGCAAAGCGCAATGCCAGGATATTCTGGACCGTCTCTTTGCCCAGATAATGGTCGATGCGGAAGACCGAGTCCGGCGGGAAGACCGACTCGACAATATTGTTCAGCTCGCGTGCGGACTCGAGGTCGTGGCCGAACGGCTTTTCGATCACGACGCGACGCCAGGTCCCCGGCTCCGCTTGCGCCAGCCCGTTGGCAGACAACTGCTGGCACACCTGCTCGAAGTCCTTGGGCGGGATGGACAGGTAGAAGGCATGGTTGCCCTGAGTCCCTCGCTGCTCATCCAGGTCCGCCACGGTCTGCTTCAACTGGGCGAAGGCTTCGGCATCCCCGAACTCGCCCTGGACGAAACGGATGCCCCCGGACAGCTGGGTCCACACGTCCTCGTTGAAGGGGGTGCGTGCATATTGCTGCACGGAGGCCTTGACCTCCGCGGCGAAGTCCTCGTCCGTCCAGGGACGCCGGGCGAAACCGACCAGTGCAAAGCTCGGCGGCAGCAGCCCCCGGTTCGCAAGGTCATACACCGCGGGCATGAGCTTCTTCCGCGACAGGTCCCCGGTCACGCCGAAGAGTACCAGCGAGGAGGGACCCGCGATCCGGTTCAGCCGTCTGTCCCGCGGGTCCCGAAGAGGATTGACGCGCCGCGCACTTTCAGTTCCTGGCATTAGGGCTTTCCGTCGGAGAGGGAGGCCACGGCCTCCTGCAGCTGTTTCGTTCCTGCCTCGCGGTCCGTGAAATGGAGCCTAAGGACCGGCCGGCCATGGTCAATAAGGACCTGTGCATCGCCTGCTGCCTGTGCGGAAATCAGCTCCCCGAAAGTGAACGGACGGTCCGGAATCCGGACATCTTCATCGCTGGCCCCGGTGATCTGCAGGTACACGCCCACGGCCGGGCCACCCTTGTGGAATTGCCCGGTGGAATGCAGGAAACGAGGACCCCAGCCAAAGGTGACCGGGCGTTGGGCCAGCACCGCCAGACGCGGCCTCAGCTGCGCCAGCTCTGCCTGGCCAAACCGGTCCAGATACGCCTGCACGCTGAGGTAGCTGTCCGTGTCGAGGGTTGCCAGCAGCGCCTCGAGGGCTTCGGCCACCGTGCCGGCGCCCTTGAGCCATGTGCCGTTGGCACGGATTTCCACGGCACGGTCCACGGCCGCAGGTTCCGGTGTTTCCGGACGTTCGTCCAGCATTCCTCGGGCAGCAGTCTTGGCCGCTTCCACATCCGGTTGGTCGAAGGGGTTGATGCCCAGCAGCAGCCCGGCGACCACGGTGGCGTACTCCCACAGCAGGAGCTGGCTGCCGAGGCTGCCCGCAACCGCTACTTCGTTGGCGCCCAGTTCGATGTCCGCCTCGGTGTCTACCAGCCGGATGACCAGCACATCTGCCGTATCCATCGACAGCTCCGGCGCTTCGGGCTCCACGACTACCGGCAGGATTCCGGTTCCTTGCTTACCCGTCGATTCGGCTATCAGCTGCTCCGCCCAGTCGGCGAAGCCAACGATGCCGGAGCCTTCATCCGTAATGACGATCTTGTTGCGGAGAGGCTCGGTACCACCGAGGGCAGCGCCCAAGGCCAACGCCATGTTTTCCGCCGCGTCGTCGGACAGTATCTCGGCTGCCTCTTCCGCGTCGGCGAGCAGTGCGTCGATATCCACGCCGGCAAGACCCGACGGAACCAGGCCAAAGGCGGTGAGCGCAGAGTAGCGTCCGCCGACGTTCGGGTCCGCGTTGAAGACGGCACGGTACCCGGCTTCCCTGGACGCGGAGTCCATGGGGGAGCCGGGATCCGTCACGACGATGATCCGCTCGGCCGCATTAATGCCTGCTTGCTTGAACGCGTTTTCAAAAACGCGCCGCTGCGAATCCGTTTCCACGGTGGAACCGGACTTGGAAGACACCACGATCGCGGTTTCGCTCAAACGTTCGGCCAACGCGGCGGCGACCTGCTGGGGATCGGTGCTGTCCAGGACGGTCAGTTCGACGCCGGCCGTGTTGCTGATGACCTCGGGCGCGAGCGAGGAACCGCCCATGCCTGCGAGCACAATACGCGTCACGCCCTCGGTGCGCAGTTCGTCACGCAGCTTCAGAATCCGAGGGATCAACGGCCGGGAAACCTCTACGGCCTCGACCCACCCCAGACGGATTGATGCCTCCGGTTCGGCGTCGGGACCCCAAAGCGTATGGTCCTTGGCAGCTATCCGCGAGGCCACTTTATTCTCGGCCAGTTTGGGCACGTGCTGGTCAACGGCTGCCAGCGCGGCGCCCGATGCCTGGAATGACAACGACCCCATCCGCTTAGTCCTGTCCCGCGTCGTCCAGGGCGGTGCGGACGGTTCCCAGCAGCTCATTCCAGCTGACTACGAACTTATCCAGTCCCTCTTCCTCGAGCTGCTCAACAACTTCCTTATAGGAGATGCCCTGGGCATCCACTGCATCGAGGACCTTGTTGGCATCGGCGTAGGTGGCGGAAACGGTGTCTCCAGTGACTTCGCCGTGGTCAACCATGGCTTCGAGTGTCTTCTCCGGCATGGTGTTGACAACGCCCTTGGCTACGAGTTCGGTCACGTACATCGTGTCCGGGTAGGACGGGTCCTTGACACCAGTGGACGCCCAGAGGGGACGTTGCGGCTTTGCTCCGGCCTCGGCCAGGACCTGCCAGCGCTCGCTGCTGAACTGCTCTTCGTAGATCTGGTAGGCCAGCCGCGCATTCGCGATGCCGGCCTTGCCCTTGAGTGCCTTCGCCTCGTCCGTGCCGACCGCATTCAGGCGCTTGTCGATCTCGGCGTCCACGCGGGACACGAAGAAGGAAGCAACCGAGTGGATGTGCGAGAGCTTGTGGCCGTTTTCCTTGGCCTGCTCCAGCCCGAGCATGAACGCGTTGATGACTTCGCGGTAGCGCTCCAGGGAGAAGATCAGCGTGACGTTGACGCTGATGCCTTCCGCGAGCGTGGCGGTGATGGCTTCAAGACCTTCCACCGTAGCGGGAATCTTGATGTGCACGTTGCTGCGGTTGACCTTGGCATGGAGCTTCTTGGCCTCAGCAATCGTTCCTGCGGTATCGCGGGAAAGGCGGGGATCCACTTCGATGGACACACGGCCGTCAACGCCGCCGGTGGCCCGCGAGAGCCCAGAGAAGACATCGCAGGCTTCCGAAACGTCGTCCGTCGTGATGGCGAAGACCGCCGAGTCGACGTCCGCACCCTCGATAGCGAGTTCCTCTACCTGCGAAGCATAGGACTCGCCGTCCTTAAGCGCGGCGGCGAAGATGGACGGATTGGTCGTCACGCCGACAACGTTCTTCTCCGCGATCAGAGCCTTGAGCGAGCCCGAGGTGATCAGTTCGCGGGACAGGTCATCAAGCCAGATAGAGACTCCGGCGTCGGAGAGGGCCTGGGTGTTCTTGTTTGACATGGGGGATCTCCTTAAGAGGCAGTGGCTTGGGCGAGCGACTCACGGGCAGCGGCTACAACAGCCTCGGCCGTGATGCCGAATTCGCGGAACAGCGTCTTGTAGTCGGCAGAAGCGCCGTAGTGTTCAAGGCTGACCGAACGTCCGGCGTCGCCCACCAGGCGGTGCCAGCTCTGGGCGATTCCCGCCTCGACGGAAACGCGTGCCTTGACCTCGGCAGGCAGCACGGACTCGCGGTATGCCTGGTCCTGCCTGTCGAACCATTCCACACAGGGAACGGAGACTACCCGGGTGGCAACGCCGTCGGCCTGCAGCGCCTCGCGCGCCTCGACCGCTAGCTGGACCTCGGAACCGGTAGCCAGCAGGATGACCTGCGGCTGCACGTCGGATCCTTCGGCCTGGGCTTCAGCCAGGACGTAGGCGCCCTTGGCAACATTGTCGGCAGTAGCGAATCCGCCCTCGCCGCGGTCGAAGACCGGCAGGTTCTGGCGGGTCAGCACGATGCCGGCCGGGTGCTCATGGTTTTCCAGAATCGTCTTCCAGGCCTGCGCTACCTCGTTGGCGTCAGCAGGGCGGACGACGTCGAGACCCGGGATCGCGCGAAGGCTCGCCAACTGCTCCACCGGCTGGTGCGTGGGGCCATCCTCACCCAGACCGATCGAGTCGTGGGTCCAGACATAGATCGAGGGCACACCCATCAGCGCGCCAAGCCGGATAGCCGGACGCTGGTAGTCGCTGAAGATCAGGAAGGTTCCGGAGAAGGCGCGCGTCTTGGAACTGAGCACGATGCCGTTGACGATGGCCGCCGCCGCGTGTTCGCGGATTCCGAAGTGCAGGACCCGGCCATACGGATTGCCGGACCAGGCATCGGTCTGCTTTCCGGTCGGCACAAATGACGGGGAGCCCTCGATGGTGGTGTTGTTTGACTCCGCCAGGTCGGCCGAGCCTCCCCACAGTTCCGGCAGCACCGGACCGATGGCGTTGAGCACCTTGCCCGAGGCGGCCCGGGTGGAGACGTCCTTGCCCGCCTCGAACTCCGGCAGGGCTTCTTCCCAGCCCTGCGGAAGTTCGTACTTCTGGACCCGGTCCAGAAGGGCGGCAGCGTCAGCGTTCGCCTGGCGCCAGTCTTGGTAGCTCTTCTCCCATTCGGCGCGGGCTTCCTTGCCGCGGGCAGCAACCTGCCGCGCGTGGTCCAGCACGTCGGAAGCGATCTCGAAGCGCTGCTCCGGGTCGAAGCCGAGGACTTCCTTCACCGCGGCAACTTCTTCAGCGCCGAGGGCCGAGCCGTGGATCTTGCCGGTGTTCTGCTTCTTCGGTGCCGGCCAGCCGATGATGGTCCGCAGCGAAATGATGGAAGGCTTGGTGGTTTCGGCCTTCGCGGCCTTGAGGGCGTTGTACAGCTCCTCGATGTCTTCTTTGTAATCGCCCGTCTTCGTCCAGTCCACACGCTGGGTGTGCCAGCCATAGGCCTCGTAGCGCTTGAGCACGTCTTCCGTGAACGAAATGTCGGTGTCGTCCTCGATGGAGATGTGGTTCTCGTCGTAGAGCACCACGAGGTTGCCCAGTTCCTGGTGCCCCGCCAGCGAAGAAGCTTCTGACGTCACACCTTCCTGCAGGTCGCCATCGGAGGCGATGACCCAGATGGTGTGGTCGAACGGGCTTTCGCCGACGGCAGCGTCTGCGTCGTAAAGACCGCGGGTGCGGCGCTGCGCGTACGCGAAGCCCACCGCGGACGCCAGGCCCTGGCCCAGCGGACCGGTGGTGATTTCGACGCCGGCAGTATGGCCGTACTCGGGGTGTCCCGGAGTCAGCGAGTCCCAGGTCCGGAGCCGGCGCAGGTCCTCGATTTCCAGGCCGTAGCCGGAGAGGAAAAGCTGGATGTAGAGCGTCAGCGACGTGTGCCCGGGGGAGAGGATGAAGCGGTCGCGGCCAACCCAGGCCGGATCGGCCGGATCGTGGCGCATCATCTTCTGGAAGATCAGATACGCGGCCGGGGCCAGACTCATTGCGGTACCGGGGTGGCCGTTGCCGACCTTTTCCACGGCGTCTGCCGCCAGTACGCGTACGGTATCTACCGCGCGCTGGTCCAGGTCTGTCCAGGACAGTTCTTCCGTATGTGGCACCGTTGCGGGCCCCTCTCTAATCGTTCGGCCAGCAGGAACCCGGATGAAGGTCCCATGCAGTTCCAGTCATGAGACTGCTACGTGGCCATTACATCGGACGTCGTGCGCTTCACCGGGGTTTGCCCGGTATGGCGCCCGCCACAGTCCGCATGGCCATCAAGTCCCACCTTAGCGTCTCAGCGGGTCGCGTACAGAGGATGTGCATGGGTGGGATGAGTAACAGTCGGACACACAGCACGGCCCGCGAGCATCCGGTTCAGCGGCCGTTCTGGATGCCGGGAGATTTCTACAAGCGATAGAGCGTATAATGAAGATGCACTTTGGCCCTTGCCTGCCCGGATGGGCGGCGCCGCGTGCCGTGGCCGCGCTGGCTACGCTGATACCCAGATCATCTCCAGCAGAACTGAGTGGTTTTTTCCTTGAAGATCCAGAGCGCTCCGGAACAGGTAGCTGACGCACCCGTAAAGACCGGTTTCGGACGCAAGGCCAAGGCCTATGTATCGCTCACCAAGCCTCGTGTCATGGAGCTGTTGCTCGTCACGACGCTGCCCACGATGATCTTCGCGCAAGGCGGCTTTCCGGATATTTGGCTGATGGCGGCCACCATGATCGGCGGAGCCCTGGCAGCCGGATCGGCCGGATCATTCAATTGCTATATCGACCGGGACATGGACAAGCTCATGCAGCGGACCGAGAACAGGCCGCTGGTGACCGGCGAGGTGACTCCGCGCGAGGCGCTGGTATTCTCCTGGATTCTTGGCATCGTGGCAGTGGTACTGCTGTGGTTCGGAGCCAATCCGCTGGCAGGCATGCTCGGGGTCGGCGCCATCTTCTTCTACGTGGTCATCTACACGCTGATCCTCAAGCGCCGCACTGCGCAGAACATTGTCTGGGGCGGCGCGGCCGGCTGCTTCCCGGTACTAATCGCTTGGGCCGCGGTGACCAATACCGTTGCCTGGCCTGCTGTGATCCTGTTCATGGTGATCTTCCTCTGGACTCCGCCGCACTACTGGCCGCTGTCGATGAAGTACAGCGACGACTACAACGCTGCCAACGTCCCGATGCTCGGCGCCATCGCCAGCGCACGCCAGGTATCCGTCCAGGTGGTTCTCTACGCCTGGGCCACACTGGCCTGCTCGCTGCTGCTTGCCCCGGTGGGCGGCGCCGGTTGGGTATACACCATCGCCGCGCTGCTCGGTGGCGGTTGGTTTGTCTACGAATCCCACCGGCTTTACAGCCTGGCCAAGCGCGGGACCGAGACGGTGGAAACCACCAACAAGTCCGCCATGCGGGTCTTCCACGGCTCCATCAGCTACCTGACGGTACTGTTCCTGGCCCTGGCCGTGGATCCGTTTGTGGGCGGCCCGGTCTTCGCCGCGCTCTAGCCCGCTCGATTGGGCCATCCGTGTTCTAGGATGGCCCAATGACAGTCTTCCGCGGCCTCATTGCGTATCCCGTCACTCCGTTTCGGCCGGACGGAGCGATCAACTTCGACGAACTCGAACGCCACTTGGCGGAGCTGGCTGTCTCCGGAGTTGATTCAATCGCCATCCTGGGCAGCTCCGGCAGCTTCGCCTACCTGGACCGTGCTGAACGGCGGCAGGTCCTGGAGGTCGGCGTCAAAGCAATTAAGACATCAAATCCTGACCTTGCGGTGATTGGCGGGGTCAGCGCCGTGGGAACGCGTGAGCTGTTGCTGAACATCGAGGACGCGCAAGCCGCCGGTGTGGACGGGCTCCTGGTCTCCACGGTGTCCTACGTGCCGCTCAATGAGGATGAGGTGCACACCCAATCCCTGGCGGCGGCAGCGTCCACCGCCTTGCCCATCTGTCTCTACAGCAATCCCGTGACAACGCAGTTCACGTTCAGCCTGGAACTCATCGCGGAGCTGGCCCGGGTGCGCAATATCGTGGCTGTGAAGGAATCCGCTGCCGATGCCGAGACCTTCCTGCACCGGGATGAACAACTGCGGAGGATGGTTCCGGAGGGCTTCAGCCACGGGATGAGCGGTGATGTCCTCATCGGCGAAGCCGGTGCAGCTGCGGATGCCTGGCACAGCGGGCCGGCCTCGGTGCTGCCGCATCACTACCGCCTCCTGCGCGATGCGGTGGTCAACGCGGATACGGACCAACTGGTCGAGGCCCGGCAGGTCCTGGCGCCGCTGCTGAACTACTTCAACAGTCTGCGGAAACTGAGCAATCTCTATGCTCTGGCCCGCGCCGCGGGGGTGGACGCCGGCGATCCGCGGCGGCCTTTGCTCCCGCTGCCCGGCAGCAGCCAGCGTGAGCTGGCCCGGCTGCTCGACGCCCTGCCGGACCCCGCCTCCGTCTAGCTGCTGTGAACCTGCTTCTGACCGGTTGAGTGCGAGCCTTGCGCGGAGAGCGGCTGCCGGGTGACGCCCACGTACACAACATGTGTACAGGCGGCGGCGAGCAGCGCGGCGCCAAGCATGTGCAGGCCTACCAGCACGATGGGCAGCCCGGTGAAGTGCTGGACGTAGCCAATGGCACCCTGCAGCAGAATAACGACGGCGAAAAGCACCATCGGCCGGCGCAGTTCGGCCAGCTGCGCGTACCGGTGCACCATGACCAGAAGTACGACGGCGGTGGCAACCAGCAGGTAGACAGGCGCCACATGAACGCGCGTCATCAGGTCAGGATCCAGGTTGTTCCGCGGGGCCTCTGCGTCGCCCGCATGCGGGCCGGAGCCGGTCACGATGACTCCCAGCACGATTGCTACCAAGGTCAGGACCGCGCTGGCCCAAAGCAGCTGGCGTACAGTCGCCGTCGAGCGCTGTTGCTGGACCGTGCCCGCCTGGTCATTGTCCAGCCAGGCCCGGTGGACGAGGACTGTGGCTGCGGCAACCATCGTGATGGACACGACGAAGTGGCACCCGACCACCCAGGGATTGAGCTGCGTCCAGACCGTGATGCCGCCGATGATGGCCTGGGCCGGGATACCGGCCAGCAGTGCGACGGAAAGGTAAAACAGGTCTTTGCGACGCTGCGCCATTTTCCACACGGAGACCAGCATTGCGAAGGCGACGGCCGCCAGCAGGAAGGTCAGCAGCCGGTTGCCGAATTCGATGGCGCCGTTGATGCCCATCTCGGGCGTGGCGACCAGGGATTCCGGCGTGCATTTCGGCCAGGTGGGGCAGCCCAGGCCGGAAGAGGTCAGCCGGACCGCGCCTCCGGTCACGATGATGAGGATTTCGGAGGCGAGCGAGGCGACGGCCAGACCGCGGACGGTCTTGTTGGGGGAGCCCGGCAGTCGGCGCGTCAGTTGCTCAATAGTCACTTAGGTCAGCTCCATTTAAACCAGCGGATAGCGGCGAGGCCGGCGAGCACCGTCCAGGCCAGCAGGACAATCGATGCCGTGAGGTTGAACTCGGCGTCCATCAGGGCACTGCGCAGGGCATCTCCCAAAGCACTCGAGGGCAGCAGCTGGGCGGCGGGTTCGTAGACATCGGGCCAGCTTGCCGCGGGAAACAGGAGTCCGCCGGCAGCGGCCAACAGGACCCAGAGCAGGTTCGTGATGGCCAACGTTGCTTCCGGCCGGGCCGTGCCGGCGATCAGAAGTCCCAGCGAGGTGAAGGCCCCGGCACCTAGGATGAGCTGTACGGCCGCGGGCAGGATCCCGCCCGGTTCCGGGCTCCAGCCAAGCAGCAGGGCGGCCGTTCCGATGACGACCACCTGGATGGCGAGCACAGACAGGACGGCTATGACCTTGCCCAGGATCAGTCCGCTTTGCCCCAGCGGTGTAGTGGAGAGGAACCGCAGCACCCCGTACCGCCGGTCGAAACCGGTCGCGATGCCTTGGCCGGTCAGCCCGGTCGATACAGCGCACAGGGCCAGCACACCCGGAGCGGCCATATCGACCCGGCTATCGGTGAACTCGTCGAGCAACGGCGTGATCGTCAGGCCGATCAGGGCCATGAGCGGCAGGATGACGGCGATCAGCAACTGTTCGCCGTTGCGCAGCATCGTCATGGTTTCGTAACGGCCCTGCAGGAGGACCCGGCGGGCCAGGGAGGCAGGCGCGTTCACCGCAGCCCCTTCCCGGAAATGTCCAGAAACACGTCCTCGAGTGATCGCGGAGCCATGTGGATGGCAGTAGGCATGATGTCCTGTTCTTCCCAGAACCTTGCCAGCGCGGCAAGATCGGCCGGGATCAGATTGCCCGCTACGGTGTACCGGCCAGGTACCGTCTCATGGACGGACAGGCCTGCGAGGCCGGTGAGATCCAGCCCGGGGCGGGAGTCGAAGGTCAGCAGCCGTTCGACGCCGCTGCTTTCGTCGGTTGCCTTCGTCAGTTCGGCGACGGTGCCGTGCGCAACTGTCTTGCCGGCGTCGATAATGAAAACGTAGTCCGCGAGCCGCTGGGCATCGTCCATCAGGTGGGTTGTGAGGATAATACCCAGGCCCTCTGTCCGCAGTTCCTGGATGAGATCGAAAACGACCGCCCGGGACTGCGGATCGAGTCCGGCGCTGGGCTCGTCGAGGAAGAGGACTTCGGGGTCTCCGACCAGTGCCGCGGCGAGGGCAACGCGCTGTTTCTGGCCACCCGAGAGCCGCCGCACGGGTGTGTTCCCGAAATTGTCGATGCCCAGGCGCTTGACCAGCGCATCCACATCGCGGGGGCTGCGGTACATGCCCGCGACGTGCCTGAGCAGCGGGATGGGGCGAATGGCCTGGGGCAGGCCGCCTTCCTGGAGCATTACCCCCACACGGCTGCGCAGTTGGGCGCCGGCTTCATGGGGGTCCTGCCCGAGCAGGCGCACAGTTCCGCCGTTCGGCCGGGTCAGGCCCTGGGCGCATTCAAGGGTGGTGGTCTTGCCGGCTCCGTTGGCGCCGAGCAGGGCCGTTACCTGGCCGGGAAAGGCGCGCAGATGCACGCCGTCGATAACCCTGACCATCTTGCCGTCTAGAGCTGATACCGGCCCAAGATCTTTAACGAGCCCCTGGATATCGAGGCACGGTTCGGTGTTAGGCACCAGATCATTCTACGTGATGTAGAGATGGCCGCGGGCGGTGCCGTCAGCCGCTTTGCGCTCCGGCTTGGAGGCTAAGGCCAGCCTTACTGGAGGGCGGGAAGATAATAAGTCATGATTGTGTTGTGTATTCCATGAACAACTCTGCTGTTCCGCGCGCCCAGGCCGCGGAATCCGAGGAGCGTACCCGGGACCGGGTGCTGAGCGCAGTCCTGGAACACGGTCCCGTTAGTGCCGCCGAGCTCGGCGATCGCCTCGGCTTCACGCCGGCTGCGGTCCGCCGCCACCTCGATGCCCTGTCCCGCGGCGGCCTCATCGAGGTCAAAATGGTGGCCAATTCCGCCACCGGCGCCGGGCGGCCGGCCCGCAAATACGTCCTCAGCCGGCAGGGCCAGTCGAAACTGGGCAATGACTATCTTGACATAGCACGCGGAGCCCTCAGTACGTTGGGCAGCATTGCCGGCCCCGACGCCGTAGCGGAGTTTGCGCGCCAGCGTTACGAAGACATGGAGCGGCGGTACCGTCCCGTGGTCGAAGCCGCCGGGGAGTCCGTAGAGGCGCGGGCCGAGGCCTTGGCGAAGGCCCTGAACGAGGACGGCTTTGTCGGGTCCACCACGGTGGTGGGCGCCAAGGCCGCACACAGCACCATGCTCGCGGTCCAGCTCTGCCAGGGGCACTGCCCCGTCCAGCAGCTGGCTGCTGATTTCCCTGTCTTTTGCGACAGTGAAACCGAAGTTTTCTCCCGCCTGCTGGGGGTAGACGTCAGGCGTCTGTCCACGCTGGCCAGCGGGGGACATGTTTGTACGACCCATATACCAGTGGGCCGAACAAAGTCTGCGGTCCGGGATTCCGGACCGACGGCAGGCACCAGAAGAGTATCCATCAATCTGCAAGAGAGGCCGTGATGACGGACCAAGTGGATCAGCGAGTCCAGGACGCCGTCGGTAGCACCGACGTGCCGGACACCACCATTTCCGAAATTCTTGAGAAGAACCCCGAGCTGCACGGCATCGGCAACTATGAATATGGCTGGGCAGATAAGAACGACGCCGGCGCCAACGCACGTCGCGGACTGAATGAAGAGGTTGTCCGCGACATCTCGTCCAAGAAGAGCGAGCCGCAGTGGATGCTCGATCTGCGACTGAAGGGCCTGAAGTACTTCGACCGCAAGCCCATGCCGACCTGGGGCGCGGATCTTTCCGGCATCGACTTCGACAACATCAAGTACTTTGTCCGGTCCACCGAAAAGCAGGCCAAGACCTGGGAAGACCTTCCCGAGGACATCCGCAACACGTACGAAAAGCTCGGCATTCCCGAGGCCGAGCGTGAGCGCCTGGTCTCCGGCGTCGCCGCCCAGTACGAGTCCGAGGTTGTCTACCACCAGCTCCGCGAGGACCTGGAAGCCCAGGGCGTCATCTTCCTGGACACTGACACCGGTCTGAAGGAACACCCGGAGATTTTCGAAGAATACTTCGGCTCCGTCATCCCGGTGGGCGACAACAAATTCGCGTCGCTGAACACCGCCGTCTGGTCCGGCGGATCCTTCGTCTACGTCCCCAAGGGCGTCCACGTCGAAATCCCGCTGCAGGCCTACTTCCGCATCAACACGGAAAACATGGGCCAGTTCGAGCGCACGCTGATCATCGCCGACGAGGACTCCTACGTCCACTACATCGAAGGCTGCACCGCCCCGATCTACACGTCGGACTCGCTGCACTCCGCCGTCGTCGAAATCATCGTGAAGAAGGGCGCACGCGTCCGCTACACGACCATCCAGAACTGGTCCAACAACGTGTACAACCTGGTCACCAAGCGTGCCATTGCACACGAGGGCGCCACGATGGAATGGATCGACGGCAACATCGGCTCCAAGGTCACTATGAAGTACCCGGCCGTGTACATGGTCGGCGAACACGCCAAGGGCGAGACTCTGTCCATCGCCTTCGCCGGCGAGGGCCAGCACCAGGACACCGGTTCCAAGATGGTCCACCTCGCGCCGAACACCTCCAGCGCGATCGTGGCCAAGTCCGTGGCCCGCGGCGGCGGCCGCTCGGCTTACCGCGGCCTGGTCCAGGTCCGCGAAGGTGCCAAGAACTCGAAGAACAGCGTCGTCTGCGATGCGCTGCTGGTGGACACCATCTCGCGCTCGGATACGTACCCGTACATCGACGTCCGTGAGGACGACGTGACCATGGGCCACGAGGCAACCGTTTCCCGCGTCAGCGAAGAGCAGCTGTTCTACCTGATGTCACGCGGCCTGGCCGAAGACGAAGCCATGGCCATGATCGTGCGCGGCTTCATCGAGCCGATCGCCCGCGAACTGCCGATGGAATACGCGCTTGAGCTGAACCGCTTGATCGAACTGCAAATGGAAGGATCCGTAGGTTAATGACTGAGATCACTGAAAAAGCAAGGATCGGTGCTCCGGCCATTGACGGCTTCACCGAAGAGGGCGAAAACCTCTCGCCGGCGAACCCGGACAACTCCCCACTGGCAGGCGCCAGCGCCAAGAGCCACAGCCACGGCGGCGGCGTAGGCGTTCCGGACAGTTCGCGCGCCGGCCGGCTGACTTCGTACAAGGTCGAGGATTTTCCTGTCCTGACCGGACGCGAAGAAGACTGGCGCTTCACCCCGCTCAAGCGGCTGCGTGGACTGCACACCCAGGCGCTGACCGGCGCCGCGCCCTCCGTTGCCGTCACCGGTCCCGAAGGCGCCGAGCGTCCGGCCGGCATCACGGTGGAAACCGTGGGCCGCGACGACGCGCGCATCGGCAGCGCCGGCATCCCGGAGGACCGCGTTTCCGCGGCGGCCTGGGAAGCCTTCAGCGAAGCCACCGTGGTGACCATCCCGGCCGAGGCCAGCATCGAGACCGCCGTAGGCATCTCGGTGACCGGCAGCAGCAAGGACCCGTCCGCGCAGCACATCGTGATCGTCGCGGAGAAATTCTCCAAAGCTGTTGTCGTGCTGGACCACAAGGGCAGCGCCACCGTCTCCCAGAACGTCGAGATCGACGTGCAGGACGGCGCGGAACTGACCGTGGTTTCCGTCCAGGAATGGGACGACGACGCTGTACACGCTTCCTCGCAGCAGGCCAAGGTCGGCCGTGACGCGAAGTTCAAGCACGTCGTGGTCAGCCTTGGCGGCGACCTGATCCGGGTCACGCCGTCCGCACGGCTGAAGCAGACCGGTTCCGACGTCGAGATGTTCGGCCTGTACTTCGCCGACGCCGGCCAGCACCTGGAACAGCGCCTGTTCGTCGACCACGCAGTGCCGAACTGCAAGTCGCGCGTGCTGTACAAGGGTGCCCTGCAAGGCGAGAACGCGCACACCGTGTGGGTGGGCGATGTCCTGATCCGCAAGGAAGCCGAAGGAACCGACAGCTACGAGGCCAACCGCAACCTGGTCCTCAGCGACGGCGCCCGGGCGGACTCCGTGCCGAACCTCGAGATCGAGACGGGCCTGATCGATGGCGCCGGCCATGCCAGCACCACCGGCCGCTTCGACGACGAGCACCTGTTCTACCTGATGGCCCGCGGCATCGACGAGAAGACCGCCCGCCGCCTGGTGGTACGAGGCTTCCTGAACGAGATCATCCAGCAGATCAAGGTTCCGGCGCTCGAAGAGCGCCTGACCGAGGCTGTTGAGCGGGAACTGGCGGCAGGGAACTTCTGATGTCCGAAGCTCCACGCGGCAAGCTGGTGTGCAGGGCCTCCGACATTCAGGTGAAGGCGGCGCTGCGCATCCTGGTCGACGACTATCCGGTCGCCATCGTCCGGGACTCCGAGGGCGGCCTCCATGCGCTGGGTGACACCTGTTCGCATGAGGACTATTCCCTGTCGGAGGGCGATGTCGAAGACGGCACCATCGAATGCTGGGGCCACGGCTCGCAGTTCGACCTGCGCAGCGGCCAACCGCTGAGCCTGCCGGCCTTCGAGCCGGTCCCGGTCTTCGCGTTGGAGCTGGATGGCGACGACGTGTACGTCGACGTCACCACGGTCACCAATGGAGCTCCCGCTCCGGATTTGCACTAAAAACTTTACGAACTTCACACCGCGGCCGGGCAGAACGGCTGCAGAGGAGAAAGCAGACAGATGTCTACTCTGGAAATCAAGGACCTGCACGTCAGCATTGAGACTGAGCAGGGCAAGAAGGAAATCCTCAAGGGCGTGTCCCTGACGATCAAGACCGGCGAGATCCATGCCATCATGGGCCCCAACGGTTCGGGCAAGTCCACGCTGGCCTCCACCATCGCCGGCCACCCGCGCTACACCGTGGACTCCGGTTCTATCACCCTGGACGGCGAAGACGTGCTGGAGATGAGCGTGGACGAGCGCGCCCGCGCCGGTCTCTTCTTGGCCATGCAGTACCCGGTCGAGGTGCCCGGCGTGACCATGACCAACTTCTTGCGCACGGCCAAGACTGCCCTGGACGGCGAAGCTCCGAAGCTGCGCACCTGGACCAAGGATGTCAAGGAAGCCATGAGCCAGCTGCGCATCGACGCGGACTTTGCCCAGCGCAACGTCAACGAAGGCTTCTCCGGCGGCGAGAAGAAGCGCGTGGAGATCCTGCAGCTCGAACTCTTCAAGCCGAAGTTCGCCATCATGGACGAGACCGACTCGGGCCTGGACGTCGACGCGCTGAAGGTTGTCTCCGAAGGCCACAACCGTGTCCACGAAACCGGAGCGATGGGCACCCTGCTCATCACCCACTACACGCGCATCCTGCGCTACATCAAGCCTGACTTCGTCCACGTGTTCGTCGACGGACGCATCGCCGAAGAGGGCGGCCCCGAGCTGGCCGACCGTCTGGAAGAAGAAGGCTACGACCGTTTCCTGCCGACTGCAGCAAAGGCCTGATCATGACCGAAGCCAACATTTCGCAGACCTCTCTCGAGGATGTTGAAGAGGCCCTGAAAGACGTCATTGACCCGGAACTCGGCGTCAATATCGTCGACCTGGGCCTGCTCTACGGACTGAAGTACGCCGAGGACGGCGCGCTGCTGATCGATATGACCCTGACCACGGCTGCCTGCCCGCTGACGGATGTCATCGAGGAGCAGACTGCCCAGGCGCTGGACGGCGTTGTCGATGACTGGCGGCTTAACTGGGTATGGATGCCGCCGTGGGGTCCGGAGAAGATTACCGACGACGGCCGCGACCAGATGCGGGCGCTCGGCTTCAATATCTAATCAGCCTTATTGCTGATGGGCGGACTTCCCTGCAGAAGTGCGCCCCGACAGAGGGCCGGGGACCGGAAACGGGACCCGGCCCTCTGGTCGGTTAAACCCCCGCCGGCGAAGCTTCGGCGCTAGCATCAAGGTTATGGGTGAAGTCGCCGTGACCAGGTCCGCCAGCGGACGCTACGACGAAGTTTTCGTGGCACGCATGTACCACGGGGTGGTGGCGCTGGCCGCCGTCCTCGGCTTGGTGCTTCAGGTAATCGCTATGCTCGAATCGCCAGCCTATGCCCTTGAACCGGCGCACCTGTGGTGGAACTATCTGGGCTACTTCAGTGTCCAGGCAAATGTGCTGGTCTTCATGGTCTCCCTGAGCCTGCTGATGGACTCTGCCCGCGTGGCGGGTCCGGTCTGGCGGGCCGTGCGTGCGGTCTCGCTGATAGCCGTCCTGCTCGTTTTCCTGTTCCAGTTCACGGCGTTCCGGGGACTGCCGGACTTCACCGCGCTCAGCGGCACGGCGGTAATGTCCGACCGGATGTTGAACTATGCCGTCCCGGTGCTGGCCGTGACCGGCTGGCTCATCTTCGGGCCCCGCCCACGGATCAGCCTGCAGACCATAGTCTGGTCATTGCTGTATCCCGCCATTTGGCTCATCGGTAGTCTCGTCCGCGGCGCCGCCACCGGCTGGTACCCCTACCCTCCGCTCGACGCCGGGGCCAACCCGCTTGCCGCCGTCGTTGTTAACGGCCTTTTGCTGCTGCTGATCTGGCTGGGAGCCGGGTTCCTCTTTCTGCTCCTGGACGCCCGGATGGGACGGGAGCCCGACGGCTACCTCCCTGGTTTTGGTCCCGACGACGGTTCCGGCACCGATACCGATGTGGACGGCGTTGCCGCCAGTACGAAGATCCAGCCGGACAGGCCGTCGGCCGGCTGAAGCTGCTACGAGGGGTTGTCCAGATCGGTGGCGCTGAAGGTATCGCACTGTGCCGGATCGCCGGTCTCGTAGCCCTGGACAAACCACGCCTGCCGCTGCTCGCTCGAACCGTGCGTAAAGGTGTGGGGGTTGACCTGGCCGGTACTGGCCTGCTGGATCCGGTCATCGCCGACGGCGGCTGCCGCCGAAAGCGCGTCCCGCAGGTCGTCCCGGCCGATGGGCTGCATGAACGGGCGGCCGGTCCTCTCGTCGATCTGCTCGGTGGCGTTGCCGGCCCAGACACCCGCATAGCAGTCTGCCTGCAGCTCGACCCTGACGGCGCCGGAAGCGGCTCCTTGGGGATCCTGCTGCGAGTAATTGATGGCTCCGGTCAGGTTCTGGATGTGGTGTCCGAACTCGTGAGCCACCACATATTCTTCGGCCAGCGGGCCCTCGGCGGCACCCAGCTGGTCGGTCAGCTGGTCGAAGAAGCCGGTGTCGAAATACGCAGTGGTATCGGCTGGGCAGTAAAACGGTCCGACGGCGCTGGAAGCCGTGCCGCAGCCGGTACTGACCTGGCCGTCAAAAAGCACCACGGACGGCCGCGGGTACGTCATGTTGAAGCGGGGGAGTTCCTCGCCCCAGAACCGGTTGAGACTATTGACCGTGCCCACTACCCGGCAGTCGCGGCGCGTGTTGGCGTCCTGGCCGGTCTCGCACTGGGCCGAAATGCTGTCCGGCCCCGTGGCCTCCTGCTGCACTGAAGTTCCGGAGCCGAGTCCGAGCCCCTGCAGCAGCTCCGGTGGAATCCCCAGCAGCGAGGCGATGAGCACCACCAATCCGCCGCCGCCGATGGCGATCTTGCCGCCCATGCCACCGCGCCGGTCCTGGACCTGGGACGTGTCCAGCCGGGAGCCCTGGTTGAAACTCATGGGCTTAGAATAGCGCCGCCGGCCGCCGGTGGAGGCGCTATTGCTCCTTTTCCCCGAGTCCGCGTGCGGCCAGGGCGTCCCCGGTCTGCCGGGCATAGGCCACCGCGCCGATGATGACGGGCTGCACGATGGCGCGCGGGGACGAGCCAAGCCCGCGGGCCTTGGCCGCATCCCGGACATCGTGCAGGGACCCGAGCAGGTACGGGATGCTGCGCAGCATCAAGGAGATAGTCAGGGCGAAACGCTCGGGATCGGCGCCGAACCGCCGCAAGGGAGCCACGGCCGCAACGAGCCCGTCAAGCAGTCGCTGGGTCTCGGTGGTGGAGGTCAGCAGATTGGCCGCATAGATGCAGGTCAGCAGGGCCGCCACCACCGCCAGTGCCCCGGTCGGCGAGTCGACCCACCAGCGGTAGGCGACCACTACCAGCAGGAAAAGCCACATGGCGCGCAGCGGAGTCACGAGCTTCCGGAGCGGAAGGCCCGCGGCTACATGAAGGACAACGACGACGGCCAGAACCGCCGTGCGGGGGAGGGCGCCGGGGAGGGCCAGCACCGTGATGCCGGCTGCGGCAAGCAGCAGGAACTTCAGCAGCAGTGGCGCCCGGTGCAGCCAGCTCCGCCCGGGTACGTAGGCGCTGATCAGGTGGGCCCGGCCTCTCACGGCGTCGACTCCCAGATGCCGGCGCAAAGCCTGCGGTAAAAGTCCACGGCGGCGGGCGGATCGCCGTCGTAAACCACTCTGCCTGAGTCCACGACGAGCGTGCGTCCACTGTCCCGGGCCAGTTCCAGGTCATGGGTAGCCAGAATGACCTGCTGCGGCAGCGAGGCCAGCCGGTCCCGCAGCAGCAGCGTGTTTTTCAAATCAAGCAGGGTGGAGGGTTCGTCCAGCACCAGCACATCCGGATCCACTGCCAGCACGCTGGCCAGGGCAGCGAGCTGACGCTCCCCGCCGGAGAGCTGGTAGATGCTCTGGTCGGCCAGGGCGGCGAGGCCGAAACCGGAAAGGATTTCCATTGCCGCGTTCCGGCGGTCGGTACGGTTTCGGTGGATCCGCCGCAACGACAGCTCGACGTCTTCGAGCGGCGTGGGCATGACCAGCTGGGACAGAGGGTCGGTGAAGACGAATGCGACCTTCCGCCGTACCGCGGCTCCGTGCTTGGCCGTATCACGGCCGTCAACATCCACGGTACCGACGTCGGGGAGGACCAAGCCGTTGATCAGTTTAAGCAGGGTGGATTTACCGGAGCCGTTGGCGCCGATGATGCTGATGCGCTGCTCCCCGAGCGCCAAATGCGGCACGGACAGGATCGGTGCTGCGTCTTCGGCGAAGTCGGGACGGACCAGGACGTCGCGGAATTTGATCATTTCAGCGGGGCCGGCGAAGCAGATCAGGGAAGGCTTTGTGGATGCCGACGGCGATTGCAGCAGCCGCGGCGTTCTTGACCAGATCCCCGGGGACGAACGGCAGGTCGGCAACCAGCGCAGCACCGAAGGCCAGCTGGCCGTTGAGCATCATGCCGGCGATGCCGCACAGATGCGTCAGGACGGTGCCTGCGGTGGCCGCCGCGAACAGCCACAGCGTGGTCAGCGTCGTCAGTTTGCGGGCCCGCCGAAGCGCCGGCCGCGCCAGCACCCCGATGAGAGCCGCCGCGAAGGGGAAGGAAAGCAGATAGCCGGCCGAACCCATCGCCAGCACGCCCAAACCGCCTTGGTAGCCGGCGAAAATGGGCAGGCCGACCAGGCCAAGGAGCACATACAGTCCCACCGCGGCAAACGCTCGGGCGCCGCCGAGAACCAGTCCGGCCAAGGCAACCACCATGGTCTGGAGCGTTATGGGCACACCGAGGATATTGCCGGCCGGGATCGGGGGAACAGCGATCGATGCGGCGGTCAGGGCGGCGAAGACGCCGATGAGGGCCAGATCGGTGCCGTTCCAGGAGCGGCGGCGAGGTGCGTTTCCGGCGGCAGGGGAGCCGCCGACGACGTCGGAGGCTGCAAGGTTCCGATTGTGGGCGGACTGCTTCGGCATCGAAAGCTCCTTCTATGGCATGGGGACAACGTGTCTACCCCAACTACCGAGAATAGCGCCTGCGCGGCAAGGATCGTTTGTAGGTTTCCTTCGAAGTCATACGGGCCGGTAGACTGGAAAGGCTGATTTCTGCAGCATCGTGTACTGCACATTCCCTTATATTCCCTTTGGAGAGGTCCCACCTGTGATTACCGTTAATGATCTTGAGCTGCGCGCTGGAGCCCGTCTGCTCATGGACGCGGTGTCATTCCGTGTGGACAAGGGCGACAAGATCGGGCTGGTGGGCCGTAACGGTGCCGGCAAAACAACCCTGACCCGGGTTCTCGCCGGCGAGGGCATTCCGGCCGCAGGCCAGGTCACCCGCAGCGGAGACATTGGCTACCTGCCGCAGGACCCGCGGACGCCGAACATGGACCAGCTGGCACGCGACCGGATTCTTTCCGCCCGCGGGCTGGATATCGTCTCCGGCAAACTCCGGGCCGCGCAGGCCGACATGGCCAGCGAGAATGCGGACGTCCAGGCCAAGGCCATGCGCAGCTACGACCGGCTCGAAGCCGAGTTCCTTGCTGGCGGCGGCTATGCTGCGGAAGCGGAAGCGGCCGCGATTTCCTCCAACCTGGCGCTGCCGGAGCGGATCCTGAACCAGCCGCTCAAAACTCTTTCCGGCGGCCAGCGCCGCCGTGTTGAACTGGCCCGGATCCTGTACTCGGGAGCCGACACCATGCTGCTGGATGAGCCCACCAACCACCTGGACGCCGATTCCATCAGCTGGCTTCGCGAGTTCCTGAAGAACCATCACGGCGGGCTGATCGTGATCAGCCACGACACCGAGCTGCTCGAAGCCACCGTCAACAAGGTCTTCCTGCTCGATGCCAACCGCGCCACCATCGACATCTACAACATGAACTGGAAGCGCTACCAGCTCCAGCGCGAAACCGATGAGCGCGCCCGCAAGCGTGAGCGCGCGAATGCGGAGAAGAAGGCCGGCGTCCTGATGGACCAGGCCAACAAGATGCGCGCCAAGGCCACCAAGGCCGTGGCAGCGCAGAACATGGCCAAGCGGGCCGAGCGGCTGCTCAGCGGACTGGATGCCGTACGTGCCAGCGACAAGGTCGCAGCGCTGCGTTTCCCGGATCCATCTCCCTGCGGCAAGACCCCGATGACGGCCGAGGGGCTGAGCAAGTCCTACGGCTCATTGGAAATCTTCACCGACGTGGATCTGGCCATTGACCGCGGTTCCAGGGTAGTGATTCTGGGATTGAACGGTGCGGGCAAGACCACGCTGCTGCGGATGCTCGCCGGCGTGGACTCGCCGGACACCGGCGAGGTCATTCCCGGGCACGGGCTGAAGATCGGCTACTACGCGCAGGAGCATGAAACGCTCGATACCGAACGCAGCGTGCTCGAAAACATGCGCACGGCCGCCCCGGATCTGCAGGACGCCGAAGTACGCAACATCCTGGGCTCGTTCCTGTTCTCCGGCGACGACGTCAACAAGCCTGCCGGCGTACTCTCCGGCGGTGAGAAGACCCGTCTAGCGCTGGCCACCATTGTTGCTTCCTCGGCCAACGTACTGCTGCTCGACGAGCCCACCAACAACCTCGATCCCGCCAGCCGTGCCGAGATTCTGGGGGCGCTGCGCAACTACAGCGGCGCGGTCGTCATGGTCAGCCACGACGAGGGGGCAGTGGAAGCGCTGAACCCGGAGCGCGTTGTCCTGCTGCCCGACGGCGTGGAGGACCTCTGGAACGAGAGCTATCTGGACCTGGTCACGCTCGCGTAGCGCTGCGGCTGCTGCTGGCGGCGGGCTTAGTCCCGCTCGCTCAGCAGCGAGCCATCCGTGCGGAAGCCCTGGGCGTCCAGCACAGCGTCTTCTTCTTCCTCTGCGCTGGGGCGCTTGCGGGAACGCTTCTGCGCGGCCGGCCGTGGAGCGGGATTGGCCTCGTGGTAGCCGGCTTCTTCATCTTCCTCCTGCAGCCGGTCCATTCTTGCCTGCTGCCGGGCGGCATAGCCATAGCCGACGAAGAACAGCACACCGAAGGCGTACCACTGCATGGAGTAGGACAGGTGCGGGCCTTCATCGATCGCCGGCTTGGGCATGAGGGTGGGACGCTCAGCCGGGGCGGGATTTTCGGCCGCCATCAAGCCGTAGCCGCCTGTGAAGACCGGGTAGTCCAGCTCGGCTGCATACTCGTCGAGCTGGATCGATGCCAGCTGTCCCTCCGGAGCGCCGCGGTCCACTGATGACTCACCGGGCTTAACACGTGCGACGACGGTGACGTCACCCTCCGGGGCTGCCGGAACCGTGTCCGGGTGGCCGGCCACGTCATTGCCAATCGGCAGCCAACCGCGGTTGATAACGACCGCCGGGCCTGAGTCCAGCCTCAACGGGACCAGGACCTCGTATCCCGGACGGCCGTTGAGCGGGCGGTTGCGCACCACCCGCTGGCCCGCTTCGTCATACTCGCCGCGCAGCACCACCGGCGTCCATTCATCGGCGTCGTCGGCTTCGGCGAAGATATCCGGCACGGTTTCAAAATCGACAGGGTCGGCGTCGTAATTGGATTCAATCGCCGCAATAACGTTGTGGGCCTGGTCCCTGCGGTCCATCTGCCAGTTGCCCAGCAGCACGCACACAGAGGCGAGCAACGCCACCAGAAGGAGCCAGCCCAGCCACTTCGCGCTGAACAGAAAACGGTACATCGGCTAGCTTCCCTCTACCGGAGTGTCCAGCGGCTGGGTATCGCGCCACAGCCCGCGCAGCTTGAGATAGTCTTCCAGCCAACCGCGGTGGTCCTCACAGGCCAGCCAGATCTTCCGCCGTTCGGGCGTGTGGATTTTCGGGTTGTTCCACCGCACCTGCCAAGCCGCGGCAGCGCGGCAGCCCTTTCTGGAACACACCGTCTCAGCCGGCATTGGCTGCCCGCCTCCGGACAGCTGGTCAAAAATACTCACGCGGCGCTTTCGTCCTTCCGGCGCTTCGTCACCGGGCTCAGATTGCCCTCGAAGACCTCATAGCTGTCATGAACCGGTGCGGCAGGTCCTGCGCGCCGGTGAACTGTTTCCGAGCCGGTTGCCCGTTCCGCGTCTTCGCCGGGTGCGGCCGGGCCTGCCGCCGTGCCGGTTTCCTGTTCCTCGTCCACGATCTCGCCGGGCACCACCACGGGTTCAGCGGCCTTCGCAGCGGCTTCCGCAGATTCCAGTTCGCCGGCGGGTACGCGGTCCAGCAACGCATCGCTGTGCTTGAGATTGCTCTGGTCGCTGCCGCCATTGGCAATCACGACCGCGATCCAGGGCAGGAAGACTGCTCCGGCAACAAAGAGCCACCTGGCCCAGCCGTCGATGAAAAAGAACAGCAGAAGGCAGGCCAAGCGGATTCCCATCGCAAGGGAATACTTGACCATCCGACGGTGCATCTCGTCCGTGTGGCTTTCGGGGACATCCGTAATGCTGAGGACTTCCCGATCATCATCTGGCTGCTTATTCATCACGCTCCAAAGACCCACCTCAATTCTCCCACGTGCCGGAACCCAGACGAAGTCCGTGGCCGGGATCGCCGGGATCGCCATGGTCACATGCGGGTCCGCAGCCTGCAGAAGGCTAGGATTCTTTAGAAATAAACCGCGTTCAACGGAGGTAAAAGTGAGCAACGAACAGCAGACCGGGCGAAGCGTCCTGGTCACGGGCGGCAACCGCGGGATCGGACTGGCCATCGCCAAGTCCTTTCTGGCCAACGGCGATAAGGTAGCCATCACCTACCGCAGCGGTGACGTTCCCGAGGGTCTGCTGGGCGTCAAGGCCGACGTCACCGATGCCACTTCCCTTGACGCAGCCTTCACCGAGGTCGAGGCCGCCCACGGTCCGGTGGAAGTAGTCGTGGCAAATGCCGGCATCACCCGCGACACGCTGCTGCTGCGGATGAGCGAAGACGATTTCACCGACGTCGTGGACACGAACCTTGGCGGCGCCTTCCGCGTCATCAAGCGGGCCTCCAAGGGCATGATCCGGCTCCGCAAGGGCCGCGTTGTCCTGATCTCCTCCGTTGTCGGCCTCTATGGTTCCCCCGGCCAGATCAACTACGCCGCGTCAAAGTCCGGCCTGATCGGCATGGCACGGTCGCTGACCCGCGAGCTCGGTTCGCGCGGCATCACCGCCAATGTGGTGGCGCCGGGGTTCGTCAATACGGACATGACGGCCGAGCTGCCCGAGGATACTCAGAAGAGCTACCTGGCCAGCATTCCCGCCGGCCGCTTCGCCGAACCGGAGGAGGTGGCCAATGTGGTCCGCTGGATCGCCAGCGACGAGGCCGCCTACATCTCCGGCGCCGTCATCCCCGTTGACGGCGGCCTCGGCATGGGGCACTAGCGCCGATCCGGCCGCCTCGGCTGCGCTTTGTCGGTTTCCTACAACAGGTCCGGCTTCGCGGACTGGCAGTATGGAAGCAGACAACCATTACCGTTAAGCGTTTCCTACAAGGAGGCGCAGGGGAATTTCCCCCGCAAGAATTGAGGAGCAGCCATGGGCGCACTGGAAGGCAAATCGGCCATCGTGACGGGTTCATCCCGCGGGATCGGCGCAGACGTAGCGAAGAACCTCGCCGCTGAAGGCGCGTCCGTGGTCATCAACTACCGCCAGAAGGCGCCCCGTGCCAACAAGGTAGTGACGCAGATCGAAGAAGCCGGCGGCCGTGCGGTGGCGGTCGGCGCGGACCTCACCGTACCGGAAGGCGCTCAGGCGCTGGTCGACGCGGCCAAGGAAAACTTCGGCGGACTGGACCTGCTGGTCCTCAATGCGTCCGGCGGCATGGAGACCGGGCTGGGCGAGGACTACGCCATGCGCCTGAACCGTGACGCCCAGGTGAACATGCTCAAGGCCGCGGTGGACGTCATGCCCTCGGGTTCGCGCGTCGTCTTCGTCACCAGCCACCAGGCGCACTTCATCGATACCGTCCCCACTATGCCGGAGTATGAGCCGGTGGCCCGGAGCAAGCGGGCCGGCGAGGACGCCTTGCGGGCCGAGCTGCCGGCGCTGCAAGAGAAGGGCATCTCGCTGGTGGTGGTCTCCGGCGACATGATCGAAGGCACCGTGACCGCCACCCTGCTGGACCGCGCGGCACCCGGGGCCATCGAGGCCCGCCGTGAGGCGGCAGGAAAGCTGTATTCGGTCGAGGAGTTTGCCGTGGAGATTGCCAAGATGGCGACGGCGGACGTTCCTTCGGGACACACCGAGCTGGTCGGCGGAGCCGACTGGTTCCAGAACGCCCAGGCCTGAGCCCCTCAACCGGGACCCGAGCCGGCGGCTGCAGCGGAGTACTTCCGCGGCAGCCGCCGGTGGTTAACCTGTAGGGCAGAAAGCGCCGCCGGGGAAGCTCAAAGGCTACCGAAGCGGGTCAGACACCGGCGAAGAGCCTGACGACGTCCAGATAAGGGATGTCGATCGCGGCGTCGGCGGCCTCACGCACGGCCGGTTTCGCGTTAAAGGCCACGCCAAGGCCGGCAGCGGCCAGCATGTCGAGGTCGTTGGCACCGTCACCGATCGCGATGGTGTGCGCCAGGTCGATGTCCTCGACCTGGGCCCACTCGCGCAGCGAGGCTTCTTTGGCCGCCCGGTCGACGACGGCGCCATCAACCAGCCCGGTCAGCGCACCCTCCGCGGAGCCCAGCAGGTTGGCCCGCCAGTAGGTGAGTTTAAGCTCCGAGGCCAGCGGATCGAGGATTTGGCTGAAGCCGCCGGATACCACCGCGACCACATGGCCCGCATCCAGGAATGCCTCCACAAGATCGGCCGCACCGTCAGAGAGCTCAACCGTCTCCCGGACCCGGTCGGTTACGTCCAAGGGCAGGTCCCGCAGCGTCTCCACCCGCGCATGGAGGCTCTCGGCAAAGTCCAGTTCGCCGCGCATTGCCGCCTCGGTCACGGCAGCGACCTCTGCAGCCTTGCCGGCATGCTCGGCCAGCAGTTCGATCACTTCCTGCTTGATCAGCGTGGAGTCCACGTCCATGATCAGCAGCTTGCGGTGTCGTCCCGCCAGTTCAGCGGGCATCACCGCCGTTCCCAACGTATCGGTGATCAGCGGTTTGACCGCCGCCCGAAACGCCGAGAGGCCGCCGGCGGAATCGCCGTCGTACCCCACGGTCAGTACGGTGGCCTGGAAGCGGTCGTTCTTGAAGTTTTCCAGTTCCACTATGTCCCCGCCGGCTTCCGATACGGCCTGCTGGACGGCGGCAAGGTAGTCGTCGGGGAGCTCGACGCCGTATGAGACAACGCGGAAAAGCGAGAGCATGCGCGGTTGATCCTTATTCTTCACAGTGGGGCCGGACGGCGAAAACAACGGGGAAATGTGCCGGATACCATTATCGGTAACCGGCGTAGCGTTTGGCGAATGCTACGGCTTTTAGCCTAATGTCTACTGCTATGAGCGATGTTCTTGAATTTGCCGGAGTCAGTGTTGTCCGCGGGCGCAAGACCCTGCTTGACAGCGTCGACTGGCAGGTCAAGGATGGTGAGCGCTGGGTTATTCTCGGTCCGAACGGTGCCGGCAAGACGACGCTGCTGCAGATAGCCGGTGCCCGGCTCCATCCCACCAAGGGCGAAGCCGGGATCCTGGAAGAGACTATGGGCGCGGTCGATGTTTTTGAGCTGCGGCCCCGGATCGGTCTGGCGTCCGCGGCGCTGGCCAGTCAGATACCCGAGCATGAAACGGTCCTCAATGTCGTGGTGACGGCCTCCTACGGTGTCACCGGGCGCTGGCGCGAGCAGTACGAAAAGATGGACGAACGCCGCGCTTTCCGACTGTTGAACCAGTGGGGCATGTCCACCTTCCTGAACCGCCCGTTCGCCACCCTGAGCGAAGGCGAACGCAAGCGCGTGCAGATCGCCCGTGCGCTGATGGCGGATCCGGAACTGCTGCTGCTGGATGAGCCGGGCGCCGGACTGGATCTGGCCGGCCGCGAGGACCTGGTGCAGCGCCTGAGCGAACTGGCCGCCGACGAGGACGCTCCGGCCCTGGTCCTGGTCACCCACCACCTCGAAGAAGTGCCGCCGGGGTTCACCCATGCCATGCTCCTGCGTGAAGGCGGCGTGGTGGCGCAGGGCCCCATAACCGAAGTCCTGACCGAAGAGAATCTCAGCTCGGCCTTCGATATGCCGCTTGAGCTCAGGGAAGACGGCGGCCGCTACACCGCCGTTGCACGGCGCAGCTAAGCCCTGCCCCTCGATGGATTTACTGCAGGCTGGAATCATTGCCCTGGCCGGGCTATGGGCCGGAACGATCAACAGCATTGTCGGTTCCGGAACACTGGTCACCTTCCCCGTCTTGGTGGCGCTTGGCTTCGCCCCGGTGACGGCGACCATCTCCAACGCCATGGGGCTGATCGCCGGGAACGTCGGGGGAGTCTACGGCTACCGTCGTGAACTTTCCGGGCTCCGCAGCACCCTCAAGGTCCTGTTGCCTGCCTCGTTGCTCGGTGGCATCTCCGGAGCGGCCCTGCTGTTGAACCTGCCCGAAGCAGTTTTTGAATACGCCGCCCCATTCCTGATCGTGATCGCCCTGCTGTTCGTGGTCTTCCAGCCCCGGCTGCAGAAGTGGGTGCGTGAACGCGAGGCCGCCCAGGCCCGGGAGAAGAGCCACCCCTGGGTGCTGCTGTTCCTGGTCTACTTCGCCGGGGTCTACGGCGGCTACTTTGTCGCCGCCCAGGGCGTCCTGCTGGTCGGGATCCTTGGTGTGTTCCTGCACGGCACCATCCAGCAGGCCAACGCCATAAAGAACGTGCTGGTGCTGGGCGTCAACATCATTGCCGCCATCTCCTACATGATTTTCGCGTTCGACCGGATCGACTGGTGGGTGGTGCTCATCATCGCGGTCAGTTCCCTCATCGGCGCCCTGGCAGGCTCCGCCGTGGGCCGGCGGCTCAAGCCTATTGTCCTGCGCGGCATCATCGTTGTCCTCGGCCTCGTGGCGCTCTACGTGATGATTTCGAACCTCATCGCATGAACCTGCAGTATCTGTCCTCGGCCCAGGATCCCCGCGTGGCCGACTACACCCAGCTGACCGACACGGCGCTGCGCCGGCGCCGCGAACCGGCCGAAGGCATGTACATTGCGGAGAGTTCCAAGGTGCTGCGCCGGGCCGTCGCCGCCGGCCACACCCCGCGGTCCTTCTTCCTGGCCGAGAAATGGCTGGCGGACCTGGAGGATGTGATCACGCAGTTCCCGGATGTCCCGGTGTTCGTCGGCGCACCCGAGGTCCTCGAAGCAATCACCGGCTTCCACCTGCACCGCGGTGCCATGGCCGCGATGAACCGCCCTGCCCCGCTGCCGGTCGCCGCGGTTCTCTCCGGCGCCCGCCGGGTGGCCGTGCTGGAAGACATCGTGGACCACACCAATGTCGGCGCCATTTTCCGTTCCGCTGCCGCCATGGGCATGGACGCGGTGCTGATCAGCCCCCGCTGCGCGGACCCGCTCTACCGCCGAAGCATCCGGGTGAGTATGGGGACGGTCTTCCAGATCCCGTGGGCACGGCTGGACGACTGGCCGGGTGAACTCGCCCTGTTGAGCCAAGAAGGATTTACGACGGCGGCGCTGGAACTTACCGAGGACGCCATCACCCTCGATGAACTCGAGTCACGCGATTTCGACAAGCTCGCCCTGGTCTTGGGCACCGAGGGAGCAGGTATGCTGCCGGAGACCCTGGCCGGCGTCGACCTGAAAGTCATGATCCCCATGCGCGCGGGCGTGGATTCCCTCAACGTGGCAGCCGCCAGCGCGGTGGCTTTCTGGGCCTGTCGCCCGGACTGAAATGTCCGGAGCATGGGTGCGCGCCGTGACGGGCCCGCTGCCAAGCCGGGTTGCCTTCCGGTTTCGACGTGGGGGCTTGGATACGGTAGTGTTTATTGCTGGTCCTGTGTGGACTGCTCTCTTTCCAATCCTTAAAGCCGCTGGCAAAATCCAGGGGCGCGATCAAAGGTTACACAATGAAGTCTGATATTCACCCGAAGTACGCCCCGGTTGTTTTCCGCGATCTGGCGTCCGGCGTTTCCTTCCTGACCAAGTCCACTGTTGGTTCCAACAAGACTGTTGAGTGGGAAGACGGCAACACCTACCCGCTGATCGAGGTTGAAATCTCCTCCGAGTCGCACCCGTTCTACACCGGCAAGCAGCGCATCATGGACAGCGCCGGCCGTGTGGAGCGCTTCAACGCACGCTTCAAGGGCTTCGGCAAGAAGTAATTCTTCGCCCACAGCTTTCCGCGAATGCCCGTACCGTTCTGGTGCGGGCATTCGTGCTTTAACGGAACCTCACGCCCTCGGGAGGTTAGGATGCGGGCTTATAGGCAAAAAAGTGTGTATGACCCGGGCGTGTTTCATGGCCTGCCTGCCCATCCGGAGCGGATCCAGAGTCCTTCTTCGGCGACTAGGGCG